>DATATE010000264.1:0-8729 GCA_036268955.1 Pseudonocardiaceae bacterium
CAGTTCTGCGCTATCCGCAGCTATCTGTCTACCGCCGCGAAACACGGTAAACACTTTTTCGAAGTCCTCGTCATGCTCGCCGAGGGCCGCCCCTGGCTACCCGTAACCCACTGACCGCTTCCCAGCAACCTGACCAGTTACTTGCAATCACAGTAATGACAGGTCGCGCTAGAATTGTGGCGAGAACGCGCTACGCATTTTTGACCCGCCATCTCGTCAACGTCTCCAATGGGCAATTCCAACTTTCCGCCGATGAAGTTCTAGCAATGAACCCCAATACTGGAACGCTTCCGATGTTCCGAACGCGAAAAGACGCCGATATTGCTCTGGGTATCTATCGTCGGCACCCTGTACTCATCCGGGATGAAGCGGAAGGCGGAAACCCATGGGTCCTTACATTCGGAACGCTATTCCGCATGGCCAATGATTCGGGATTATTTCACCAGCCCGACGAGCTCAGCTTCGCTACCTTCAACGGATGGTCATACGTAGCTTCAGATGAGGAGTATGTACCACTGTACGAGGCAAAGATGCTCAGCCACTTCGATCACCGCTTCTCTACCTACCGTGACGCAAGCCAGGCTGAACTCAATGTTGGCGCGCTTCCCAGACTGACACCAGCGCAACATGATGACCCTCGTACGGAACCGTTGGCTCGGCACTGGATTGGCCGCAGGAAAACACAAGAAAAACTAGAAGGAAAATGGGATCGAGACTGGTTGATGGGCTGGCGTGACATCGCCCGTTCAAGTGATATGCGCACCTTCGTGTCGTCCGTGCTGCCTAGGAGTGCCGTGGGGAACAAGTTTCCGATAGCATTTCCGGGAAATCCTAATCTTGGACCGATTCTTCATGCGTTATGGTCATCTATGGTTTTCGATTATGTTGCGCGGCAGAAGATCAGTGGAACGGGGATGACCTATTTTATTGTGAAACAAATTGCCTGCCCGAGCCCTTACCACTTCGCTCGGCCAACCCCATGGCAGCTTGAAAACACGCTCTTTGAGTGGATCATCCCGTACGTGTTGGAGTTGTCTTACACGTCATGGCGACTGCAGGCGTACGCGCAGGAGATGAAGGACGACGGCCCGCCGTTCCGGTGGGATCCAGAGCGCCGGGCGCTCCTACGCGCCGACCTCGACGCTGCCATGTTCCACGTCTACGGTTTGACCTGTACCGAGGTACAACATGTCTTGGACTCCTTCCCCGTAGTCCGCAAGTACGAGGAACGCGACCTGGGCGAATATCGCACCCGTCGCCTCATCCTCGACGCCTACGACCGGATGGCCACTGCCACAACATGCGGCGGAACCGGCTGGACTCCGCTCGCGGCCGTACTCGCAGGCCAGGGCCCCAGACACCCAGCACGCGAGCTCCCGTATCCCGAATAGCGTCGCCTCCACCGAGGTCAGCCCGCAGCCCGCCACACTGACACCAAAGAGATCAAGGCAGATAATTCATGAGTTTCCAGAGTTCGCGACTACGTCTTGCGACTCCGAGGATTCCCTGGATCGGGCACATTCTCGCCGTCGCCGTCGCCGTCGCCGTCCGCTATTGGTCCGGCGCCCGCAGGGCCACCTATTCCGATGTAGCCAGAGCCTTTCACGCGTACGAGGCGGCCGTCCGCAAGGTCACGGCGATCGTGCAGCGACAACTCCTGCTCAGCCCTTACCCGCAACTGGTCACCCGGCCTCAACTCCAGGTTGTGGTACTCGGATCCCAGATGCGTTGTCGGACGGCGTCGGCCAGGAGCGGATCGGCGAAGGCGGTCACGGCGGCCACCAGGTCGGCGAACTGCTCGGGGTGGTCTCGGGCGGCGGGTCCTTGGCGTCGTAGCCATGCCGTGTAAGAACGTTGGCGCCGTGTCGGAAGGTCAGTGATGGCGCTGCTGAGGGGACGTAGGCGGATGCCGCGGTGTTCGGCGGTCGCGGCGAGTGCTTCGGACAGTTCGTCGCCGTCGAGGTGGTGGCGGGTGATCAGTTGGTAGAGGTCGGCATAGTCGCGGTCGCGGGTGTTGAGGTCGCCGAGTGCGACGGCGGTGGAGAGTTTCTCGGCGATGACGGTGGCGATCGGGTAGCCGTAGAGCGTGAAGGGTTGGGCGCTGAGGTACTGGCGGTATTCGATCTTTGTTGGGCCGGGTGTGACGGGGTCGCCGAAGCTGATGTCGAGTTGGAGCTTGAGGTGGGCGCGACTGAGCGTGGCGGTCATGACCAGGCGGAGTCCGTGGTATTCGTCTTCTTGCCGGATGGGCACGGTGGTGAGGCTTTCGGGGGCGAAGGTGATGCCGTCATCGACCTGTGTGGCGGCGATCATGGAGATACGTCGGGTGATCTCCTGCGCATCGTCGGGGAAGGCCCGGCCGAGGATGTCGATGTCGCGGGTCATGCGGCGGGCACCGAACTGGGCGAGGAGCAGGCCGCCCTTGAGCACGAAGTGCTGGCCGCCGAGCGGATGGATACTCAGCCGGTAGAGAAAGCGCTCCAGCACGTATTCGAGCATGACCTCATCGGTGGGGCGGCCGGTCCGGCGGGCCAGGTTGCGCAGATCGTTGTACACGCGTCCGGCCACGGTGTCGCGGGTGGGGTTGGGCATCAGGCGAGCACCGTTTCGATCGCTGGACGAAGGGCGGCCATACCGCCGAGTGTGCTCGCGGCGTCCTGGAGGTCGGCGACACCGCCCTGACCGTAACGGCGCAGGTAACGGTTCAGGGCGCTGAGGGCGAGAGTCCTGCCTGCGGTTCCGCCCAGGCGCATGGCGTCGACGACGGACCGCGCTGCACTGTAGACGGGGACGGACTCACCGGACGCGGCTTCGAATCGCTCGATGGCGTAATCGAAGGTGTCGGCCGCGTATTGCGAAATCCGGGTGGGCGGATAGGTGATGGCGGGGCGGTGCGTGCCGCGCGCGACCGCGATGTGCACCTCGTACGGGATATCGTCAATCAGCTCGTGGAGGGCGAGTGCGGATTCCCCGCAGAGCACTGCGTGCGGCGCTCGCGTCGAGACGGCGATCAGATCGAGATGGGGTGTGGGCGCTGCGTCAGCGCGGCGGTAGACGCCGCGGGAGATCTCCTCGATGGCGTGTGCTGAAGCCAGGGCGGCCATGTCGCGGGAGGAGAGCCCGGCGGTCCGTGCCTGCCTGGCCGTGAAGGTGGCTGGCATGGTTGCCAGGCGTAGGGTGCGGCGGTCGGCGTCATCGGACATGCATCAAATCCTACCCAATGAAGTGGCATGTGGGTAGGATTTGATGCATGCCATGTCCAGGAGGCTAGACCAGGTGGCATCGGAAGCCTCAAGCTCGTGGTGATCACCCGGTCTCGACATACTGCCGGTTCGTCAGTCGGCGCGGTCAGCGGCAACACCTCGAACTGATCTTCCCAGCGTTGGCTACTCTGACGCCCCATGGCAAGGGGCGTTCGGAAGTCTATGGCGCGGTTGGCCGGGCGGTGGCGGATCGTGGCGATGAGCGGCTGGGGCCGCGACGCGATCGATCTGGTGGAGCCGGCTTTCATCGAGTTCACCTTTGACGGGGCCGGCCAGTTCGGTTTCATTGCCGTCCAGGGTTGGCTGGATTGCCGCCCGGTCGAGCGGGACAGTGGGCCCGGTGTCGAGTTCACTTGGGAAGGTGTCGATGAGGGCGACCAGGTCAGCGGACGCGGCTGGGCCGTTCTTGCCGATGACGAAACGATCAAGGGCCACCTGTTCTTTCACCTGGGCGACGAATCCAGTTTCCGAGCAAAACCCTTCACCCCTGCCGACTCAGTGGATGTGTAGTGAGCGAGTACCAGTACTACGAATTCGTGGCGATCGACCGGTCGCTGGATCATGCCGAACAGGCAGAGGTTCGATCGCTGTCCACCCGGGCGACGATCACCGCCACCAGTTTCGTGAACGAGTACCACTGGGGCGACTTCAAGGGTGACCCGAACCGGTTGATGGAGCGCTACTACGACGCGCATCTCTATCTGGCCAACTGGGGCACCCACCGGGTGATGTTCCGCCTGCCACGCGATCTCCTCAAACCCGACATCGTCGCGGACTACTGCGTCGGGGACCAACTGACCGCCCGGACTACAGCTGAGTTCATCGTGCTGGACCTCAGGAGCGAGGACGAAGCCGGTGAGTTCGAGTTCGACTATGACGCCCAGGCGTTGCTGTCGGCGATTGTCGGAGCTCGTGCTGAACTCGCCTCTGGTGATCTCCGACCGCTCTACCTCGGCTGGCTGGGTGCCTACGGTGCCTGGGAACGCGACGAGGATCTCTTCGACCGCGACGCCGACGACGATCTCGAACCACCCGTGCCGCCGGGCCTGGCCACACTCACCGCGGCGCAACGAGCGTTGGCCGATTTTCTCCGCGTCGATGAGGACCTTCTCGCGATCGCGGCTGCGGCTTCTCCGCCGCTGGAGGAGATCGCTGAGGATCCCGGCGATCTGACCACCTGGGTGTCCCATCTATCGGTTGGCGAGAAGGATCGGCTGCTGGAGCGGGTCGTGCAGGGTCAGGCCGCGCGGGTGCGGATGGAGTTGTTGGGCCGTTTCCGTGGCGAGACCGCCCCGGCCATTCCCGTACTGACCCGCCGGACCGTGGCCGACCTACTCGACGACGCGGCACGCCGGCGAGCCGGGCGACAGCGTCGACTGGCAGCTGAGCGCGCCGAGAACGAGGCGCGCCGGGAACAGGAGCGCCTCAGGACCCGCGAGCGACGACTCGACGAACTGGCTGGTGACGAAGATGCCGCGTGGTCGCGCGTTGACGCGCTGATCGCCACCAGGAAATCGACAGAGTACGACGTCGCCGTCACCCTGCTCGCCGATCTCCAGGCACTCGCCGTACGGCAGGATCGTTACCACACGTTCACTCTGCGCACCATCGCGTTGCGGCAGGCGCATACGCGTAAGTCCGGCCTTATCGAGCGTCTCAACCGGGCCGGCATCTGAGCATCAGATCTACGGTGGGTCCTGTGGACGACGATCTCCGGTCAGCGAAGGCCGCAGGGCTCGCAGAAGAACTCGCTGGCCTGCGTGCCGTGACAGCGCAGTTGCGTGCGGAGAACGCGCGGCTGTTGCGACTGCTGGAGTTGACGCCCAAGCAGGCCGTACCACCCGGCCCGGTTCAGACCGGTTTCTTCGAGGCGCCTCCGGGCCCGGTCGATCGGCGGTCGGCGCCGGAGGTGAAAGTTGACTTCTTCGCGGCCTTGTTCGCCGCTCGCACCGACATCTACGCCACCCGGTGGGAGAACGTCCGTACAGGCAAGGCGGGATGGCTCCCGGCGGTACGTGGTGGCTGGCGTAAGGGCGTGCGGCACGAGGACCGCGACTATCTGCCTCTGAGTAAGGATGTACTGCATGCGCACCTGACTGGTGAGGCGCATGTCGGGCTGTATCCGCTGCTAGACGGTGACCTGTGCTGGTGGCTGGCGGCGGACTTCGACGGGCCGATGGCGATGCTGGACGCGCTGGCCTATTTGAAGGCCGCCCGGGCGTGGTCGGTGCCGGCGGCGTTAGAGGTCTCACGCTCGGGGATCGGCGCGCACGCGTGGGTGTTCTTCACTGCGCCGGTGCCTGCCGAAACGGCCCGCAGGCTCGGCACCGGCCTGTTGCGGGAGGCGATGGCGATGCGGGGTCGTATGGACCTAGCCAGCTACGACCGGCTGTTTCCGTCGCAGGATGTACTGCCTGCAGGTGGCGTGGGGAATCTGATCGCCGCGCCGCTGCACGGCAAGGCACGCCAGGACGGGGCGACGGTGTTCCTCGATCTGGCCACGATGGAACCCCACGACGACCAGTGGGCGTACCTGTCCTCGCTCGGCCGGATGAGCCCTGCCGAGGTCAACAAGGCCGCGCGCCGCGCCAGCACAGTCACGGTCGGTACCGGTGTCGACAGAATCGGCGCGGCTATCTCGACCCGGATACATGTCGCTGCGCCCGCCGTCGTGCATGCCCTGCTCAACTCGGGCATCCGGGTAGAGTCGGCCGAGTTGCCCCCAGCGTTGCACGCGACACTCAAACATGCGGCGTCGATGACGAACCCGCTATTCTACGAGCGCCAGCGACTTCGAATGTCTACATGGGATATACCGCGATTCCTGCGCTGCTACGACGAAACACTGGACGGCGGGCTCGTCCTGCCTCGAGGCATGCAGGACACGGTGGCCTCGCTGGTCGAGCAAGCAGGTAGTCGCCTCGATGTCACCGATGACCGGCAGACCGGCGAGACGCGAGAGTTCACGTTTACCGCCACGCTGACCCGCGAGCAACAGGGCGCCGTGGACGATCTGCGCGAACACGACCTCGGGGTGCTGGTCGCCCCGCCCGGCGCGGGCAAGACAGTGATGGCATGCGCGATGATCGCTACCCATGCGACCTCCACGCTCGTGCTCGTCGACCGCAAGGCCCTGGCCGACCAGTGGCGGACCCGCATCAGCGACCTGCTGGGTATCAAGGCCGGTCAACTCGGCGGCGGTCGACGCAAAACCCGTGGCGTGGTCGATGTCGCGATGCTGCAGACTCTTGCCCGCAAGACCGACATCGAGCAGCTCACCAGCGGCTACGGGCTGGTCGTCGTGGACGAGTGCCACCACATCCCCGCTGCGGCGTTCGAACACGCGGTCAAGCAGATCCCGGCCCGCCGCTGGCTCGGCCTCACCGCCACCCCGTACCGTCGCGACAAGCTCGACGACCTGATCGCCCTCCAGCTAGGCCCGGTCCGGCACACCATCACCCACTCCACCCCAGCCGCCAACGACAGCACACCCCAACTCGAATTCGAGAAAACCGCTGTCCGGCCAACGCCCGTGCTCCACGTCCACGGCACCGCTTACCGCTATCTCGGTGACGCCGACCCCACCAAGCCTGGCGGCATGGCAGCTATCTACCGCGACCTCGTCGCCGACGATGCCCGCCTCACCCAGGTCGTCGACGACGTGACTGCCGCGCTCCAACGGGGTCGGCACTGCCTGCTGCTCACCCAGTGGACAGCCCACGTGACAAGGTTCGCCGACGAGTTCGGGCGACGTTCGCTCGACCCGATAACGCTGCGCGGCGGCATGAGCGCCACCGATCGCCGCGACGCACTCGCCCGAATCCACATTGCCGGCGAAGGGGCGCCACTGTTGGTCGTCGCCACCGGACCATTCGTCGGCGAAGGATTCGACTGCCCTGTCCTGGACACCCTGTTTCTCGCTGTACCAATCGCGTTCAAGGGCCGCCTGGTCCAGTACGCCGGCAGGATTCTGCGGGCACATCCTGGCAAGACCACCGCCGAAGTCCACGACTACAACGACATCAACACCGGGGTCCTGGCCTCGTCCCTGGCCAAGCGCGCACCCGGCTACGTCAGCCTCGGCTTCCCCGACCCCCGACGATCAACACCTCGTTGACCCACACATTCTGAGTGCCCCTCGATCGCGGGTTACCGCAGCGTGCACGTGCTGCTTCAGCGGTCGTCGCTGGTATCGCGGAACGCGATGACCATGTCCTCTGGCTGGCCGAATCCGTATTCATCGTGAGGACGGTGCGGGGCCAACCGATGGCCGTATGCGGTCCAGGCGAGCCGATTGGCTCCTCCTCAAATGATGCGGCAGATGGTGGCGGTCTCCGCGTCCGAACAGCGCGCCACGAGTGCCTGGAGTTGGGTTGCGGCTAGCGCCGGATAGGGTCTTCGTCGATCTTGAGTATCTTGTTGTCTGCTCCGTAACGGAGAAGATCTGGCAAAGGTCGCTGCTCGTGGCGCCGTGCGCGCGGCTGACAGCGGGGTGGGGTGTCACTCGGCCGCAAGGGAACTGCGGGATGACGCTCGGTAGCTGAGGTGTGCGCATTCGGGTGAAATTGGTCGTTTGGCCCCGTGTTGGGGGAAGTCCCAACTCGTGTTGCGCTTGCACCCAACAAGGGGCGGTCCTGTATGCACAGACACGCCAAAGAAAACGCCCGGTTAGCGCGGATGTCCCGCGAGCGGTCTGGCCAACCGCTTCTGACCGTGGTGGCATCCAGGCAAGCTGATCGAATCACGAGTCGGCTTGTATCTGGCGCATGACGCATGCGCGCGACTGGCCACCGCAGTCATCATCGCGTTCTTATCCGCCCGCCGGCCAAATGGTAGGAGATTGTGATGGCGTGGCCAGAGCCCCGGAGCGAGCACTCATGGCGAGTTCGTTACTACCACAACGGCAAGTCCGTCCAAGTGCCCGTGACGTTTACGACCGAGCAAGACGCCAGGAATTATGTCGCGGACATGGAGTCCGACAAGCGGCGCGGCCGCTGGATCAATCCCGCCGATGGCAAGATGAAGCTGCGGGCGTGGGCCGCGAAATGGGTGCAGGCGCTGGATGTTGAGCCACGGACCGTGGAGAACTACGAGGGGCTGCTGCGCAACAGCATCGTGCCGCGCTGGGGTGAGACTCCGATCGGGGAGATCACTGCTCTGGACGTGACGATCTGGCGCAAGGAATTGCGCAGGCGATACGCGGTCTCCACCATCGATGGCATCACGTGCTTGCTGTCGATGATCATGGAGGATGCGGTCGATCAGCGGATGATCGAGGCGAATCCGGTGCACCGTAAGCGTCGCCGGGGGCGCCGTCAGGATCACGGAGCCGTTTTCAACCTGGTCGGGAAGTGTTGGTGGACAAGGGATGTGGATCACGAGTTGATGTTTGTCGGAGTGTCGGCGTGACAACGAGATGAAGCCTCCGGTAGGAGGGCTGTCGACCAAGATCAGTCCACGCCACCG
>DATATE010000265.1:0-13812 GCA_036268955.1 Pseudonocardiaceae bacterium
CAGTTCTGCGCTATCCGCAGCTATCTGTCTACCGCCGCGAAACACGGTAAACACTTTTTCGAAGTCCTCGTCATGCTCGCCGAGGGCCGCCCCTGGCTACCCGTAACCCACTGACCGCTTCCCAGCAACCTGACCAGTTACGCCGTCGCTACCGTCGAGCGGGACAGCTGGCCACGCCGCATCCAACGAAAGTCTGTCGTCACGGCGTCGTTGTTTCTCGGGTCAACCGGGCATCGCTCGTGCGTGGGCGGCCCGAAGCTCGATCAGCCTTCCGGCCGGGGGATGGTCACCGAGTCCGTTCTCGGTAACAGAGATGTCGGTGACGTCGCGGCCCGGACTCGTGCCCAGCGACGGGATGTCGCCCCCTCCTCGTTCGACCAGGACGAGGAGGGTAGCGATGAATCCTTCCATCAACGACCGCAGGATCACGTGGGTCGACCGCTGATACCGGTCGACAAGGGCTCCAACGAACTCCGCGAAGGCTGGCATGTCGATCACCCACTCGTCGGCGTTCGCCGCGCTGATCCCCGTGGGCAGGCCAGCAATCGGGGCCAACGCCTCCGCCGAGCGCAGGAACAGCAGGCCGACTCCGTTCGACGGGTTCCACACATCCTTGTCGCCGACCTGGAAATACTGGCTCATCCGCTCGCTCCCGGCCTGCTTCGCCTGCCGGCTGTCCGCCGGTCAGGTGATCGTATTCGGGCGCATGGCCGCCGACGATCTGTTTGTCGGCAACCGGCCAGGCCACCTGAGCAGCATGAGTGCCAACAACCGCGCTCAACTGGCCAACTGCAGCGTTCCGTCAGTGATCGTTACCGGATATTCGCAATAACTTGCCATTTGATGCCGTTGTCGACGAGATAGAAGATCGCGTCCACGATCTCGCGGCGGCAGTGCGCCTCGGGTCGACCGCCGCTTCCGGTCAGCCAGGCCGGATCGGGCAGCAGTGGGTCAAGCGCTGCCCATTGCGCGTCGGTGGTATCGGAGGGATAGCGTCGCGAGCGGGTAGACGGCTTCTGGTGAAACGGTGCCAGGCGGCAGCACGTCACCTCCGGTGCGGCGGCACCGGACATGGTGGTGCAAGATAACAATGGAACTCCTGGTGGAACGGTGACTCGACATCATCCGATCTACCAGGAGTTCCTTGTTTACCAGCGGCGACACGCCCAAACAAAGATCAGTTCAGGAACGGGCGCTCAAACAATGAAGCGGCCCCCAACCCGTGACGGTTCAGTGGCCATGGTCTCGATGGCCCTCGCGGCCGCCGCCATCGGTGACCGAGATCGCGCCATGGCACTGGTTGACCGGGACCATGGTCTTGTTCCCGGCGATCTCGACGGTCAACGGCGGGGAGCGCTCCCCGATATGCCCGTCGGTACTCGCGCCGCGACGCGATTGGTCGTATCTTGAGGAAATCTCCCGCGATCACTCCACAGCCCTCCGAGGCAGGGTCAACAACCTACCTCGGTCCGGGAACAGGACCAACTACGAGATCAAGCGGACGTCTCGTCGGCGCACTACAGATGGGAAGACCGCGCTGGTGGGATTGGCGCCGCTGTTGGCGCTACCGGCGATCTCGGCCATCGTGGCGATACCCCAGACGATGCTGAGCAGCCAGGCCCGCAACAATGCCCATAATCCGGGACGACCGCCGTCTGACTTCCGGATAAGACGCAAACCGAAGAGTGCTTCTCCTATACTGGCCCGGAAGATCGATTGAATGAGTACTCGGTTGACGAAAGACACGACGATCATCGCCGCGATGGCGACCAGCGCGGGAACCGGCAGCGTTGGCTGGTGCCTGGTCGCGACGAACGTACCCACCAAAGCACCGAGCGCAAGGACGAGATCAACAGCGAAGGCCAGCGTGGTGCGCAGCCGACGCGGTGACGGATAACGCGGATCGCCCTGAGAACCGTGTTCCATCCCCGACGATGCCAGCCACGCTCGCGGTGGTGTAGCGGGTTGCGCGGTCGCGGGTTGTTGGTATGGCGGAGGTTGGTATGGCGCAGACCCCGGCACGTACGGCGGCCCACCACGATGAGGTTCCTGCGGCGGCCAGGGCGGTTGGGATGTGTTCATCGTCGGTCACCAGATTGCGTCATGGGTTCCTCATCCCAACCTGTCGCTGATCGATCTCGGCAGCGACCCGTGTTCGGCTGGTGGCTGCGGTTCGATGAAGATACCGATGCCGCCAGTTGGACCATCATCGCCCGGAATTCTGTACCGTACGAGACGAAGGGCGTGGAGAACTCCATCGTCACCAGCTTGGTTGCATCCTCGGCAGGTACCGTCGCTTCGAGTTGGAACACCGGTGAGGTCGCGCCCGACGCCCCTGACTCCTGCTCAGGGAGCTGGGGTGCGGGCAGCTCACGGGTGCTCTCGACGAACAACACGGGGCGCCCTTCGACGTCGACCTGGCCGCGTTCTCCCGTCTCGTACTTCGCCATCACGAAATCCCTGAGTATCAGCCGTAGATTGGCTTTTTCTGGAAATTGTTGCAGTCCGACAGTCAGTGACGAGGTGATGGTCGAACCATCGACCACGGACACATGGTGTCCCAGTCCGCAGTACAGGACATTGCGTGCGGCCAACTCGTGGTTTTTTGCCTGCTTCATGATCGATTCAAGGGTACCCTCGGCGCTGGATACTGCGTTGCCAGCATCGCTCACCGCCGACTCGGCCTTGTCGAGCAGGCCTTGTGCCGGCTGCAACGACGCCTGATCGGGAACTCGCGCCCGGCCAGCCGCAGATCAGGATTCGCCTGGGCCTGCTGCAATGTCGGCTGGGCCTGCGCCTGCTGTTGTTTGACCGCAGCAGCTTCCGGTTGAGCTTGGCTGCGGTGTCCTTGAGACCCTTGAGGTTCGTGTGCCAGCCGCGCAACACACCGACCGCGGTTTCCAACGAACTCTGCGCATGCGTCATGTCCATGACCAGCGTGGTGTTGACGTGCTGGCGGAACGCAATCGCCCGCGTCACCGTGCCATACCCCCGCTGGCCCCATCCCGCAGTTGGCTCATCAGCCGGTTGGAATCGGTCAGCGAGTCGACAGCGTTGGCGAGCTTGCCGCTCATTGCTTCCACCTGGTCAGGCACCCCAGGAACGGGATCGAATCCGAGATTCGGATAGGTGGTCGTGTCCTCAGGCATCGCTACGCGGTAGTCAGGACCCGATCGCGACCCGATCAGGTAACCCGGTTGTCCGCCGCACGGGTCACACCAGTCACACCAAGATCATAATCAGCGAAGATCAACCGAAGGAAGCGCCACTGGGGTGGGTGCCTCTGTCCTTATCTCGGACGTCCCGCTGTGATGTAGGCGGGACTGACGAACAGTTCACCGAGTCCGGGGACTACGTTCATCCGCACCGCATTGACGTCAGGATGTTGTGGCCGTGGCCACATGCCCTGGACAGGCTCCCCTGCGGCTGGGTGTGGGGCGATCGCTCCGCGACGCGGTCGAATGAGCGCCAGGGGACCCCGTGCGAAGCCGTTCCGCGATCCCCCTCGGCCGGAGCCGACTCCGGCTGCCATCATGGTGTTCGATGACCAGCCCACCGTTTGACCCCGCCGCCGAGTGGCGACAAGTACTGGCCTGCACCCTTGCGGAGTCTGAGGTACGTACGGAATGGAACACCGACGCACACCATACCGAGCTGACCTTGCTGGCAGTGCATCACTGCACCGACCTACTGCCCACGGTGCGCCGCGGCGAGATCCGCTACCAGCAGACGGCCGACGTCGCCCGACATGCGGTCACCGCGTTGCTGGACGATCTGCTGGACAAGGCTCCCACGGTGCTGCTGAACCTGCTGCTTGGCACCGAAACCCTGCCGATGGCAGTGCGTGAATGCAGCACCATCATCTGTCGCCCCGCGACGGATCGGGGTCGGCTTCACGCCCTGGCCACCATCACCGGCCAAAGCCTCGCCGCCCGAGACCGACTGATCAGCGCCCTGTCAGAAATGCTGACATACGACGGCAACGACCCGATGCGTGAGATCAGCAGTCGGTCAGCGCACAAACACCCTGCGTGACGTTTATGGCTGGCTGGCGACCACTCCGCCGAGCGGGTGGACTAATCGAAGCGGCCAGGACCGGCACCGACCGCCACCCGAATGGAGGCACCTGGCTTCGTTGCGTTGTGGCCCAGAGGTACTCCAGCAGCATCTCTGGAGTGGGTTGTCCTCGACTTCACCGCCTAGGCGGTACCTCATGAACCAGTCACGCAATACCCTACATGACGGTCGGTGACTGTGCGCGACACGCAGTGCTGATTCAGTAGGACGATCGACGACGGCACCGGCCGCGCTACGGACTGGGAGCAGACCATGGACCTCGCCGCACCGCACTACCTCACCGAATCCAGCCACGAGGCCCTGCGCAAGCAGGTGCGCGACTTCGCCGACTCGGAGGTCGCGCCCCGCGTTGCCGAGATGGAAGCTGAGCGGGTCGTCCAGGGTGAGTTGTCGCGACGGATCGCCCGTCAGGGCTGGATCGGGGCCACCATTCCGCGCCGCTACGGCGGTATGGGAGCGGGACACCTGGCCAAAACGATCATCATCGAGGAGTTGGCGCGCGTCAGCGGCGCCATGGGCGCCATGGTCCAGGCGTCCCAGCTTGGCGTGGCAAAGATCCTGCACTTCGGTACGCAGAAGCAGAAAGACACCTGGTTACCGCGGATTGCCGACGGAACGTGCCTTCCTACCATCGCGGTGACCGAGCGCACGTCAGGCGGGCACGTACTCGGCATGACCGGCACGGCCGAGCGGCACGGCGACGAGTACGTTCTGAACGGCGAGAAGGTCTTCGTCGGGAACAGCCACGTCGGTGATCTTCACGGCGTCGTGTTGCGCACCGGGCCACGAAGGCGTGATGTGACAGCGTTTCTGGTGGACTCCAACCGGCCTGGATGCTCGGTCGGTGATCACCGTCCCCGATTAGGTTTGCACGGCTTCAGTTTCGGCGAACTGAAACTGGTCGACTGCCGCGTCCCGGTCGACTGCCGCCTCGGCGATGAGGGTGACGGCTGGAAAGTAGCCTATTCCTCGAGCATCCTGTACGGGAGACCAAACCTGACCGCGGTGGCGCTCGGCATCCACCAAGCTCTCGTGGACGAAACCCGCGCGTATGCGCGCACCCAGCACCGCTATGGCGCGCCGCTGCACCAGGTGTCCACCGTCAACCAGCGACTTGGCGCCATGTGGTCGAGTCTGATGACGTGCCGTACTGTCGCGTACCTGGCGGCGTCCATGCTCGATCGTGGTGAAGCATGCGATCCGGAGTTGATCAACGCCAAGCTGGTCAACACCACCGAGCTGGTCAACTCGGCTCTGGCTGCCAAGAGCATCCACGGGGCGACCGCCCTTGAGACCGACCGGCCGATCGAGCGGCTCATCCGTGACGCCCTCCACGTCGAGGACCCGGCTGGTACGCCGGACATTCAACGGCTACGGCTTGCCGAGTTCGCGCTCGGCACCGACAAGGGCCAGCAGTGGTCGGAGATGTTCCCCGGCGACGGTGATGCCGACATCGACACCGCCCTCGCGAACTGATGGCGACCGGTGCCCCCTGTGACCTGATCGTCAGGCCTGCCGGTGGCGTGTCGGGGAGTGGATGTAGTCGATCACCTGCGCGGCCTGGTCCTTGATGGCGGCCACGTGCTCGGCCGTCCACTCGTGCGGTCGGGTGTCGATCAGGCAGACCGTCCCGAGCACCATGTCGGTGTCCGGGTCGATCAGCGGGGCACCCAAATACGTCAACACCCGCAACATGACGGTCACCGTGGTGTGGGTGAAGCCGCTGAAGTCGCGGGTGTCACTGAGCGGCAACGCGCGCCGGCGAGTGGACACCATCGGGCAGTAGCCGTAGTCCAACGGCATCGTCCGGCCCGATGCCGCATTGATCAACCCGAGCTTGTGCGCGTCCTCACGTGGCGTGTCCGGCGGTGTGTACAGACCGCTGAAGAACTGCTGCTGTCCGCGGAGGTTGACCAGCCCGATGCAATCTGGGGCACCAACTTCGACGGCGAGTTTGTGGGCGAACTCGTCAAACACAGGGTCAGCGTGTTCCCCGAGGCCGAGTTGACGCAGTCGCCCCACCCGCGCACGCACGGAGTCGGGCGAGTCAGCACCAGTGAGCATGTCACGATAGGGTTCGGCAGTCACGCACGCCTCCGGGTCAGTGAGTGGCGATCGGGGTTCGCGTCGCGTTGTGTTCGCGACGGATGACGTAGGACACGAGCGTAATCAGGACATCCTTCGCGGACGCGCGGTCACGCGCATCGCAGTGCGCGATGGGTATGTCATCGGCGATGTTCAGGGCATATCGGACCTCGTCCGGCGTGTACCGACGGGCGTCGTCGAACTCGTTGATCGCGACCACATAGGGGATTTTTCGCCACTCGAAGTACTCCACAGCGGCAAAACAGCCCTGTATGCGTCGGGTGTCGACCAGTACGATCGCGCCCAGCGCCCCCCGCGACAACTCCTCCCACATGAACCAGAAACGTTCCTGGCCTGGCGTGCCGAACAAGAACAGCACGATTGCGGAGTCATCGACAGGCACGGTGATCCGGCCGAAGTCCAGCGCGACGGTCGTCTCGGTCTTCGCTGTGTCCTCCGGCAGATCGTCGATTCCGTAGCTGGTGACGGTGATCGGTTGTTCGGTTGTCAACGGGGTGATCTCGCTGACGGCACCGACCAGGGTGGTCTTCCCCACGGCGAAATTGCCCGCAACGACGATCTTGAACGAGCGCGGCAGTGGAGACCTAGACGCCGAGTTTGCGGAGTCCATCCCTGATCGCCTCCAGCATGTGTAGGTCGGCCCGCTGACCGTCAGGGGAGACGATAACGGCACCGCACGTGAGCAGATCGCTGACCAAGATCTTGATGACGACGAACGGCTGCTCCAGCCGTGCCGCGAGTTCCGCGATCGAGCAGGGGACCTGTTGACATCGCGTCAGGATGGCCGCCCACTCCGGCTGGATGCGCGGTGGGTCCTGCCCGGTCGCCTGCACCAGCGACGCGATGTCGAGATCGTGGCCCGGCCGGGTGCGCCCGCCTACCGCCATGAAAGGCCGAGCGACCAGGTCCGGGGCGTAGTGCTGGTCACTGTGCTCGGCGTCGGGACGTGTCATGACCTAGACGGCGTCCCCACGCACCGCGGGAGTCCGCGATGGTGTGGCGAGGTGCGCGCGCAGACCGTTGATCATCTGAACCATCTCGGCGGCGAGATGGGACGCGTTGACCGCTCTGTCGGCGTGTACCGCAAGAATCGAGCCCTGACCTGCGGCCATAAAAATCGCAAGGTAGCGATCATGCTCGAGCACGATCTGACGCATCCGTCCTTCTACCTCGACGATGTTCCCCATGCCGTGCGCGGCACCGATCAGGGCGGCCGCGGTGGCGGCCAGGTACTGGGCGTTGTCCTGAGACAGTCCCTGCCAGGCCCGCGGTATGCCGTCCGCAGCCAGCACGACGGCACTACGGGCGTGCGGAACCTGCTCCAGCAGGTTCCGCAGCAGCCAGCCGGCATCGATGCTCGGTGAAGCGGGGTTCATCGGGCTCCTCTGGTCATCGGTCAACTCACGCATCGGTACCGTCCAGGTCCGCAGCCTGCCTCGCGTCCACGAATGCCGCGGCCAGGGACGCACTGGGCGGCTCATCCACGATCTCGCCCGGTCCTTGCTCGCCGGCAGGCCCGATGAGCCCCGGCGGCAGATGCGTCAAGCCGGGTTGGCGGCGGGGCAAGCGGGGCAAGCCGCTGGATCCCACGGATGTCGTCTCCTGCTGTGTCTGCGCTGGTGTGCGTGTCATTGCGACGGTCACGTCAGGATCACCTGGCCACTGCGGTCGTTCCGGATCGGATGAGGCATGCCGGGGCCGGTTGCCGTTCAACGACTCATTCTGGCGGAACAAGTCGATATCGTCCGCGGCGGGGTCAGCCGTCAGACGAGCGGCGATGGTTGGTGAGACGATCGGGTGGGACTCAGGAGTTGCCGGACCAGCACCGGTCACCTGCGTCAGCGGGGCTATCGGGGCGACCGACTCGGGTGTCTCGGGAGTAGGCCGGTGACCGTCCTCACGTGCACCCAGTAGGCGAGTGGGAATGACGACATGTGCCGTGATCCCACCATATGGGTTATGTGTCAACCAGATGCGCACGTCCGGACCAAGCTGCTCGGTCAGCCTCCTGACCACCCACAGCCCGACCCTGCCGTGGACCACAGGCGTGCCAGCCTCGACCGGTACGGATCCTGCGAGCATTTTGTTGAACAGCTCCAGGCGTTCCGATTCGATACCAAGACCCTTGTCGACGATCTCAATGGCGACGCCGGCGCGCACGGGCTCGACGAACACCGTGACTTCGGAGTCGTTTCTGGAGTACTCAGTGGCGTTTTCCACGAGTTCGGCGAGAAGATGGATGATATCCGCGGTCGCGTGTCCCGCGAACGATCCCTCGTTCGGCTGCACGACAACGACACGCTTGTACTGCTGGGTTTCGGCGATCGCTTCGCTGAGGACGAGCCACCAGTGTTGTGCGTCGCGGAACTGACGCCGAGGCGCATTCTCGCCAGCCAACAGTCCGACGTTTTCCGCCTTCCGCAGCATCAGGGTAACGAGGTGATCGAGTTTGAACAGGCCATTCAGAACATCGGGATCCTCAAATTTGTTCATCAACTCGACCAACAGAACATGTGCCCGCATGATGAAGAAATGTTGTCGTTGTCCCAAAACGGCCAATACCGCCTGCTGTTGGGCCGGATCACCAGCAGCGGTGAGGTCCGCAATCCGCTGACGGGAGCCCTCAAGCGCGGCGACGAGACCATCAGCGCGCACGTTCGCCTCGCGCGTATCGCGCTGGCATGCGGCCACAGTGTTGGTCAGTGTCTGGATCCGGTCACGAACAGCAAGCCCGTGCCGCACCGCAACCCGTGCGGCTACCCCGATGATGACTAGCGTGATGACCGCGCCGGCCCAGGCAACGATCACCTCGAACGATCGATTAGCGATCACCATCCAGACGACCAGGGCACCAAGAACCGCGACCATCCCCGCAGGTATGACCGCACGGCCCAATAGGCCTAACGGAGAGAGGTCTGAAGTGGTGCGATCGGACGATTGATCACTGTCGGACGACGCGACACGCGCCTGTAAGGCCGGCAATTCAGACACCACGTCCCTAGAAGAGGAGAACTGCAGGTCGGCGAGGTGAGACTGGTCGTCAGGTCCTGTCGACACACCGGCCGGCCTGCTCGAGTCACGGGCATATAATCCACACATCGAGGCCGGAGAGCAACGACGTAGCCCGGTCAGGAACGCCGACTCTGCTTCGGCTTTGGGTCCCGACCGAGACAGGGTGATCTTACCCTGGTTCCGGATGCGGGGTGAGAGCGGCAACCTCAGCAGGGTCAGCTTGATCTTCTGCTGGTGGTCACCTCGGGGATGGCTCTGGGACTCCACGGATGCCCGGTCCCGCCAGCCGACCAGCACCTTCGGTGCGATGCCAGTGAACACCTCGCAGGCAGGCGGATCACGCGGATCGCGGTCTGCTTGGCGATCTCCTCGCGCCTCGTATCTAGGCTGATGTCGCCGGGATAGGCCCTGATCTGCGCCGCCCTCCCCACGGATCCCCTATCACAGCCCGCTCGTCGCCTATCCGGGTGTGGTTCTCGTCCGGCCTGAATACCGCGCTCTGCCGGCTGGGAGAACCACCACGACGGTCGCCATGCACGGTGACATGGGTCTTGGCGCGCCGACCGCCGATGTTCCGACACGGCACGTCAACCGGGAGATGGTCATGGCCAGCGCGGTCGTCACGATGTAGCCACACGAGTCCGCTCCTTTGTGGTACCGGAGGTCCTGACCTCAGCCAACCGCACCGACTTTCGGCTGGTCATCAAGGAGAGAGTGTCGCAAGAACCCATCGGCGACGTTGCCGTGCGGGATCGGCAGCTCGCCCACCTGCTCTTTCTCGGGGAACGTCTCAACGTCGAGGTGCAAGTGATTCCCGCGCCACGGTGCCGTTCCCGTGTTGCCCGATATTGCGCTGGGTGATCTCGTTCACCACCGCGTTACCGCGTCTCCGCGCGGGTGTACTCAGCGGTAGTGTCCTGGCTACGGACAAAGCGGGTCAGGCACAATGGGTCACAATGGATGGCAGGGGCACAGGCGGTTCGACAGCGAGGGTGAATTCACGGAGAACACCCCCGCGTCTACACAGGCAGCACCCACGTTGACGACCAGCGAGCTGAGCGCCCGCTGCCGGTGGTCGGGCTCCGCCCCCAACCGGACGCATACCGCCGGAGGACGTCCCGCTCTTTGGTAGCGAGAGACCGAGATCCGAGCGCTGGAGGACCTGGCTCTCGCGCATCGATCTCAACGATCCCAACGGTTGGGATGTCGTCTTCATTCTGGACAACTGTGTGCACGTCGTCGTTGCGGCGCGTGAGTACGTCCGACCACTGCTGCAGGAGACCGTCGACAACCCGGTCCTGCTGCTGGCCGTGCACTGTCGGTGCGCGGCCGAGGGCAAGACCGACCGCGCGCACGACCGGCACCAGTCCGGCGGTGCCGGTGTCGTTGGCGGCGAAGGTCAGGGACAGGGCGGCGATCGCCCGACCGTCCACCAGCAACGGTGCCGCGGCGCAGGTGACGCCCGTGGCCGCTTCCTGGCGGTCGTCCCGGTTCGGTTGACCCAGACCGTGCGTATTCCTGCGGCGTTTGCTTCGACCACGTCGAAAGCGTTGCAGGAAAACAGGTTCACCTGTTCAATGGGCACGCCGAGCGAGCGGGCCGCATACTGATAGACGGCGGGCCACGCGGCGGCGGAGGCGATGGTCGCGATCCTCGCCAAGCTGTCCACCTTCCGCGGCGAAAGCCGCTTCAGCACCTGGGCCTACCCGGTTCGTCATCCTGGATTTGCGGTACTGGCATGAGCTGGACCGGGGGTGGTCGCTTCGCCGCGTTCGAGCAGCCGGAGCTGTTCGTGGAGGAACTGCGCGCCTTCTTCCGCCTTGTCCGTCAGGCTCACGGCTGGTCGGCGGCGAGCGATTACACTGCGGGGCATGCAGGCTGGCCGCACCCCGGAGCGCAAGGGTTATCGCAAGGGCGACGAGACCCGGGAGCGGTTGATCGTCACTGCCCAGGAGATGATCTACGAGGTCGGCTTCGCCCACGCGAGTTCGCGGGAGATCGCTCGCCGCGCCGGGGTGACCTTCGGGGTGATCCAGCATCACTTCGGCACGTTCGAGGCGCTTCTGCTGGCGGCGGCGGAGCGAGGTATGGGCGGGGTGGTCGAGGTGCTGGCCAACGTGCAGATTACCGGTGAGACCACCGAAGAGAAGCTGACCGCGATCGCGGATCTGCTCTGGCGCCATGTCAGCGGTCCGGCCTACATCAGTTATCTGGAGATCCTGACCAAGCTGACCCGCGACCCGGACACCTCGGACGAGACACGCGCAAGGCTGCGTGCGGGCACCGCCGAATTCGACAAGTTGTGGCTGAAGTTGATGCGCAGGACGTTCGGCTGGGAGCTGCACGGCAAGGCCCTGCGACGGCTGATGACCGCGAGCATGCAGGGTCTCGCCGTGAGCCAGTGGATGAACCCCGGCCAACCCACCTTCGCCGCGGAGCGCCGGCTGTTCGTCAAGGCCATGGCTGCCTACCTCGACAGCATCGCCGCCACGGCGTAAACCCCACCCATCTCGACGCGGTCGCGAGGCATCTGTTCAGCCGGTCGATCACCCGCGCCGGCTGCTCACCTCTTGCGGTCCTCATGCGACGCTGCGCTCATGCGTAGCGTCGCGGTTCGTTTTCCGGTCTTCCGACCTCCCCGCAGATACTGAACGCATGCTATGTTTTTGTTCAGGTATCCACAGCGGAGTGAGAAGGAAGGCGGTGTTCATGACCAAGACGGTCTTCACCGGCGGCGAGGTCTTCGATGGAACGGGCAGCGCGGCGACGCGGGCGGACATTCTCGTCGAGGACGACCGGATCCTCGCGATCGGCAGTGATCTCGACGGTGACCTCGCGGTGGACTGCGCGGGAAAAACCGTGCTGCCGGGGATGTTCGACACCCACGTGCACCTCGTGTTCGGCAGCCTGAGCGGCGGCGGATACAGCACCCTGTTGCAAAGGCCGTTCTCCTACCAGTTCTACGAGGCCGCCGCCAATTTGAAAAAGACGCTCGCGGTGGGCATCACCACTGTTCGCGACGCGGGCGGCGCCGACCTCGGCATCAAACGAGCGGTCGCGAACGGGCTCATTCCCGGACCGCGCGTGCGGATCTCGATCGGTGTCATCAGCCAGACCGGCGGGCATGGTGACGGCGGCAGCGCTTCCGCTTCCGTCATGGGGCCGCATCCCGGCCGGCCGCATGCCGTCGCGGACGGCCCTGACGAGGTCCGCAAGGTCGCGAGGGAGCTGCTGAAGGCCGGGGCCGACCAGCTCAAGGTCTGCACGACCGGCGGCGTGGGCTCCCTGGGTGACGACCCCCGGCACGCCCATTTCACCTCGGAGGAGCTGGACGTGCTCGTCACCGAGGCCCGCAAGGCGGGCACCTATGTGATGGCGCACGCCCAAGGGACGCAGGGCATCAAGAACGCGATCCGCGCGGGTATCCGCTCCATCGAGCACGGGACGTTCCTCGACGACGAAGCCATCGAGATGATGCTCGCGGCCGGTACCTGGCTGGTTCCGACGATCTCCGCGCCGGTCAATCTCCTGCGCGCCATCAATACCGGGGCCGACATCCCCGAAGCGGTGGCCCGTAAGACGAGGGACGTGGTCGACATCCATATGGCCTCGATCAGCAGGGCGATCGCGGCCGGGGTGAAGATCGCCATGGGCACCGACGCGGGCCTCGGGCCGCACGGCACCAATCTGGAAGAACTCGCGTTGATGACCGACTGCGGTATGAAGCCCGCGCAGTCGCTCGCCGCCGCCACGTCCAGCGCCGCCGACCTGCTCGGCCTTGGCGAGGAACTCGGCCGGATCGCCGAGGGCTACCGCGCGGACCTGGTGCTCGTGGACGGGGCGAGTGGCCAGGGGGAATCTCACCCCCTGGCTCTCTCAGAACCGGGCGTGAACCTCTCGATTCACCCGGCTCCCACCATCCAACCTACGGCCAGACCCCGAATTGCCAGTGCACGAACAGCTTCGGATCGCGTTGAGCAACCTCTTTGAGAAACTGCCATGCCCGAATTGGGGCATACCGCATCCGTTTGTACTTCCTTTGCGCCCACCGCACCAGAATCTCGTTGAGATGGCGAAAGAGTGGACGGAGGGCAGACTTACAAAACTTCCCATAATAACCGATCCACCCCCTGACAATCCCATTGATCATCTCGGCAAGATAGAGGAGCGAACGATCACTGCGGCGATGCAGCCACCACGACCGCATCTGCTTCCGCACCCGCTTAGCCGCACCACTGATCGCCGGAGAGAAGCTGGCGAAGTACTCGCCACCTTTGTTCCGGGCCAGGCGCGGTCGGAACGTGTATCCAAGAAAGTCGAACGTCTCATGCCCATAAGAGCCGGTCCGATTCGCGTCCTTGCAATACACGATCTTGGTCTTGTCCGGATGAAGTTCAAGACCACACTCGGCCATCCGGGCCGCGATCGCCTCCCATACCTGTCGCGCTCGCCGCTCACTGACGCAATGCACGACTGGGTGAGTAGCCGGGCGGGATCGCACCGCCCGGCTCTCGCAGAACCGGACTTGAACCTCTCGGCTCATCCGGCTCCCATCGCCCAACCATCAGGACGCGCGCCCAACCGCCAGTGCGCGAACAACCGGGGAGATCGACGAGC
>DATATE010000266.1:0-4597 GCA_036268955.1 Pseudonocardiaceae bacterium
CCGCACCACCGCCAACACCGAATGACCAAGGCGACGCGCATCCGACAACCGCTCAAGAACAACAACACCCACACCCTCAGACCAACCAACCCCACCAGCCGAATCCCCAAACGACCGACACCGACCATCAACAGAAAGACCCTGTTGTCGGGAGAACTCCACGAACGCCAGCGGCGTCGCCATCACGGTGACACCACCGGCCAGCGCCAGCGAACACTCACCGGAGCGCAGCGCCTGGGCCGCCCAGTGCATCGCCACCAGCGAGGACGAACACGCCGTGTCCACCGTCACCGCGGGGCCCTCAAGGCCGAGCGTGTAGGCGACGCGGCCGGAGGCCACGCTGCCCGCGCTGCCGTTGCCCCGGTAGCCCTCGAACTCCTCACCCTCCAGCGTCGTGCTGTAGTCGTGGTACATCACGCCGGCGAACACGCCGGTCTGGCTGCCCCGCAACGACATCGGGTCGATACCGGCGTTCTCCAACGCCTCCCAGCTGGTTTCCAGCAGCAGGCGCTGCTGCGGATCGGTGGCCAGGGCCTCACGCGGGCTCAGACCGAAGAACTCGGCGTCGAACCGACCGGCATCGTCGAGGAATCCGCCCTGATGGGTGTAGGAGGTGCCGAGGTGATGCGGGTCCGGGTCATAGAGCTTCGCCGCGTCCCAGCCACGGTCGGTCGGGAACTCGGAGATCGCGTCGACACCGTCGCTCACCAGGCGCCACAGATCGTCCGGGGAGCTGACCCCGCCCGGATAGTGGCAGCCGATGCCCACGATCACGATCGGATCGTCCGACGAGACCGCCCGCATTACCGGTGTCGCGGGTTCGGGGTCGGCGTCGAGCAGTTCGGCAAGGAGGTGGTCGGCCAGCACGGTCGGGGTCGGATAGTCGAAGACCGTGGTGGCCGACAGGCGCAGGCCGGTAACGGCGTTGAGGCGGTTGCGCAGTTCGACCGCGGTCAGCGAGTCGAGGCCGAGTTCGCGGAATTCGCGCAGCAGGTCGACCGCGGCGGCGGCCCGTCCGGTGACACCGGCTACCTCGGCGCGGACCAGGTCCCGCAGGACGGCCGGCCGGTCGGCCGGATCGAGGGAACGCAGCCGGCGAACGAGGTCGTCGGCCGTCCTGCTCGCCCCGGCCGACCGGCGCCGGGTCGTGCGCACGAGGCCGCGTAGCAGGGCCGGAAGCTCGGGTTGGGCCCGCAATGCGGTGAAGCTCAGGTGCGCCGGTACGGCAACGGGACTGTCGACGGCGGCGGCGAGATCGAAGAGGCGTAGCCCTTGCTCGGTGGTCAGCGGCAGGGTGCCCGTTCTGGCCATCCGATTCAGCGCGGAGTCGGCGAGCTTGCTGGCCATACCGGTATCGGCCCACGGGCCCCAGGCCAGCGACCGACCGGGCAACCCGGCCGCACGACGTTGCCGGACGATCTCGTCGAGCACGGCGTTCGCCGCCGCGTAGTTGCCCTGGCCAGGATTGCCGACCATTCCGGCCAGTGAGGAGAACACGACGAACGAGGTGAGACCGGAGTCCCTGGTCAGCTCGTCAAGGTGGCGAGCGGGCTCGACCTTCGCATCGAACACCACGTCGAGATCCTCGTCGGTCAACGAGGTCAGCAGCGCATCGCGCACCGCACCGGCCGCGTGCACCACCGCGGTCGGCCGATGCTCGGCAAGGAGTCCGGCCACGACCTCGCGCTCGGACAGATCGGCCGCCAGGACGGTGACGTCCGCGCCGAGCGCGACCAGTTCCGCCTCCAACTCGGCAGCACCAGGAGCGGCCGGACCCCGTCGACTCACCAACAACAACCGCCGCACCCCATGCTGAGCAACAAGATGCCGAGCGAGCACACCACCAAGACCACCCGTACCACCAGTGATCAACACCGTATCGTCCGGATCGTAGCCGACCGGACCGACAAGATCGGCCTTCGCGCGCACGAGGCGGGGTAGCTCAGTCACGCCGTCGCGGATACGGAGCTGCGGCTCACCGCTGGCGAGTGCCGCACTCAGTGGAGCGGCTGGATCGTCGGTCTCGACCAGCACGAACCGGTCCGGGTGCTCGCTCTGCGCCACCCGCAGCAAACCCCACACCCCGGCCGCGGCAACTCCCGTCCCGGTCAGGAAGACGAGGCGCCCATCGGCCCGATCCAGGTTCAGCCACTGCCGCGCGAGATCCAACGCGCGGCCGGTCAGCTCGCGCGGATCACCGGCCTCGTTCGGAACCGCGACGACAGCCGCATCAGCCGCATCAGCGGCCTCGGCCAAGGTGTCCAGATCCGCCTGCCAGTCCAGGTTCCGGACGGAGAGGGCGTCCTCGCCGACGGCAGCCGGTAGCTGTTGCCAGTCGAGTTGGAACAGCATGTCCTCGCCGGCGACCGGCAACTGGTCGAGGTTCACCGGCCGCAGCGCCAACTCCGCCACGGTGAACACCACACCGCCGGCCGGATCGGTGGCCGTCAACGACACCGCATCCGTGCCGACGGGCCGGACTCGCACCCGCAAGGCAGCGGCGCCGCCGGCCAGCAACCGCATGCCGGACCAGGAGAACGGTAACCGGGCTTCTCGACCGTGCTCGGGCAGGATCGAGATCGCGTGCAGCGCCGAGTCGAGCAGGGCCGGATGAATGTCGAAGTCATCCTCAAGTCCCTCGGGGAGCGCGATATCGGCATAGACATCGCCGTCGTGCCGCCACGCCGCCCTCAGCCCACGGAACGCCGGCCCATAGTCCAGCCCGCTGTCCGCCAGCCGCTCGTAGGCCTGCGCGACATCGACCTCGACGGCATCGGCTGGCAGTTCGGTGCCGAGGGTTTCACCGGTCGACGCCTCGACGGTCAGATGGCCGGTCGCGCACTCGGTCCATTCCTCGCCGTCGTCGCCACGTGCGTGCACGGTGACCGGGCGTCGGCCATCGGCGGGATCCGGGGCGCCGACGGTCACCTGCACCAGCGTGTCCCGCTCCCCCACCACCAACGGCGCCACCAACGTCAACTCCGCCAATTCGGCACAGCCGACCTGATCACCCGCGTGCAAGGCCAACTCGACAAGGACCGCCGCAGGCAACAGCACGACGCCACCCACCGCGTGATCGACCAACCACGGCTGCCGCCGCAACGACACCCGGCCACTCACCACCACCCCGTCCGACCCGGCCAACACCACGACCGAATCGACGACGCTTCGGCCGCCCGCGACGGTAGGAGCGGGCAGTGGCCAGAAACGCTGATGCTGGAAAGCGTAGGTCGGCAACTCGACGCGCCGGCCCGCCGGAACCACCGCGGCCCAGTCCACCGGAACACCCCGAACGAACAACTCCCCCACCGCACCCAAGACCCCGACGACCTCGTCACGATCGGCACGCAACGCAGGCGTGACGGGCACCTTGTCGTCCAGCACCTCGATCGCCATCGGCGTCAACACCGCGTCCGGACCGATCTCGACACAACGGGTCACGCCCAGTTCCGGCAACGCGGACACCGCGTCGGCGAACCGCACCGTCGACCGCACCTGCCCAGCCCAGTACTCCGCCGAACAAACCTCCTCCGACACCACCTCACCCGACACCGTAGACACCAGCGGGATCCTCGGCGGCTGGAACGACAGTCCGGCGATCGCCACGGCGAACTCGTCCAGCATCGGCTCCATCAGCGGCGAGTGGAACGCATGCGACACAGACAGCCGCCGCGTCTTCTCGAACCGACCAGCGATGTCGAGCACCACGGCCTCGACCCCGGACAGCACCACCGAACGCGGTCCGTTCACCGCCGCAATCGACACACCGTCCGTCAACAGCGGCGTGACCTCGTCCTCGGTCGCCTGCACCGCGACCATCGCCCCGCCCACCGGCAGCGCGTCCATCAGCCGAGCGCGAGCGGCAACCAGTACACACGCGTCCTCAAGCGAGAGGACACCCGCAACGTGCGCGGCGGCGATCTCCCCGACCGAATGGCCGACCACCACATCCGGCACGACGCCCCACGAACCCAACAACTCCACCAACGCGACCTCGACCGCGAACACCACCCGCTGGGTGAAACCGGTCCGCGCCAACAGTTCCTCATCGTCCAGGACCGTAGGATCGACGCCCAGCATGGCAAGGACCCGATGCCATTCCTCGGCGAACACCGGGAACCGCGCCGCCAGCTCCCGGCCCATGCCGGCCCGCTGGCTGCCCTGCCCGGTGAACAACATCGCCAGCCGGCCGGGAGCGAAGCCGCCGGCGACCGCGCCGTCGGCAATCGCGGTCAGGCCGGTGACCAGGTCGGCGGAGTCCGCCGCGACCACCACGGCGCGATGCTCGAACACCGACCGCGACCGCACCAACGACGAGGCCACATCACCAACGTCCAGCCCACCGACAACCTCAGCGAGCGCGGCGGCCTGCGCCCGCAAAGCCACCGGAGACCGACCCGACACGACCACCGGGACCGGACCAGCATCGACCAGCTGTGCCTCGACCACATCAACAGGAGGCTGCTCGATAATCACATGCGCATTCGTCCCACTAATCCCAAACGACGACACCCCAGCCCGACGCGGCCGACCCACCTCCGGCCACTCCACCTCCTCCCTCAACAGACTGACCGCACCCGCCGACCAATCCACATGC
>DATATE010000267.1:0-5933 GCA_036268955.1 Pseudonocardiaceae bacterium
CAGTTCGGCCCACCAGGAGTCCGGCAGGCCGGGGTCGGTGGCGAGCATCGCGCCGGTCGGAGCGATGACCGGACCGGTGACCAGTTCCATCTCCTCGGCCCGCCACACTGTCGTCCCGGACGGGTCGCGCCAGGTGGCCGACTGCAACCAGGCCGGCTTGGGCACATCGGGGATCACCGAGGCGGCTTCGGCGCCGATCCAGGATTGCGGCTGGATGCGCCGGTCCGTCCGAGAATCCACCCGGACCCAGGTCCCGCGGTCGGTGCGGTGCCCGGCCGATTCAGCCCACGCCCCAGTCGCGATCGCAGTGCGGTCCAGCCGCACGCCTAGGCGGCGCTCGATTTCGACGACTACGTCATCGGTCAGATCCATCACGGTGCTCCCTCGCGTTCTGGTGCCAGTCAACGGCCACCAACGGCCGGCCATGATCGTTGTCGCGGACGGTGGGCAGAGCGTGCCGATTGTGGGCACGCTCTTGACCCGAACGGCGCTCGCGTAGTAATGGCTCGGCGGTGAGTATCGGGTACGTGCCCCATAACACCGTGGGTGACATCCTGCGCGCGGAGCGCCAGCGGCGACGACTGAGTCAGGCCCAGGCCGGGGCACTGGTGGGCTACTCCAGTTCCACGCTGTCGCGGATCGAACGGGGTGACCGGCGCCTGCACATGGACGAACTGCGCCGCTTCGCCGACCGGTATGGCATCGCGCCGTTCCGCCTGGGACTCGCTACTGTCGGCCATCAACAGCAGGACGTCGACGAGAGCGGTGACCACGTGCAGCGCAGGCAGTTCCTCGTCACTGCGGCCGGGCTCACCATCGCCCACGGCGCGCTGAGGCGCCTGGATGATGCGCTGGTCGCCCTGCCCGCTGCGGCCGGCCCGGTCACCGCCACAACCGTGACCGCACGGCTGGCCGCCAGCCAGACCTTGTTCGACCGCGCCCAGTACGGGGCGCTGATCAGCGGACTGCCCGACTTGCTGGCCGCTGCCCACGAACTGGCCGACACCAGCAGCCACGCGACCGCGCAGGGCGTCGTGGCCGCATGCTACGACCTGGCGACCCACGCCCTCAACAAGATCGGTCAGCACCCGGCCAGCCGCCTGACGGCCGACCGCGCCATGAGCTACGCCCGCCGCGCCGACTCCCCGCTGGCGCTGGCGATGTCGTCTCGCGCACTCAGCGTGGTCCTGCGCCACGAAGGCCGCGCCCAGGTCGCGCAACGGGTCACCCTCGACGCGATCGGCGCGGTGCAAGCCACCGGACTGTCCACCGTGCTGCAGCGCGCGGTACTGACCCAGACGCTGTGCACCGCCGCGTACTCCGCCGGCTCCGGCGGCGACCAACAGAGTGCTCTGGAGTTGATCGGCGACGCCGAACGCGCGGTCCGTGGCCTGGAGGGCCAGCCAGTCAGCGTCGGCGAGAACGTGATCTCCTCGGCGCAGGTCCAGCTCTACCGGGTCGGCGTGCACTGGGCCTGTGGCGATTCAGCACGCGCTCTGGACGCTGCCCGCGGGCTGCGGCCCGAACAGTTCGCCACAGCGGAGCGGCGCGGCCGGCTGCACACCGACATCGCCCGCGCCTGGTGGCAACACGGCCGCCCCGAGCAGACCGCCGCCGCGCTGCTGGCCGCCTACCGCGAAGCGCCCACCGAACTCACCGACCGCCCCGCCATCCGCCGCATCGGTCTGGATCTGATTCGTCAACATCCCCAAGCCAGTGGCACCCGTGAACTGCGCATCGCGCTGCACGGCGCGGGTAGCACCACGTAGCCGGGTACGGCACGTCGTCACGGGCACTGGTCAGAGCGCGGCGCACCGTCGGCCCACGGATCAGTGGTGTTGGCGTAGTTCGACCACCGCGTCGCGGCATGCGCACGGAGGAACAGCACGAGTTGAGGTCACCGCGGAGACCGGAACAGGGTGGGCTGCACGTGAGGTGCCGGAGTTCATCGCTGATGCGCCCGGTCCTTTCCGTGCAGCCTCCCTCCGAACCACGCGGGCATCTTTCGATGCACGTGGCTCTCCAGTGACTATGCCGCGTTCGCGACAGGAGTGGCGTGGATGGCATCGTGGCACGGTCGGCAGACCACGAGGGTCTTCCGCCGTTTGGCTGCCATGATCGCCGCCCATGCTGGTTGGTCGGGTCCGGGTTGACCGAGCCGCGCGAGCTTGGCGACATGGTGAACCACCACGGGGCCGATGTCCTCACACAGCTCGCACCTGCTCCGCACGAGCCTGTTGATGATCTCTTTGCGGGGATAGGGAACCCGAACCGGAGCACGATCAACGATGATCGCGCTCTTGTTCCGTGCGAGAGGTATCCCGCCGAACCGTGCTACCAGATCTTGCTTGCCGGTGCGGTGAACCCGAGCTTCGAAGCACGTGCGCAGTCCGTGCGGAGTCTCGATTTTGGCTCGATGTCGGGCCGCCATCTTGGTGACCGTGGACTTGTGCTTGGCCGCAAGGGTCTTGAGCATCGACGTCTGCGCGTTCCAGTTCAGTGTGTGGAGTCGCCAGACGTCGATGGCAAGAAGGTAGTAGTTGATCACGCCCCGGTATTCGGCCGCATAGGTCTGCACGATGTCGTAGTCGGGCAGGTTCTGCATGGCCGACCGGTGCCAGGGTTTGCCGTGCCGCCGGTAGGGGGCGCAGTGGGCCTTGATCACGTCGCGGGGCACCCGTAATGCGATGGCTCCGTTGGCCGATCGTCGGCCATTGGTGACCTTGCTGTTGGCGTGCTGGACGGTGATCTCGTAGCCGAGGAACCGTGCCGCGTGGGTAGCGGCGTGGGTGAGGAGCGTCTTGTCGGCGCTGAGGTCCAGCGCGAGGTCGTCGCGCAGGAACCTGGCAAGCTCTTCTTTGATGGCTTCGGCTTCGGCCTTCGGTCCGCTGAACCCCAGGATGTGGTCGTCGGCGTAACGGCAGTACCGCAGCCGCCGGTATCCAGGGTCCAGAGGGTCACCCGAGGGTAAGGTGCGCAGTTGCTTGGTCAACTCCCGGACAGTGGCCCGGTCGCCGTGGCTGCGTACCTCCTGCCGCTGGCGCTTCACCTGCGAGTATTCGGGGTTGCGTCGTCGGCGTTGCCCTCGGGTGTATTGCGGGATGAGCGTTTTCTCGACGAACTCGTCCAGCTTGTTCAGGTAGATATTGGAGAGGACAGGAGAAACCACGCCGCCTTGTGGAACTCCGCTCAGGGTGTCGTGGTGTTCCCAGTCTTCGAGGTACCCGGCTTTGAGCATGTGACGAACAAGCCGTAGAAACCGGTTATCGTGGATTTTCTCCGCCAGGATCGTGACCATAACGTCATGGCTTAAAGACCCAAAGCAGTCGGCGATGTCTCCCTCGATGAACCACACGGTACCGGTCCAGGTGTGCTCCACTTCCCACAGCGCGGTGTGGCATCCCCGTTTCCGACGAAATCCGTGTGAGCGGTCGGAGAACGTAGGTTCATAATACGCTTCCAGCAGGAGGCGCATTACCTCCCCGACGAGTTTATCCGACCATGACGGCAGTCCCAACGGGCGCACCTTTCCATTCTTCTTCGGAATGAGCACCCGGCGGGCGGGAGAGAACCGATAGCGCTCGTAGCGCATTGCCTCGACGATGGCGTCGATTTTCTCCTCGGACATGCCGTCCACGGTCTCTGGCGTGGCCCCTGGAGTCATCGCGCCCTGGTTGGCGTAGATGTTCCCGTAGGCCAACAGGTACAACTCCTTGTTGAACATCTGGCGATACAGTTCATTGCACGGCAGACCGTTCCTGCCTCGATCGTGGAGGACGTCCAGTACCGTTTCGGCGTTCTGCATTACGCATACCCTTCGGCCTGTTGATGTCCGATCACCTGGACCCCTTCGCCCTGTGGACGGGCCTTCCCCGTCCTCCCGGGCAGGGCGTGACTCCTGCGACTACTACGGGTCCTCTGTCACCATAGGACTCGCGTCCCGTAGGTGATCCCACGTTTGTCAGTGTCATACGTTCTAGCGTGACGTAGGCGTCCCACTCATCCCCTTGAATACCCTGATCGGGAATCGCTCCGAGCTCCAGAGGATTACGGCAGGCCATTGCTCATCCTGCCGCAGGAGTCGGCGTTGGTTACAGGCGTCTTTCCAACGGGTGTTCAAATTGCACCTTCTGGAGATTAGGATTCAGGCAGTTTAGCTTTCGCCTTATCACGCGGACCTCTCGGCACGTCACCCCATGCGCCTGGGCATGACCGCCGATTTTCTGCCATGCTACTGTCCCCGTTTCCTTTCGGATCAAGGTAAGGCATTAGATCCAGAGACGTACCCCCAATCTCTGCCCGCTGAACGGGCGATACGACACTGCACCTCGTGGCGCAGGCAATGATCAGAACCTGTGGATGGTTCCCGGCGAGGTGACGCAGACGAGCGCACCTTCCCGAGGATGATCTGAAAGGTCCGAAGTTCTGATCAGGGCCAGCGTTGGCGCGCTGGTTCGGGAAGGCACGCTCATGCTCACCGTAGTCCCCGACCCCTCCTCCGGCGACAACGACCGGCCCGCCACGGGCATCTCGTCGTCGCTGATCGATGAGATCGTCCGCGAGGGCGCCCGCCGGATGCTGGCCGAGGCGTTGCAGGCCGAGGTCGACGCCTACATCTCCGCGTTCGTCGGTGAGCGTGACGAGCACGGCCGGCGACTGGTCGTGCGCAACGGCTACCACGAGCCCCGCGATGTGCTGACCAGCGCGGGCGCAGTGGCGGTGACGGCGCCGCGGGTCAACGACAAGCGTACTGATCCCGATACCGGCGAGCGGAAGCGGTTTGCCTCGGCAATCCTGCCGGCCTGGGCACGCAAGACGCCGAAGATCACCGAGGTACTGCCGCTGCTCTACCTGCACGGCCTGTCCTCGGGTGACTTCGTGCCCGCGCTGGGGCAGTTCCTCGGGTCCAGCGCGGGGCTGTCGGGCCCGGTGATCACGAAGTTGACCGAGCAGTGGCAGGCCGAACAGCGGGCGTTCAGCCAACGCGAGCTGTCTGGTGTGGACTATGTCTATCTCTGGGTGGACGGTATCCACGTCAACATTCGCCTGGAGGAAGACAAACTCTGCCTGCTGGTGATGATCGGCGTCCGCGCCGACGGGCGGAAGGAACTCGTGGCCCTGGCCGACGGATACCGAGAATCCACCGAATCGTGGGCGGATCTGCTCCGGGACTGCAAGCGGCGCGGGATGAACGCTCCTGTGCTGGCCGCTGGCGATGGCGCGCTGGGGTTCTGGGGCGCGTTACGCGAGGTGTTCCCCGAGACCCGCGAGCAGCGATGCTGGTTCCACAAGATCGCGAATGTGCTTGCCGCGCTACCGAAATCCGCGCATCCTGGGGCGAAGAAGGCCCTGGCGGAGATCTGGAACGCTGAGGACCGTCGGCATGCTCTGGACGCGGTGACCGCGTTCACCGCCACCTACGGAGCGAAGTTTCCCAAGGCTGTCGCGAAGATCACCGACGATGTCGATGTCCTGCTCGCGTTCTATGACTATCCGGCCCCGCACTGGATCCATCTGCGCACCACGAACCCGATCGAGTCCACGTTCTCGACGGTGCGGCATCGGACCAAGGTCACCAAGGGGCCGGGCTCCCGTGCGGCCGGGCTGGCCATGGCATTCAAGCTGATCGAGGCTGCTCAAGCCCGCTGGCGGATGGTGAACGCACCACAGCTCGTCGCGCTCGTCCGGGCAGGCACGGTGTTCGTCAACGGCATCCTCGTCGAGCGACCCGATGACCAACCCGCACCCACCGCAGCATAAAGATCTTCATCCACAGGTATTGACTATTGCTCGTTCCTGCGCGTAGCCGAGCTGTCGCAGCCGAGCGTCGTCGTCGATGTCGGCCACGGGGGCCGACACCGGAGGCGGATCGGACAGGTGGGACAAGGTGGCCCCCTCGGGATGCCGGTGACACCGGGTCAACTGGCAGCTCA
>DATATE010000268.1:0-15438 GCA_036268955.1 Pseudonocardiaceae bacterium
TCAACAGGCACCGTCCAACTCCTCACCCAACCCACCACCTGGCCACACACCAACCACCCCCACCGAGCAGGCGTGTCCTCCTTCGGCATCAGCGGAACCAACGCCCACCTCATCCTCGAACAGGCCATCCCAACGGAACCCGTGGCGCGGTCTGCCGCCCGGCCCGGTCCGATCCCGTGGGTGCTGTCCGGCCGGACCGAGGAGGCGCTGCGCGCCGGTGCCGCCCGGCTGCACTCCTATGTGGATGGTCTGGACGACGAGTCGTTGGCGGACATCGGTTTCGCCTTGGCAACCACGAGGTCGGCGCTGGAACGGCGGGCGGTCGTCGTCGGCGAGGACCGGGTCGCGCTGCTGGCCGGACTGCGTGCGGTCGCGGCGGCCGAGCCTTCGCCCAGCGTGGTGTCGGGGTTGGCGGCCACGGCGGGGAAGGTCACCTTCGTGTTCCCCGGCCAGGGCGCACAGTGGGTCGGCATGGGCCGGGAGCTGATCGAGTCCTCCCCGGTGTTCCGCGCGGCCATGCTGGCGTGCGGAAACGCATTGGCGCCGTTCGTCGACTGGTCGCTGCCGGACGTGCTGGACGAGGCTGACGCGCTCGCGCGGGTCGAGGTGGTCCAGCCCGTGCTGTGGGCGATCATGGTGTCGTTGGCCGAAGTGTGGCGGTCGATGGGGGTGCGTCCCGCCGCGGTGGTCGGTCATTCCCAGGGCGAGATCGCCGCCGCCTGCGTTGTCGGTGCCCTCTCGATCGAGGACGGCGCCCGCGTGGTCGCCCTGCGCAGCAAGGCGATCGCGGAAACCCTTGCCGGCCACGGCGGCATGATGGCGGTCCCGCTGCCCGCCGCCGAGGTCGAGGTCCTGCTTGCCCGGAACGTCAACGGCCTTTCGGTCGCGGCGGTCAACGGTCCGGCCTCGGTGGTTGTCGCTGGCCCTGTGGACGCGCTGACCACACTGTTCGACGAGCTGACCGCGCGCGAGGTCCGGGTCCGGCGGATCGACGTCGACTACGCCTCGCACTCCGCCGAGGTCGAGCGGATCGCCGAGCGGCTGGCCGAGGACCTTGCTCCGATCCGACCGAGGTCGGTGCCGATTCCCTTTTGTTCCACCGTCACCGGCGACTGGCTGGACACCGCCGCGCTGGACGCCGACTACTGGTATCGCAACCTGCGCGGACAGGTGCGTTTCGTCGACGCCGTGCGGGCGACGATCGACGCGGGGCACGGAGTGTTCGTCGAGATCAGCCCACACCCGGTGCTCGCCGTCGGCGTCGAGGAGACCATTGCCGAGCGCGCGGTGCCTGCTGTCGCGCTCGGGTCGCTGCGCCGCGAGGAGGGCGGCTGGGACCGGATGCTGCTGTCGGTGGCCACGGCACATGTCGCGGGCGTGCCGGTCGACTGGTCGGCCGCCTTCCCCGGTGCGAGCCGGATCGAGCTGCCGACCTATCCCTTCCAGCGCAGGAGATTCTGGTCGACCGGCCTGGCGACCGGGGACGTCACCACGATCGGCCAGGCCGACGCCGCGCATCCGTTGCTCGGCGCGGTCGTGGAGCTGCCGGGCTCGAACGGATACCTGTTCACCGGCAGGCTCTCGACGACGATTCATCCCTGGCTGGCCGACCACGCGGTGTCGGGTCGGATCCTGTTGCCGGGCACCGCCTTCCTGGAGTTGGCGATCCGCGCAGGCGACCAGGTGGGCTGCGAGCTGGTCCGGGAGCTGACCTTGCGAACGCCGCTGGTGTTGCCCGCCGAGGGTGCGGTCCAGCTCCAGGTCGTTGTCGATGGTCCTGACGACGACGGCGACCGCCCGATCGGCGTCTACGCCCGGCCCGAGGGCGACGGTCTGCCGTGGATCTGCCATGCCAGGGGCCTACTCGCCGTCCGGGCGCCAGTCGCCGAGGGCGAGGACGGACCGTGGCCCGGCGTCGACGCGCGGCCGGCCGACCTGACCGGGTTCTATCCGGACCTCGCCGACACCGGATTCGCCTACGGGCCTGCCTTCCAGGGGCTGCGGTCCGCGTGGCGGGTCGGCGAGGACGTCCTCGCCGAGGTCACCCTGCCCGCCGAGATCACCGATGCCTCGTCCTACGGACTGCACCCGGCATTGCTGGATGCCGCGCTGCATGCCGTCAGCGCCACCGAACTGGCTGGCCGGTTGCCGTTCTCCTGGAGCGGGGTGGCGCTGCACGCGGTCGGTTGCGCCGCCGCGCGGGTGCGTGTCACCCGCACCGGGACCGACACCGTGCGCCTGCTGGTCACCGATGCCGCCGGAGCCCCGGTGGCGACCGTGGAGTCGTTGGTGATGCGGCCCTTCGCCGAGGACTCGCTGCCGGCGCAGCCGGTCGTGGACTCGCTCTTCGAGCCGATCTGGACCCCTCTTGAACTGTCGCCAGTTGCGCGAGTACGGCAATGGGCACTGGCCGGGGAGGACGAACTCGGCCTCGCGTCGGCCTTGCGTGACCAGGACATCGAACTGTCCACAGTAGATGAAGCATCGACGGTGCTGATGTCGGTCGCCGGCGCCGCTGCCGAGGACGTGCCTACCGAGGTCCGGGAAACCACGTCCCGAGTACTGGAGTTCCTGCGCTCCTGGCTGGCCGAGGAACCTGCCGAACGGTCGCGACTGGTCGTGGTGACCCGTGGCAGCGTCCTCGTCGGCCTCGGTGACCGGGTGGACCTGAGCAGCGCGGCCGTTTGGGGGCTGGTCCGGTCCGCGCAGACCGAGAACCCCGGCCGGCTGGTCCTGCTCGATGTCGACGAGCACGCCTCCGGTGCCGCGCTGGTGGCGGCGATCGATTCCGGTGAACCTCAGGTTGCGGTGCGCGGCGAGGAGGCATGGGTACCCCGGCTCGCGCGCGGCCCGGCCGGCGACCTGCTGTCTCTGCCGGAGGGTGACGGGCCGTGGTGGTTGGACATCACCGATCGCGGCACGCTGGAAAACCTGGCGCCTGCCGCGTTCTCGGACGCCGAGCGGCCCTTGGCACCACATGAGATCCGGGTCGCGGTCCGGGCCGCCGGGGTGAACTTCCGCGATGTGTTGCTCGCACTGGACATGATCCCGGACCCGTGGATCGCGGGCACCGAGGGCGCGGGTGTGGTGCTGGAGACCGGCGCCGAGGTGACCGCGTTCCGGACGGGTGATCGGGTGCTCGGGGTGTTCCCCGGTGCCTTCGCCCCGGTGGCCGTCGCCGACGCGCGATGCGTCGCGCCGACACCGCCCGGCTGGTCCTTCACTCGGGCCGCCGCCGTGCCGGTGGTGTCGCTGACCGCCTGGTACGCCCTTGTCGAGCTGGCCGAGGTGCTTCCGGGGCAGCGGGTACTGATCCATGCGGGCGCCGGTGGTGTCGGGATGGCCGCGATCGGCCTTGCCCAACATCTCGGCGCCGAGGTGTTCGCCACCGCGAGCCAGGCCAAGTGGCCTGCGCTGCGCGCGCTGGGTGTCGCAGAAGACCACCTCGCCTCCTCCCGGACCACCGACTTCGCGGACGCTTTCCATGCCGCCACAGACGGTCGGGGCGTCGATGTGGTCCTCAACTCCCTTGCCGGCGAGTTCATCGACGCCTCACTGGGGCTGCTGGCGGACGGCGGCCGGTTCATCGAACTGGGCAAGACCGACCGGCGCGATCCCGCCGACCACCCCGGCATCGACTACCGCGCGTTCGACCTCCTGCGCGTCGATCCCGAGCGGCTCGGCGCGATGCTGCGTGCGGTCCTTGCCCTGTACGCGGAAGGCGCGTTGATCCCGCCTCCGACCACCGCCGTCGACATCCGCCGCGCCAGGGAGGTGTTCCGGTTCCTCGGTAAGGCGGCGCATGTCGGCAAACTGGTGCTCACCCTGCCGGTCCCACCCGATCCCGAGGGCACGGTGCTGATCACCGGCGGCACCGGTGGACTCGGTGCCACCCTGGCCCGGCACCTCGTCACCCGCCACGGCGTCCGGCACCTGCTCCTGGCGAGCCGGCGTGGCCCGGCCGCCGAGGGCGCGGCCGAACTCGTCGGCGAACTCGAAGCCGAGGGCGCCAAGGTCCGCGTCGTCGCCTGCGACACCGCCGATCGCGGCGCGCTCGCCGAACTGCTGGCCGGCGTCCCCGCCGAGCATCCGCTCACGGCCGTGCTGCACCTCGCGGGTGTCCTCGACGACGGTGTGATCGGCACCTTGACCCCGGCGCGACTGGCTGCCGTGCTGCGTCCCAAGGTCGACGCCGCCTGGCACCTGCACGAGCTGACCAGCGACCTTGACCTGTCGGCGTTCGTGCTGTTCTCCTCCGTCGCTGGCACGCTCGGCACTGCCGGTCAGGCCAACTACGCCGCGGCCAACACCTTCCTCGACTCCCTTGCCGGCTACCGCCACAGCACCGGCCTGCCCGCGCTCTCGCTGGCCTGGGGCCTGTGGGCGCGGGAAACGGAGCTGACCGGGGGGATGCGGGCCACCGACGTCCGTCGGCTGGCCCGCGACGGCGTTGTCCGGCTCGCCACCGACGAGGGCCTCGCCCTGTTCGACACCGCCTCCCGGCTCGGTACGCCGCTACTGGTGCCCGCCCGTTTCGACCTGGCCGGCCTGCGTAACAGCACGACCGTGCCCGCACTGCTGCGCGGCCTGACCGGTGCCCGCCGCGTCGCGGCCGAGGCGCCCCGCGACGACGACCACCGCCGGAGCACGCTGCCCGCAGCCGAGCGCAGAGCGGCCCTGCTGGACCTGGTCCGTGTACAGGCCGCCGTGGTACTGGGACACGAGTCGACCGAGGGCATCGACGCGACGCGGAGTTTCAAGCAGGCCGGTTTCGATTCGCTCACCGCCGTCGAACTCCGCAACCGGCTGAACACTCTCACCGGGCTCCACCTGCCCACCACCGCCGTTTTCGACCATCCAACGCCGGCCGCCCTCGTCGACGCGCTGCTGCACCGGCTCACCGGCACTCGCCAGGAAACCCCGACGCCTGCCGTCCCGGCCGAGGCGCCTGTCGACGATCCGGTCGTGATCATCGGCATGGCCTGCCGCTATCCGGGCGAGGTGAACTCCCCGGCGGACCTGTGGGAACTGGCCGTCACCGGCCGCGACGCGATCACCGGATTCCCCACCGACCGAGGCTGGTCCGGGGGCGAGGCCGCGTTTACCGAGGTCGGCGGTTTCCTCGCCGACGCGGCCGGGTTCGACGCCGAGTTCTTCGGCATCTCGCCCCGTGAGGCACTGGCGATGGACCCGCAGCAGCGACTGCTGCTGGAGACCTCGTGGGAGGCGTTCGAACGGGCCGGGATCGATCCGGGCGCCGTGCGCGGCAGCGAGGGCGGCGTGTTCGTCGGCGCCGTCGCCCAGGAGTACGGCGCGCGCCTACTGGAGTCCTCGGCGGAAGCGGAAGTTGACGGCTTCGTGCTGACCGGCACCACGGCCAGCGTGCTCTCCGGCCGACTGGCCTACACCTACGGGTTGACGGGACCCGCGGTCACGGTGGACACCGCCTGTTCGTCCTCGCTGGTGGCGCTGCACCTTGCCGCGCAGGCACTTCGTGCGGGGGAGTGCTCACTGGCACTGGCCGGTGGTGTCACCGTAATGTCCACTTCGGACGTATTCGGCGAGTTCGCCGCGCAGCGTGGTCTCGCTGCCGACGGCCGGTGCAAGCCGTTCTCCGCCGACGCCGACGGCACCGGTTTCGCCGAGGGCGTCGGCATGCTGGTGCTGGAGCGGCTTTCCGAGGCGCGGCGGCACGGGCACCCGGTATTGGCCGTGGTGCGGGGTTCGGCGGTCAATTCCGATGGCGCGTCCAACGGCCTGACCGCGCCGAACGGTCCCGCGCAGGAGCGGGTGATCCGCCGGGCGCTGGCCGCCGCTGGTTTGCGGCCGTCTGATGTGGACGTTGTGGAGGCGCACGGTACTGGTACGCGTCTTGGTGATCCGATCGAGGCGCAGGCGTTGTTGGCGACCTATGGTCAGGATCGGGATCGGCCGTTGTTGTTGGGGTCGATCAAGTCGAACATCGGTCATGCCCAGGCCGCTGCCGGGGTCGCCGGGGTGATCAAGATCGTGCAGGCCATGCGACACGGCACCGTGCCGCCGACGCTGCATGCCGCCGAGCCTTCGTCGCATGTGGACTGGTCGGCGGGCGCGGTGGACCTGGCGACCTCGTCGGTCGAGTGGCCGGGCACCGGTCCGCGCCGGGCCGGGATCTCCTCGTTCGGGATCAGCGGCACCAATGCGCACGTCATCGTCGAGAACGCACCCTCGGACGAACCCGAACCCGGCTTCGTGACCGAACCGGTCGGGACCGAGGTGGTGCCGTTGGTCGTCTCGGCCGCCTCCGAGGCCGCGCTCGACGCCCAGATCGCCAGGATCGAATCCTTCCTGGCCGACCAGGGAGCCATACCCCTTGACATCGGATATTCGCTGGCCGCGCATCGGGCCTGCTTCGCGCATCGAGCCGTACTGCTCGCCGCCGAGGGTGAAATGGCGGTGCTCGCGCGTGGCGTCGCGCCGAAAGCCAGCACGCGACTGGGCATGCTGTTCACCGGCCAGGGCGCGCAGCGACTCGGGATGGGCCGCGAGTTGCACGGCCGGTTCCCCGTCTTCGCCGCCGCGTTCGACGAGGTGTGCGCCACCATCGATCCCCTGTTGGACCGGCCCCTGCGCGGGATCGTCTTCGGCACCGACTCGGCGTTGCTTGACCGCACCGGGCACGCCCAGCCCGCCCTGTTCGCGATCGAGGTCGCGCTGTTCCGGCTGGTCGAATCCCTCGGCGTGACACCGGATCTGCTCATCGGACACTCCGTTGGCGAAGTCGCGGCAGCGCATGTCGCCGGCGTGTTGTCGCTGGCCGACGCCAGCGCACTGGTGGCCGCGCGCAGCGCCTTGATGCAAGCCCTGCCCGAGGGCGGTGCCATGGCGTCGGTCGAGACCACCGAGGAACAGGTGCGTGCGGCACTCCCTCCTGACGTCTCGATCGCGGCCGTCAACGGTCCGACCTCGGTCGTGCTCTCCGGACCCGAGGGACCGGTGCTGGCATTGGCCGCTCGCTTCGCCGCCGAGGGCTGCCGCACCCGGCGGCTTCGGGTCAGCCACGCGTTCCATTCGACGCTGATGACCCCGATGATCGAGGAGTTCCGCGCGGCCGTCACCGGGCTGACCTTTTCCGCTCCCGCCCTCCCGATCGTCTCGACGGTGACCGGCGCGCTCGCCGACGCGCAGCTGCTGTGCTCGCCGGAATACTGGGTGCGGCAGGTGGCCGCGACCGTGCGCTTCGCCGACGCCGTCACCGCCGCCGAGGTCGACGCCTTCCTGGAGATCGGCCCCGATGGCGTGTTGTCCGCCGCCGCGCGCCACAACCGCTCCGGCTCGGTCGTCGCGGTGCCGCTGCTGCGCCCGGACCGCGACGAGCAGGCCGCAACGTTCACCGCCCTCGCCCGCCTGCACACCTCGGGTGTGCCGGTGCGCTGGCCGGAGGTGTTCGCGGGCACCGGCGCCCGGCGAGTCGAGCTGCCGACCTATCCGTTCCGCCACCAGCGTTACTGGCCGAGCCCCGCCACCGAACCTCCTGGTGCCGACAGGGGTGAGCCGGTGGGTTCGACGTTGCGCCCGGAGTGGGTGTCCGTCCCGGTCGGCCCGGTTCGGGCGGATGTCGAGTTGATCACCGATCCCTTCACACTGGCCACCGCGCCCGAGGCCGTTGCGGTCGATGTCGACGCCTGGCGGTCCAACGCGGACGTGCTCACCGAAACCCGTCGGCTGACCGGTCGGGCCTTGGCGCTGCTGCGACGCTGGTTCGCCGAGGCGCGCTTCGCTCGCACCCGGTTGGTCCTGGTGACCAGGGGTACCGATCCGGCGATGGCCGCCCTCGGCGGTCTGGTGTGCTCCGCGCAGGAGGAACATCCCGGCAGGCTGTTGCTCATCGACACCGATCCGGGCACCGATGCCCGCGAGGCCGCCGGTGTCGCGGTCGCCACTGGGGAACCGGTGCTGCGACTGCGCGACGGCGCGGCCACAGCGCTCCGGTTGACACCGCTGGCCGGAGGTCCTGAACGGCCGCGCACCTGGAACGCGCACGGCACCGTGCTGATCACCGGCGGTACCGGTGGGCTCGGTGGCCGACTGGCCCGGCACCTCGTCGCCGAGCACGGCATCCGGCACCTGCTGCTGACCAGCCGGCGCGGCGGCGACGCACCCGGCGCCACCGACCTGGTCGCGGAGTTGGCCGATCTCGGCGCGGAGGTCACCGTCGCCGCCTGCGACGTCGCCGACCGGAGTGCGGTGGCCGGCCTGCTGGCCGCGATCCCGGCCGAACATCCGCTGACCGTTGTAGTGCATGCGGCGGGCGTGCTCGATGGCGACACGATCGAGTCGCTGACCCCGGAGCGGTTGGACACCGTGCTGCGGCCCAAAGCCGACGGCGCCTGGCACCTGCACGAGCTGACCAGCGGCCTCGACCTGGCCGGGTTCGTCCTGTTCTCCTCGATCTCCGCGACGATCGGCACGTCGGGCCAGGGAAACTACGCCGCCGCCAACGCCTTCCTCGACGAACTCGCCCGCCGTCGCCACGCACTCGGCCTGCCCGCGACCTCGCTGGCCTGGGGTCCGTGGGTGCCGGACGTCGGGATGACCGGCACCCTCACCGATACCTACCTGCGCAGATTGGCCGCCGGCGGGCTGCCGCCGCTGTCGGTCGAGCAGGGCCTCGCCCTGTTCGACTCGGCGATCGCCACCTCCCACCCGGTGCTCGTGCCGGCCCTGCTCGATCTGCCAGCGTTGCGCGCCCTCGGCACCGTCCCCGCTGCACTGCGCGGCATCGCCGGTCCGGGAACCCGACCCGCCGCGAATTCGTCGGTCCGGCAAGGGAAGCCGCCCGCTCTCGCGGCCGTCCAGGACCTCGTGCGCGCTCGGGTGGCCACCGTGCTCGGCAGCCCGCCAACGGTCCAGATCCCGGCCGACCGGGCATTCACCGACCTCGGGCTGACCTCGCTCACCGCCATCGAACTGCGCGACGGCCTGACCGCCGACACCGGTCTCGACCTGCCCAGCACGGTCACCTTCGACCACCCCACCGTCGCGGCGCTGGCCGATTTCGTGCATGCCGGCCTTACCGGCGGCCTCGTCGAGGATGCCGTGCCGGTCGGCCGGGCCGACACCGAGCACGACTCGGTGGTGATCGTCGGTATGGCCTGCCGGTTCCCCGGTGGGATCGGCACTCCCGACGAATTCTGGGACTTCATCTCGCGCGAGGGTGATGCCATCACCGGTTTCCCCACCGACCGAGGCTGGGACCTCGCCACCCTGCACCACCCGGACCCCGACCGCGAGGGCACCGTGCCAACCCTCGGCGGCGGCTTCCTTTCCGGTGTCGCCGAGTTCGACGCGGCGTTCTTCGGGATGAGCCCGCGTGAAGCGCTGGCGATGGACCCCCAGCAGCGCCTGCTGCTGCACACCGTCTGGGAGGCCCTGGAACGTGCCGGGATCGACCCGGACACGGTGCGCGGCACACCAGGTGGAGTGTTCATCGGCGCCGCGCAGCAGGCCTATGCCGAATTGCTGACCCGGTCCGCTGAGCAGGTCGACGGCCACCGGGTCACCGGCGGCGCGGCCAGTGTGCTGTCCGGCCGGATCGCCTACACCCTCGGCCTCGAAGGGCCGGCGCTCACCGTGGACACCGCCTGCTCGTCCTCGCTGGTCGCGGTGCACCTCGCGACGCGGGCACTGCGCGCGGGCGAATGCTCGTTCGCGCTGGCCGGCGGGGTGACCGTGATGGCGACCCCGGACGCCCTCGTCGACCTCGGCAAGCAGGGCGCGCTGTCGGCGGACGGACGATGCCGGGCGTTCTCCGACACCGCCTCGGGCACCGGGTTCGCCGAGGGCGTCGGGATACTGCTGCTGGAGCGCCGGTCCGACGCCCTGCGCAACGGCCACGAGATCCTCGCGGTGGTACGCGGATCGGCGGTCAACTCCGACGGCGCGTCCAACGGCCTCACCGCACCGAGCGGCCCCGCGCAGCAGCGGGTGATCCGCGCCGCCATCGCCGACGCCAATCTGTCCACTGTGGACGTAGATGCGGTCGAGGCGCACGGCACCGGGACCGTGCTCGGTGATCCGATCGAGGCGCGAGCCCTGCTGGCGACCTACGGTCAGGACCGGGACCGTCCGCTGCTGCTGGGCGCGGTGAAGTCGCACATCGGCCACACCCAGTCCGCCGCAGGGGTCGCCGGGATCATCAAGATGGTTCTTGCCATGCGCAACGGGATCCTGCCCGCGACGCCGCGCACCGGCAACCCATCGTCGCATGTGGACTGGTCGGCCGGTTCGGTGCGGCTGCTCACCGAACGGACCCCGTGGCCGGATACCGACCATCCGCGCCGCGCCGGGGTGTCCGCCTTCGGGATCAGCGGTACCAACGCGCATCTCATCCTCGAACACGCCGCAGCACCCCAGGACGACCGGCCGGAAACCGATCCGGCACCGTTGGGCTGGCAGCTGTCGGCCAAGAGCGAGCCCGCACTGCGCGAGCAGGCCGCGCGGCTACTGGCGCTGCTGGACGCCGCCACCCCGCCCCGGCTCGACGACATCGCGGTGTCCCTCGCCGGCAGGCGGCCCGTGTTCGACCACCGCGCCGTCGTCCTCGGCGACGACGCGGCACGGCTGCGCGCCGGGCTCGCCGCACTCGTGGCGGGGGAGCGCACGCCGACGGTCGCCACCGGTATCGCCCAGCGCCGCGACAAAGTGGTGTTCGTGTTCCCCGGCCAGGGTGGGCAGTGGCCGGGGATGGCGGCGGAGCTGCTCGCGCACTCCGAGGTCTTCAAGGCCCGCATCGCCGACTGCGCCGCTGCCTTCGCGCCACTGGTCGACTGGTCACTGGTCGACGTGCTGCGCGGCGCGCCCGAAGCACCCTCGCTGGACCGGGTCGAGGTTCTCCAGCCCGCCCTGTTCGCGGTGATGATCTCCCTGGCCGCTCTCTGGCAGGCGCATGGCGTCACACCGTCCGCGGTCGTCGGCACCAGCCAGGGCGAGATCGCCGCGGCCTGCGTGGCCGGCGCGCTGACCCTCGACGACGCGGCCCGCGTCGTCGTGCTCCGCAGCCGCGCCATCGCGCGGACCCTGGCCGGCCGAGGCGGCATGGTCTCGGTCGCGCTGCCCGTCGACCTCGTCCGCGACCGCCTTGACCGCTGGGACGGCCGGGTGTCCGTCGCGGCCGAGAACGGGCCTGCCTCGGTGGTGGTCTCCGGTCCGGTCGAGGATCTCGACGAGTTGGTCGCCGACTGGTCCGAACAGGCCCGCGTTCGCCGGATCGAGGTCGACTACGCCTCCCACTCCGCGCAGGTCGAGGACCTACGCGCGGAGTTGACCGATACGCTGGCTGCCCTGCGGCCGGTCGAATCGGCGGTCGCATTCTACTCGACGGTGACCGGTGCGCGCCTCGACACGACAGGCCTCGACGCCGACTACTGGTACCGCAATCTGCGTCAGACCATCGAACTTCGCGGCACCGTCGACGCGCTGCTCGCCGAAGGGCACACCGGGTTCGTCGAGATCGGCCCGCATCCGGTGCTGTCCTCGGCCATCGAGGACACCGTCACCGCCGCCGACCGGTCGGCAGCGGTCGTGTCGACCCTGCGCCGCGACGAGGGCGGTCCCGACCGATTCCACACCGCCCTGGCTCAAGCCCAGGTCCAGGGCATCGAGGTCGACTGGACCTCGCTGGCCCCGGCCGGCCGCCGAATCGAGTTGCCCACCTATCCCTTCCAGACCCGGCGCTACTGGCCGACGGCCGCGACGCGGGTCGACGGCCTCGCCGCGGCAGGCCTGGAATCGCCGGACCATCCGTTGCTCGCGGCCGTTGTCACCTCGGCGGAGTCCGGCGAGGTCCTGTTCACCGGCACGCTCTCCGTCGTCACCCACCCGTGGCTGGCGGATCACGGCTACGCTGGCCGGGTTCTGTTGCCGGGCACCGCATTCGTCGAACTCGCGCTGCACGCCGGACACCACGTCGGCGCACCCCGCATCGACGAACTGACCCTTACCGCGCCGCTGGTACTCACCGATACTCCGGCCAGCCTGCAACTGCGCGTCGGCGTCCCCGACGAGTCCGGCCGGCGCCCGCTGAGCGTGTACTCCCGACCTGCCGATCACACCGAGGACTCCCTGTGGATCCGGCACGCCACCGGCATTTTCGGCCAGGACGCCCCGGCCACGAGCGCACCGTTGGACGGCGTGGTGTGGCCGCCCGCCGGGGCCGTGCCGATTCCGCTCGACGGGTTCAACGACCGGCTCGCCGAAACCGGACTCGACTACGGCCCCGCCTTCCTCGGCCTGCGTGCCATGTGGCGCTCCGGCGACGAAGTACTGGCCGAGGTCACGCTGCCCGAAGTCGTCGCCCCGGACGCCGCCCGGTTCGGCCTGCACCCTGCGCTGCTGGACGCGGCGTTGCAGGCGATCGCCAACACCGGACTCGACGGCGCCCAACTGCCCTTCGCCTGGTCCGGGGTCACCCTTCGGGCCACCGGCGCCTCGACGCTACGGGTCCGGTTGGTCCGCACCGGTCCCGACAGTGTTTCGGTGATCGCCGTGGATCCCGCTGGCCAGCCCGTCCTCACCGTCGACTCACTCATCGTCCGGGCCGTCAGCGCGGAAGACTTCTCAACCACACACTCGAATCCGCTCTACCATCTACAATGGACTGAACTGTCCGACCTCGTCGAGGTGATTGAGGCCGAAGCCGTTGTGGTGCCGGTGTCGGCCGGGACCGACCCGATCCCGGTGGCCGCCCGCGCGGCGACCACCACGGTGCTGGCCGCGTTGCGGGCCGAGCGGGACGACTCGACCCCGCTCGTGTTCCACACCCGAGGCGCGGTCGCCGTTTCACCTGACGAGGACGTCGATGTGGTCGGTGCTGCGGTGTGGGGGCTGGTGCGGGTGGCACAGTCCGAGCAGCCCGGCCGCTTCGTGCTGCTCGACACCGACACCGGCTCCTGTTCCCCTCAACTGCTGGCCACGGCCCTCGCCGCAGGCGAACCGCAGCTCGCGGTCCGCGACGGCGTGCTGTCCCGGCCGCTGCTGGCGAAGCTGCCCGCCAGCGATCGCGACGCACCCGAATGGGACCGCGACGGAACTGTCCTGATCACCGGCGGCACCAGCGGCCTCGGCGCACTGTTCGCCCGACATCTTGCCGCCACGCACGGTGTCCGGCATCTGTTGTTGGCCAGCCGCAGCGGCTCCCATGCCGAGGGCGTCCAGGATCTGCTCGCCGACCTGGCCGAACTCGGCACACAGGTAACCGTGCAGTCCTGCGATGTCGCCGACCGCGACCAGGTTGCCGCGCTGCTCGCCCGGATTCCCGCACACCACCCGCTGACCGCCGTGGTCCACTCCGCAGGCGTCCTCGACGACGGCGTCCTCGACGCACTCACCGAGGACCGCATCGACCTCGTACTGCGGCCGAAGGCCGACGCGGCCTGGCATCTGCACGAACTGACCCGCGATCTGGATCTGCGCGCGTTCGTGTTGTTCTCCGCTTTTGCCGGCGTCATAGGCAATCCCGGCCAGGGCAACTACGCCGCGGCCAACACCTTCCTCGACGCCCTCGCCCAGCATCGCCGCGCCAACGGCCTGCCCGCCGTCGCGCTCGCCTGGGGCGCCTGGCAGCAGGGCAGCACCATGACCGACGCCCTGGACACCCACGGTCTGCGTCGCGCGGCCCGCGCCGGCCTGCCCGCGCTCACCGTCGAGCAGGGCACGGCCCTGTTCGACGCCGCACTGCGGACCGAGGAACCCGCGCCGTCGCTGGTGATCCTCGACCGCGCGGCCCTGCGCACCCGGCATGACCTGCCCGCGCCGCTGCGTGCGCTGGTACCCGCCGCAACCCGCCGCGCGGCCACCGCCGTGGCGCGGAACGACCTGCTCGGCCGACTCACGGCGCTGCCCCCGGCCGACCGAACCACCGAGGCACGCAGGCTGGTACTCACCGAGGTCGCCGAGGTGATCGGCTGGTCGGGACCCGGCGAGGTCGATGCCGAACTGACCTTCAAGGACGCCGGGTTCGACTCGCTGCTCGCCGTCGAACTGCGCAACCGGCTGAACACCCACACCGGACTTCGGCTGCCCGCAACGCTGGTGTTCGACCACCCCACTCCCGCCGCGCTCGCCCAGCACCTGCTCACCCGCCTCGGCATCGCCGACGCCACCCAACGGCGCCCCGAGATCAAGACGGTCCCCGCCGAGACGGACCCGGTGGTGATCGTCGGCATGGCCTGCCGCTATCCGGGCGGCGTCGCCGGACCCGACGACCTCTGGACACTGCTGGCCGAGGGCCGCGACGCCATGTCGGAGTTCCCCGACGACCGTGGCTGGGACCTCGACGCACTGTATGACCCCACCGGAACCCGGCGAGGCACCAGCTCCACCCGGATCGGCGGCTTCCTGCCCGACGCGGCCGAGTTCGACGCGGCGTTCTTCGGTATCTCGCCGCGCGAGGCGCTGGGCACCGACCCGCAGCAACGGCTGCTGCTGGAGATCTGCTGGGAGGCCGTCGAACGCGCCGGCATCGACCCGACCTCGCTCAAAGGCAGCCCTACCGGCGTGTTCGCGGGCGTGATGTACCACGACTACCGGTCCTCGGCGGTCGCCTTCCCCGCCGACGTCGACGGTTACGTCGGCAACGGCACGGCAGGCAGCGTGGCCTCCGGCCGGGTCGCCTACACGCTGGGCCTGGAAGGTCCCGCGGTCACCGTGGACACGGCCTGCTCCTCCTCGCTGGTGGCGCTGCATCTTGCCGCGCAGGCCCTGCGCGCGGGGGAGTGCTCGCTCGCGCTGGCCGGCGGGGTCACCGTGCTGGCCACCCCGGAACTGTTCGTCGAGTTCACCCGGCAGGGTGGCCTTGCCGCCGACGGCCGGTGCAAGTCCTTCGCCGACACCGCCGACGGCGCGGGCTTCGCCGAAGGCGCGGGTGTGCTTTTGCTGGAGCGCCGGTCCGACGCGGAAGGCAACGGACACCCGATTCTGGCCGTGTTGCGGGGTTCCTCGGTGAATCAGGACGGTGCGTCCAACGGTCTTACCGCGCCGAACGGTCCCGCGCAGGAGCGGGTGATCCGACAGGCTCTTGCCGCCGCAGGCCTTCAACCATCCGATGTGGACGTTGTCGAGGCACACGGTACCGGGACGCGTCTTGGCGATCCGATCGAGGCGCAAGCCCTGCTCGCGACCTACGGTCAGCACCGCGAACGACCGTTGCTGCTGGGGTCGATCAAATCGAACATCGGCCACACCCAAGCCGCCGCCGGGGTCGCCGGAGTAATCAAGATAGTGCAAGCCATGCGACACGGCACGGTCCCCAGAACCCTGCACATCGACACCCCGTCCTCACACGTGGACTGGTCAACAGGCACCGTCCAACTCCTCACCCAACCCACCACCTGGCCACACACCAACCACCCCCACCGAGCAGGCGTGTCCTCCTTCGGCATCAGCGGAACCAACGCCCAC
>DATATE010000269.1:0-4897 GCA_036268955.1 Pseudonocardiaceae bacterium
CGGTGTCGAACTCGGGGGGCGGGTTTCCGGCGAGCTGCCTGGCGAACGCCGCACCGTCGGTCGACTCCATCGCCGTTGACCCGCTGACCAAACGTAGAGCGGAACTCATGACAACCACCACAGTCTCTTTCGTAGCCTGCATCGGAAGGCATACCGCAACTCCAGCGGTCCACGGTCGGGCCGGCGGAGCAGGTCAAGAAATGATAAGCAACAATTATCTGCGGAACAGGTCAACCTGACATCAGAATTGTCGAATCTCGCGCTAATGTCATGGACATCGGTCGGCACCTCTCCGGCAATCGCATCGCTATCCGATGTGTTACACGATGCCGTACGAGCGCGGTTGGCGACAATGGATGAGACTACCTATAAATGCATCCTTCTCAGCTAAGTACGAACGGTTCGGGAGCGGTCGGACCGTGGTCGAGACCGGCAAACCGGTCGGGACCGTGGCCGCGACCGGTCGGCCGGGTCGCGCGGGAGCGGGGAACCGGCTGGTACACGCCGTAGGACCGAGGGCGGTACGATGGCAGAAGCCACGCACCGCAGGGCGCGCTCGGCGCGACCACCGACGGCCGATCTGGGGCGGCGACCAACGCCCGGCCAACCTGCCCGCCCCGACCGCCCGCGACTCGGGTCGACGTCGACCCGCCCGGACGTGTCGCATCCCAGGGTCCTGCCGACCGAACCGGCTCGGCCGCGCCCTGTCGCTCCCCCGACCTCCCGGCAGGCTTCTTCCTCGTCGCGTCACCCAGCGTCGCGGTCGGCACGGCATCGTCCGCGCCGCGCCCGCGATTCAGCCTGTCAGGCGCGAAAGACGTAAGATCCAGACTCGCAGGTAGCCTGCTGGTCCACCGCTGGTATAACGTGTTTGCAATGACACTGAAACGTCACCCAGAGTAGCGGAGTTGGTCGTTGCGCAGTCTGCCGTTCGAGTTCACGAGCTTCATTGGACGCGAGGACGAGGTCGCTGAGGTTGGTCGGCTGCTAAAGGCGAGCAGGTTGTTGACTCTGATCGGGCCTGGTGGGGTGGGCAAGACCAGACTTGCCGTACAAGCCGCCAGATTGTCCTCGGCCGGCTTCCTTGATGGCGTGTACATGGTGCGGCTGGACGCACTCAGGGATCCCGGCCTGCTGGCGCAGACGGTCGCCGATGTGTTGGGTTTGAACGATTCGACCAAGGACGCGACTGCCCAGGTGGTCAGGTTCCTGCGCGACAAGACAGTGCTTCTGCTATTGGACAATTGCGAACATCTGGCCGAAGCGTGCGCGACCTTCTCGGACACTCTCCTGTCGTCGACGACCGACGTGCGGGTGCTGGCCACCAGTCGACACGTCCTGCGCGTACAGGGTGAACAGCTGCTTCTGGTGCGACCGCTCCCCGTGGGGACCGGCAAGGCCGGGACTGCGGAGGGCATGGGCGACGCGGTCGCGCTGTTCGAAGACCGAGCGCGGGCCACGGTACCCAGTTTCATCGTAGATCAACAAAACGGTGAACTGGTGACACGCATCTGTAGCCGGTTGGACGGCATGCCATTGGCCATCGAACTGGCCGCGGTGTGGTTGCGCGTGCTCAGCTTGACCGATGTGCTCGACCGGCTGGACGATCGGTTTCGCCTACTGGTCAAGGGCACTTTGTCGGGCCCGTCCCGCCACCAGACGCTCATCGCGGCCGTCGAGTGGAGCCACGAACTCTGCTCGCCAAGCGAGGCGCGCCTGTGGGAGCGGCTGTCGGTATTCGCTGGCGGGTTCAGCCTGGCAGCCGCCGAGGCGGTGGGCGTCGGTCCCGACGACGACCAGCAGGACTTCTTGGCGCTGTTCAGCGGCTTGATAGAAAAGTCGATCGTGCTGCGCAACGGAGATCAACAAGCGGTCCGCTATCGGATGCTGGAGACGATTCGAGCGTACGGTCTGCAGAAGTTGGCCGAAGCCGGTGAGCTGAAACAGGTTCGGCGACGCCACCTCGACTTCTTTCTCGAGATGGCACAGCAGGCCGCCACGGAGTGGCTGGGTCCGCAACAGCTTGAAGTGGTCGCACGGACCCGGCAGGAGCACGCGAACATCCGCGCCGCCTTGGAGTACAGCTTTGCTGATGGACAGGATGCGATCGACGGAGCGCGGCTCGCGATCGCGCTCGAACAGTACTGGGTGAACTGCGGCCTGTTCAGCGAGTCGATTCTGTGGCTGGACAGAATTCTTGCCCTTCCGCGGTTGCCATCGGATCTGCGCATCAACGCGATGTGGATCAGGACCTATGCCGCGACGGCCCTCGGGGCCGCGGACCTGGCTGCCGACATGGCCGCCGAGGCGGTCGCGCTCGCGCGCGAGCAGGGTGATCCACTGCTGCTCGGCAATGCGCTGCTGGCGCAGGGTGGATCGGCCATGGTGCAGAACGACTACCCGGCAGCCGATGCCATCTACCTGGAATGCATCGAATGCTATGCCACGGCCAACCATCTCAGCTGCAACGTGATCTTGGCGTACACCGCGAGAGGCATGTCGGCGGGATTCGCCCGCAGTCCCGAGCTGACGTTGGAAATGGCGCGCAGAGCGATAGAGATCTCCGAGCAGTACGGTGATCTCTGTATTCGATCGTATGCGCTGTACACGCTGGCGATGGCCGAGTGGCAGCTGGGGAATCCCGCTGAAGCGCTGAAGCATGCCCAAGAGGGTCTGGCGATCAAGTCCCAGTTCGACGACATCCTTGGTCAGGCCATCATCGTCGAGCTGTGCGCCTGGATCGCGAGTTCACGAGGCGACGGCCTGATAGCCGCGAAACTGCTCGGCCTCGCGGACCAGATCTGGAGTCGAGTTGGTGGCGCACCGATGCTCGATTCGGAGGCCTGGCGGGGCTCCCACCGACATTCCGAAGAAGAAGCACGGTCGCAGCTGAGCAACCCGGAGTTTCAGGCCGCGTTCAACGAGGGAGCCGCGCTGGCCGACGAGTTACCCCATGCGGTCGGCTTCCTCCTGGACGCCGATTCACCGCCGGTAGAGGCGGACAGCCTTCAGCTGTCGGACTCGATCCTGACCCGACGGGAGGCTCAGATCGCGCATCTCATCGCGAACGGCGTGACGAACAAGGCCATAGCCACCAGGCTGACGATCTCGCGCAGAACGGTCGAGGTGCACGTCGACCACATTCTGCGAAAGCTGAATTTCACCTCGCGCACCCAGGTTGCCGTGTGGGTGGTCGATCAACGAAGAGGACCCGGCTGACGAACAAGAGCCATCAACCTGGCCGATCGACCTGCCATGGCTACGCACCCCGCTCCCCTGACCGAACGGGCAGCAAGGCAAGAACAGCTCAGCCGCGCCTGCCCGGATTCAGTTGTGGACGTATCCCCCGTCGAGGATGGTTGGCCTACCAAGAAGACCCTATGCCCCCGACGGGGCGGGCGTAATAAGTACAAATACTTACGACCGCCCGCGGACCAGCCCGAACACCCACGTCACAGCGTTGCGAACAGCACGGACGGCGGTGGAGGCGCCACGATGACCGGCAGAGCCGTTTCTCGTGGCGCCTCCGTCCTTCAGCCGATCAGGACTTGATGAAGCCGATCTTGGTGTAGTCGATGTCGGCGAAGCCGAACGCGCCGAAGTTGGCCACGTCCTTGTCCACCAACCGCACGCCCGGCGACTGGAACTCGACGAGGTCATACGCGAGCTTCCACACGTCGATGTCGATCTCGTTGCCCAGCTGCGCCCGCTTCGCCGGGTCCAGCGTGGCATTGGCCTCGTTGAACAGGTTGTTGATCTGCGTACTGCCGATCTGGCCGAAGTTCTGGCCCATGTTGTTCGGGTCGAGGTAGAAGGTGGTCTCCATGAAGCTGATCGCGAACGGCGAACCGATCCAGCCTCCGGTGGTGATGTCCCATTCGCCCTTGTCGAGTTGGGTCTGGTACTGGTCCTGCGGCACCGCGTTCACCACGCCCTTCGCACCGAGCGTGGCGAGCTGCGAGATCAGCAGCTTGTTGGACGCCGCGTCCGTCGGGTCGCTGGGGCTGATATCCAGGATGGACAGGTCGAGTTCCTGACCGTTCTTGGTGCGGTACTGCTTGCCCGGCGCCAGCTTCCAGCCGTCGGCGTCCAGCTCGGACTTTGCCTTGGCCAGGTTGTACCCGGTGATGGCGCTATGGTCCTGGTGATACTGGGTTCCCGGCAGGTAGAGGTGGTTGCCGACCGGCACCGGGTTGGGCTCGATGGTGCCGATGAACGCCTTGGTGAAGGCGTTGCCGTCGATGCCGGTGGCCATCGCGGTACGCAGCTTCAGGTCACCGAGCACGGTGCCGGAGCGGCCATTGAACAGAATGTCGTTGAAACTCGTCGCGATGGACTCCCGGATCGCCACGTTGCGCATGGTCTGCGCCCGCTTGTAGAGGTCCTCGTTCGAGAACAGCGGGGTCTCGGTGACCTCACCGTTGGCGAGTGCGTCCGCCCTGTTCTCCCGCTCGACGACCTGATAGATGATCTTGGACAGCACCGGCTTCGCGCCCCACCAGTCGGGGTTGCGCGTCATGACGATGGTCTGCTTGTTCTCGTTGATCGTGGTCGCGATGAACGGACCGGCGCTGATCGTGGACGGGCCGTTGAGCAGCGAGTTGTTGAACGCGTCCGGGGTCGCGTTGACCGAGGGCGGGTACAGCGGCGAGTACCGGCTGAACAGGTACTGCCACTCGGCGAAGGGCTGCTTGAAGGTGACGACCGCCTGGGTCGGGCTGCTGCCTTCGGTGACCGAGGCGATGTCGGAGTATCCGGTGCTGGACTGGACCTGGAAGGCCGGGTTGCTGCCGTCGAGCGCATCCACCTGGGCCTTGACGTCCGACCAGCTCAGCGGATCACCGTTGGACCACTTGGCCTTCGGGTTGATGTTGTAGGTGATCACCTGCGGGTTGGT
>DATATE010000270.1:0-44468 GCA_036268955.1 Pseudonocardiaceae bacterium
CGAGGAGTTCCTTCTTGCAGGTCTTACGCATGAGGGGGATGTCCATCCGCAGCCCCTTGCGGACCTCGTTGCCGAGGAAGAAGTTGCGCCAGACTGGCATCAGCGGCACCACCGCGAGGTCCTGGTAGACCGTGGCGATGCCCAGATCCAGCGCCTCCCGCGGCGAGCTGAAGCTCACCGGGGTGCCCTCGACCTCGTAGCTGCCCTCGCTGGGCTGGTGCAGCCCGGCGATGATCTTGATGAGGGTCGACTTGCCGGCGCCGTTGTCGCCGAGCACGCAGGTGACCTCGCCGGGATACACCGACAGCGAGATGTCCCGCAACGCGTTGACGCTGCCGAAGAACTTGCTGATCTCCCGGACTTCCAGCAGTGGGGTTTGCTCGCTCATCGCCGCGCCTTCATCGCTCGCCGGTAGATGACGGTGTTGACCCCGACAGCGAGGAACAGAATGATGCCGAGGAAGGTGAAGTCCCAGGAGCTGTCCCAACCGGAGTAGATGACGCCCTGGAAGGCCATGCCGATGATGCACGCACCGAGCGCGGCGCCGACCACCGAACCGTAGCCGCCGGTGAGCAGACAACCGCCGACGACCGCCGCGATGATGTAGTAGAACTCGTAGCCGACGCCCTGCTCGGACACCGCGTTCGAACTCTGGGTGAAGGAGATGATGCCAACCAGGGCCGCCGCGATCGACGTGCTCATGAACAGTGAGATCTTGGTCCGGTTGACCGGCACACCGACATTGCGCGCCGCGTCGAGGTCGCCGCCGACCGCGAACACCCAGTTGCCGAAGGTGGTCCGCCCGAGCACCCACACGGCGACGACGGTGACCGCGATGAACCACAGGATCGCGGTCTGGAAGCCATTGGTCAGCGCGGCGCTCTTGAAGAACGAACTGCCGAAGATCACCTTGGCACTGGCGAGGCCGGGATGCGAGGTGCCGGTGAGGCCGATCTCGGTGCTGCCGTGGTTGACCAGCAGCACCCCGCCGATGCTCACCCCGCGCAAGGCGAAGTAGGTCGCGAGGGTGACGATGAAGCTGGGCAGTTTCGACCTGGTGACCACATAGCCGTTGAGCAGGCCGACGCCCGCCGCGAACAGGATGGTCACCACGATGGCCGCCCACGCGTTCCAGTGCAGTTGGCCGACCAGCAGCGCGGTGATGATCGCGGTGAACCCGGTCATCCCGCCGGTGGACAGGTCGAACTCGCCGCCGATCATCAGCATGCCGACCGGCACCGCCATGATGCCGAAGAACGCCGCCTGCTGGCTCCAGGCGGCAAGGCCGGTCTGGCTCAGCCACAGGTGTTGCGGGGTCGCGTCGGTGATCGCGAACAGGATGAAGATCACGATCGCGCCGACCAGCGAACCGAGCGCGGGACGGCGCAGGGTCCTGGTCAGCCAACCGGCTCTGGTCAGCCGTTCGTCACCGGGCAGACCGGCCGGTGGGGCGCTCAGGGACTGTGTGCTCATTGCGTGTCTCCTCGCCGCACTGCGGGGAAGGGGGTGGGTCCGGCCCGACCGTCGAGGGCCGGGCCGGACCCAGGCCGACTAGTCGTCGCCCGCGTTGATCGCGGAGGCAACCGTCTTGATGTTGCTGCTGTCCACCAGCAACGGTCCACTGGGGACGGTCGAGCCGCCGCCCGCCGAGTTGCCCTCGTGCTTCTTGTACAGGTACAGGAAGGTGATCGGCAGGTAGCCCTGCAGGTACTGCTGCTGGTCGACCGCGAAGTCCATGGTCGGCGGGCTGGCCTGTAGATCGTTCTCGATATCGGAGTCGAGGTCGAAGGTGGCGATCTTGACGTTCGCCGGTTTCGCCGCGACGAGGGCCTGGCCGATCGCGTTGTTCAGGGTCATCACCGCGTTGATCCCCGGATGGGTCTGCAGATAGGAGCTGACCTGGCCGATGGCCTGCTGCGGGTTGGACGCCGCGTTCGGCGTCGAGAGGATCAGCTCCGTGCAGCCGGGACCGGAACTCGGCGCGTTGCCGGTCGAGCACTTGCCACCCGCAACGCCGAGGCCCTGCGCGAGGCCGTTGCAGCGGTCCAGCAGGTTCTGGCCGGACTGGTGGATCACGCACAGCACATTGCTGGCCTTCTCCTGCAGGAACCGCGCGCCCGCCTTCTGCCCCGCGAGACTTTCCGGCTGGCCGACACAGGTGATCGCCTTGGCCGCCGCGATGTCGGCGTCATCGCAGCCCGCGTTGAGCAGCACGACCGGGATACCGGCCGCCGCTGCCGAGGCGAGCGTGGAGTTCATCACCGACGGATCGTGGTCGGACACGGCGATGCCGTCGACCTTCTGGTTGATCGCGTCCTGGATCTGCGCGTTCTCCGCGTTGTCGTCCGGTTCGGCCTGACCCTGCTGTTGGGAACCGTAGGTCTCCGACAGCTTGCAGCCGTAGTCCTTGGCCGCGTCCTTCGCACCCTTGTAGACGACGCTCCAGAAGTTGCCGTTGTCGCCGTGGGTGATCACCGCGAAGGTGTACGGACACTCCCCGCTGCCGCCCCCCGAGGTCGAACCCGAGCCGCTGCTGGAACTCGTGCACGCCGCCACCAACAGCAGTGGCGCCATCAGCAACCCGGCTATGAGTCGTTTTCGTGGTCCCATCGTGTCCTCCGGTTCGGGCCCGACTGAGGGTCCTGCTGAAACTGTGTGAAACTGCTGAACTGTGTGATCTGCCGAAACTACTGCTGTACTGCCGAAACTAGTGCTGAACTGCTGAAACTGTTGGGGATTAGCGGAAAGGAGGGTCAGAACAGGCTGACCGCGGTGTCGACCGCGCCCGCCACGTCGTCGTCCGGTGGGTAGAGCAGTGCCCTGCCGACGACGAGACCCTGCACGGTCGGCAGGGCCAGCGCGCTGCGCCAGGCCTCGTAGGCCGCATCGGGGTCGCCACTGACTTCGCCGCCGAGGATCACGGCCGGGAGGGTAGTCGCGGCCATCACCCGCGCCATGTCCGGTACCACCGGAACCTTCAGCCAGGTGTAGGCCGAGGTGGTGCCGACTCCGGCGGCCACGGTGACCGCCCTTGTCATCGCCTCCGTCGTGAGTTCGTTGGTGACCTTGCCGCCGGCCCGGCGCGACCAGAACGGCTCGATCATCGCGCACAGCCGCTGCCCGGCGAGCGCGCCGACGGCCTGCCCGCATGATTCCACTGTGGACACCGTGGCCGGGTCGTGTGGGTCGATCCGCAGCAGCATCTTGCCGCCCTGATAGCCCATGGTGGCAAGGGAAGCCGCGTCGTAGGCGGTGAACCGGTCGTCGAGTTCGAACACCGAACCGGCGATCCCGCCCCGGTTCATCGAGCCGAACACGACGAGGCCGTCGAGGGCGCCGAGCAGCAGCAGGTCCTCGATGATGTCGGGCGTGCCGAGGACGCCGTTGACTCCTGGGCGCGACAGCGCGAGGCACAGCCGGTCGAGCAGGTCGGCCCGGTCGGCCATGGCAAGGGTCCGGTCGCCGACGCCGAGCGCGGCGCGGGCCGGATGGTCCGCGGCGATCATCATCAGCCTGCCGTGCTCGCCGAGCAGCGAGGCGGGCCGCACCCGCCCAGCAGCCGCCTCGGCGATCGCCGAGGGATTGTGCGTCCGCGTCGCGACGAGGCCGCGCAAGGTGTCCTCACGCATCCTCGGCCGCCCCGACCAGCGCCAACACCTCTGCGGTGTCCGGCATGGCGTCCGCGCAGGCCAGCCGGGAGGCCACGATCGCGCCGGCCGCGTTGCAGAACCGGCTGAGTCGGGTCAGGTCCCAGCCGGCCAGCAGGCCGTGGCACAGCGCGCCGCCGAAGGCGTCCCCGGCGCCGAGCCCGTTGACCACCTCGACCTCGACCGGTGGCACCTCGACCCGTTCCCCGTTCGACCGGCTGGCCAGGACCCCCTTCGGGCCCTGCTTCACGATGGCGAGGCGGACGCCCTGCTCGTGCAGCGCGTCCGCCGCCGCGCCGGGATCGGTTTCGCCGATCGCCGTCGCGCACTCCTCAAGATTGCCGACCGCTACGCTGACCAGCGGCAACGCCTCCCGCATCCAGCGGCCGGCCTCCTGCTGGGAGGGCCAGAACATCGGCCGGTAGTCGAGGTCGAGCACGGTGATGTCGTTGTCCGAGCCGGCTTCCCTGCTGGCTTCCCTGCGCAACCGCAGTGCCGCCAGCGTCGCGCCTCGGCTGGGCTCCTGGCACAGGCCGGTGCCGGTCACCCAGAACACCCCGGCCCCGCTGATCGCGTCGACATCCAGCTCTTCGGTGCGGATCTCCAGGTCGGGGGCCTTGGGTCGGCGTTAGAAGTAGATGGGGAAGTTGTCCGGCGGGAAGATCTCGCAGAACGTCACCGGGGTCGGCAGGTCGGCCACCTCGGTGACGTACCGGTCGTCGACCCCGAAGCCGCGCAGCGCGTCGTGCAGGAACTCGCCGAACGGGTCGGCGCCGGTCCTGGTGATCACCGCGCTGCGCCGACCGTGCCGGGCCGCCGCGACCGCGACATTCGTCGCGCTGCCGCCGAGATACTTGCCGAACGTGCTGACCTCGCGCAGCGAGACGCCGATCTGCAGCGGATAGATGTCCACGCCGATCCGGCCCATGGTCAGCACCTCGAAAGGTGCGCTCACTTGGCCAGCTCCGCGACAAAGGCGAGGCTGGCCAGCACGTCCTCGATCGGGCCCGCGTCGGTGGCCGGTTCCGCGCCGAGCACGGTGTCCTGCTCAAGCACGTACCAGCCGGAGTAGCCGTTTGCCTCCAGCGCCGAGACGATGCCGGCGATGTCGACGTCACCGGTGCCCAGCGGCCGGTACATGCCGGCCTTGACGGCCGCCGAGTAGGACATCTGGCCTTTCTGGACACTCCTGGCCAGGTCGGCGTTGACGTCCTTGAGGTGGGTGTGCGCGATCCGGTCCGGCACCTCGCGGGCCAGCCGCACCGGGTCGTTGCCGCCGATCAGCAGGTGACCGGTGTCCAGGCACAGGGCGATCGCCGAGGAGTCCAGCACCCTGGCCACCTCCGGCTCCCGCTCGATGATGGTGCCGACATGCGGGTGCAGCGTGGCGAGGATGCCGTGCTCGGCGGCGGCCTCGGAGATCCGGTCCAGGTTGGCCAGCAGCGTCTGCCACTGCGCCTCGTCGAGCACCACCCGCTCGTCGTAACCGGTGCGGCCGGTGTCGGCGGCCAGGACCAGGGTGTCCGCGCCCGCGGTGCCGAAGGCGGAGAGCATCGGGGTGATCGCGGCCAGCACGTCGCGGGTCGGATCGTGCAGCACCACCGGCACGAATCCGCCGACCGCGACGAGGCCGTGGGAGGCCAGCAGGGCGACCTTGTCCTGGGGCGCCTCCGGCAGGAAACCCTCCGGCCCGAACTCGGTGGCCACCAGCCCGGCCGACGCCATCTCGGCGAGTACCCGCTCCGGGGCCATCTGATGTCCCCAGCCGGGGACCTCGCACACGCCCCAGGAAATCGGTGCACCGGCAAGACGATCGAGCGACATCGCGGCAGAACCTCCAGTGGCGCCTCGGGCGTCGATTCGGGCTGATTCAGTTGGTGCGCAACGGTCTCGTCACGGCCAGCAGTCGCCGGCGGACCCACGCTACCGCCGTGACGTGGTTGACGCCGGATACGTTGGCTCAGTTATACGAACCGGTCCATCCGATGTCAACAGTTTGTCCTGACATACTGTCATTCGCTTGTTCTGTTGACCTTGATCCTGCGGTACGGTGCGGATCGAGGCGATGAGCCGGTCGTGCTCGTCCTCAGGCGTGGAAGGGGGCCGTGATGGCGTTCTCGCCGGCGTCCATCCCGATCGACCGCAACAGTCCCGTTCCGCTCTACTACCAGGTCGCGCAGGTACTGGAGCAGGCGATCGAATCGGGTGAGCTGGCCGCGGGAGCGCGGCTGGACAACGAGATCGCCCTCGCCGAGAGTCTCGGCCTTTCCCGGCCGACCATGCGCAGGGCCATCCAGTACCTCGTCGATCGCGGCCTGCTGGTGCGCAAGCGCGGCGTCGGCACCCAGGTCGTGCACCGTGCCGTGCGCAGGGGCATCCAGCTGACCAGCCTGTATGAGGACCTGGCCGGAGAAGGGCGCGATCCGCAGACGGAGATCTTGCAGCTGGACACCGCGCCGGCCACCGATACCGTCGCGCATCAGCTCGGTATCCCCGAAGGGGAGCAGGTGCTGCGGTTGGAGCGGCTGCGCTACGCCGACGGCGAACCGCTCGCGCTGCTGCGCAACTACCTGCCGGCCGGGCTGGTCTCGGTGACGGCGGAGAGCCTGCGGCAAACCGGGCTCTACCAACTGATGCGCGCGACCGGTATCCGGCTACACCTTGCCTCCCAGGTGATCGGGGCGCGCAGCGCGACCGCGGCCGAGGCCCGGATGCTCAAGGAGTCACGGGGTGCCTCGCTGCTGACCATGTCGCGGACCGCCTACGACGAGACCGGCCGCGCGGTCGAGTACGGCGACCACATCTACCGGGCTTCGTTGTACTCCTTCGAGTTCGTACTCGGCAGCAACTGAGCCTCGCGGGAAATCTCCCACGAACCCCAACCCACAGCGACGTGTGAAGGATGAGGACATGCGGATTGGACTGGCCGGCACCGGACGGATCGGGGCCTTTCACGCCGACACGCTGCATCGACTGGACGCGGTGGATTCCGTTGTCATCGCCGACATCGACGCGGCCAGGGCCCAGCAGGCCGCGAACAAGCTCGGCGTCGAGTTCGCGTCGAGCATCGACGAGCTGTTCGCGGCGGACCTCGACGGAGTGGTGGTCGCGGCGGCGACCGGCGCGCATCCCGAGCTGATCGGCAGGGGAGTCGCGGCCGGCATCCCGGTGTTCTGCGAGAAACCGGTCGCGCCCGACATCGACGGCACCCTCGCCGTGCTGAACTCCATCGGCGGCTCGCCGGTGCAGATCGGTTTCCAGCGCCGCTTCGACGCCGGTTACACGGCGGCGAGGAGCCAACTGGCCGAGGGCAGCCTCGGCTGGCTGCACACGATCAGGGCCAACACCTTCGACCCTGCCCCGCCGCCCGCCGAGTACATCGCCACCTCCGGCGGGTTCTTCCGGGACTGCAGCGTGCACGACTTCGACATCATCCGCTGGGTCACCGGCCGCGAGATCGTCGAGGTGTACGCGGTGGGCACCAACCGGGGCGCGGCCTTCTTCCGCGAGGCCGGCGACGTCGACAGCATGGGCTCGGTGCTGACCCTGGACGACGACACCCTCGCGCTGGTCTCCGGGACCCGATACAACGCGGCAGGTTACGACGTACGGATGGAGCTGCTCGGTTCGGCGGAGAGCATCTCCGTCGGCCTCGACCAGCAGCTGCCGCTGCGCTCGGCGGAGGCCGGCATCTCCTGGCCGACCGGTCCAGCGCATCCGACCTTCATCGAACGCTTCCGTGCCGCCTACGAAGCCGAGTTGCAGGCCTTCACCAGGGTGATCGCCGGCGAGATCGGCAGTCCGTGCACGGTCGCGGACGCGCTGGAAGCCTTCTACGTTGCCGAGGCCTGTGAGTTGTCCCACCGCGAGCACCGTCCGGTCCGCCTCGACGAGGTGCGTCGCTGAGCCGAAGCCCCGGTTGGTCGGCCCGGTCGCTTGAGCCGAGGGTCAGTCGTGCTGGCCGGCGAGTTCGCCGGCCAGCGTCGCGGCCGCGGTGCGCAGCAGCGGAACGACTTCGTCGAGGGCGATCAGCGACATCCTGGTCTGCGGGCCGGAGATGGAGATCGCCGCGGACGAACGCGGCACCGCGACCGCGATGCAGTGCACGCCCAGTTCCTGCTCACCGTCGTCGACCGCGTAGCCCTGCTCACGGATCGAGGCGAGTTCGGTGCGGAAGGTGGGCAGGTCGGTGATGGTGCGCTCGGTCTTGGGCGCCATCCCGGATCGGGACAGCAGCGCGTCGACCGCGTCGACCGGCCAGTCCGCGAGCATCGCCTTGCCGACCGCCGTGCAGTGCACGTCGACCTGCCGGCCGACCTCGGTGAACATCCGCATGGCGTGCGGGGAGGGCACCTGGGCGACGTAGACGACCTTGTCGCCGTCCAGGATCGCCATGTTCGAGGTCTCGCCGACGGCCTCGGTGATGCCGGCCAGGTAGGGACGCGCCCAGGCCCCGAGCGAGCGTCCCGCGGTCTCCCCGAGCCGGATCAGTTTCGGCCCGAGGCTGTAGCGGCGGGAGGGCTGTTGGCGAACGTATCCGCCGGTCAGCAGGGTGCGCATGATCCGGTGGATGGTCGGCAGCGGCAGCCCGGAGGACTCCGCGAGCTGGGAGAGCGCGACCTCGCCACCGGCATCGGCGAGCAGTTCCAGCAGCTCGAAGGTGCGCTCGACGGACTGCACGCCGCTGCCTGCCGCGCGGCCCGGCGGTGGGGTCTTCGGCACGTTCATCGGGGCACCCCGGTTCCTGAGGGCCGGCTTGCCCACGGCAGATTTTGGAAGTTAACCTCCACGATAAGGAAAAGTACCGGATAGTCGTGGCGGCGTCATCAGTGCGGCACCGGTGAGGGACGAGCGGAGTCGATGGACATGTCTCAGGTCACGGTGCACGGCAAACTCATCGAGCGGGGCGAGGAGATCCTCACCCCGGCGGCCATCGAGTTCCTCGCCGACCTGCACCGGCGGTTCGCGGCGCGGCGCAACGAGCTGCTCGCCCGGCGCGCCATTCGCCGCGAGCAGATCTCCTCGACCGGCAGGCTGGACTTCCTGCCCGAGACCAGGGCGATCCGCGATGCCGACTGGCAGGTCGCCCCCGCACCGGCCGACCTGACCGACCGGCGGGTGGAGATCACCGGGCCGACCGAGCGGAAGATGGCCATCAACGCGCTGAACTCGGGCGCGAACGTGTGGCTGGCCGATTTCGAGGACGCGAACACCCCGCACTGGCACAACGTGGTGTCCGGCCAGGTCAACCTCTACGACGCGGTGCGCGGCCGGATCGAGTTCACCTCACCGGAGGGCAAGCACTACGCCCTGACACCGGGCGGCAGGCCCGCCGTGCTGATGCCCCGGCCCCGAGGCTGGCACCTCAACGAACGGCACCTGCTGGTGGACGGCGAACCGATGGTCGGCGCCCTGGTCGACTTCGGCCTGTACTTCTTCCACAACGCCGCCGAACTGCTGGGCCGGGGCAGCGGGCCCTACTTCTACCTGCCCAAGATGGAAAGTCATCTTGAGGCGCGGCTGTGGAACGACGTGTTCACCGCCGCCCAGCAGGCCCTGGACATCCCGGTCGGCAGCATCAGGGCCACGGTGCTGATCGAGACCATCACGGCCGCGTTCGAGATGCAGGAGATCCTCTACGAGCTGCGGGAGCACATCGCGGGCCTCAATGCGGGCCGCTGGGACTACCTGTTCAGTGTGATCAAGAACTTCCGGGACGCCGGGCCCTCCTTCGTGCTGCCCGACCGCAACTCGGTCGGGATGACCGCGCCGTTCATGCGGGCCTACACCGAACTGCTGGTCAGCACCTGCCACCAGCGTGGCGCGTTCGCGATGGGCGGGATGGCCGCGTTCATCCCGAACCGGCGCGATCCCGAGGTCACCGAACAGGCACTGGCCAAGGTGCACGCGGACAAGCGGCGCGAGGCCACCGACGGCTTCGACGGCTCCTGGGTGGCGCACCCCGGCCTCGTCGAGGTCTGCCGCGAGGAGTTCGACGCGGTGCTCGGCGAGCGCCCCAACCAGCTCGACCGGCTGCGTACCGAGGTCGCGGTGACCGCCGATCAGCTGCTCGACGTGGCCGGTACCCCTGGTGAGGCGACCGAGGCCGGCTTGCGCGGTGCGGTCGACGTCGGTGTCCGCTATCTCGCGTCCTGGCTGGGCGGCAACGGCGCCGCGGCCATCCACAACCTGATGGAGGACGCGGCGACCGCCGAGATCTCCCGGTCCCAGCTGTGGCAATGGGTGCACAACGGCGTTGTGCTCGACGACGGCCAGGTGGTCACCGTCGACCTGGTCCGCGATGTGCTGGCGCAGACCAAGGTCGCCCTCGCCGAGGAGATCCCCGACCGGCTGGACGAGGCCTGCGAGCTGTTCGAATCGGTCGCGCTGAACGATCAGTTCGTCGACTTCCTCACCCTGCCCGCCTACGAACTGATCGACTGACCAATGCCGAGGCGGTCCTTGCCGAGCGGCGTCGCGGACGCCTTCGGCACCGCACTGTCCGAAGTGGATGAGGAGCGGGCCCGCCGCTACCCCGGTGACCGGCTGGCCAACCAGCCGGTGCACACCTGCTACGTCCCGGCAGGCGCGGCTCGCCCCGATCTGCTGCGACACTGGGGTTCCTCGGCGACTGAGGCCCTCACGGCGCACGCCGCCACCCCGGCCGACCTCGCCGAACTGGCCGGCCTACCGGCGCAACTCGCCGAACCCGTGCACGAACTGCTGCTGCGCAAGCTCGCCACCCAGCCGGTGGAGGACCTCCGGTTCGACTTCGAGGACGGCTACGGCACCCCCGGCGACGACACCGAGGACGCCGACGCGCTGCGCGCCGCGCGGATCCTGGCCGACTGGCACCGCGCCGCGCGGACGCTGGCCGCCTTCCGCTGCGGGCCCTGCGCTGCGGCGCGCTCGACCCGGCCGAACTGCCCGGCCTCTCACCAGCCACGCTCGCCGAGTTGGTCGAGCCGGGAAAATAGCGCGGGAACCAGCCGGGAAATAGCGCGCGAAAATAGCGGCCGGGAAGTGGCGGCAGGCGAAAATAGCGGGCGCGGCGGCGCGGGAGTCCTTATGCTGCTCGCCAACGCGTTGACGGAGACGAGTAGCCGGGGAACACGCGAGCCGGAGAGAGCCGCCGGTAGCTGGGAAGGTGGCCTCGCGCCCCACGGTGAAGACCCTCCCGAGCGCGGGGAGGAACAGCGGCCGCGGGCAGCGGTCCGCTCAATGCCCCGCCGGCTGGCCCCCGTGACCGGGCCGCCACGAGGCCGCGCTCGGCAACGGTGCCGGGAGCGGTGAAAGTGCGGTGGCACCGCGAGTTCCCTTCTCGCCCGCACTCCCAAGGGGTCATGCATATCTCTCAAGGAGACTGTGATGATCTCTCGTGTTCTAGCCGCCGACCTGCCAGCGCACGTCGGCGAAGAAGTCCGCATCGCCGGCTGGATACACCGTCGGCGGGAACTGAAATCCGTCACGTTCGTCATCGTTCGGGACCGCTCCGGCCTTGCCCAGGTCGTGTCGGCAGGCCACGCCGCCGTCGAACTCGGTGCGGAGACCGTCGTCGAGGTCACCGGGGTGGTGACGGCGAACCCGCAGGCACCGGGCGGTGCCGAACTCACCGAGCCGGTGCTGTCCCCGCTGTCGGAACCGGCGAGCCCGCCGCCTTTCGACCTCTACCGCCCGACTCTGTCCGCGACCCTGCCGGTGATCCTGGACAACGCGCCCGTCGCGCTGCGGCATCCTCGGTCGCGGGCCGTGTTCGAGATCAGCGCGGCCAGCGTCGCCGGCTACCGCGCCGCCCTGGACCGGCTCGGTTTCACCGAGGTGCACACACCGAAGATCGTGGGCTCGGCGACCGAGTCGGGGGCGAACGTCTTCGGCATCGACTACTTCGGCCGGCGCGCCTATCTCGCCCAGTCGCCGCAGTTCTTCAAACAGGCGCTGGTCGGCGTGTTCGAACGGGTTTACGAGGTGGGGCCGGTGTTCCGCGCCGAACCGCACGACACCACCCGGCACCTGGCCGAGTACACCAGCCTCGACGCCGAGTTCGGCTTCATCACCGACCACCGCGAGGTGATGGCGTTGCTGCGCGAGGTGATCGCCGGCATGGTCGCCTCGGTCGGTGACCGGGCCTGCGCCGCGGTGCGGCTGCTCGCAGCGGCCCTTCCCGTGGTGCCCGAGGAGATCCCGGCGATCCACTTCGCCGACGCACAGGAGCTGCTCGCCGAACACACCGAGACCGACCCGCGCGGCGAGCCCGACCTCGCGCCGGCACACGAGCGCTGGCTCTCGGACTGGGCCCACCGCACGCACGGCTCGGAATTCCTGTTCGTCACCGGTTATCCGATGGCGAAGCGGCCCTTCTACACCCAGCCCGAACCGGGCCGCCCCGCCTACTCCAACAGTTTCGACCTGCTGTTCCGGGGCCTGGAACTGGTGACGGGAGGCCAGCGGCTGCACCGGCATGCCGACTACCTGACCGCGCTGTCCGCACTCGGCGCCGACGCCGAGTCCTATCAGGACTATCTGCGGGTCTTCGCGCACGGGATGCCGCCGCACGGCGGTTTCGCGCTCGGCCTACAGCGGTGGACGGCCCGACTGCTCGGCCTCGCCAACATCCGCCAGGCCACGCTGTTCCCGCGCGACCTGCACCGCCTGAACCCCTGAGCGGAGGAAAACCGGGGTGGCCGAACGGAAGTCCGTCCGTTCGGCCACCCCGGCCCGGCCCCCCGGCTCGGATGGCTACCGTGGCTCTGGTCGCTTGAGCCCCAACAGCCCGCGCTCGATCGCGGTCGTCACGGCCGCGGTCCGGTCGTCGACGCCCAGCTTGCCGAACAGGTGCACGAGGTGGGTCTTCACGGTCGCCTCGGAGATCGCCAGCGTCCGGCCGATCGCCCGGTTCGTCAGTCCCTTCGCGACCAGGGCCAGCACTTCCAGCTCACGGTCGGACGGGACCTCGGTGACCGGTGAACGCATCTGGCCGAGCAGTCGCGCGGTGACAGCGGGGGTCAGCACCGACTCGCCGCGGGCCGCGGTGCGCACCGCCCGGAACAGCTCCTCGCGCGGGGTGTCCTTCAGCAGGTAGCCCACCGCGCCCGCCGCGACGGCCTGGAGGATGTCGTGATCCTCGTCGTAGGTGGTGAGCACCAGCACATGCACGTCGGGGTGGGCCTTGGTGATCGCCGCGATCGCGTCCGGACCGTCGAGTTCCGGCATCCGCAGGTCCATCAACACCACATCGGGGGAGTGCTTGCGAACCAGCGCCAGCGCCTCGCGACCGTTCGCGGCCTCGGCGACCACCCGCAGGTCGGGCTGGCCGTCGAGCATGGCGCGCAGGCCGTCGCGGACCACGGGATGGTCGTCGACCACCATGATCGCAATGGTCACGTCCGCCTCGTCGATGGCGCGTTGCTCGGTCATGCCGGCACCGAGGCCGCGATGGTGGTGCCCTCGCCCGGCGTGGTTTCGATGTCCAGTTGGCCGCCGATGGCGGTGATCCGTTCGCGCATCCCGATCAGCCCCAGCCCGTCGGAGCGCACAGCTGCCGGGAGGAAGCCGGTGCCGTCGTCGTCGATGTCCAGGGTGACCGCGTCGCCGAGGTAGGACAGGGTGACCACGACTCGGCTCGCTCGTGCGTGTCGGGCGATGTTGGTCAGGGCCTCCTGTGCGGTTCGCAGCAATGCCATCTCCGTGTCCGGGTGCAACTCGACGGGATCACCGGTCACGCGTACCTGCGCCGGCGTGGTGTTCTCGGTGCTCCAGCGTTGTGCGGTGCGCCGCAAAGCTTGGGCGAGGGTGGCGCCTTCGAGCAGGTCGGGGCGCAGGGCGTGCACGGTGCGGCGTAGTTCGCCAAGGCTGTCGCGGGCGGTGCGACGGGCGATGTCCAGATGCCGGTGCGGGATCGCGGCATCCTCGGGCATGGCCTGCTCGGCCGCTTCGAGGTGGGTGACGATGCTGGTGAAGCCCTGTGCGACGGTGTCGTGCAGTTCTCGTGACAGTCGTTGGCGTTCTTCCAGCATGCCGGCGCGGTGGGAGGTTTCGGCAAGCTCGGCGCGGGTGGCCGCGAGCGCTTCCAAGGCTGCCTGCCGTTTTTCACTCTGTCGTTCGGTAGCACGCACGACCACCGCGACGACAAGGGCGATACTGGCCGTCGCGACAAGGCTGATCCAGCCGTAGCTGTTCGACCACGTCCCGATCCGCCAGGTGACCAGCGTTCTCAGCGCCAGGATCGGCACCATCCCCCACCAGCTGAGGGTGACGAACGCGAGTGGGCAGATGCCGTAGAGGATGATCACGAAGCTGGAGTTGTACCCGGCGAGCACCGTGACGAACGCCGTAACGCCCACCCAGTAGCCGATCAGCGCCCAGCGACCGATCCGGCGCCAGGGCCGGATGAAGAACAGCGAGTGCCAGGCCAGGAGGCCAAGTGCCAGGCCGACGACGGTCCACCGCTGGCCCGCGGTGTGGAAACCGTCCAGCACCGCGATGACCGTTGGCACGCCGACGACACCGGCCAGCAGAAACTGCCAGACCGTCTCCGGTCGCCTCGACAAGCTCGGCATCGCGTTCAACTCGATTCCCCAACGGACTCTCGCGCCTCCCGACCATACCCAGCGCGATCCGGTGGTCGCCGCCTCGACGGGCGCGTCCGCCTCGCGAACCGGCACCTCGGACCTGCGCCACACCGTCGCCTCTCGCGCGGCGACGGTGTGGCGACCCCCGGTCGCAGTACGTTGTCGTGGAACGGACCTGCGGTCGACGAGACGTTCGGCCACCGCGATCAGGAGCCGGACCAGGACGGCCGACCCCCACGGCGCGGGCGGTGTTCGCGGCGGCGACGGCGAGACTGGGGATCGGCACCGACTCAGGTTCGCGGACTCCGGGACCGTTTCCATCGTCCGAGTCGCCATCACCGGATCAACCGGTCGATGGATTGCCATCCAGAGCCCGCGTCCACTCCGCCTCGGTTGCGTCACGGCCAGCGCGGTTGAACGGCAGCTTCACCGGGAACGGGTGTTCGCCGCTCATGCTGGCACCGAGGCGGCGATGGTGGTGCCCTCGCCCGGCACGGTCTCGATGTCCAGCCCGCCGCCGATGGCGGTGATCCGTTCGCGCATCCCGATCAGTCCCAGCCCGTCGGCATGTACGGCGGCTGGGTCGAAGCCGGTGCCGTTGTCGTCGATGTCCAGGGTGACCGCGTCGCCGAGGTAGGACAGGGTGACCACGACTCGGCTCGCTCGTGCGTGTCGGGCGATGTTGGTCAGGGCCTCTTGTGCGGTTCGCAGCAGTGCCATCTCGGTGTCCGGGTGTAGCCCGACGGGATCGCCGGTCACGCGTACCTGCGCCGGTGTGCTGTTTTCGGTGCTCCAGCGTTGTGCGGTGCGTCGTAGGGCTTGGGCGAGGGTGGCGCCTTCGAGCAGGTCGGGGCGCAGGGCGTGCACGGTGCGGCGTAGTTCGCCGAGGCTGTCGCGGGCGGTGCCGCGCGCGATGTCGAGATGCTTGTGGGTGACCGCGACGTCCTCGGCCATGGCCTGGTCGGCCGCTTCCAGGTGGGTGACGATGCTGGTGAAGCCCTGTGCGACGGTGTCGTGTAGTTCTCGTGACAGTCGTTGGCGTTCTTCCAGCATGCCGGCGCGGTGGGCGGTTTCGGCAAGCTCGGCGCGGGTGGCCGCGAGCGCTTCCAGCGCTGCCTGCCGCTGTTCACTCTGTCGCTCGGTAGCACGCATGATCATCGCGATCACCAGTGCGACACTGGCCGTCGCGAGCAGGCTCACCCAGCCGTAGCTGTTCGACCACAGCCCGACCCGCCAGGTGACCAGTCCGCTCAGCGTCACGATCGGCACCATCCCCCACCAGTTGAGGGTGACGAACGCGAGCGGGCAGAAGCCGTAGAGCAGGATCACGAAGCTGGGGCCGTAGCCGGCGAGCACCGTGGCGAACACCGTCGCGCCCACCCAGTAGCCGATCATCGCCCAGCGGCCGAGCTTGCGCCGGGGTCTGACGATGAACAGCCAGTGCCAGACCAGGAGGCCGACGGCCAGTCCCGCCACGGTCCAGCGTTCGCCCGCGGTGTGCGAATCGTCCAGGACGGTGATGGCCGTTGGCACGGCGACGATGACGGCCAGCAGCAGTGGCCAGAGCGACTCCGGTCGCATCGACAAGCTGGGCGTCGCGTTCAACGTGGCTCCTCATCGGACTTCCGCCTCGTCCGACGATACCCAGCCTGCCCCGGTCGGCCGGATGGTCGCGGCCTTGACGGGTGCGTCGGGTGCGTCCACCTCGTGAACCGGGACGCGGCGCGCCCGCAACACCATGGCCGCCTGCTGTGCGGCGAGGGTGATACCGACACCCAGCCACAGCGCGTTACCGTTGAACGGGGCATGGTCGATGAGGTATTCGGCCAGCGTGATCACCAGCCGGACGAGGACGGTCAAGCCCCACAGTGCCAGCGTGACCCCGTTGCCCCTGCGCACCAGTCGGCCGGTCGCGTCGCGCCACATCGGCACCGTCGCCCCGCGCCACCAGCCGAGCGCGGCCGAGGCGACCAGGCCCGTGACGAGGAAGATGATCCCGATCGCGGTGGGCTGGGCGGGTCCTGGCGGGAGCAGTCCGCGCAGCAGGAGCAGTCCGATCCACAGGTACACCGCTGAGCGCACCGGCCGTGTGGTGAACTGCCTGGCCAGCACGATCGCGAGAACGCCGAGGATGAAGACGGTGTTCGCGGTGGCGACGGTGAGGCTGGGATCGATCACCGGTCCAGGTTGGCGGACTCCATGATCGTTTCCATCGTCCGAGTCGCCATCACTGGATCAACCGGTCGATGGATTGCCGTCCCGAGTCGGCGTCTCTCCGGTCTCGGTCGTGTCGGTCTCGGTCGAGTCGGCGCTGGTGGTGCCGGCCTTCCTGGCGCCCCGGCCGGTGTGGTTGAACAGCAGGTTCAGTCCGAACGCGATCAGCGTCGCGCTGGTGATCGCGCTGCCCGCGATGATCTGCGCCCAGGTCGGCAGGTGCTCGTAGATGTTCGGCGCGACCACCGGCAGCATGCCGACGCCGATCGCGATGGCCACGATCAGCAGGTTGTTGGTGCCGGTGAACTCGACTCTGCGCAGCGTGTTGATGCCGACCGTGGTGACGGTCGCGAACATCACCAGTCCGGCCGCGCCGATCACGGCCGTCGGCAGTGCGGCGACCACCGCGCCCAGCTTCGGGATCAGCCCGAGGATCACCAGGAATCCGCCTGCCGTCGCGGTGACGTAGCGGCTGCGCACCCTGGTCATTCCGACAAGGCCGACGTTCTGTGCGAACACGGTGTCCATGAACGCGTTCATCACGCCACCGAGCGCGCTGGACAGGCCGTCGCCGGCAAGGCCGCGTGCGATGTCCGAAGTGGACAGCTTCCGCCCGGTCATCTCGCCGACCGCGAGCATGTCCGCCGTCGATTCGGTGAAGGTGACCAGCATCACGACGCACATCGAGATCACCGCGGCGATCGGGAACCGCGGCGCGCCGAACCGGAACGGCCCGCTGATGCCGAACACGTGCGCCGCGCCTACCGAGGAGAAGTCGGTCAGCCCCAACGGAACCGCGACCACGGTGCCGATGACCAGACCGATCAGCACCGCGATCTGGGCGAGAAACCCTCGGTTGAACCGGTTGACCAGGATGATCAACACGACGATCCCGGCCGCGAGAGCCAGATTTCGCGGCGCGGCGTAGTCCTTGGCGGTCGGGTCCTGCCCGGCGATCAACCCGGCCGCCACGCCGACCAGCGACAGGCCGACCACCACGATCACCACCCCGCTGACCAACGGCGGAAAGAACCGGATCGCCCTGGCGAACGGGACGGCGACCAGCAGGCCGAAGATCCCGGCCGCCAGCATCGAGCCGTACACCGCTGGCAGTCCGTACTGCTTGGCGATGAGCACCATCGGGGTCACCGCGGTGAAGGTGGCTCCGGCGACCACCGGCAGCCGGATGCCCAGCAGCCTGCCGATGCCCAGCGACTGGATGATCGTGACCAGTCCGGCGATCAGCAGATCCGCGTCGATCAGCAGCCCGACGGTGCTCGTCGACAACCCGGCCGCGGCACCGAACACCAGTGGCACGGTGACGCAGCCGGTGTACATCACCAGCACATGTTGCAGACCGAGTAACCCCAGCCGCCCGGGCGGGACCCGCGCGTCCACCGGATGCACGCCGGCCCCGCCCTTGTCAGCGGCGCTTTCTCCTTCGGGCAACACGGATGTGGCCATCAGCTACGACTCCAGGGTCCGGTGGGCGCGGATCACCGCATTGTGGACGGTAGCCGAGTGCACCAGGTTGTCTCCAGGCAACGGCCGGGTTTCCGGCACCGTCGACGCCGGCCGGCCGGGAGGCTTCGGCGCGGTCAGAACGTGGCGAGGGTGTGCCAGGCCAGCCCCTCGTCGGGTGCGTCGTCGCGCAGCACACTGCCCTCGATCAACCCGTAGGGCCGGTCCGCCGCGAAGAACACCTCGTTGTCGTTGTCCAGGCCGAACGGTGTCAGGTCGACGACGAAATGGTGCTTGTTCGGCAGCGACAACCGCACTTCGGCGATGTCCGGATGGGCCTGCAGCACCGTCTCGCCCATCGCGTACAGGGTCTGCTGCAGGGCGAGGCTGTGTGTGCTCGCAAACGCTTGCAGCAGGGTGGCGCGCACCGAGGGGAAGCTCTTGGCCCAGTCGACATCGAGATGGCTGAACCGCCAGCGCGCGGTGACCGCGGTCGCCAGCACGCGGTCGGAGGTTTCCGGTAGCGTCGTGTACGCGTCCTTGGGGTAGCCGTGGAACTCCGAACCGGTGGACTTCAGCACGATCAGATCGCGCAGCCCGGACACCACCCAGGCCTGATCGTCCTGCACCGTGACCGCGGTGGTCCGTTTCTCGTCGGAGCTGCGGAAGAACGAGTGCGGATGCGGCTGCCCGTCGACCGGAATCCGGTCCCAGCCGTAGGAGTCGATCAGCACCCGCGCCCCGGTGATGTAGTCGAAGGAGTCGACGAAATGCCGGCCGAGGCGCAGTGCGAAATCCTCGATCTCGCCGACCGGGGCCTGTTTGGCGAAGGCGAAAACGGTGTTCTTCTGGGTGTCGGTCGGTACGACGTGCTGGTTGTCACCGGTCAGGTGCGAGGCGGCGAGGTCGCCGCGCAGCGAGATACTGACGTTGAGATCGGTGAGATGGTGGGTTTCACCGTCGCGGCGAACGGTGACGAGCCGGGTCTCCGCCTTGCCGTACTGGTTGGCGCCGAGCGTGATGGCCATCGCGGATCAGCTTCCTCGATAGGTGGACACGGAAAAGGGGGACAACAGAATCGGGACGTGGTAGTGACTGATGGGATCGGTGATGGTGAAGGTCACGGTGACTTCCGGGAAGAAGCACTCCCGGCCGTCGGCGCCGAAGTAGCCGCCGGTGTCGAAGGTCAGCCGATAGTTGCCGGCGGCAGCCTGTGCCGGCCCGATCTCGCTGACCCGCCCGTCGGCATCGGTGCTCGCGCTGTCGATGCCGGCCCAACCGGCCGCGCCCTGCGCTTCGAGCGCGACCGCGACCCCCGCCGCTGGCCTGCCGAGCGCGGTGTCCAGAACATGGGTGCTGATCGTGCTCGTCACGCCTGCCTCTCCGTGCTTTCCGGCTGCTCGGGTTCGGGCCCGGCCAGTACGCGGGCCAGCCGTAGTCCGGCGATCTTGCCGAGTTCGGTGCGGACCACCGCGATTTCCGCCGCTGGCTCGTTGGCCAGCCTCGCGGTGAGATCGGCGAGCAGCTCCGCGCCACTCCTTCCGGTCGCGCAGACCAGATAAATATGCCCGAACCGCTGCTCGTAGGCCACATTTCCGGCGTGCAGGGCCTCGGCGAGTCGCGCGTCCCGATCGTCCACTCCGGACTGTTCGGTACGCGACCAGCCGGCGTTCACCCGCTGCCCGATCTTCGGGTGGTCGGCCAGCGCGAGCAACACCTCGGCCTCGGTCAACCCCTCGGTCAGCTCGGCCGCGTGTGCGGTCAACTCCGTGACACCGCCGTAGGGCCGCCCGTCGACAAGAGCGCGCGCCCAGCGCGGTACCGCGACACAGCGCAACAGCTCCGGGTAGAGCCCCTCGGCCCGCCTGGTGTTGTACCGCTGGATCGCCGGCGCGTCCTGGTTCGCTGACACGTCTTCCGTCACCCGCCTGCCCTACCGGCTCGATTCTCTTCTACATCGCGGAAGTTTCTTTCCGTTTGGCGACCGTACGAGTGGCCCGAGGCGGGTGTCAACACCACAGCCGGTTATCGATGGCGTCATTGACCGCCACCCGTACCGAGGGTTACTCTATCGACATACGGAAAAATAATTCCACGATACGAAATTAATTGATGATCAACCGGATGCAGAGGAGCGATCGTGCACGGCCATCACCTCCGCTACGCGGTGAACCTGTCCATCCTGTTCACCGAGCTGGACCTGCTCGCCCGCCCGGCCGCGGCCAAGGCGGCCGGCTTCGACGCGGTCGAGTTCTGGTGGCCGTTCCCTGAAGCGGCACCGAGTCGGGCCGAGGTCGACGCCTTCGTCGCGGCCGTCTCCGACGCCGGGGTCCAACTCGTCGGCCTCAACTTCTTCGCCGGTGACCTGGCAGCGGGAGAGCGCGGCCTTGTCTCGCTGCCCCAGCGCGTCGACGAGTTCAAGGCCGGTGTCGACCTCGCGGTGGACATCGGCCGCAGGCTCGGCTGCCGGGCGTTCAACGCGCTGTACGGCAACCGCATCGACGGTGCCGCCACCTCGACCGCTTCCGCCGAAAAAGCCGCCTCCGCCGCGACCGCTTCCGCCGCCTCCGCCGAGGAAGTCGCTTCCGCCGAGGAACAGGATGCCGTCGCGATCGACAGCCTCCGCTACGCGGCCAACGCCGTCGCCGAGATCGACGCGACCGTGCTGCTGGAACCGGTCAGCGGTATCCCGAGCTACCCGCTGCGCACCGCGGCCGACGTCCTCGCCGTACTGGACCGGGTAGGCGAGGGCGCCGATGTCGACAACCTCGGTCTGCTCGCCGACCTCTACCACCTCGCGGTCAACGGTGATGACGTGTCCAAGGTGATCGCCGAGCACACCGCGCGGATCGCGCACGTGCAGATCGCCGACGCGCCCGGCCGGGGCGAACCCGGCAGCGGCGGTCTCGACCTCGACGGCTGGCTCGGTCAGCTCGTCGCCAACGGCTACTCCGGCTACGTCGCCGCCGAGTACAAGCCGACGGTGGCCAGCGCGGAGAGTTTCAGCTGGCTGCCGGCGCGGGCAAGGGCGCGGCGCTGATCCATCCGGCCCTGATCGGGCTTCCCGGTTGGTCCGATGTGGACATCGGCCAACGAGTTTGAGGAGAAGGACATGACAACCGTCGGATTCATCGGTCTCGGCATCATGGGCGGCCCGATGGCCGAACACCTCATCGCCGCCGGTCACCAGGTTTCCGGTTTCTCGCTCGGCCCTGGTTGGGCGCAGCGCCTCACCGAGGCAGGCGGTCGCGCCGCGGCCGATGTGGCCGACGCGGTCGCCGACGCCGATGTGGTGATCACCATGCTGCCCAACCATCCCGAGGTGGAAGCGGTCGTGCTCGGGGACAAGGGCGTGCTGGCGGCGCTTGCGCCCGGATCGCTGCTGATCGACATGAGTACCATCCGGCCGGAAAGTGCGATCACCATCGCCGAAGCCGGTGCCGAGCGCGGTATCCGCGTCCTCGACGCACCCGTCTCCGGTGGCGAGGCCGGCGCGAAGCAGGCCACACTGTCCATTATGGTCGGTGGGACGGCCGAGGACTTCGCTGCCGCGCGGCCGCTGCTCGACACCCTCGGCAAGACCATCGCGCACGTCGGCCCGTACGGCGCCGGTCAGGTGGTGAAGGCCGCCAACCAGCTCGTCGTCGGCGGGATCTATGCCCTGGTCAGCGAGGCGATCGTGCTGCTGGAGGCCTCCGGCGTCGACGCGAAGGCGGGGCTGGACGTGTTGGCCGGTGGGCTGGCGGCCAGTCGCATCCTGGACCTGAAGCGGGATTCGATGCTGGCCCGGCAGTTCCAGCCCGGTTTCCGAATCGACTTGCACCACAAGGACATGGGCATCGCGATCGCCGCGGCGCGGTCGGCCGATGTCGCCCTGCCGGTCACCGGGCAGATCGCCCAGTTGATGGCGGCCGCGCGGTCGATGGGCTTCGGCTCGCTCGACCATTCGGCTCTGTTGAAGGTTATCGAAGCGCTCTCCGGCCGCTAGCCACCATTGCGTCGGCCGGCCGGTAGCGCGACACCCGTGCACCTGATCGTGTCAGAAAGGCGTCTGTCATGCCTCGAGTTCCCGTCATGCGAGCCATCGTCGACATCCTGTTGTCCGAGGGCGTCGACGTGGCCTTCGGTTGTCCCGGTGCGGCGATTCTCCCGCTGTACCACGCGATGCAGGACAGTGCGATCCGGCATCTGATCGTGCGGCACGAGGAGGGTGCCACGCACATGGCCGACGGCTGGTCGCGCACCACCGGCAACGTCGGCGTCGCGATCGGCACCTCCGGCCCGGCCGGCACCAACATGATCACCGGCCTGTACACCGCGCAGGCCGACTCGGTGCCGATCCTGTGCATCACCGGCCAGGCGGTCTCCACCAAACTGCACGAGGAGGCCTTCCAGGCCGTCGACATCGTGGAGATCGCCAAACCGGTGACGAAGTGGGCCGTCCAGGTGCACAAGGCCGAGCAGGCGCCGTGGATCTTCCGCGAGGCCTTCCGCATCGCCCGCTCCGGCCGGCCCGGCCCCGTGCTGATCGACCTCCCGCTCGACGTGCAGAAGCAGGAGATCGAATGGGACAGCGCCATCGACGAGCGGCTGCCGGTCACCACCGTCACCCCGCATCTGCCGCGCGTCCAACGAGCCCTCGACCTGCTGCTCGCCGCGCAACGCCCGCTGATCCTGGCCGGCGGCGGGGTGGTGTTGGGCGAGGCGAGCGAGAAACTGCGCCTGCTCGCGGAATACCTGGACATTCCGGTGCAGGTCACCCTGATGGGTAAGGGCTCCTTCCGCGAGGACCACGAACTGTTCGCCGGCATCACCGGCATCCAGACCTCGCAGCGCTGGGCGAACGCGGCCTTCCTCGAATCCGACCTCGTGCTCGCCCTCGGCGCCCGCTTCGGCGACCGGCACACCGGCGACCTCGCGGTGTATCGGGGGGACCGCAAGTTCATCCACGTCGACATCGAGCCAACCCAGCTCGGCAAGGTCTTCGGCCCCGACCTCGGCATCGTCTCCGACACCTCGGCCTTCCTCGACGCCCTGCTCGATCTGGCCAAGGCCCGCTCGGTGACCACCCGTGCGGCCTGGGTCGACCGGCTCCGGCAGCTCAAGTTGACGTTGGGTCGGCGGGAGGACTTCGACACCGTGCCGATCAAGGCGCCACGGGTGTTCAAGGAGATCAACGACAGCTTCGGCGAGAACGCGTACTTCGTCACCGCGATCGGCCTCTACCAGATCTGGTCCGGCCAGTTCCAGCGCGCGTTCCTGCCCCGGCACTACCAGGTCTGCGGCCAGGCGGGCCCGCTCGGCTGGGAGATCCCGGCCGCCATCGGTGTCAAGTCCGCCCGCCCGGACGCGGAGGTGGTCGCGGTCGTCGGCGACTACTCCTTCCAGTTCCTCGTCGAGGAACTTGCGGTCGCCGCGCAGTACAACCTGCCGTTCGTCATCATCATGATCAACAACGAGTATCTCGGCCTGATCCGGCAGGCGGAGACCGGGTACGAGATGAACTACCAGGTCGACATCCACTACGACGACGCCGGCACCGACAATGTCAAGGTCATGGAGGCCTACGGCTGCGCGGGCCGCCGCATCACCCAGCCCGGTGAGATCGCGCCCGCCATCGAATGGGCCCGCAAGGAAGCCGAGCGGATCAGCCGCCCGGTGCTCGTGGAGATCATGGTCGACCGCGAGGCCAACGCGTCAATGGGCGCCGCGATCAATGCCATCAACGAATTCGAGCCGCTCCCGGACCCCGGCCACGCCAACGCCACGGTCGGCTAGCGAGGTCCCGCCGGTCGGCCGGCAAGGACCGGTCAGGCTGCTGGCAGGGACGCCAGCTGGCCGGCAAGGATCGGGTCAGTCGGCCGCCAAGGACGCCAGTCGGCTGGCACCGGACGCAGCTGGCTGGCAAGGACGCCAGCTGGCTGGCAAGAACGCAGTTGGCTGGCAAGGACGCCAGCTGGCTGGCAATGATCGGTCGGCGGCCAAGGACCCGCCGCGACATCGCCCACCGTCCACCCGTCCGGCAAGGCATCACAAACCCGCAAGCCCGCAAACCGTACACAGACAAACCCCCACCCTCACCGGGGGGCTGGCCCTGGTCCAGTCTATCGGCGCTGGTCAGCGGGGCAAGGTTGGTGCGCGGATCTGTGGACTACCGGCCGCGCTGTGGACAGCGACTGCCGTGATTTCGGAAAGCTGCTAACGCGGTTTCGGATAGCTGCCAAGGCGGCTGCCACGGGCCTCTTTCCGGTTGCGGCAACCCGAGACGCGGACGGAGCGTGACGGGTGCCGGCGGGCGGCGGTTGTGGTGCTATTGGCACGGGTATCGCCCTCGGCCGCTGCATGCGGCGGCCGGGGTTGGGCGCGATTATCGGGAGGTCGACATCGTCTTCAGACACGTGCTCGTCGCACCGGACAAGTTCAAGGGTTCGCTGACGGCCGAGGAGGTCGCCGACGCGGTGACGCTCGGCATTCACGACGCACTGCCGGGCCGGCCGGTGCGCGTCGTGCCGGTCGCGGACGGGGGAGATGGCACGGTGGCTGCCGCGTTGGCTGCCGGCTTCGAGCGGATCGAGGTCGCTGCGCATGGTCCTACCGATGAACCATTGACCGCGATCATCGCCGTTCGCGATGGTGTCGCCGTGCTGGAAACCGCGGCGGCCTGTGGGCTCGTGTGGTTGCCGGGCGGCCGACTCGCGCCGCTCACCGCGACCAGTTTCGGCGCGGGCGAACTTGTTCGGGCGGCGCTGGACGCGGGTTGCCGCACGATTGTGCTCGGCGTCGGCGGCAGCGCGAGCACGGACGGCGGCGCAGGCCTGCTCCAGGCGCTGGGCGTCGGAGTGCTCGACGCCGACGGCGCACCGCTCGCACACGGTGGCGGCGCGCTCGCGGATGTCGCCACCATCGATTTGTCGACAATGGACCCGAGAGTTGCCGGGGTCGAGATCGTGCTCGCCTGTGATGTCGACAATCCGCTACTCGGGCCGACCGGGGCGGCAGCCATCTTCGGTCCGCAGAAGGGGGCCGACGCCGCGCAGGTCGAGCAGCTTGAACTGGGGCTGACGCACTGGGCGAAGGTGCTCACCACGGTGACCAGGCGTGAGGTCGCTGACGCGCCGGGGGCGGGAGCGGCCGGCGGGATCGGTTTCGGGGTGCTGGCCGGGCTCGGCGCGACCCGCCGTTCCGGGATCGATCTGCTGTTGGAACTCGTCGGCTTCGCCGAGGCGCTTGCCGGCGCGGAGCTGGTGATCACCGGCGAAGGGTCGCTCGACGAACAGACCCTGCACGGGAAGGCGCCGGCCGGGGTTGCCGACGCTGCCCGGCGAGCCGGCACGCCGGTGGTCGCGGTGGCTGGGCTCTGCTTGTTGTCGCAGGCGAGACTGGCCGAGGCCGGTATCGCGGCGGCCTACTCGCTCAGCGATCTCGAACCCGATCCGACCCGCAGCATCGCCAGGGCCGCCCAACTGGTGCGCGAGATCTCGGCCAGGATCGCCACCGACTGGCTGCCACCGAACAAGAAACCGAACGAGAAACCAAACGAGAAACCGAACGAGAACAGGCCATCGAGTCAGAACAAGTCAACGAACGAGAACAGGACCGGGCAATGATGTTCGACCTCGTCATCCGTGCGCGACGGGCCATCACACCCACCGGTGAGCGGCCGGCGGCCATCGGGATTCGGGCCGGCCGGATCGCGGCCGTCGAGTCGGTCGAGGCCGAACTGCCGGCCGAGGTCACCGTCGAACTCGCCGCCGATGAGGTACTGCTGCCCGGCCTCGTCGACAGCCACGTGCACGTCAACGAACCCGGCCGTACCGAATGGGAAGGTTTCCAGAGCGCGACGCGGGCGGCCGCGGCCGGTGGCATCACGACCATCGTGGACATGCCGCTCAACAGCGTGCCGCCCACCACCGATGTCGACGCGCTTGAAACCAAACGTGCGATCGCCCGCACGCGTGCCCACGTCGACGTGGGTTTCTGGGGCGGAGCGGTGGGCAGCAACCTCGCCGAACTGCCCGCACTGCACGAGGCGGGTGTGTTCGGTTTCAAGGCTTTTCTCCTGGATTCGGGTGTCGAGGAGTTCGGCCATCTCGACGACCGCACCCTTGCCGACACCGTTGCGGCCATCGCGAAACACCACGCGCTGCTGATCGTGCATGCCGAGGACGCGCACACCATCGCGACCGCACCACCGGCACACGGCCGCCGGTACGCGGACTTTCTCGCCTCCCGGCCCTCGGCAGCGGAGAACATCGCCATCGCCAGCATCATCGCCCTTGCCGAACGCTACGGCGCGCGGGCGCACATCCTGCACCTGTCCAGCGCCGAAGCGTTGCCGATGATCGCCGACGCGCGGCGGCGCGGGGTCGCGCTGACCGTGGAAACCTGCCCGCACTACCTGACCTTCTGTGCGGAGGAAATCCCGGACGGTGCAACGGAGTTCAAGTGTTGTCCGCCGATCAGGTCGGCGGCCAACCGGGAGTTGCTCTGGGCCGGTCTCGGCGCGGGAATCATCGACTGCGTGGTCAGCGACCATTCGCCGTGCACGCCGGAACTCAAACGATTCGATGTCGGTGATTTCGGTGTTGCCTGGGGTGGTATTGCCGGACTTCAACTCGGTTTGTCCACGATCTGGACGCAGGCGCGGCAGCGTGGCTTCGCATTGTCCGATGTGGTTGACTGGATGGCGAAAGGGCCGGCTGATCTGGTCGGAATCACCAGGAAGGGCCGAATCGACATCGGCGCCGACGCGGATTTCTGTGTATTCGCCCCTGATGATGCCTTCGTGGTGAACGTACATCGACTCGCACATCGCAATCCGGTCAGTGCCTATCACGATCGGCCGCTGGCCGGCATCGTCAGGCAGACCTGGTTGCGTGGCGAGCGGATCACCGGCGATCGGCCGGCCGGAATGCTGTTGGAGAGAGGAAAGTCATGACCGAGACGGACGATGCCGGTATCGAAGCACTGGTCCAGTTGCCGGATCTGGCCTCTCGGCGCCTCGGCGCCGGCGTACTCGCCGCGAATGACGAGTTCTTCGCGGAGCGGGAGAACCTGATCAAGCCGGAGGAGCCCGTTTTCCGGCCCTTGACCTTCACCAACAAAGGTCAGGAATACGATGGCTGGGAAACACGCCGACGGCGCCGGGAAAGCGGCGACGCGGATTGGGTGATCGTTCGGCTCGGTGCTCCTGGAATACCGCGCGCAATTGTCATCGACACCGCTTTCTTCAAGGGAAATTATCCGCCTTTCGCGAGTGTCGAGGGCGCCGGATTCGAGGGTTATCCGGATATCGACGAATTGACGAACGGTGACTGGGAGACAATCGTCGACCATGCGCCGCTGCGCGGTGACACCAAGAACGTGTTCACGGTGGATGGTTCGACTCGCTATACGCATATCAGGCTGAAGATCTTCCCGGACGGCGGTGTCGCCCGGTTGCGGGTGCACGGCGAAGTGGTACCGGACCCCCGATGGCTGGCCGATGTTCCGCTCGACCTCGCCGCGCTGGCCAGCGGCGGCTCGGTCGTCGAGTGCAGCAACTGGTTCTTCTCCCTGCCCAACAACATGCTCCAACCCGGTGAGTCGCGGTTCATGGCCGATGGCTGGGAAACCGCGCGGCGACGCGATGACGGGCACGACTGGGCGGTGATCAGCCTGGCCGCCCCCACGATCCCGCGTGTCGTGGAGATCGACACCACGCACTACAAGGGCAACGCCCCCGATCGTGTCTCCCTGCGCGGCCGGCCGGAAGACCTTGTTGAACAAGCTGAGCAACCTGCCGGACAGCCTGCTGAGACGGCATCGCAGGGGTGGGTGCCGATCCTCACCGAGGCCCGCCTGCAACCGGATACCACGCATCGCTTCCGGGTCGCGATCGATCGGCCGATCAGCCAACTACGCCTGGACATCTTCCCGGACGGCGGCATCGGTCGGCTGCGCGTCTACGGCAGGCTCACCGGGGAGGCCGGGCGCGGGCTGGCGGTCCGCTGGTTCGCCTCGCTGCCGGTCGGGCAGGCCATCCGCGTGCTGACCGGCGACTGCGGCCTCGACGAGTTGACCGCGAAGCAGCATGCCGGTAACAGGGGGCCGGGTGTCGGACTGCCCGAGCCGCTGGTCGGATTCCTCGGTCTCGCCGCCGATTGAGCCGGTGACGGATCCGGCGCTGAAACAACGCGGCGAACAACGCGGCGAACAACGCGGTCGAAACAGCGGTCGACACAGCGGTCGACACAGCGGTCGACACAGCGGTCGGCAACGCGGTCGAACACAGCGGTTGACAAAGGCGGTTCACACAATCCGGTGCGGTTGCCGGGCGGGCCGGGCACGATGGGCGGTTGTGACTGGCTCGTACTGGGACCGGCAGCCGCAGCAGCCCGGCCGGCAGCACAGCGTTGAACTCCGGGTGCCCGGTATGTCGGCCGAACTGCGCACCGCATCCGGCGTGTTCGGTGCGCAGCGGATCGACCGGGGCACCCTGGTGCTGTTGCGGACCGCGCCCGCGCCGGCCGCGCGCACCGGCGTACTGGACCTCGGCACCGGATACGGACCGATCGCGGTCACCATGGCGCACCGCACCCCGACCGCGGGCATCTGGGCGGTCGATGTCAACCAGCGTGCGCTGGCGTTGACCAGGACCAACGCGGCGGCGACCGAGGCCGGCAACGTGTTCGCGGTGCAACCGCACGAGATACCGGCCGAGCTGCGGTTCGACCGGGTGTACCGCAATCCGCCGATCAAGATCGGCAAGGACGAGCTGCGGTTGCTGCTGCGGGACTGGTTGGGGCGGTTGGTCGGCGGCGCGGATGCCTGGCTGGTGGTCAAGCAGTCGATGGGCGCGGACTCCCTGCGGAGCTGGCTGGTCGGCGCGGGCTTCCCGACCGTCCGGGCGGCATCGAAGCAGGGCTACCGGCTGCTGCGCGCGAGCACTCCGGCGGGCCGCGGCCGACCCGGCGGCCGGCTGACCGCCGCCGACCTCGCGATCATCACCGACCAGACGGGCAGGCCCTGGCGGGTGCTCGGTCACCTGACCGGCGGGTTCGCCGACCCGGTGCAGTTGCTGGGCGCGGGCCGGCACCGGGCGGTCGTCAAGATCAAGCAGGGCGACTGGTGGGGCGGCCAGCTCGACCGGCTGCTCGGTGTCGTCGACGAGCTGCGGGCGGCCGGTTATCCGACGCGGCCGGTCATCGGACACGGCAACCTCGGCGGTGATCGGCACTACCTGATGACCGAGTTCGCGCCGGGGCAGGCGATCGGGCGGCTCACCCCGGCGGCGGTCGACGATCTGCTCGACGCGGTCGCGGCGCAGGCGCGGGTGCATCCGCCTCGGCAGCGGGACTGGTCGGCGATGATCACGCTGTTCCTCAACGGCGGCATCGCCGAGTTCGAGTTCCATCCGAGCGTGCTGGCGCTGGCGCGACAGGCCATCGGACTGGTGTCGCATCCGGTGCCCGCGCTGCCGACCGGCGATTTCGTGCACGGCGATTTCAGTACCCGCAACACGGTTTTCCAGGACGGGCGGTTGGCCTCGATCATCGATATCGAGGGTTTCGGCAGCGGGACAAGGACAATCGACCTCGTCGCGCTGCTGCCGGCGGCGCTCGATGGCCGCGAGGGCGATCCGGCCCTCGCCGAGCGCATCGCATGGGCGGCCATCGCGGCGAGCGGTTCCGAGGTGTTCCTCGCCTGCGTCGCGCATCGCGTGCTGGCCGCGTTGAGCTGGGCAACCGAACACCCCGAACTGCTCCCCGGCGCGGCTGGCCGCGCCGACGCGCTGCTCGGTCTGCTGCGCCGCCTCGGCTACTGAGCAGTCCTACCTCCGAGGTAATCGCTTTTGGTTCGCGGCTGCGTCAGTGTCTAGCTCAGCGGGTGCACGAGCACCAAAGCACCGAAGCACCGAAGCAGACACCGAGCCAAGCAGACGCAGACCGAGGAGCGCACTGATGAGCGATCTGACCGCGACCATCGACACCTACCTTGAGGCCTGGAACGAGACCGACGCGGCCCGCCGCGCCGAGTTGATCGAGCGGGTGTGGGCGCCGGAGGGCAAGCTGATCGACCCGCCGCTGGCCGCGCAGGGCCATCAGGGCATCAGCGAGCTGATCGCCACCCTGCACACCCAGTTTCCCGGCCACCGTTTCCGCAGGGCAAGCGGCATCGACAGTCACCACGACCAGCTGCGGGTGGCCTGGGAACTTCTCGCGCCGGACGGGCAGGTCGCCTTGGCCGGCCTCGACGTCGGCGAACTCGACGAGCAGGGGCGGCTGCGCCGGATCACCGGTTTCTTCGGGCCGATCCCGGCCGAAACAGCATCGTAGGTCCACAGAGTACAGAGCAATCGAAGGGGAGCACGAGATGCCGACCGTTGCGGTGAACGAGGAGAGCGCACTGTGGTATTCCGATTGGGGGACCGGCCAGCCGGTATTGTTCCTTGCCAGCGCCGCGGTGAGTTCGCGGATGTGGGACTACCAGCGGATTCACCTTGTCGACAAGGGAATGCGGGCGATCGCCTACGACCGGCGCGGCCATGGCCGGTCGGACGATCCGGGTGGCGGCTACGACTATGACACGCTCGCCGACGACCTGGCGAAGGTGATCGATCACCTCGATCTGCACGACCTCGTCGTGGTCGCGCATTCGATGGGCGGCGGCGAGATCGTGCGCTATCTGACCCGCCACGGCGCCGACCGGATCAGCAAGATTGTGCTGGCCGCCACGACCTTGCCGTTCCCGCTGCGGACCGACGACAACCCGGACGGGGTCGACGGCGCCCTCGCGGAGCAGCTGCGCAACAGCTGGAAGCGGGACTACCCGCGCTGGATCGAGGACAACGCGGGGCCCTTCTTCGGGGTCGGGCTGCCCGGCTGCGAGGTGTCCGAGGGGCTGGTCACCCAGCTCGTCGCGGACATGCTGACCACCTCGCTACAGAGCGTCGTCGAGTGCAACCGGTCGGTGGTGGAGACCGACTTCCGCGCGGAACTGGCGAGGATCACCGTGCCGACGCTGATCCTGCACGGCGATACGGACGCCTCGATCCCGGTTGAGCGCTCGGGCAGGCGACAGGCCGAGCTGATTGCGAGCAGCGAGTTGCGGGTGTACGAAAACGCTCCGCACGGGCTGTTCCTGACCCATCAGGACCGGTTCAACACCGACCTCGTCGAGTTCGTCAACTCCTGAGGATGCCGGCCTGGTAGACGCGCCAGTCACCGATGTGCGAGATGTCGATGAGTTCTGGCGCGCCGAAAAAGTCCTTGCGCAGCACGGTGGCGAGGCAGGTTCGGCCGTCGGCGAGTTCGATGGTGCCGAGTTCGAGTTCCGCCGGTTCGGCCGGCAGCAGATGATGGTGCAGTGTTTCCAACGGGATACGGTATATCTCGCCGTGTACTCGGTGGCCGCCTTCGGTCACCGAGTGCATCGCGGGGAACCGGTCGGCGACGGAGAAGAAACGGTACTTCGCGGCGCTGTAGGCCTTCTGGACCAATGGGGCACCCTGCAACTGATGGTGCAGGGCGCCGCCGCGCATGCCGGCGCCGTTGAGGAAGATCAGTGTCATAGCAGCTCCCTGACCGCGTTGATTCCGAAGTAGACGACGAAAAGCACGGCGATGATCGTGACCAGCCAGCCCGCTTCCCGCCAGCGGCCCCGGCAGGTCTTGACCGCGACGAAGGCGATCAGGCCGGCACCGATGCCGTTGGTGATGGAGTAGGTGAACGGGATCAGCGCGATGGTGAGGAAGACCGGGATCAGATAGTCACTGTCCGACCAGGGAATCGACCGGCACTGCGCCATCATCATGCCGCCGACCACGACCAGCGCGGGCGCGGCTGCCTGGGTCGGCACGATGGCGGCCAACGGGGTCAGCAGCAGGGTGACGCCGAACAGCGCGCCGGTGACCACGCTGGCAAGGCCGGTTCGCGCGCCCTCCCCGACACCCGCCGCGGACTCCAGAAAGACGGTGTTCGGCGCGGACCCGGTCAGACCGCCCGCGATCGCGCCCGCACCGTCGACGAGCAGAATGCGGCCCATCCCGCGTACCTTGCCGTTGGCGTCGGTGAGACCGGCCTCGGCGGAGACCCCGGTGATGGTGCCCATCGCGTCGAAGAAGCCGGACAGCACAAGGGTGAACAGGAAGACGATCGCCGACACCGGGCCTGCCGATGCGAAGCCGCCGAACAGGTCGACGTGGCCGAACAGCGCGAAGTTCGGTGGGGCGAAGATGTGCGCGGGCAGCGTCGGGTCGATCAGGCCCCAGTCCTTCGGATGGAAGACCGAGTTCAGCACGACCGCGAGCACGGTCGCGAACAGGATGCTGATCAGGATCGCGCCGGGAACCTTGCGCGCCACCAACACGATCATCAGCAGCAGGCCGACGCAGAACACCACCATCGGCAGGCCGGAAAGGTGCCCGTCGACGCCCATTCTGACCGGCACCGTCGAATCGGCCGAGTCCGGTGTCCTGGTTACGAAACCCGCGCTGACCAGGCCGACCAGGGCGATGTAGAGGCCGATGCCGACGGTGATCGCGGTCTTGATCGGCTGCGGGATGGCATTGATGATCCGTTCCCGCACCCCGCTGACGGCCATCAGCACGATGCAGCAGCCCTCCAGCACGACGAGGCCGAAGGCCTGTGGCCAGGTCATCGCGGGAGCGAGTTGGTAGGCGACGATTCCGTTGACGCCGAGCCCGGCGGCCAGCGCGAGCGGAGCGTTGCCGATCAGTCCCATCAGGACGGTCATGACCGCGGCGGCCAACGCGGTCGCGGTGGTGAGTTCGCCGGTGGACAGCTTCGCGCCGGTGATGTCGGCGCTGCTGCCGAGAATGATGGGATTCAGCAGGACGATGTAGGACATCGCGACGAACGTGGTGAGGCCGCCACGGAACTCACGGCCGATCGTGCTGCCCCGCGCCTTGATCCGGAACAGTCGGTCGAATCGGGATGTGGTCGGATTCGGTTGAAGTGGTGGAACTCGGGTCCGCAACTGGGCCATGCGTCCTCCCATGCCGGTGGGCGTACTCGGGTGGGAACCCCGATCGGTGAACGAGGCCCTGTCCGGGACGGTTGAGCTTTTTCCGGTGCTCCGGTCAGCACCAAGTGACGACGGACGTCGACTAATAGTCGACGCGGTCGGTTTGGGACAGCCAGCGGGTGAAGGGGGTTGTGCCGTTCACTGCGGTCAGGTGGCGCACGGTCAGCGGCCAGCTGCTTCGCGGCTGTTCGAACAGTTCGTAGAAAGCGCGGTCGTCGAAACCGGCGGCCGCGGCGTCATCCCGGTCGGCCGCGTAGATCACCCGGTCCAGCCGGGCCCACAGAGCGGCGGAAAGGCACAGCGGGCAGGGTTCGCAGGAGGACACCAGCACGCAGCCGGTCAACCGGAAATCGCCGATCTCTCGGCAGGCCTGCCGAATCGCCACCACCTCGGCGTGCGCGGTCGGGTCGAGGTCTGGGGTCACCCGGTTCACCCCGGTCGCGATGATCTCCCCGCCGCGTACGACCAGCGCGCCGAACGGTCCGCCGCCGGAGGTGACGTTGTCGGCGGCCAGGTCGACGGCGGTGCGCAGCCAGTCCTGTTCCTCGGTACTGGTCGGCGCGTCGAGTTGGGGTCGAGTGGGCACGGCATCCTCCTGACCCCGAGTGTTCGTCGAGTCCTGCTCGGGGCTGGCTGGTTTGGCTGGTTGGGAGTTGTGGTCAGGTTCCGGTGAGGTGTTCCGGCCGGACGGGTGCCCTGGTCAGGGCGAGCCCGGTCGCGGCGCGGATCGCGGCGACGATGGCCGGGGTCGAGGAGATGGTCGGCGGCTCACCGACACCGCGCAGCCCGTACGGGGCGTGCGGGTCGGCGCGTTCCAGCACGTCGATGTCCATCGGCGGCATATCGAGGATGGTGGGGATCAGGTAGTCGGTGAAGGAGGGGTTGCGGATCTTGCCGTCGGTGATCTGGATCTCCTCCATCACCGCCAAGCCGAGGCCCTGCGCGGAACCGCCCTGGATCTGGCCGAGCACGGCCTGCGGGTTCATCGCCTTGCCGACGTCCTGCGCGCAGTCCAGTTGCACGACTCGGACCAGGCCGAGTTCGGTGTCCACGTCGACGACGGCGCGGTGCGCGGCGAACCCGTACTGGACGTGCGCGTTGCCCTGCCCGGTGACCGGGTCGATCGGTTCGGTGCGGCGATGGCGCCATTCCACGGTTTCCTCCACGACCGCATCGCCCAGCACGTCGACGATGTCCGCGAGCACGCCGTCGGCATCGGCGACCACCTTGCCGTCGACGAGTTTCAGCTCGCGCCGCGCGATGCCGAACTTCTCGGCGGCCAAGGTGAGCAGCGCGGCGCGCACCGCCTCGCAGGCGGACTTGACCGCGCCGCCGGTGACGTAGGTCTGCCGGGAGGCCGAGGTCGAACCGCCGTTGCCGACCGAGGTGTCGACCGGGTGCACGGTGACCCGGTGCACGCCCAGTTCGGTGCGCACGATCTGCTGCTCGATGGTGACCAGTCCCTGCCCGACCTCGGCCGCCGCCGTGTGCACCGTGGCGACCGGTTCGTCGGCGATGACCTCAAGGCGCAGCCGCGCGGTGGAGTAGTCGTCGAAACCTTCGGAGAAACAGATGTTCTTGATGCCGACCGCGTAACCGATCCCGCGCACGACACCCTCGCCGTGCGTGGTGTTGGAGACGCCGCCGGGCAGTTGCCGGATGTCGGTGCTGATCGGCGCGGGCAGTGGCTTGGCGCGGACCAGTTCCAGCAGTTCGGCGACCGGGGCCGGGGAGTCGACGAGCTGACCGGTCGGCATCCGGCTGCCCTCGGTCATCGCGTTGCGGGCCCGCAGGTCGACCGGGTGCATACCGAGCCGCTCGGCGAGTTTGTCCATTTGCGACTCATAGGCGAAACCGGCTTGTACCGCGCCGAATCCACGCATCGCGCCGCAGGGCGGATTGTTGGTGTAGGTGCCCCAGCAGTCGATGGTCACGTTCGGCACGTCGTAGGGGCCCGCGCCCAGCGTCGCGGCGTTCGCGACGACCGCGCCGGTGCTGGAGGCGTAGGCGCCGCCGTCGAGGTAGATCCGCGCCTTGAGGTAGACCAGCTTGCCGTCCTTGGTGGCGCCGTGCTCGTAGTACATCTTGGCCGGATGCCGGTGCACGTGGCCGAAGAAGGACTCCTCCCGGTTGTAGACCATCTTCACCGGCTTGCCGACGTGCAGCGCGAGCAGGCAGGCGTGCACCTGCATCGACAGGTCCTCCCGGCCGCCGAACGCGCCGCCGACCCCGGCCAGGGTCAGCCGGACCTTCTCCAGCGGCAGGCCGAGCGCCTCGGCGACCTGGCGCTGGTCGACGTGCAGCCACTGGGTCGCCACGTACAGGTCGATCCCGCCGTCCTCGGCCGGCACCGCCATCCCCGACTCCGGGCCGAGGAAGGCCTGGTCCTGCATGCCGACCTCGTACTCGCCGGTGATCACGACATCGGCGGTGACCTCGGGCGAACCCCTGCGGATCGGCACATGCCGGACCACGTTCCCGCCCGGATGCAGCTTCGGCCCGGTACCGGACACCGCGGTTTCCGCGTCGGTGAGCGGCTTCCGGACGTCGTAGTCGATCTTGATCAACGCGATCGCGCGGCGGGCCGTCTCCGGATGGTCCGCGCCGACCAGCGCGATCGGCTCACCCTGGTAGCGGACCGTGTCGACGGCGAGAACGGGCTGGTCGGAGTGTTCGAGGCCGTAGAGGTTGGTACCGGGCACATCCCGATGGGTGAGCACCGCGTAGACACCGGGCAGTTTCAGTGCCTCGGTGAGATCGATGCCGGTGATGTGCGCGTACGGGTGCGGGCTGCGCAGGGTCGCGCCCCAGATCATGTCCTCGTGCCAGAGGTCGGAGGAGTAGGCGAACTGGCCGCGTGCCTTCAGCGCGCCGTCCGGGCGGCGCGGGCTGCTGCCGACGCCGCCGGCTACGCCGGTCCGTACCGGTGCGGTGTCCTGGCTCATGCGGTCCCCTCGGCGAGTCGGCTGCTGGCTTTGCGGAGTGCTTCGGCGAGGTCGGCCTCGTCGGCGGTGCGCAGTTCGTTGCCGGCGACCACGGTGTCGCCGCCGACCAGCAGCAGCGCGAGCGGTGCCGGTGGGCCGAAGACCAGCGCGGCGACCGGGTCGGCGATGCCGGCATGACCGACGCCGTCCAGCCGCCAGACCGCGAGATCGGCCAGCGCACCCACCCGCAGCGAGCCCAGATCGGCCGACCGGCCGAGGCAGCGGGCCCCGCCGACGGTGGCCATCCACAGCGCCTGCCGCGCGGACAGCGCCTTCGGGCCGCCGCGCAGTCGCGCCAGCAGCAGGGCCTGGTGCATCTCCTCGGCGAGGCCGCCGGATTCGTTGGAGGCAGCGCCGTCCGCGCCGAGCCCGACCCCGACCCCGGCGGCCAGCAGCTCCGTGACCGGCGCCATGCCGGCGCCGACCCGGCCGTTGGAGGTCGGGCAGTGCGCGACCCCGGTCCGCGTCGAACCGAGCAGGCGGATCGCGGCCGCGTTGAGATGGATGCCGTGGCCGAGCCAGACATCGTCGCCGAGCCAGCCGAGTTCCTCGGCGTACTCGACCGGGCTGCGGCCGAACTCGCGCTGGCACTGGTCCTGTTCGTCGAGGGTCTCGGCGAGGTGGGTGTGCAGCCGGACCCCGGTGCGGCGGGCCAGTTCGGCAGCGCCGGTCATCAGTTCCCTTGTCACCGAGAACGGCGAGCACGGGCCGACCGCGACCTGGATCCGCGCGCCCGCGCCGGCATCGTGGTGGGCCGCGATCGCGGCTTCCGTTGCCAGCAGCGCGTCCTCGGTGTCCTCGACGATCCGGTCCGGCGGGAGACCACCCTTGCTCACGCCCCGGTCCATCGAGCCGCGCACCAGGTGCAGCCGGGGGCCGATCCGGTTGGCCGCCTCGACCAGCGCGGTGACCTGGTCGCCGCCGTCGCCGGGAAACACGTAGTGGTGGTCGGCCACGGTGGTGCAACCGGTCAGCGCGAGCCTGCTGATGCCCGCCGCCGCTGCCGCCCCGGTGATCTCCGCGTCCAGCCTGCCCCAGATCGGATACAGGGCGACCAGCCATTCGAACAGCGTGGCGTCCTGCGCGATGCCGCGCGTGGCCCACTGGTAGAGGTGGTGATGGGTGTTGATCAGGCCGGGTGTCACCAGACAGCCTGACGCGTCCAGGTAGGTGTCGCCCGGCTCGCGGGCCGCCGCGCCAGCACCGACGGCGACGATCCGGTCGTCCCGCACGATCACGTGACCGCAGGAGTGTTCGGTGCCCGCGTCGTCCACTGTGGAGATCGCGGCGTTGTCGATGACGATGCGGCTCATGCGGACGCCTCGCTGGCGATCCGCCGGCCGGCCAACCGGACCGCGTCCAGGATCTTCTCGTATCCGGTGCAGCGGCACAGGTTTCCGGCCAGCGCCTCCCGGATCTCCGGATCGCTCGGCGTCGGCGTGCGGTGCAGCAGGTCGTGCGCGGCCACGATCAGGCCGGGGCTGCAGAAACCGCACTGCACCGCGCCGGCCTCGACGAACGCCTCCTGCACCGGATCGAGGGTCTCCCCGTCGGCGAGCCCCTCGACCGTGCGGACCTCCCGCCCCTGCGCCTGACCGGCCGCGACCAGGCAGGAACACACCGGGCTGCCGTCAAGATAGACCGTGCAGGACCCGCATTCGCCCTGTTCACAAGCATTCTTCGAACCGGGGAGGCCGAGTCGTTCGCGCAGCAGGTACAGCAGGCTCTCGCCCTCCCACACGTCGTCCGCGCTGCGGTCCTCGCCGTTGACCGTCATCTTGACCCGCATCAGGCCGCACTCCCTAGTCCCCGGTTGCCCTGTTGATAGTCACTCCACGCCCAGCCAAGGGTGCGCCGCGCGAGCACCGCGAGCGCGTGCCGGCGGTAGGCGGCGCTGCCGCGCACGTCGTCGATGGGCGCCGCCGCGTTCGAGGCCAGCTCGCCGAACCGGCGGAGTACGTTCTCCGCCAACGGTTTCGGGTCATCCCAGAGGTCGGCCAGCTCACCGGTGATGAAGTCCTCGGCCTCCCGCGCGTGCCGGGGCGTCGGCGCCGAGGAACCGACCGCCGCACCGACCCGCCTGCCGGTGACCGACACACTCAGGCCGAAGGAGCAGACCGCGATCACCATCGCGTTGCGCGTGCCGACCTTCGCGAACTGCTGCGGGCCGTCGGCGGGCGCGAGATGGATGGCGGCGATCAGCTCGTCCGCCGCCAGGGCGTTGCGTTTCACGCCGAGGTAGAACTCGCTCGCCGGGACCATCCTGGTGCCGCGCGTCGAGGCCAGTTCGATGGTCGCGTCGGTGGCCAGCAGCATCGGATGGGTGTCACCGGCCGGGGAGGCCGCGCCGAGGTTGCCGCCGACCGTGCCGCGGTTGCGGATCTGCGGCGAACCGACCGTCCGGCTGGCCATCGCGAGACCGGGCAGCCGCCGACCCAGCTCGTTGATGATCCGCACGTACGGCACGCAGGCGCCGACCCGCAGCCTGCCGTCCACCTCGGACCATTCCGCCAGTTCCGCGACGGGATTGAGGTCGATCAGCGCGGCCGGGCGGCGGTGGTCGAAGTTGAGTTCGACCATGACGTCGGTGCCCCCGGCGATCGGCACCGCGTCCGGCCGGTCGGCCTTGATCGCAAGCGCCTCCGACCAGCTGTTCGGACGTAGGAAGTCCACCGGGCGTGCCTCCGCTGTGTGTTGGCTGGGTTTTCGTCGGCCGCGAACTCATTGTCAGTACACAGAATGCGATCCGCCACCGGCTACGGCGAGAACGCACGAATCCAGGTGGCAAGGGCTACGGTTGTTTTGTAGCTTTCTCCAAAACAACGCTGTGACCAGCAGGTTGACTCGTAGGTCGGAGGTGGGTTGTGGTTTCGGTCCGCACCGTGGCACAGATGTCCGAACTGCGGCTGACCGTGTTGACCGGCCAGGATCGGCTCGATCGGGTGATTTCCCGGATCTATGGGACGGAACTGCCTGATCCCGGCCGTTTTCTTGCCGGCGGTGAGCTGGTCCTCAGCGGCCTGCTGTGGCTGCGCGGCGAGCCGGACGTCGCCGGTTTCGTCGCCGCGCTCGCCGACGCCGGGGTGGCCGCGCTCGTCGCCTGCGACGCGGACACCGGGGTGGTACCGGCCGAACTCGTCGCGGAATGCGCCCGGCGCGGGGTGCCCCTGCTGCGGGCGGAGGTCGACCTGTCCTTCTCGCTGGTCATCGACCGGGTCGGCCTCGCGCTGGCCGCCGAGCGGATCGGCGAGGGCAAGGGGTCGCGGCGCGGGCTGATCTCGGCGATGGCGGGTGGGGCCGGGATCGAGGAACTGCTGCGGCTCGGTGTCGCCGAACTCGGTGCCCGCTGCTGGGTACTGAGCACCCTCGGCAGGCTGGTCGCCGGCGAACCCACCGGGCTGACCGAGCAGCGGCGGGCGGCGCTGGTCCGGGACTTCCTGCTCGGCAACCGGCATCCCGCCCGGTCCGACGGTTTCGCGGCCACCCTGTTCCCGGTCGACGATCCGAGCGGACCGGACCTGACCCGCTGGTTGCTCGTCGTGGCGGGAGCGGCACCCGTCGCCGAGGACGTGGTCGCCGAACTGGCCAGCGTGCTCGGCGTGCAGCGGGCCAGGGAACGGGAGAACCGGCGCGCCACCTCGCACGCCGTGGACACCCTGCTGGAACTCGTGCTGTCCGGTTCGGCGCGGTCGGCGGAGATCGTCTCGACGGCCTCGGCCGCCGGCCTTGACGCCTCCGCCGACCTGCGGGTACTGACCGCGTCGGCGCCCGGTTCGCCGGTGGCGCAAGCGATTGCGGTGTTGGCCGAACTTGTCGCGCTGCTGGAACCGGCCGGGCTGGTCAGCGCGGTCGGCGAGGACGGCTACGCGCTGCTGCCCTGGCCCGCCGAGGGCGGCGCCGAGCTGACCGAGCGGATCGGCACCGCCATCCGGATGCTCGAACCCGGCCTCGGTGAGCGGCGGATCGTGCTCGGCATCAGCTCGGCGACCTCACTGCGCGAACTGCCCGGCGCGATCCAGGAAGCCGGGCACGCCCGGCAGATGGCGACCCGGCGCGGTGGCCGCGCCAGGGTCGTCGCGGGGGAGGAGATCGCCGCGCACCAACTGCTGCTCGCGGTGCTGCCCGGCGACCTGCGCCGCTCACTGCGCCGCCGCGTCCTCGGGCCGGTGCTCGACTACGACGCCGAGCACGGTGGCAGCCTGATCGGCACGTTGTCGGTGTTCCTCGACTGTGCCGGTTCGTGGGCGAAGGCAGCCGCCGCGCTGCACGTGCACGTGAACACGTTGCGTTATCGGATCAGCCGCATCGAGGAGCTGGCCGATGTCGATCTCGACGACTTCGCGGCCCGGGTGGACGTCTATCTCGCGCTGCACGCCGATCCCTGAACGGTGTACGGAACGTGAGCAGCACAAACGGTACGGTCGCGTACCGGGAGTCGGCACCGTCGGATGTCAACCGTTACCCTCGCGGCAGGTGATCAGTCGGCGTGGGGAGTAGTCGTGGCAGCCAATGCCTCCCGTTGGGACGAACCGGCGCAGGTGGACACCACCAAGCCCAACGCGGCGCGGATGTATGACTGGTACCTCGGCGGCGGGCACAACTTCGAGGTCGACCGCGAGTTCGGCCGCCGCGTCGAGGCGATCTGGCCGAACATCAAACCGGTCGCCAAGAACAACCGCGCCTTCCTGCAACGGGCGGTGAAGGACAGCCTGAACGCGGGCATCCGGCAGTTCCTCGACATCGGCTCCGGGGTACCCACGGCCGGCAACGTGCACGAGATCAGCGCCGAGGTGCAGCCGCCCGCGCATGTCGTCTACGTCGACTACGAACCGGTCGCGTTCGCCGCAGGGCAGGTCATCCTTGAGGAACACCGGGCCGCCGACCGGGCCGCCGTGATCCAGGAGGACCTGCGGGAGCCTGCGGCGATCCTCGACCACCCGGAAACCCGACGCCTGCTGAACTTCGACGAACCGATCTGCCTGCTGACCGTCGCGCTCTTCCACTTCGTCAGCGACGCCGACCGGCCGAAGGAGATCCTGGCCGCCTACCGGGACCGGCTCGCTCCCGGATCCCGGCTGGCGCTGACGCACATCGCCTGCGATGAGGCGCCGGAGGCCGAACGCGAGCAGGTGCTGGCCTTCTGCGATGCCTACAAGGACACCAGCAACCCGCTGTACTGCCGGGATCGCGGCCAGGTGGCCGAATTCTTCGCGGGCTGGGACCTGCTCGATCCCGGCATCGTCTTCCTGCCCGACTGGCGGCCGTTCAGCGCACCCGACCTTGCCGACACCGCCCGGCCGCTCGCCTGGTGCGGGGTCGGCGAACTTCGCGGCTGATCAGCCGTTCTCCTTACCGCGCCGTGGTTCGCGCGGACTGCTCCTGTCTTGGGTCACTCCCGAGCACCCCTGCGCCCGAACGACGCCGGCACGTGTCCAAGACCCGCTCGCCCGATATATCAAGAACCCTTGTGCAAGGAATCTTGATAAAGGTATCTTGATATAGTCGGCACCGCGAAGGGGAGAGACATGAACGGCAGCGAGTCGTGATGGACGAGTTGAGCTACCTGCCGGCCATCGCCCGGCAGCGGGAAACGCGACTGCGCCGGGAAGCCGAGTCGAATCGCCTGGCCGGAGGCGGCTGGCGGGCCCGGCGAAGGCGGCAGGCGGCGACCGAGCCGGTTCGTGTCTCGGGTTGGCTGCTGCGGCTGACCGACGCCGAGCTGGTCGTACTCGGCGCGGAACTGGAGAACGTCATCGCCGCCCACCGGCGGGCCGAGGGCGCCGAGCCCGGTGCCACGCCGGTCACCGTGCGCGTCGACGCCCTCAGGGGCTGGCGGGCACCGGTATTCGAGCCGAACGCGACCGGGATCACCTCGCATCGCCCTTAAGGGACGCTCTTAACGGACACTCGGGAACAGATTCCTGTGAGCTGTCTGCAAGATCGCCGGGTCGGCCGGCCGCGCACCCGGACTCCGGTACCGTCTGCATCTTGACCCGTGCCCGTTGGCCGGTGTCGTCGGTAGGGACAGCCGTACCGCGACACGGGGGTCAGCCGTGTGGCCGGACCCGGTCGCACGGTCAACACTGATCGCTGACAGCACCGGTGATGCCGAGCTTCGGCCGCCGACGGGCACTGATCGGCTGTGGAGGAGGAGCGGATGCAGCAGACGACGCAGGCCAGTCATCCGGACGAGGTGCTCGAAACCAACCAGATCGCGGCGACACCCAGTTGGGCGCAGACCCTGCTGCCGGCGCGGTTGCATCGCCCGGCACGACTGGCCAACCGTCTGCTGGTGCCCTTCGCGCTGTTCGCGACGCTGGTCGCGACGACCATGGTGGTCGGCCTGCACCTGCTGCCCGGTTGGGGCGGGGTCAACCCGCTGACCGGCATGCTCAGCGACTACGGCGTACGCCCGGACGGGTGGGTCTTCGACAGCTCGCTGGACATCCTCAGCCTCGCCTCGCTCGCCGTGCTGGTGAAGATGGCCGTGCACGGCGTCGTACGCAGCCGCGCCTCGGTGATCCTCATGCTCAGCTGGTGTTTGTGCCTTGTCGGCATCGCCACCTTCACCAAGGACCCGAACCTCGCCAAGCAGACCTTCGAGGGCAGCCTGCACCTGTGGGTCACCGCGGCGGCCTGCGCGAGCCTGCCGCTGGCCGGGATCGTGATCGGCTGGCGGCACCGCAAGGACCCGGACTGGCGCCGGTTCGCGCTGACCACCCAGGCGCTGGCCGTGCTGTCCATCCCGTGCTTCCTGCCGTTCATCACCTCCTTCTTCGTCATCCGCTTCGAGCACATCGCGGGCCCGCCCGAACTGCCGACCGGCCTCGTCGAACGGCTGATGGGCGCGGTCGACATCGCCATCGTGGTGGTGATGGCGCTGTGGTCGCATCGCGCTTCCCGAGCAAGGGCCACCTCAGCGGGCTGACGTTCGGCAGGCACGACCTGCTCGCGCCCTTCCGGCAAGGCTGATCCCGAAGGCGCCCACCAGAACCGTTCAGCTCACGAGAGCCGATCGGCTCACCAGGACCGTTCGGCTCGCCAGTCCGCGAGCAGTTGCCGTGCGCCCTCGACCCGGCTCGGATCGCGTCGGGCCATCAGCAGCGACCAGATCACACCTTGCAGCCTGCGTGCTGTCGCGCTCGCGCCGAGGTCGGCGACCGTCGGCGCACCGGGATAGGCGGCCAGCGCCGCCGTCCCGTCCATGCGCGGGCTGAACGCGACGCAGGCGAGGTCCCAGTCGACCGGGCCGCGCCAGGTGTCCTCGAAGTCGATCCAACGCGGACCGTCGACGGTGCGCAGCAGGTTGCCGGGATGCGCGTCACCGTGCAGGGCCTGGACCGGGCGTCCTTCGGCGGCCAGCGCGGCGAGGACCCGCCGCTCGTCCGCGACCAGTCCGTCCAGCACCTCCGGCGGCTCACGCAGGTGCTTGACGATCTCGGTGACCATCAGGGACGGCTCGGTCGGCAGGTCGCCGGGGAAGCCGCGCAACGCGGCATGCAGGTCGGCCAGCAGCCCGCTGAACTCGGCGGGCCGGTGCGTCTGGTCCTGCGCCGGCCGCGCATGGCGCCAGAAGGTGATCAGCCTGCCGTCGCGTTCGTGCGGCCCTGCCGGCAGGTCCCGGCTCGGCGCGACGACCGGTACGCCGACCTTGTCAAGGTATTCGCCGATCGCGAGGTCACGGGCGAGGTAGTCGCGGACGTCGGGCCTGGCCAGCGCGGTCACCCAGGCGATCCGCGCGACCAAGGGGGCCGGTGCGAGGTGCACCAGGATGTTCGCCCGATCGTGCAGCACGACCGGTTCGGTCGCCACGATGCCGTACTCGGCCGCGAGGGCGACCGCGGTGCCGACGGCGGCGGTCACCGGCCCGGACACCGCTTCCGCCGTCCCCTCGCTCATCGACCGATGATCGCAGCGGCGCACCCGAGCCGGCGACCGAATGTGCCGGCTCGGGCCCGATGCGACCTCAGGCGTTCGCGGTCGAGGTGTCCGGGGTGGTGGTGGTCGTACCGGTGTCGCTCGGCGAGGTCGGGTTGCCGGAGGTGTCCGAGGAGCCCGAGCCCGAGTTGCCCGACGAGGGGTTGCCCGAGCTCGGCGACACGGTCAGCGAAGGCTGGGTGTTCGTGGTGATCGGCGGCCCGTAGGAGGTGGTCTGAGTGTCGTTCGGGTTGGCCGGTTCCTGCAGGGACGTGCTACAGCCGACCAGGGTCAGTGCGGCGGCGCTGAGCAGCACGGCAGCCGCCGCAGTGCGGATCATGGTGGTACGCACGGTCGCGTTCCCTCTCTTCTTCGCTCGGCACGAGCCTTCTCAGCCGACGTGGCGCCGACGGGTCGCCGACGTTGATCCTCTACCACCCAGGAGTGTCCAACACCCTCGACGGGGTCGGTGCCGGCCCCCTGCCGGCGGCCCAAGCCTAGGACCGAGCCAGCCTAGATGATTGATGCGGTGAAGTTGATGTTAATGATCGTAGGCGATGAGTGATCGTTTGCTGGTCACACCGGTCATCCAGTTGTGCCAGATGGCGGCGGCCATGGCCAGCAGCCGTTGCGCGACCCGGGTGAACACC
>DATATE010000271.1:0-61906 GCA_036268955.1 Pseudonocardiaceae bacterium
GTGGCCTCTTGTTCTGTGATGATCATGGCGTGAGAACCAGCATCATCGCAGGCCAGAGGCCACTTCTATGCGCGCACCCCCGGGTAGGCCACGCCGTCAACGACTTCACGCCAAGATCACAGACTTTGAAATGACCCTGGGTCCGCACCACTTGATCATTCGATCAGCATAATCTCAGGAGAATCACTAGATCGCCAGATGGTAATGGCTCGTTCTCTTTCGTTGTGAAAATGTGAAATGGATGCTTAGCTTGTCAAGTCAGTTCAATCGGACTATAAGTTCCGCCGGATTGATTTGGAGTTGGGATGCGCTTAGTGCGTTTTATCGCGGCTGTTTCAGCCGCTGTCGCCCTGCTCGCCGGAGGATTCGCGATCATTGCGGCTCCTGCCGCTTCAGCGAGTCCCGCCTGCTATAACGGCTCATGTGACCCGTGGTGGTGAACCGCTGACCCCCGATATTTATCCGAGTCCCTTTATGGTGTGCTCCTAGCTATATAGCTCACCTCACGACGCCCACGCTGATCATGGCCAGCGTGGGCGTCGTGAGCGTTTCGGCTCCGTTATCGAGATCGCACCTTCGGGGCGCCGCAAAGATTCCAACATGGACAGTGCGGTATCCACCGGCCACACAATGGTCACCGTGACCTGTCTCGGATAACTGACCTCCATGACAATCAACTCACCCTCGACCCGAGAGACCACCGTGGAACCGGGCCGAAACTCGACCGCGAACACCGCGCCGTCCTCCAGCCGATGTACCGGCACGATCACCACCCCCGCCTGATGCGCCGCCTGCGCTGGAAGTGCGCCGCCAACGGACATACGAGGAACAACCACACAAGCAGCGTTGCCAGCCCGATCAACGCAGGCCACATTCCGAACACAGTCATCTCCACGTCAGGGGCGACGGGCCGAACTCCGCTGACCAGACCCGGCCCGTCACCTTGGGCACGGCTGGCCTGACCCACCGTCAGACCGAAAGCGGGACAACTCATGACGTCGGCCGTGCGCTGACTCAGCATGATCGCAACTCATTAGGACGTCAAGACGAGTGGATGACTTCACTCGAACGACCGCACTGGCAGACTGATCAGAACGTCAAGTCGTCACGATGAGTGGAGGAAACCGGGTGGTCGACCGCACGTCTGGGGTACCGGTCTACCGGCAGGTCGCTGACGACATTCGCGCCAAGATCGAATCCGGTCAGTACCCGGCCGGCGACGCGCTTCCCAGCGAGCCGGTTTTGATGGAGGAGTACGGGGTGAGCAGGCCGACCCTGCGCGAAGCCGTCAAGGTCCTGCGCGGCGAGGGGCGCCTGTTCGTCGAACATGGACGTGGCATGTTCGTGCGCCCACCGGCCACACTGCGCCGTCTGGCCCGCAATCGGCTGACTCGGGCAGCCCGCGCTACCGATACCGGCGCGTTTCGAGCTGACGCGGCATCGGCTGGATTCACATCGACCAGCGCGACCACGATCCGGTTCGAACTGGCCGACGACCGCACCGCCGAGTTGCTGCACATCGAGCGAGGCGCCGAACTGACCATTCGCGATCGGGTCATGAAAGCCGACGGCATGGTCGTCCAACTCGCCGTATCGAGCTTCCCCCGCTCGGTCACGCGCGGCACAGCGGTCGAGCAGATGGACACCGGGCCTGGTGGCGCATATGCACGACTTGAAGAGGCCGGCCACACATTGACCCGGTTCGAGGAAACTGTAGGCACCCGGATGCCGACACCGGAGGAGCGGACCAAGCTCGGTCTCAGCGACGGCGTTCCCGTGTTCACCCTGACCCGGATCGCATTCGAAGTGAGCGGCCCGGTCGAGGTCAACGACATGGTGATGTCCGGCTCCGCCTACCAGCTTGTCTACGACTGGCCCGCCGAGTAGGTAGCCGCTCGCTCGTCAGCCAACGCCGTGAAGACATTCTGGTCAGGCGGCAGTATCAGCGGGCTTTTCGACGAGATCTGCCGTACCCGCTCGTCAGCTCGCTCGGCCGTATCGGTCGGTGGCAAGTCGGCTGATGGTCGCCTTGGTCTGGGTCTGGTCGAGCGCGACGGCGGCCAGCGCGGTGAAGACATTGTGGTAGGCGGTGATTTCGGCCGGCTCTTCGATAAAATAGCCGGCGGTTTCGGTCTCCACGTACGTGACCGGCGGGACATCGGAGAACTCCAACAAGGCACAGCTACCAGCCAACCCCGCGTGCGCGCCGACAGCGGACGGGATGAGCCGAATGGTGATGTAGGAACGAACGCTCAGGCGCAGCAAATGGTGCAACTGCTCGGACATCACCCGCGATCCACCGACCGGCAGTTGCAAAACCAGCTCATGGATATAGAAAATGCACTGCGGCGGGTGGGCGATCGCGAACAGCTGTTGCCGAGCGAGGCGATCGGTCAGGAAGTGCTCGGTGCCCTCGGTCGGCGCGTTGACCATCCGCGACACGACCGCGCGGGCATAGCTCTCCGTTTGCAGCAACAGAGGAACGGTCGTGATGTGCGCCTCGGTGATGCGGGTGGCCTTGCGCTGATGATCGGCGAGCGTGCGGGCGGCCTCGGCTGAGGTCCAACCCAGAGTCGTGGGATGCCGGGTGAGTTCCAGGAGCCGGTCCCGTTCGGCACCGGTGACGCCGTACAGCGCCAGCAGCGCGGACACCTCGATCTCGGTCGCGGGGAGCTTACCGGTGAAGAAACGCGAAATCCGGCTCTCCGACCAACCCAAGAGATAAGCGGTCCGCTTGCCGGTCAGTTTCGCGTTGTCCATGGCCGATCGCAACGCGTCGCCCAACTGCCGACTGCGCACCGTCGACCGCTCCTCGGTCATGACATCCCTCCTGATCTTCGTCGCGCCGAACCATAGAACGGCACGCCGACAATCCGGACGGCTCGCCCACGATGCCACTCGAATGGACACAACGGATTGCGAAGTTCGAAACCGGAATCGCCCTCTGAAGTGCCTGTGTGACAACAGGTCTGCGGTCACTGTCCCATTGCAAGATTCGCCATGTCATAGGCCGATGCCGATGGATACCCGATCTGGCCGGTGTCCTCGACCGCGGCATCGCCGAACTCGACGAACGGTAGATCCCCCTGCCGCAAAAAGAAAATCGCCGCAGTCCCACATGGAGCGGGACTGCGGCGATGTGCCGGTAGGAGGATCAGACGACGGCGAGCGGGATGAGGTTCGGCACGACCGGGGCCGGCAGGTCGGAGGTGCCGGTGAGGTGTTGGTCGACCGCGTGCGCGACGGAGCGGCCTTCGGCGATCGCCCAGACGACGAGGGAGGCGCCGCGGTGGGCGTCGCCGCAGACGAAGACGCCGGGGACCTCGGTCTGCCAGTCGGAGCCGCAACTGAGGGTGCCGCGCCGGTTTCGGGCCAGACCGAGACCATCGAGCAGCGGCATCGGTTCCACGCCTGCGAAGCCGATCGCCAACAGCACGAGGTCGGCCGGCACGGTGTGCACCTCGTCGGAGATCGGGGTGACCTGGCGGACGCCGGTTTCCGGGTCCTTGTGCACCCGGACCTCGCGCAGCTCGACCGAGCGGACGTGGCCGTCCTCGTCGCCGACGAATCGTTGCACGGCCACCGCGAAGCGGCGTTCACCGGCTTCCTCGTGCGCGGGGTAGGTACGCAGGATTACCGGCCAGACCGGCCACGGCGAACGCTCGTCGTCGCGGACCTTCGGCGGTTCCGGGTACTGGTCGAGCTGGGTGACCGACAGGGCACCCTGCCGTGTCGCGGTGCCGTAGCAGTCGGCGCCGGTGTCGCCGCCGCCGATGATCAGCACGTGCTTGCCGTCGGCGTCGATCGGGCTCGGGCCGTCGCCTTCCAGCGCTCGGTTGGCCGGCACGAGGTGTTCCATGGCCAGGTGCACGCCGGCCAGGTCGCGGCCGGGGACATCCGGTGCGTCGCGGCCCTGCAGAGCACCGACGGCGAGCACGACCGCGTCGAACTCGGCGCGGAGCTGCTCGACGGACAGGGCGCCGGGCCCCTCGCCGCCGACCTCGCAGCCGGTGATGAACCGGGTGCCTTCCTCGCGCAGCTGGGCCAATCGCCGGTCCAGCACGGATTTTTCCATCTTGAACTCGGGAATGCCGTAGCGCAGCAGGCCGCCGAGCCGGTCGTCGCGTTCGTACACGGTGACCTCGTGGCCTGCCCTGGTGAGCTGCTGGGCGGCGGCGAGGCCGGCCGGGCCGGAGCCGACGACCGCGACCTTCTTTCCGGAGGACACTGTGGACGGTCGAGCGTGCACATGTCCGCTGTCCCAGGCGACATCGGCGATGGCCTGCTCGACGCGCTTGATGGCCACCGCGCCGCCGGCCTCCGGGGAGATCGCCAGCACGCAGGCGGCTTCACACGGCGCTGGGCAGAGCCGACCGGTGAACTCGGGGAAGTTGTTCGTTGCGTGCAGCCGCTCCCCCGCCTGCGACCAGTCGCCGCGCCGGACGAAGTCGTTCCACTCCGGGATCAGGTTGCCCAGCGGGCAACCTGCCGAACCGGAGTGGCAGAACGGGATACCGCAGTCCATGCAGCGCGCGGCCTGGGTACTGACCTGTCCGCGCCGTTCCTGGGTGTCCAGTTCGCGGTAGACCTCACGCCAGTCGGCGAGCCGGTCGGCGACCGGGCGCTTGGGGTGGTCGGCGCGGGAATGCTTGAGGAAGCCGCTCGGATCAGCCACGGGTCGCCTCCATGATCGCGGTGTCCACGTCGCGGCCCTGCGCACGGGCCAGGCGCTCGGCTTCGAGCACCCGTTGGTAGTCGCGCGGCATCACCTTGGTGAAGCCGGCGGAGCGGCGCGGCCAGTCGCCCAGCAGCGAGGCGGCGACGGTGGAACCGGTGAGTTCCTTGTGCCGGGCCACCACGTCCCGCAGCCAACGCAGATCGTCGGGCGTCAGTCGTTGCAGGTCGACCATTTCCCTGTTGACCAGGTCCGGATCGAGGTCGAGCACGTAGCCGACCCCACCGGACATGCCGGCGGCGACGTTACGACCGGTCGAGCCGAGTACGACGGCGGCGCCGCCGGTCATGTACTCGAAGGCGTGGTCGCCGACGCCTTCGCAGACGGCGAGCGCACCGGAGTTGCGCACGCAGAACCGCTCGCCGACCCGGCCACGCAGGAACAGCTCACCCGCTGTGGCGCCGTAGCCGATCACGTTGCCGGCGATGACCTGGCGTTCGGCGACGAAGGTCGACTCGGGGTGCGGGCGGACGATGATCCGACCGCCGGAGCAGCCCTTGCCGACGTAGTCGTTGGCGTCGCCGACCATGTCGATGGTGATGCCGGCGGGCAGGAAGGCGCCGAGTGACTGGCCCGCCGATCCGGTGAGCGTGACGTGGATGGTGCCATCGGGCAGGCCCTGGCCGCCGTAGCGGCGGGTGACCTCGGCGCCGAGCAGGGTGCCGACGGTGCGGTTGACGTTGCGCACCGGCAGTTCCAGCCGCAGCTGGTGGGCGTCCTCCAGCGCGGCCTCCGCCAGCTGGATCAGCGTGCGGTCCAGGGCGAGTTCCAGGCCGTGGTTCTGGTCGCGCACCTTACGTTTGGCCGAACCGTAGTGGTTCTCCGGGACCCGGAACACCGGCTTGAGGTCCAGACCGTGGGTCTTCCAGTGCTCGACGGCCTCGTTGACGTCCAGCGCCTCGGCGTGCCCGATGGCGTCGTCGAGGGTGCGGAAACCCAGCTCGGCGAGCAGTTCGCGGACTTCCTTGGCCACGAACCGGAAGAAGTTCTCCACGAACTCCGGCTTGCCGGTGTAACGCTTGCGCAGCACCGGGTTCTGGGTGGCGACGCCGACCGGGCAGGTGTCGAGGTGACAGACGCGCATCATCACGCAGCCGGCCACGATCAGTGGCGCGGTGGCGAAACCGAACTCCTCGGCGCCGAGCAGCGCGGCGATCATCACGTCCCGGCCGGTCTTCATCCCGCCGTCGACCTGCACGGTGATCCGGTCGCGCAGACCGTTGAGCAGCAGGGTCTGCTGGGTTTCGGCGAGGCCGATCTCCCAGGGTGTGCCGGCGTGCTTGAGCGAGTTGAGCGGGGAGGCGCCGGTGCCGCCGTCGTGGCCTGAGATGAGCACGACGTCCGCGTGCGCCTTGGCAACGCCCGCCGCGACCGTGCCGACGCCGAGTTCGCTGACCAGTTTGACGTGGATGCGCGCGTCCTCGTTGGCGTTCTTCAGGTCGTGGATGAGCTGGGCGAGGTCCTCGATCGAGTAGATGTCGTGGTGCGGCGGCGGCGAGATGAGGCCGACGCCCGCGGTGGAGTGCCGGGTGCGGGCGATCCACGGGTACACCTTGTACGGCGGTAGCTGACCACCCTCGCCGGGTTTGGCGCCCTGCGCCATCTTGATCTGGATGTCGGTGGAGTTGACCAGGTATTCGCTGGTCACGCCGAACCGGCCGCTGGCGACCTGCTTGATCGCCGAACGCCGCTCGGGGTCATACAGCCGGTCGGTGTCCTCGCCGCCCTCACCGGTGTTGGACCGGGCGTTGATCCGGTTCATCGCGATGGCGAGGGTTTCGTGTGCCTCCGCGGAGATCGAGCCGTAGGACATGGCGCCGGTGTTGAACCTGCTCATGATCGACTCGATCGACTCGACCTCGTCGATCGGCACCGGGGTGCGGCCGTTGTCGCGGAAGGAGAACAGCCCGCGCAGCTCGCCGCCCTTGCGGGCAAGGCGTTCGACCTCGGCGGTGTAGCGCCGGTAGACGTCCTCCTGCTTGGTCTTGGTGGCGTGCTGGAGCAGGAACACGGTTTCCGGGGTGAACAGGTGCAGTTCGCCGTCACGCCGGTAGGCGTACTCGCCGCCGACGTCGAGGCGCTGGTGCACCCGGTCGGTCGGGTTGTCCGGGTAGGCCCTGCGGTGCCGGCGCGCGGCCTCCTCGGCGATGACGTCGAGGCCGACGCCGCCGAGCTTGGAGGAGGTGCCGGTGAAGTACTCGTCCAGCGTGGCCTGGGAAAGACCGAAGGACTCGAACACCTGCGCTGCGGTGTAGGCGCCGACGGTGGAGATGCCCATCTTGGACATGATCTTCAGCACGCCCTTGACCAGGGCCTGCACATAGTTGCGGACGGCCGCGTGCGGGGCGATCTGGCTGATGGCGCCCTGCGCGACAAGGTCCTCGATGGTTTCGAAGGCCAGGTACGGGTTGACCGCCGCCGCGCCGTAGCCCAGCAGCAGCGCGATGTGGTGCACCTCGCGGGCGTCGCCGGTCTCCACGACCAGTGCGGCCCGCAGCCGGTCCTTGGTGCGGACAAGATGGTGGTGCACGGCGGAAACCAGCAGCAGGGAGGGGATCGGTGCGAGCCGGTGGTCGGAGTCGCGGTCGGACAGGACCAGGGTGCGCGCGCCGGCCGCGATGGCCTCGGACGCCTCCCGCCGGACCCGCTCGATCGCCGAGGCGAGCGCTTCCTCGCCGCCGTCCGCCTCGTAGAGTCCGGAAAGGACGGTACAGCTGAAACCGGGCAGGTCGCCGTCGTCGTTGACGTGGATGAGCTTGGCCAGCTCGTCGTTGTCGATGACCGGATAGCGCAGCTGGATGTGCCGGCAGGAGGCCGGGCCCGGTTCGAGCAGGTTCTGCTCGGGGCCCATGATCCTGGCGACGGAGGTGACGATCTCCTCGCGGATCGCGTCCAGCGGCGGGTTGGTCACCTGCGCGAAGTTCTGCTTGAAGTAGTCATACAGCAGCCGGGACCGCTGGGAGAGCACGGCGGGTGGGGTGTCGGAGCCCATCGAACCGATCGGCTCGGCGCCCTTCTCCGCCATCGGGGTCAGCAGGATGCGCAGCTCCTCCTCGGTGTAGCCGAAGGTGAGCTGGCGACGCAGCACGGATTCGTGCGTCTGCACGACGTGTTCGCGCTGGGCGAGGTCGTCGAGTTGCAGCAGCCCGGCGTGCAGCCACTGGTCGTAGGGCAGGTTGCCGGCCAGCGCCGCCTTGATCTCGTCGTCGGAGACGATCCGGCCGAGGTCGGTGTCGACGAGGAACATCCGGCCCGGTTGCAGCCGGCCCTTGGCGACGACCTGCTCGGCCGGCACGTCCAGCACACCGGACTCGCTGGCCAGTACGACACGGTCGTCTGCGGTGCGCCACCAGCGGGCCGGGCGAAGACCGTTGCGGTCCAGCACGGCGCCGAGCACGGTGCCGTCGGTGAAGGTGACACAGGCCGGGCCGTCCCACGGCTCCATCAGGCTGGCGTGGAACTGGTAGAACGCGCGCCGCCGCGGGTCCATGGTGGCGTGGTTCTCCCAGGCCTCCGGAATCATCATCATCACCGCGTGCGGCAGGCCACGGCCGCCGAGGTGCAGCAGTTCGAGCACCTCGTCGAAGGAGGCGGAGTCCGAGCCGTCCGCATCGCAGATCGGGAACAGCCGGGTCAGGTCGCCGGGAATCAGCTGCGATTCCAGCAGCGCCTCCCTGGCGCGCATCCGGTTGCGGTTGCCGCGAATCGTGTTGATCTCACCGTTGTGCGCCACGTACCGGTACGGGTGCGCCAGCGGCCACGACGGGAAGGTGTTGGTGGAGAACCGACTGTGTACCAAGGCGATCGCGCTGATCAGCCGGGTGTCGGTGAGGTCGGTGAAGAACGCCGGCAGCTGGCCGGTGGTGAGCATTCCCTTGTACACCAGGGTGCGCGCGGACAGCGAGGGGAAGTAGGTGCCGCAGCCGGCGACGACGCTCTCCCGCTCGGCGCGCTTGCGCAGTGCGAAGGTCATCCGGTCCAGTGCGATCCCGGCCGGGAGGCTGTCGGGGCCTTCGCCGTCGGCGGCGATGCCGGACACGAACAGCATGGCGAAGTGTGGCATCACCGAGCAGGCGGTCGGACCGACGCCGGCCTCGTCGACGGCCGTCGGCACCTCCCGCCAGCCGAGTACCCGCAGGCTCTCCTCGTGGGCGATGCGGTCGATCAGGTCCTTCGCCGCGGCGCGCTGGGCGTCGTCGGCGGGCAGGAAGGCGATACCGGCCGCGTACCGGTGCTGCCCGAGGTCATCCGGTTCGGGAAGCTCGAAATCGACCGTCTCCCGGAGCAGGCCGTCCGGCAGTTGCAGCAAGATGCCGGCGCCGTCCCCACTCGTCGGTTCGGCCCCGGCCGCGCCCCGGTGTTCGAGGTTGGCCAGTGCGGTCAGCGCGTCGGCTACGATGCCGTGCGAGCGGCGGCCCTTGATGTCGGCGACCATGGCGACTCCGCAGGCATCCCGTTCGGTGTCGGGGTCATACAGACCCTGTCGCTTCGGGAAGGCGGAGAACAGTCGACTCGCGCCACCGGTGCTGGAAGATGCTTCACCGGCGGTGGGACCCTGGTTCGGGGTCGGAGAAGGCACAGCTGGACCTCCTTCGTCGTCCTCGCGTTACGTTCAAGGCAACTTGCGCGCGCGGGGCGACGATGGCCCGCATTATTGACGTGACTCTAACAGTCACGAAACATTCGTACACCCACGAAATCGTGATCCAGGCCATCCGTGGGTAACGACTTGGACATCGACGGCGACGTAACCCGTACGCGGTGAGAACGCTTCGGCTTGCTAAGTATACCGATGGCCGGCTCGTCCGCTCGGTTCCCCGGTGGCCGATGGTAACGTCCCGCTTCGCCGGACAGCCAGGCTGACCGGTGGTGTGAGTCGCCGAAAACCCAGGTTGACCTGCGTCTTCTGGGCGCTCGGCCGGGAGCGAAGTCCGGTGCGAATCCGGTGCTGTGCCGCAACTGTGAACGCCCGAACGGATCGTTCGGGCGCAAGCCAGGTCGCCTCCGCTCGCATCTGCTGACCCGCCTCCGACGCAGTGGCGGCGTTCGCCGACAACCTCGGAGGAGCGCGCGCCGCGGGCGTCGGCCGACTCTTCGAGGACACTCATGTCACGCCATCTTCCGAAACACGGTTTCCGCACCGTTATCGGGCTGTTCACCCTGGTCGGCACGGTATTGGTGGCCGGTTGCGCGAGTCATGCCCCCGCTGGACCGGCGAGCACCGCTTCCAGCGCTGGGTCGGCGTTCCCGGTGACGGTAACGGTGCCCGGCGGTAACACGCCAGTGACCATCGCCACTCGGCCGAAACGAATCGTCTCTTTGGACGCCACCGACACCGAGATCCTCTACGAGGTCGGCGCCGGCAAACAGGTCGTCGCGGTGGACAAGGATTCCGACTATCCGGCCAACGCACCGCATACCTCGCTCGACTCGACGAACCCGAACATCGAGGCGATCGCCGGCTACAACCCGGATCTCGTGGTCACCGCGTACAACGAAAACAATGTCGTGAGTGGACTCCAGAAGCTGAAGATCCCGGTGTTGTTCCTGCCCGCGCCGGAAGATGTCAACGACGCCTACGCGCTGTGGTCGGCGATCGGCAGGGCGACCGGACATCAGTCCGAAGCGGACGGTCTGGTCAGCGCGGCCAAACAGCAGATCGCGAAGATCGTCGAGACCACTCCGAAGCCGACAAAACCGTTGAGCTACTACTACGAGGTCGACCAGACTCTCTACACCGCGACCTCGCACACCTTCATCGGCCAGCTCATCGGCCAGTTCGGACTGACCAACATCGCCGACCCGGCCGACACCGCGAGCGCGGCCGGTTATCCGCAGCTGTCAGGGGAGCAGGTGTTCGCGGCCAACCCGAGCATCATCTTCCTCGCCGACAGCATCTGCTGCGGCCAGAACGCCGCCACGATCGCGGCCCGACCGGGCTGGCACACGCTGAGCGCGGTAGAGCAGGGCAATGTGGTGGCGCTCAACGACGACGACGCCTCCCGCTGGTCGCAGACGCGCATCCTGGACCTGATGCACGCCGTATCGACCGCGGTTGCCAAGGCCGGTAAGTAAACGTGCCTGCCGAACCGACGCCGCCGCTCCCCCCGGTCGCGCCGACCGCGCTGCCGAGGCCGACCCGGCTGCGGCCGATCGTCGTCGTACTCGCGGTCGTGGCGCTGACGGCGGTGATGCTCGGTTCGGTGCTGCTCGGCGCGATCGACCTCGGCGCGGGCCGGGTACTGCAGGAGATCTTCGCTCAGCTGACCGGCGGCCGATCCCCGTTGACCGCGCGGGAGTCGGCGATCCTGTGGGAGCTGCGGGTGCCGAGGGTGGTGCTCGGCGCGCTGGTCGGTGGTGCGCTGGCCGCCGCCGGCGCGGCCTACCAAGGGGTGTTCCGCAATCCGCTCGCCGATCCGTACCTGCTCGGCGCGGCAGCCGGCGCCGGACTGGCCGCGACGATCGTCGTGGTCGGCGACGCGGCGGCGGGTGCCGGCGCGGCCGGTACGGTCGGCTCACAGCCGATCGCGGCCTTCGTCGGCGCGCTCGGCGGGGTCGGCCTCACCTGGCTGCTCGGCCGATCAGCCGGGTACGGCACGGCGACCCTGGTACTTGCCGGGGTCGCGGTCGCCGCCTTCCTCACCGCGGTGCAGACCTTCGTGCAGCAGCTCAACACCGATACCCTGCAACGGCTATACTCCTGGATGCTCGGCGGGCTGGCCACCACCGGTTGGCAGTCGGTGCTGTTGTGTCTGCCCTACATCGGGGTTGGCGTGCTGGTGCTGTGTTTGTCCGCGCGTCTGCTGGATGTGCTCGCCCTCGGCGACGACGAGGCGGCCGCGCTGGGTATCCGGCCGGGCCGGGTGCGGCTGCTGGTGTTGTGCGCGGCCTCGCTGGCCACGGCCGGGGCGGTCGCGGCGAGCGGGCTGATCGGGTTCGTCGGCATCGTGGTGCCACATGTGGTGCGGCTGCTGATCGGCGGCAGCTATCGGGTGGTGGTGCCGATGTCGCTGATCGGCGGCGCGATCTTCCTGATCGCGGCCGATGTGGTCGCCAGGACCGCGCTCGCGCCCGCCGAACTGCCGGTCGGCGTGGTCACCGCGTTCACCGGCGCCCCGTTCTTCCTCCTCGTGCTGCGCACGGCGCGGAAGAAGATCCGATGAGCGGCCTTCGACTGCGCGGGGTCGGCGCGGGCTACCAGGGCAAACAGGTGGTCGGCGGGGTCGACGTCGAGGTGCCGGCCGGTTCCTGGCTGGCCATCATCGGCCCGAACGGCGCCGGCAAGTCCACGCTGCTCAAAGCGGTCGCCGGCGTCGCGGAACGGTCCGGCGGCATCGAGATCGGCGGTCGGGACGCGGAAGGGATGACGCACCGGGAACGGGCCCGCGCGATCGGCTACGCGCCCCAGAACCCGACCCTGCCGGAAGACCTGACCGTCACCGACTACGTACTGCTCGGCCGGACCCCGCACCTGCGCCCGCTCGCACGGGAGAGCGCGGCGGACCTGACCGTGGTCGCGGAGGTGTTGTCCCGCTTGGATCTGCGCGGCCTGGCCGACCGGCGGCTGTATGCGATCTCCGGTGGTGAACGGCAGCGCGCGGTACTCGCCCGCACCCTGGCTCAGCAGGCCGGCCTGCTGCTGCTCGACGAGCCGACCACCGGCCTTGACATCGGCCACGCCCAGGTACTGCTGGAACTCGTCGACCGGCTGCGCAAGGCCGATGGCACGACGGTCGTCAGCACCCTGCACGACCTGACCCTGGCCGGGCAGTACGCCGATCAGCTGCTGCTGGTGCAACGCGGCGAGGTGGTGGCCGTGGGGAGCCCGGCCGAGGTCCTCACCGCGCCGATCCTCGCCGAGCACTACGGCGCGGACGTCGAGGTCCTGCACACCAGCCGAGGCAACCCGGTCGTCGCGCCGCGCCGGAATCAGCGACCAGCCTAGGACTGCGCCTGTGAGGTCTGGTTTTCCCGCGAGGCCTGGCTTTGCCGCGAGGCCTGGCTTTCCTGTGAGGCCTGACTTTGCCGCGAGATCTGACTTTCCTGTGAGGCCTGGCTTTCCTGTGGCGCCGACACAGTCACCGTATCGTCTACAGTGGACCATTCTTCCTCGGTCGGTTCCTCGGTCGGTACGGGCTCCGCTGAACCCTCCGCCGCTGGTGGCGTCGGCGCGTCCGGGAAGGTGGTCGGGTCCTCGCGCGGACCGCGTTTCGCGGCGAACAGGTAGTACAGGATGCCGCCGATGAACAGCAGCGCCATCACCCATACGTTGATCCGGACGCCGAACAGGTGCGTCGCGGGATCGGTACGCAGCAGCTCGATCCAGAACCGGCCGAAGGCATAACCGGCGACGTAGAGCGCGAAGGCGCGGCCGTGGCCGAGCCGCAGCCGCCGGTCCATGATCACCACGAACAGCGCGATGATCAGGTCCCAGATCAGCTCGTAGAGAAAGGTCGGCTGGACGATCTGCGGATTGGCGTGGCTGAGCGCGACGCCGCCGAGGTTGTCCAGCGCGCCGGTGCCCGGATCTACCCTGGTGAAGATCTCAAGACCCCAGGGCAGCGAGGTCGGGCCGCCGTACAGTTCCTGGTTGAAGTAGTTGCCGATCCGGCCGATCGCTTGCGCGACAACGATTGCCGGCGCCAGCGCGTCCGCGACGAACGGCAGCGGAATGCCTCGCCGCCGGCAGGCGATCCAGGCCCCGAGCCCGCCGAGCGCGATCGCACCGGGAATGCCGAGACCGCCGTCCCAGATCTCCAGCGCGCCGATCGGATTGCCGCCCCGCCCGAAATACCGCCAGGCATCGGTTGCCACGTGATAAGCCCGGCCGCCCACCAGTCCGAACGGCACCGCCCACACCGCGATCTCGCTGATCACACCGGGCTGGCCGCCGCGAGCGCGGTAGCGCGCGGCGCCCCAGGCGATGGCCACCACGATGCCGACGATGATGCACAGCGCATAGGCCCGCAGCGGAATCGGGCCAAGATGCCAGACTCCCTGGTCAGGGCTGGGAATGTAGGAATGCGCGAGGCCGGCGGCAGCAATCACGGTGCCCACCGTAACGGTCAGCCGTGATATCGACGTCAGCTACCTGGGCCGGAGAGGTCCATCGTCAACGGGAACGGCCGAAGTGTCTCGACTTCCATCTGCGAAGGGTCACCATTTTCGATGGCGCTCACCCGTGGCTGCGTTATCCCCATGCGCTCCGCAACCAGTCCCTGGCTGAGTTTCGCGCGTTCTCGCAGTTCACCCAGGCGGTAGCCGAGGACGTAAGCAGCAGTAGCCCTCTCCGCTCCCGCCCGCGCAGCCTCGACATCACGCCCGGCCGCGCGGTCGAGCGTGTGCTTACGATCCTTTACTTCCTTCCAGCTAGTCATCGCCATCACCCTCTCCAGCGCGGTTAGGTGCCTTTTGTAGCGCTGTTCAGCGAGCGGTATCGCCTCGCCGTACCATCCGCTCCATTGTCCCCGTTTGTCTCCGGCGACGAGCAGAACCGCGCATCGACGAGGATCGAACACGGAGAGTATCCGGACCTCTGAGCGACCGCCTGACGCAGGCCTGAGTTCTTTGAGGTTATGCAGCTTCGAGCCCTTGATCCGGTACGGCTTGCGGTTCAGGAGTCCGATCGGGGCGACTCAGCCGACCGGTGCGACGGTGCCTCGGACGCCTTCGGCGAGTTCGCCGGCGAGGGTGGCGACCGAGGACAGGCCCTCGTCGAGGGCGGACACGAACGCCGAACCCACGATGACCACGTCCGCGAACGCGGCGACCTCGGCGGCCTGGGCGCCGGAGCGGACGCCGAGGCCGACACCGACGGCGAGGTCGTTGGTGTGTTCGCGGATGCGGCCGACCAGGGTCGGGGCCGCGCTGCTGACCACGTCGCGGGCGCCGGTCACGCCCATCACCGAGGTCGCGTAGACGAACCCGCTGGTGACCGCGAGAGTGCTGATGATCCGCTCCTCGGTCGAGGAGGGCGCCAGCAGGAACATCCGGTCAAGGTCGTGTTCGGCGGAGGCGGCCAGCCATTCGGCGGCCTCTTCCGGTACCAGGTCGGGGGTGATGATGCCGAGGCCGCCGGCAGCCGCGAGATCGCGGGCGAAGCGATCGATGCCGTAGGCGTAGACCGGGTTCCAGTAGGTCATCACGACCGCGCGACCACCGGCCGAGGAGACCGATTCGACGAGGCCGAACAGCTCACGCAGGCGGAAACCGGCGCTCAGCGCCGCGCCGCTGGCGGCCTGGATGGTCGGGCCGTCGAGCACCGGGTCGGAGAACGGGACACCGATCTCCACGATGTCGCAACCGCCGTCGACGAGCGCGGCGAACGCCTCGCGGGACCCCTCCACGCTCGGATAACCCGCCGGCAGGTAACCGGCCAGCGCGGCCCGGCCCTCTGCCTTGGTCTGGGTGAAAAGCTCAGCCAACCGACTACTCATCGGTGTCCTCCCTTCGGTCCGGGCACCGACGAGGCTCCACCGGGCTGTGTCATTGGTTCGCTCGCAAGCTCGCTCACGGCTCAGGAATCCTTCCGGCTGGTCGCCGCGTCGGGGCTGTCGAGGTTGAACCACTCGGTCGCGGTGTCCATGTCCTTGTCGCCGCGCCCGGACAGGCTGACCACGATCAGGCCGTCCTCGCCGAGTTCCTTGCCCACCTTGATCGCCCCGGCGAGCGCGTGCGAGGACTCGATGGCCGGAATGATGCCCTCGGTCCGCGACAGCAGCGCGAACGCGTCCATCGCCTCGGCGTCGGTGACCGACTGGTATTCGGCCCGGCCACTGTCCTTGAGCTGGGCATGTTCCGGCCCGACCCCTGGATAGTCCAAGCCCGCGGAGATCGAGTACGCCTCGGTGATCTGGCCGTCGGAGTCCTGTAGCAGATAGGACCGGGAGCCGTGCAGCAGACCGGGGGTGCCCTCGCCGAGGGAGGCGCCGTGCTCGCCGGTCTCGATGCCCTTGCCGCCCGGTTCGAAGCCGTAGAGCTTCACAGAAGGATCGTCGATGAAACCGTAGAAGATGCCGATCGCGTTGGAGCCGCCGCCGACGCAGGCGGCGACCGCGTCCGGCAACCGGCCGGCCTGCGCCAGGATCTGTGCCCGCGCCTCGATGCCGATGATCCGGTGGAAGTTGCGCACGATCAACGGGAACGGGTGCGCGCCCGCCGCGGTGCCGAGCAGATAGTGCGTGGTGTCCACATTGGTCACCCAGTCGCGCAGCGCCTCGTTGATGGCGTCCTTGAGAGTGCGCGAGCCGGTCTTGACCGGGATGACCTCGGCGCCGAGCAGCCGCATCCTGGCCACGTTCAGCGCCTGCCGCTCGGTGTCGACCTCGCCCATGTAGATGACGCAGTCGAGGCCCATCATCGCGGCGATGGTCGCGGTGGCGACGCCGTGCTGGCCGGCGCCGGTCTCCGCGATGATCCTGGTCTTGCCCATCCGCTTGGTGAGCAGGCCCTGACCAAGGACATTGTTGATCTTGTGAGAGCCGGTGTGGTTGAGATCCTCCCGCTTGAGGAAGATCCGCGCCCCGCCCGCGTGCTCGCCGAACCGCTTGGCCTCGGTCAGCAGCGAGGGCCGACCCGCGTAGTCCCGCAGCAGCCGGTTGAACTCCCCGAGGAAGTCCGGGTCGATCCTGGCCTTGTCGTACTGCGCGGACAGTTCGTCCAGCGCGGCGATCAGGGCCTCCGGCATGAACCGTCCGCCGTAGGCACCGAAATAGCCGCGCGCGTCCGGGTCGTGGCTGTCCGGCTCCTGATGGCCTGCCGAGTCCGACCCGGCAGGCGTGGCGCTGCTGCCGTCGTGCTGGTTGTTGTGCTCGGTCACCGTGTCGGCCTCGGACAGGCAGGGTGGGAACCGGCGGTCACCAGTTGCACCACGGCGGTCTTGGGGTCACCGCTGGTGACCAAACCCTCACCGACGAGCACCGCATCGGCGCCGTAACCGGCATAGGTCATCAGATCGGCCGGGCCGCGCACGCCGGACTCGGCGATCTTGAGCGTCTCGAACGGCAACCCAGGGGCCAGCCGGCCGAACACCTCGCGGTCGACCTCCAGCGTCGCCAGGTTGCGAGCGTTGATGCCGATCACGCTCGCGCCCGCCTCCAACGCCCGGTCGGCCTCCTCGGCGGTGTGCACCTCGACCAGCGCGGTCATACCGAGCGACTCGACCCGGTCCAACAGCGAGACGAGCGCGTTCTGTTCCAGTGCCGCGACGATCAGCAGCACAAGGTCGGCGCCGTGCAACCGAGCCTCGTGCACCTGGTAGGGGCTGACCACGAAATCCTTGCGCAGCAGCGGAACCGTGGACACCGCGGCGCGTACCGCGTCGAAATCCGCGAGCGAGCCGCCGAAGCGCCTACCCTCGGTCAGCACGCTGATCACCCGCGCACCCGCGTCTGCGTAGTCCTTGGCCAGCACGGCGGGCTCGGGAATCTCGGCAAGGTCGCCCTTGGACGGGCTGCGCCGCTTCACCTCGGCGATGACGCCGACGCCCGGTGCGCGCAGCGCGGTCGGTACGTCCATCGGCGGCGCGACCTTGGTGGCGCGTTCCTTGACTTCCTCGAACGAGAGGGCGGCCTCACGGACCGCGAGATCCTCGCGCACTCCCTCGATAATCGACTCGAGAACGTTCACGGCATCACCCGCGAAACCGCTTGTGGCCCGACCGCTGTGTCGAACAGTTTGCGTGAAACCCGACTCACAGCACTTCCCCTTCCCGCCAAAAAGATGCTAACCCCGCGCAAACAACCGATCCGGTTCGGGGGTCGCTCTCTCAAGCAACGGAAGCGCCGTGGTTACTCCCGGACGGTGGGGTCGTCCCCCCCGGACAGGGCTTCCCACAGCTCGGCGTCCGGGTCACGCTTGCGTTTGGTCGCACCGGGAGTCTCATAGTTCGCACCCAGCCGGGGCAGCCGGTTCGCGGCCCGGATCAGGAGCACTCCGGCCACCCCGACGAGCAGGCCGGCCAGTACCGCCAACGCATGTGCTGTGACGACCTGCAACAGCGGGTAACCGTTCGGGTGCGCACCGAATATCCCGGAAAGTCGGGTGAGCGTCGCCGCGATCGTGCCGAGACCGGCGAGTACGACGAGACCGCCGACGATCCGGCGCAGCCAGCCGCCGGTGGCCAGCAGCGCCGCGATCGCGGCCAGCGCGAGCAACGCCAACGGGACCAGCGCCGGCTGGTCGGCGGCGCCATCCTGAGCGCTGACCACCTTGCCGCGCAACGAAGTCTGCGCCGCCGACCAGGACCAGTCGAGCTTGGAGGACGCCCAGAGCAGACCGGCGCCGACCAGCAACGCTAGGATGATCATCCACAGTGGACGACGGCTGCCCTGCCGCGCCGGATTCACGCCGGCCGCCGAGCCGACCGCCGGTTCACCGCCGGCAGGCTCACTGACAGCCGGTTCGGTGGCTTCGGCGTGGTCGGTGGCAGCCGGTTCGGTCGCTTCCGCCTGGTCGGCGGACCGGGACTCAGGCACCGCTGCGCTCCTCCACGAGTTCGGCCACCTCGACGGTCCTCGGATCGGCCGTTGGCTCGGCTGTCGAGGAGGCGCGGGCGGTCGAGGAGGCCGGCGAGGACATGGTGTCGGCGGTGGCGATCGCGGAGAGCACCGCGCGGGCCTTGTTCAGCGTCTCCTCGTCCTCGGCGACCGGGTCGGAGTCGGCCACGATCCCGCCTCCGGCCTGCACGTAGGCGACGCCGTCGCGGATCAGCGCGGTGCGGATGGCGATCGCGGTGTCCGCGTCGCCCGCGAAGTCGAGGTAGCCGACCACGCCGCCGTAGAGGCCGCGCCGGGTCGGTTCGAGTTCCTCGATCAGCTCCATGGCCCTCGGTTTCGGGGCTCCGGAAAGGGTTCCGGCCGGGAAACAGGCGGTGACCGCGTCGAAGGCGGTCCGGTCCGCGCGCAGTTCCCCGGTGACCGTCGAGACGATGTGCATGACGTGGCTGTAGCGCTCGACCCGGAAGAAGTCGACCACCCGCACGGTGCCCGGCTTGCAGACCCGGCCGAGGTCGTTGCGGCCGAGATCGACGAGCATGACGTGCTCCGCGCGCTCCTTGGCGTCGGCGAGCAGGTCCTTCTCCAGCAGCGCGTCCTCTTCGGGATCGACGCCGCGCCACCGGGTACCGGCGATCGGGTGCGTGGTGGCCCGCCCGTCCCGGACCGTGACCAGCGCCTCGGGACTGGAGCCGACGATGTCGAAGCCCTCCAGCCGCAGCAGGTACATGTACGGGCTCGGGTTGGTGGTGCGCAGCACCCGGTAGACGTCCAGCGCGTCGGCCGAGGTCTGCATCTCGAACCGCTGCGAGACAACGACCTGGAAGGCCTCCCCTTCGCGGATCGCGGCCTTGGCGGCGTTGACGGCGGCATGGTGCTCGGCGGGGGTGCGGCGACGGCGGAAGTCCGGCTTCGGCGCCGAGTAGGTGGCCACGGTCGTCGCGGAGGAGGTGCACAGCTGTTCGGTCATCACGCCGAGGCGGCGCACCGCGTCGTCATAGGCGGCGTCCACCCGCTCCGGCGAGTCGTCCCAGTTGACCGCGTTCGCGATCAGCGTAATGGTGCCCTCGTGGTGGTCGAGGGCGGCGAGGTCGGTGGCCAACAGCATGACCAGTTCGGGCACGTGCAGGTCGTCTTCGGCCAGTTCGGGCAGGCGCTCCAGCCTGCGGACCGCGTCGTAGCCGATGTAGCCGACCATGCCGCCGGTCAGCGAGGGCATGCCGGGAATCGGGTCGGTGTGCAGGATGCGCACGGTCTCCCGCAGCGCGGCCAGCGGGTCGCCGCCGGTGGGCAGGCCGACCGGCGGATGCCCGGTCCAGACCGCCTCGCCGTCCGCGCCGACGGTCAGCGCCGCGGCGCTGTGCGCGCCGATGTAGGACCAGCGCGACCAGGACTCGCCGTTCTCGGCGGACTCCAGCAGGAAGGTGCCGGGGCGGTTCGCGGCGAGCTTGCGGTAGACCCCGAGCGGGGTCTCGTCGTCGGCGAGCAGCCGGCGAACCACCGGAATGACTCTGCGCTCCGCGGCAAGGGCACGGAACTCCTCGCGCGTCGGATAGATCGAGCCAAGGCCCTGGCCCTTGGGCCGAGCCGTCACGGTGAGGTTCTCGCCGACCATGCCCTCATTCTGCCTGTTGCGTTGACCGCCGAAACGGCTGGGCCTATATTCAACAATTGTTGAAAAGAGGCTGTGATGTCGCGATGACCGAATCGACCTCGACCGGACGCGGCAGAGGCCGCCGAGGCGGTGGCGAGGACACCAAGGCCGCGCTGCTTGCCGCCGCGAAGGCGGTGTTCGCCGAGCAGGGCTACGACAATGCGACGGTACGCACCATCGCCGCGCGAGCCGGGGTCGACCCGGCCATGGTCAATCACTGGTTCGGCGGCAAGCAGGGCCTGTTCGCCGCGGCCGTGCTCCAACTGCCGATCACCCCGGCCGATCTGCTCGCGCACCTGCTCGACGGCGATCCGAACACCGTCGCCGAGCGGATGGTGCGGATCTTCGTCACGGTCTGGGACACCGAGGGCGGCGCGACGCTGGCCGCGCTGATCCGCAGCGTGACCAACCAGCCGTCCGCCGCCGAGGCGCTGCGGACGATCTTCGTCGACCAGGTCTTCGGGCCGCTGGTCGCCGCCCTGCACACCGATCCGGCGCCGCTGCGGGCCAACCTGTGCGCCTCGCAGATGGTCGGCCTCGGCATGGTCCGCTACGTGCTGAGATTCGAACCGATGGCGACCACCGAGGTCGATGAGCTGGTCACCGCGATCGCGCCCACCCTGCAGCGCTACCTCACCGGCGACCTCGGGCTGGACGACTAGTCGGCGGGCAGCAGCAGGTCGGCGTCGAAGCAGGTGCGGTCGCCGGTGTGGCAGGCCCCGTCGGCCTGGTCGACGGTCACCAGCACGGTGTCGCCGTCGCAGTCCAGCCGCACCTCGCGGACCCGCTGGGTGTGTCCGGAGGTCTCGCCCTTGATCCACAGTCGCTGGCGGGACCGGGAGAAGTAGGTGCCCTCACGGGTGGCCAGGGTGCGGGCCAGCGCCTCGTCGTTCATCCAGGCCACCATCAGCACCTCTCCGGTGCCGTTGGCCTGTACGACCGCGCAGACCAGGCCGTCGGCGGTGCGCTTGAGCCGGGCGGCGATCTTCGGGTCCAACACGGTCGGCTCGCTCATCGGACGACCTCGCCCGCTGCCCGCAGCACGTCCTTGACCTCGCCGATGCGCAGCTGGCCGAAGTGGAAGACGCTGGCCGCCAGCACCGCGTCCGCGCCCGCCGCGACGGCCGGCGGGAAGTGCTCGACCGCGCCGGCCCCGCCGCTGGCCACCAGCGGCACGTCGACGACGGCGCGGACCTTGGTGATCAGCTCAAGGTCGAAACCGGCCTTGGTGCCGTCGGCGTCCATCGAGTTCAGCAGGATCTCGCCGACGCCCAGTTCCGCGCCGCGCGCCGCCCATTCGACCGCGTCGATCCCGGTGCCGCGCCGCCCACCGTGCGTGGTCACCTCGAAGCCGGACGGCGTCGGCGGCGCCTCGGCCGGCACTCGGCGGGCGTCGACCGAGAGCACGATGCACTGCGCGCCGTAACGCTGGGAGGCCTCGCGCAGCAGCTCCGGCCGGTCGATGCCGGCGGTGTTGATGCTCACCTTGTCCGCGCCGGCCCGCAGCAGCCGGTCGATGTCGGCGACCGAGCGGACCCCACCGCCGACGGTCAGCGGGATGAACACCGCCTCAGCGGTGCGGGAGACGACGTCGTAGGTGGTTTCCCGGTCCGAAGAGGACGCCGTGACGTCGAGGAAGGTCAACTCGTCGGCGCCCTCGGCGTCATAGGCGGCGGCGAGTTCGACCGGGTCGCCGGCATCGCGCAGATCCGCGAAGTTGACGCCCTTCACCACCCGTCCGGCATCAACGTCCAGACAGGGAATGACACGAACCGCGACCGGCATGGCTACGAGCCTACGCAAGGCCCGCAAGCCGGTTACTGGCTAGGGTGAGGGCGTGAGCACTGATCTGGATCGGCTCCTCGCCGCCAAGTACCTGCTGCTGACCACCTTCCGCAAGGACGGCAGCGCGGTGCCGACCGCGGTCTGGTTCGCCAGGGACGACGACGGCGGCGAGGGTAGTGCCGGCGTCGAACTGCTGGTCTGGACGGTCACCGGCTCCGGCAAGGTCAAGCGCCTGCGCAGGGACGGCACGGTCACCATCGCCGCCTGCGACGTGCGCGGCAAGCCGACCGGCACGGCCATCGACGGGCAGGCCCGACTCCTGGACGCGCAGGGAAGCCAGCGGACCAGGGATCTCATCGCCCGGCGCTACGGCCTGTTCGGCAGGCTGACGATGCTGGGCAGCCGGTTGCGCCGAGGCCCGGAGGGCACCATCGGCATCGCGATCACCCCGGCCGCTGGCTAGCCCGTCAGCGGACGGCGGCGAGGGCTTCCGGGAGGGTGAAGGCCCCGGTGTAGAGCGCGGTGCCGATGATGGCACCCTCGACCCCGTCCGGCGCGAGTTCGGCCAGCGCGATCAGATCGTCCACACTGGACACTCCGCCGGAGGCGATCACCGCTGCGTCGGAACGCTCACAGATATCGCGCAGCAGAGCCACATTCGGTCCCTGCAACATGCCGTCCCGGCCGACGTCGGTGATCACGTAGCGGGCGCAGCCGTGCCGGTCGAGCCGCTCGATGGCCTCCCACAGGTCGCCGCCGTCGACGGTCCAGCCGCGCGTGGCCAGCCGGTGCCCTGCCTCGGTGATCCGCACGTCCAGGCCGACGGCGATCTTCTCGCCGTACTCGGCGATGGCCCGCGCGCACCACTTCGGGTTCTCCAGCGCGGCCGTGCCGAGGTTGACCCGCGCGCATCCGGTGGCCAGCGCGGCGGCCAGCGACTCGTCGTCGCGGATGCCGCCGGAGAGTTCGACGGAGATGTCCAGCTTGCCGACCACCTCGGTCAGCAGTTCCCGGTTGCTCCCCCGGCCGAATGCCGCGTCGAGGTCGACGACGTGCACCCAGTCGGCACCGCCGGTCTGCCAGTTCAACGCGGCGGCCATCGGGTCGCCGTACTCCTTTTCGGACCCGGCGACGCCCTGTACCAGGCGGACGGCCTTGCCGTCGACGACATCAACAGCGGGCAGCAGCGTGAAATTCACGGCAATACCCTAACCTGCGCGGCACCCGACAACCCGCGCCACACACGCCAATCCGCAATCCGCACCGCGACCGACCCGAGGCGTCCGTGCCGGCCCGCTCAGCCCACCGCTGCCTTGAGCCAGTTCTCCAACAGCGTCGCGCCCGCGTCGCCGGATTTCTCCGGGTGGAACTGGGTGGCCATCAGCGGGCCGTTCTCCACCGCGGCCACGAAGTCCTCGCCGTGCCGGGCCCAGGTGACCACGGGTGGCGGGATCGGCGGACCGGGTCGCAGCGTCCATTCGCGGACTCCGAAGGAATGCACGAAATAGAATCGGGTATCCGCGTCGAGTCCGGCAAAAAGGACGGACTTCTCCGGCGCGCGCACCGTGTTCCAGCCCATGTGCGGCAGTACGTCGGCCTGGAGTCGCTCGACGGTGCCCGGCCACTGCGCGCAGCCTTCGGACTCGATGCCGTGCTCGACACCGCGCTGGAACAGCACCTGCATGCCGACGCAGATCCCCAGCACCGGCCGGCCGCCGGCCAGGCGCCTGCCGATGATCCGCTGCCCGTGCACCTCGGTCAGCCCGCGCATGCAGGCGGCGAAGGCACCGACGCCGGGGACGACGAGGCCGTCGGCCTCCAGCGCGGCGTGGAAGTCCGAGGTGACCTCGACCTCGGCACCGACCCGGCGCAGGGCACGTTCGGCGGAGCGCAGGTTGCCGGACCCGTAGTCCAGTACGACGAGGCGAGACACCTGCTCAGTCTAGAGGCCCGCCGGCCGGTCCTCGCGCCGATATCCGGCTCGGGGTCTCTCGGCCGGCGACCGAGAGGCCGACTGTGGCGCAGCAGACAGTGGATCCGGGAAACGCGCGCCGCATTCCGGTGCTGAACCGAATGGATCTCGGAAACAGCATTCGGAATCCGGAGAGCAGCGCGGGAGCCTTCCAGACGTTGGCCAGGGCCGCGAACCTCAACCTGCACCTGTGGCGCGGGTTGGAATCTTCCGCCTTCAGGCCGCACTGGGCTGTTCGGGGGACTTGGGTTACCGGCCGACAACGCGGCCGGTTTGCTTGCGGCATGGGACACCACCGAAGACAATTGCTGATCGGCTGCGTGGCGGCCGGTCTTCTGCTGACAGGTATACCGGCCGCCGCCGGACCGGCGGTCACGATCACCGAACTGCCGGCTCTGCCGGGCGGCACGACAACTCAGGCCACCGCGATCAACGATCACGGCGCCGTCGTGGGAACTTCTGATCTACCGGGCGGCCGGACGCATGCGGTGAAATGGAATTCCGCGCGCCGAATCACCGATCTCGGTACGCTGCCCGGTGATGCCGACAGTAACGCGACCGGAATCGACAACAGCGGCATCGTCGTCGGTTGTTCGACCGCGCCGAACGGGGATGAACGGGCGGTGAAATGGAATTCGGCCGGAAAGATTTCGGCGCTGCCCGCATTGCACGCCGGTGACCAGACGGTCGCCAACGCGGTCAACGACAACGGGGTCATCGTCGGCTACGAGGTCATCGCCTCGCAATTACACGCCCTCCGCTGGAAGCCCAACGGGACCGTCACCGATCTCGGCACACTGACCATGTTCGACAACGGCTACGCCACCGCGGTCGACGCGGGCGGCGTCATCGTCGGCGGCTCGTTCGCGGTGGACCAGAACGGCGCGCTCGGGGTGCGCTGGGCGGCGAACGGGGCCAGCACCGCGCTGCCGCTACTGCCCGGCGCGTTCGACGAGGACGGCGAAGCGGACGGCATCAACGATTCCGGGGTCATGGTGGGCTCCTCGGTGACCACCGTGCGTGCCCATTTCGACGCGGTTCGGTGGAGCGCCAAGGGCGTCGTCACCGACCTGGGCAACCTGCCGGGCGGCTCGGACAGTTCGGCGGTCGGTATCGACGATGCCGGGGTGATCGTGGGCAGCGGACTGGACGCGAACGGTGACGACGAGGCCATCCGGTGGAGCGCCGAGGGCACCATCGCCGCCCTGCCCACCCTGCCCGGCGGCAGTTCGGCGGAGGCGCTGGCGATCAACGACGGCGGAGTCATCGTCGGCGACGCGGACAACTCGGGCGGGCAGGACAACGCGGTCGTCTGGCACTGACCTCCGGTGGTTCGGGCCGAGTTCGCCGGCCCGAACCACGCTGCTTCCCTCACTGCTCCAGCAGTGCCGCCGCGTCCAGGCCCATCGGGTTGCGCATGGCCTCGTTGCTCGCGGCCAACTGCCGGACGAACGGGGTGAGCAAGCCCTGATACCCGGCAGACCGGTCAGCCGGTGCGGGTCGTCGAAACCGGTTTCGTCCTCGGGACCAAGTGGGCGCCGAGGACATCAGGGCCGACCGGACCAGTTCCGACTGACCAAGGACCGATCAGCTCTGGGCCGTCCCGCGCTCAACCGAGGAAGCCGGCGATCGAACCGGCAAGGGACCGTTCGTCGAGGCCGTGCGCGGCATCGTGATCGGCCATCTCGCCGTACATCCGCACTTCGGCCTCCCTGCTGACACCCAGTGAGCGAACGCGGTGCGGCAGGTCCTCCAGCGCGGCGTCGACGAGGTAGGTCGAGGTGCCGGTCAGGTAGGGCTCGACGAGTACCACGTCGGCCTTGTCGGCGGCGAGTACCGCGGTACGCAGGCCAACGCCGTCAAGGGGTCGCACGGTCGCGGTGTAGGCGACGGTGACATCGAGGCCCTCGGTGGCGGCCAGCACCCGGTCGAGCATCGGGCCGACGGCGAGTACCACACCGCGCCTGCCCTGCCGGATGACCCGCAGCAGGCCGGGCCGCCTTGAGTCCACATGCGACTGTGCGTTGGCCTGCGCGGACAGCCGGAGATAGACCCGGTCGTCGCCGGCCATCGCATTGCGCAGCAACAGTTGCGCCTCACCGGGATCACCGGGCACGTGGATCGTCCAGCCGGGCAGGGTGTCCAGCAGCGCGACATCGCCGGGCGACTGGTGGGTACGGCCGCCACGGGTCATGTCGTAGGACCCACCCGCGCTGACCAGGACGGCGCCGACGTCCTGGTGGCCGAGGTCCAGTTTGATCTGCTCGAACGGCCGCTCAACGAGGAAGGACGGGAAGGTGTGCGCGATCGGCCGCAGGCCGGCGAGGGCAAGACCGCTGGTCACGCTGATCAGCAGCTGTTCGCGGATACCGAGGTTGATGACGCGGTCCGGATGCCGACGCGCGGCCGGTTCCAGTGCCGCGTAGGAGATGTCGGCCAGTACGACCGCGAGGCGCGGGTCCTCGTCGAGGGCGGCATCCACGGTCCGCGCGAAGGTGTCCCGCATCGTGGCGGCCAGATTGGCGCCCTGGAGGGCGAGTGCGCTGGTCATGCCGACACCTCTTTCGGCTCGGTCACCGCGACGACCACGTTCGGTCGGTCCGGCTCGGTCGTACTCAACGCGGCGAACAGTTCCTCGTGGTCCCGGCCGTCGACGGTCCGGCTGGCCCAGCCCTCCACCGCGAACCGCTCGGCGATCCCGCCCGGCCAGCCGAGACTGGACGAGCGGTTGTCGATGACGATCGCGGTCAACGCACCGAGACGCAGCCGCGCCGCGGCGGCGATCGCCTCGGCGTTGCTGCCCTCGTCGAGTTCACCGTCGCCGAGCAGCACGACCACCCTCGGCGTCGGCCTGCCCTGTGCGCGCAGGCCGAGCGCGACGCCGACCCCGATCGGCAGGCCGTGTCCGAGGGAGCCGCTGCCGATCTCCACCGCCGGCAGCAGCACCCGGTCGGGGTGGTAGCCGAGCGGGGAATCGACCTCGCCCCAGTTGGCGAGCAGCTCGGGATCGAGAAAACCCTTGGCGGCCAACACCGCGTAGAAGGCCACCGGCCCGTGTCCCTTGGACAGCAGGAACCGGTCCCGATCGGGATCGCGGATCGACCCTGGGTCCAGCCGCAGCACCCGGTCGTAGAGCACCCACAACACGTCAACGGTGGATGCGGAGGCGAGCGCGTGCTTCTCGTCGCCGGTCATGGCGCCCATCAGCCGGGGCAGGTCGGCATAGCCGTAGGTGTCGACACGCTGGTCGGCAGCGACAGTCCTGATCATGCCACCAGACTGCAACCTCCAGCTTACTGGAAGTCAAGGCGTAAGCTCGTGGCGTGTCGAAGCTGCCGGAGTCGTTGTCCATCGGGCAGGTCGCGCAGCGCAGTGGGATCTCCCACACCGCGCTGCGGTTCTACGAGGACAGCGGGCTGATCACCGCCGAACGCACCGCCGGCAACCAGCGCAAATATCCGCGTGCGGTGTTGCGCAGGCTGGCGTTCATCCGTACCGCGCAGCGGGTCGGCCTGAGCCTGGAACAGATCAGGGCGGCGCTGAACACGCTGCCCGACGGCCGGTCGCCGACGAAGTCGGACTGGGCACGGCTCTCGCAGTCCTGGCGCACCGAACTCGACGCGCGGATCGACTCGTTGCAGCGGTTGCGCGACCGGCTGACCTCGTGCATCGGTTGCGGCTGCCTTTCCTTGCGCAGCTGCGGTTTGCACAACGCCGACGACCAGATGGCCGCGCTCGGCGTCGGCGCCCCACGCCTGCGAGCCACCGGTGAGGGCGGGATCGACTGATCCGGTGACAAGCAGCGGTTCGCGTTGTCCGGCAACGAGCTGGGACAGGGACGAGCTGGGAGGGCGACGAGCCGAGCAACTCAGGACAGGAACCAGGCGACGGCGCCGCCGACGGCGATCAGCGCGAGGACTCCGAGCACGATCGCGGCGGCCAGCTTCGCCGCCTTGTACATCGAGTACACGCCGCCGATCAGGATGCCGGCCACCGCGACCAGGCCGATCTCCGCCAGTTCCTTACCCACGAACTTCCACCTCGCCTGCTCCGCCGGCCCCTCCCGCGCCGCGAGCCTAACCGGCCTCAGAGCACGCCCTTGGTGGAGGGCACCCCGGTCAGCCGGGGGTCGGCCTCGACGGCGGCCCGCAGCGCCCGCGCGAGCGCCTTGTACTCGGCCTCGGTGATGTGGTGCGGGTCACGGCCGTGCAGGACCCGCACGTGCAGGGCGAGTTCGGCGTGGAAGGCGAGCGATTCGAAGACGTGCCGGTTGAGCACGGTCGCGTAGTTGCCGCCGACCACGAAGCCGGTCATCATCTCGGGCTCGCCGAGGTGCACGCAGTAGGGCCGGCCGGACACGTCGACGGCGGCGTGCGCGAGCGATTCGTCCATCGGAATCCAGGCGTCGCCGAAGCGGCGGATACCGGCCCGCTCCCCCAACGCCTGCCGGATCGCCTTGCCAAGCACGATCGCCACGTCCTCGACGGTGTGGTGCGCGTCGATCTCGACATCACCGGTCGCCTTGACCGACAGGTCGAACGCGCCGTGCACGCCGAACGCGGTGAGCATGTGGTCGTAGAACGGCACCCCGGTGCTGATGTCCACCTTGCCGGCGCCGTCGAGGTCGATCTCCACCACGACGGTGGACTCCTTGGTGGACCGCTCGATGCGGCCGATCCGGTTCACCGGTCGATCTCCTTACTCGCCGCCAGGAAGGCGTCGTTCTCCTCCGGTGTGCCAACGGTAACCCGAAGGTGGTGCGGAATGCCGACGTCCCGGATCAGTACCCCGGCCGCCAGGTAGGACTTCCAGGCGGCGGGCGCGTCGGCGAAGTGTCCGAACAGGATGAAGTTCGCGTCGCTGGGCACCACCAGGAAACCGAGGCCGGCCAGGGCATCGGCGACCCGATCGCGTTCGGCGGCCAGCCGCGCGACGGAGGCCAGCGTCGCGTCGGCGTGCGCGAGCGCGGCCCGCGCGGCGGCCTGGGTCAGCGCGGCGAGGTGATAGGGCAGCCGGACCAGCAGCAGCGCGTCGACGACGGCGGGCGCGGCGGCCAGGTAACCGAGGCGCCCACCGGCGAAGGCGAACGCCTTGCTCATGGTGCGGCTGACAATGAGCTTGGTCGGGTACTCGGCGAGCAGGCCGACCGCGCTGCGCCGGCCGGAGAACTCCGCGTACGCCTCGTCGAGCACCACGATGCCCGGCGCCGCGTCGAGGAGTTCGCGCAGCTCCTCGACGGGAACCGACTGGCCGGTCGGGTTGTTCGGGGTGGTCACGAACACCACGTCCGGCCGCCGGGCCGCGACCACCTCGGCAGCGGCGGCGGTGTCGAGGGAGAAGTCGGCGCGACGCGGGGTCGGGGCCCATTCGGTGCGGGTGCCGGCGGCGATGATCGGGTGCATCGAATAGGACGGTTCGAAACCGAGCGCGGTGCGGCCGGGGCCACCGAAACACTGTAGGATCTGTTGCAGGATCTCGTTGGAACCGTTGGCCGCCCACAGGTTGCGCATGGTCAGCGGTGTCCCGGTCGCCGCGCCGAGGTAGGCGGCGAGGTCGGTGCGCAGCGCGACGGCGTCCCGGTCGGGATAGCGGTGCAGGTTCGCCGCGACCTCCTCGGCCGCCTTGGCGATGTCGGCGATCAGCTCGGGCGGCGGCGGGTAGGGGTTCTCGTTGGTGTTGAGCCGATACGGCACATCCAGCTGCGGCGCGCCGTAGGGGCTGCGGCCACGCAGTTCCGGCCGGAGCGGCAGTTGGTCGAGCCGGACCTCGGCTCCGATGGCTCCGATGGCCTCGATCGCGTCGCTCATCCCTGTTCCGCCCGGAATCGCTGGGTCACGGCCTGGCCGTGCGCCGGCAGGTCCTCGGCGTTGGCCAGCGCGACGACCTTGTCCGCGACGGCACGCAGTGCCTGCTCGTCGTAGTCCACGACGTGGATACCGCGCAGGAAGGTCTGCACGGACAGCCCCGAGGAGTGCCGGGCGCAGCCGCCGGTGGGCAGCACGTGGTTAGAGCCCGCGCAGTAGTCGCCGAGGGAGACCGGCGAGTAGGCGCCGACGAACACCGCACCGGCATTGCGTACCCGCGCGGCGACCTCGCGTGCGTCGGCGGTCTGGATCTCCAGGTGCTCGGCGGCGTAGGCGTCGGTGACGAGCAGGCCGTCGTCCACTCCGGACACCAGAATGCAGCCGGACTGGTTGCCGCGCAGCGCGGTGTCGACGCGCTCGGTGTGCTTGGTCGCCCTGACCTGCCTGGCGAGTTCCGCATCGACCGCGTCGGCGAGTTCGACCGACGGGGTGACCAGCACGCTGGCCGCGAACGGATCGTGCTCGGCCTGGCTGATCAGGTCGGCGGCGACGTGGCCGGGGTCGGCGGTGTGGTCGGCCAGGATGGCGATCTCGGTGGGGCCCGCCTCGGCGTCGATGCCGATCAGGCCGCGCAGCAGCCGCTTGGTCGCCGCGACGTAGACGTTGCCGGGCCCGGTGACCATGTCGACCGGGTCGAGGTCGGCGCCATCGGTGTCGGTACCGCCGTAGGCGAGCAGCGCAATCGCTTGCGCACCGCCGGCCGCCCATACTTCGGTGACCCCGAGCAGGGTGCAGGCGGCCAGGATGCTCGGATGCGGACGACCGCCGAACTCCGCCTGCGGTGGGGAGCAGACCACCAGCGACGCGACCCCGGCCAACTGCGCGGGCACCACGTTCATGATCACGCTGGAGGGGTAGACGGCCAGGCCGCCCGGCGCGTAGAGGCCGACCCTGCCGACCGGGACCCACCGCTCGGTCACGGTGCCGCCCGGCACGACCTGGGTGGTGACGTCGACCCTGCGCTGCTCGGCATGGACCTTGCGCGCCCGGTCGATCGACTCCTGGAGCGCCTCGCGCACGGCGGGGTCGAGTTCGGCGGCGGCCTTGTCCAGTTCCTCGACCGGCACCCGGACGGTGGCCGGGCGGACCTTGTCGAAGGTCTCGGTGAACTCCAGCACGGCCTCGACGCCACGCTCGCGCACGGCGTCCACGATGGGCCGGACGCGGTCGAGAACGCTGTCCACATCGGTGTCCGGCCGGGGCATCACGGAACGCAGTCGCGTCGCCGGGGGTAGGGAGGTGCGCAGGTCGGTGCGGCGCAGCATGATCGCCTCTGTTGGTCGCAGGTCAACGGGGTCTTACGGTGCGAATCCAGCGAATCCGCTGGTCACCAGCGTACGGGTTCCGCCGGTTGGGACGAGACCGGGCGCGGCCGACGTGATCATCACCGCCGCAGGGCGTCGATCACCAAACCTGGCCCCTGCTGACCGGATGATCCCAGGTCAACGCGGTACCCACTGGTCGAGATTCCACCACGGTCCCCAGTTGACGCCCTGTCCTGCGGCGTCGGTGACCTGGAGGTAACCGGTCCAGTTGGCGCGCATCACGTAGGTGTGGTTGACGAACACGAGGCAGACCATGGCCGGATCGGCGACGTAGGCACGCTGGAAGGCCCGGTAGTCGACGTCCCGCTGGCCGGGGTCGAGCTGCGTGCGACCGTTCTGCAGCGCGGTGTCCACGGCCGGGTCGTGGTAGCCGGAGAGGTCGCCGTTGCCGGAGCCGGCGAGGCCGGAGTCCAGCAGGTCGTAGGTGGTCAGGTCCGGGTCGAACGGGTTGCCGGTGCTGATCAGCGCGGCGTCGGTGCCTTCCCTGCCGGCCAACTGGCTCGCCTCGACGGCGGTGGCATCCACCTTGATCCCGATCGTCCTTGCGTTCGCGACGAAGGTCTTGACCAGCGCGGCATCGGCGGTGTCACCGCTGGGATAGTCGAGGGGGAACTCGGCGGTGACCCCGTTGCGCGCGCGGATGCCGTCCGGCCCGGTGACCCAACCGGCCGTGTCCAGCTGGGTCTGTGCCTTGATCGGGTCGTAGCCGAACACCGCGGTCGGTTCGATGAACTCCGGCAGCGTCACCGGGATCGGCGTCGAGGCGGGCGTGCCGTCGCCGCCGAGGGCGCCGCTGACCATGCCGGTCCGGTTGACCGCCTCGTTGAGCGCGAGCCGAACGGTCTCATCGCCGGTGACCGGTCCGTTCGCCGGGAGGCTGATCGCGCGCAGGTCGGCGCTGGGGTCGGTGAGCACGTCGAACGCGTCGGTCTTGGCGAACTGCGCGGCCTGGGTCGGGGCGAGCGCGGCGCCGTCGAGCTTGCCGGCGCGCAGCCGCTGCATCCTGGTCGTGTCGTCGGCGATGAACTCGACGGTCACCTTCTTCACCTTCGGCACGGTGCCGAGAACCGGGGCGTACCTGGAGTTCGCGGTGAGCACGAGCTGCTGGCCCTTGGTCCAGGACCGCAGCTCGTAGGGGCCGGTGCCGATCGGCTGGGTGTCGAAGGGTGCGGTCGCGACCGGGCCGGGGGTGGCCAGCGCGGCGGCCGGCAGGATGCCGAGCACGAGCTTGTTCGGGAACGGCGCGTAGGGGTAGGCGAGGTCGAAGCGCACCGTGTTCGGTCCGGTCTGGGCGACCCCGGTCAGCATCGAGTAGTCGGTGCGCAGCGGGGAGGCGAACGCGGGGTTGAGCAGCGCCTGGTAGGTGGCCAGCACATCGGCGACACCGAACGGGCTGCCGTTGCTGAAGGTGATCCCGGTGCGCAGCGTCACCGTCCAGGACTTCCCGTCGACCGAGGGGACCGGCGGGGCCTGCGCGAGCGCCGGCCGCAGCGCGCCGTTGTCGTCGTACTCCAGCAGGCCGTCGAAGATCTTGCCGGCCCCGTAGGGCGCGTAGCCGTCCAGCGGGTTGAGGCTGGTCGGTTCGGTTGCCTCGGCGAGCACCATCGCGGTGTTGTCGGGCTGGCCGGAGGCGCTCGGGGTCGGCGCCCCGGTGCACGCTGCGGTCAGTCCGGCAAGCAGGACGACCGGGAGCAACAGGTATCGGCGGCGCACGTCCTTGACCCTAACGGGTACCGAAATCGGGTTTTCGAACGTGCGCCGACCTGCTGTTTCGCCGGTCCGGTCCGGTGTGTCAGCGTAGATCCATCCCGAGATCCAGCACCGAGACCGAGTGGGTGAGCGCGCCGACCGACAGGTAGTCGACGCCGGTTTCGGCGTAGGCCCGCGCCACGTCGATGGTCAGTCCGCCGGAGGACTCCAACCGCGCCGAGGCACCGGCCGCCGCCCTGCGCCGGACGGCTTCCGCGCACTGCTCCGGGGTGAAGTTGTCCAGCAGGATCTCCTCGGCGTCCAGCGCGAGCGCCTCGTCGAACTGCTCAAGGGTGTCCACCTCGACCTCGCAACGCAGCTGCGGCGCGTGCGCGCGGGCGGCGGCCAGCGCGGCGGCCACCGAGCCCGCCGCGACCACGTGGTTGTCCTTGATCAGCACCGCGTCGCCGAGGCCGAGCCGGTGGTTGCGTCCGCCGCCGCAGCGCACCGCGTACTTCTGCAACAGCCGAAGGCCGGGCAGGGTTTTGCGGGTATCCCTGATCTGGCAACCGGTTCCGGCGACCGCGTCCACCCAGGCCGAGGTCGCGGTGGCCACCCCGGAGAGGTGGCAGAGCAGGTTCAGCGCGGTCCGCTCGGCGGTCAGCAGGCCACGCACCGGCCCGTGCACCACCAGCGCGGGTTGACCGGCGGCCAGCCGGGTGCCGTCGGCGACCCGGTCCAGCACCTCGCAGTCCGCGCCGAGCACGTCCTCGAACACGGCCAGCGCGACCGGAATTCCGGCGATGGTGCCGGGTTGGCGCGGGGTCAGCTCGGCGGTCGCGACCGCGTCGGCGGGCACGGTGGCCGCGGTGGTCGCGTCCGGCCCGTAGCGCAGGTCCTCGGCCAGCGCGGTCCGCACGACCGCCTTCACCTCGCCTGCGTCGAGGCCGGCGGTGGTCAGGTCATCAACAAGGGTTACCGGAATCAAGCCACACCTCTCAGGGCCAGCGGGGCGATCATGATCGACTGCCCGGAAACGTCGAGCCGCACCCGCGAACTGGTCTGCCAGTGCAGGTCCTCGCGCTGCGGGTAGTCGGTGCGCAGGTGCGCGCCACGGGATTCGGTGCGCGCCGAGGCCATCGCCAGCAGCGTGCCGGCGACCAGGGTCAGCGCGGCGTCCTCGACCGCCTCCCGTGTCCACAGTGGACGGGTAACGGTCGCCGCGTCGATGGTGGCCGCCGCGGTGGCAAGGCCTGCGGCGTCGCGGCCGATACCGGCATAGCGGCTCATGGCCCGCTGCAACACCTCACGCTGCGCGATCGCGGCGGCCGGCAGGCGCTGCGGTTCGATGGTGCGTGGATCGCCGAGCCGGCCGGCGGCCAGATCCCTGGCGACCGTCCGCGCCGCGCGCCTGCCGACCACCAGACCTTCCAGCAAACTGTTGGAGGCCAACCGGTTCGCCCCGTGCAGACCGGTCCTGGCCACCTCGCCCGCCGCGTAGAGGCCGAGCACATCGGTTCGACCGTCCACTGTGGCCGATACGCCGCCGCAGGCGAAATGGGCCGCGGGCGCGACCGGAATCGGCTCGGTCGCCGGGTCGATCCCGGCCTGCCGGCAGGCGGCGAGCACGGTCGGGAACCGCTTGGCGAACATCGCCGCGCCGAGGTGGGTCGCGTCGAGGTAGACGTGATCGGTGTCGGTCGCGGCCATCCGCCGGGTGATCGCGGCGGACACCACGTCACGCGGCGCGAGGTCGGCGAGCGGGTGCACCCCGAGCATCACCCGCGCACCGCTGTCGTCGACGAGCACCGCGCCTTCCCCGCGCACCGCCTCGGTGACCAGCGGACACCGGCCGCGCGCCCCGCTGCCGGTGTAGAGCACGGTCGGGTGGAACTGGACGAACTCCAGGTCGGCGACGGCCGCACCGGCCCGCAGCGCCAGTGCCAGCCCGTCGGCGGTGGCCACCTCGGGATTGGAGGTCACCTGGTAGAGCTGGCCGAGGCCACCGGTGGCCAGCAGCACGGCCGGTGCCCTGACGATGCCGGGAACCCCCGACGAGTCGAGCACCAGCAGGCCGCCGATCGCGCCGCTCGCCGTGTGCAGCGCGTCGACCGCGACATGATCGGTCAGCACCGGCAGTGACTCGTCACGGGCCGCCGCGAGCAGGGCCCGCTCCACCTCGGCGCCGGTCGCGTCGCCACCGGCATGGATCACCCGGAACGCGCTGTGCCCACCCTCCCTTGTCCTGGCGAGGTGCCCGTCCGCGCCGCCGTCGAACACCGCGCCCAGGGTGCGCAGCCCGGCGACCGCGGCCGGTCCGTCGGTGATGACCGTGCGCACCGCGTCCGCATCGCACAGTCCCGCGCCCGCCGTCAGCGTGTCCTCGACGTGCCGGGCGACGGTGTCCCCTGCCTCGTGCTCACCGGGCAGCACCACCGCGACCCCGCCCTGCGCCCAGCGGGTGTTGCCGTTGTCGACGGCCGCCTTGGTCACCATCAGGACTCGAAGCCCCAGCTCACGGGCGTGCAGCGCGGCGCTGAGGCCCGCGACACCGGTACCGACCACGATCAGGTCGGCACCCGCCTCCCAGCGTGGCCCGAGTTCCCGCGCTGTCATGTCGGCGATGCTCATTCGCCACCTGCCGGGGTACCGATCTCGATCATCCGCTGGACAGCGGCCCTGCCGCGCTCGGCGACGGCCGGATCGACGTGCACCTCGTCCATGCCATCGCGCAGGCAGCGCAGCAGGGCGGCCGGCGTGATCATCTTCATGTACTGGCAGGAGGCGCGGTCGTTGACCGGCTGGAAGTCGATCTCCGGAGCGGCCTTGCGCAGCTGGTGCAGCATGCCGATCTCGGTGGCCACCAGCACGCTTTCGGCCTTGCTGGCGCGCGCTGCGGTGAGCATGCCGCCAGTGGAGAGGATCTTGACCTGCTCGCTGGGCAGAATGCCCTCGCCGGCCAGGTAGAGCGCGGAGGTCGCGCAGCCGCATTCCGGGTGCACGAACAGCTCGGCGCCGGGATGCGCGGCCGAGCGCGCGGCCAGCTCGTCGCCGTTGATGCCGGCGTGCACGTGACATTCCCCGGCCCACACGTGCAGGTTGGTCCGACCGGTCACCCTGCGCACGTGCGCGCCGAGGAACTGGTCCGGACAGAACAGCACCTCGGTGTCGGCCGGAATCGACTCGACGACCTCGACCGCGTTCGCCGAGGTGCAGCAGATGTCCGTCTCGGCCTTCACCTCGGCGGTGGTGTTCACGTAGGAGACCACCACCGCGCCGGGGTGGTCGGCCTTCCAGGCGCGCAGCTGGGCGGCGTCGATCGAGTCGGCCAGCGAGCAGCCCGCGCGGGCGTCCGGGATGAGCACGGTCTTGTCCGGGCTGAGGATCTTCGCGGTCTCGGCCATGAAGTGCACGCCGCAGAACACGATGGTCGAGGACTTGCTGGCGGCCGCGATCCGGCTCAGCGCGAGCGAGTCCCCGGTCTCGTCCGCGATGTCCTGGATCGCCGGCAGCTGGTAGTTGTGCGCCAGGATCACCGCGTCGCGCTGTTCGGCCAGCGCGCGGACCTCCCGCGTCCACTCGGCGTCCGGCGCGACTCCGCCGAAGTTGCCGGTCTGATCCCGCACGATCGGGGCATAGCCAATCGCGGTCATCTTGTCCTCCTCGGGCCGGTCGGGGGCGGCCTCGGCGTTGATGCGCCAGCCGATCCGAACGGCATACTCCAGGTTTTCGCCTTCCGGTTGAAAACTGAGCGCGATAGTATCAGCAGAGTGAGTCAGTTGGCACATGAAGTGCTGGCCGCGGTCCTGCAAGTGCGGGAGAACTCACTTCAGGCACTGCTCTGGCGACGCGGCCGGGAACCCGAGATCGGACGCTGGTCGCTGCCCGGTGGCAGCCTCGGGACCAGCGAAGACGTCGAAACCTCCATCCGCAGGCAGCTCGCGGAGAAGGTCGACGTCCGCCAGCTCTCGCACGTCGAACAGCTCGCGGTGTTCAGTGCGCCACATCGCGTCCCAGGACCCAGAGTGGTGGCCACCGCGTTCCTCGGTCTTGTCCCAGCGGGCCTCGATCCGGAGATCCCCGAGGACACCGACTGGTACCGGGTCGACGCGCTGCCGGAAACCGCGTTCGACCACAAGGCCATCGTGCTGCGCGCCCGCGACCGGCTGCGCAGCAAGCTCTCCTACACCAACGTCGGTTTCGCACTGGCGCCACCGGTTTTCACCATCTCCGCGCTGCGCGAGCTGTACTCGGCCGCGCTCGGCTACCGGGTGTCCGCGACGAACCTGCAACGGGTGCTGTCCCGGCGCGGCCTGCTCGAACCAACCGGTGCCACCCTGCCGCCCGGCCCGTCCGGCGGTCGCCCCGCCGCGTTGTTCTGCTTCGCCGAACACGGCATGCAGATCACCGATCCGTTCGCGGTGCTGCGCCCGCCGGGTGCCGACCGGCTCGCCGGGGATTCCGTCTCGTCCCGGATTCCGTGAAGCGCTTCAACTGGTTCGCTGATCAACCGGCATCCGGCCGCGCGAGGCCGTAACGTGGCATGGTGGCCGAGACGACGCTCCCGCTGTTCCCGCTGGCAGCGGTGCTGCTGCCGGGGACGCCGTTGCCGCTGCACATCTTCGAGCCGCGCTACCGGCAGCTCGTCACCGATCTGATCACCGACAAGGTGCCCGGCAACTTTTTCGGCGTGGTGGCGACCAGACCGGGCTGGAGCGGTGAGGTCCGCTCGGTCGACGAGGTCCGGCACGTCGGCTGCGCCGCGCTGTTGCGCGAGGTGAAATCCTTGCCGGACGGTCGGTTCGACATCATCACCCGAGGCACCGAACGGTTCCGGCTGCTGGACATCGACGAGCGCAGCGCGCCCTACCTGACCGGCATCGTCGAGTGGCTGCCCGACAGCACCCCACAGGCCAAACTCCTTGAGCTGCAACCCGCGCTCGCCGACTCCGCCCGCGCCGCGCACCGCCGTTACTGCCAGGCCGCCTGGCAGCGCGAGGACTGGAACGAGCCGCCGGAGGACACCGACCCCGACCAACTGGCCCATCTGGTCGCCGCCGACTGCCTGCTCGACGCCGAGGACCGGCAGCGGCTGCTCGAACAGACCTGCCCGGCACGGCGACTGCGGATGGTGCGCACCATGCTCAACCGGGAGGCCGGCATCCTGCGCGCGCTGCACGCCGTACCGATCCCGCTCTCCGAGCTCAACCCGAAGACCAGCCTGAACTGACCTGCTTCGCCCGCCGGTATCGATCAGCCCAGCCTGCGGCCGAGGTCCTCGGTACCGCTCCAGGCCGACAACACCAGATAGGCCAGCGCGACGCCCAGCGGCGGCGCGAGCAGAATCCAGGACGTGTCCAGCTGTGGCGCGATGTCGAACAGCGTGCCGATCTTCAGCGAGGCCGGCACCGTGTACTGACCCGCCGCGAAGGACACCCCGGTCTTGGTCATCAGCCAACCGGCCCCGACCGCGCCGAGCACCGCGGCGAACATGACGGTCGGGCCGCGTCGTTCGCGCAGCAGCCACACCGCGACCCCGGCCACGATGCCGAAGGCCAACCCCATCAACAGGTAGACCGCGATGTCGTCGAAAACGTGGTAGGTCTCGTCGACCAGCGGCAGCACCTGGCCGTCGCTACTGACCCCGACCCGCTGCGGCGGCGCGATCCGCGACCAGATCCAGCCGAGCGGCAGGCCGAAGACCGCGAGCAGCAGCGCGAGGCTCAGCGCGGGCAGCAGATCGGCCTTGACCACCACGCGCGGCCTGCGCACCACCGGGGCCCACGGCCAGTCCACCAGCTCCACCGGCCGCCGCTCGCCGAGCAACGTGGCCCTGCGCCAGCCCTTGGTCGCCTCGGCGCCTTCCCGAGCTTCTTCCTGGGTGGCTTGAGCGGCCGGCTCCGGTGCCCCTTGTGCTGCCGGGTCCGTGGCCGGCTCCCGACCTGGCGGTGACCATTCGGTCGGCTGCTCCGCCACTCCCGACCTCCCAGAAGACCCGCGGGCGGCCACCCTTCGTGACCGGCGCTCGCCCCAGCACCTTAGTCGGCCGGGCGTAGCGCCATGGTCAGCGGGCTGAGCTGATCTCCCCGTGTCGGCTACACCGGGCAACCCAGCCGGCCGGCGTCACCTGGACGACCATTCGCCGGGCGCACTCCGCGCAGTAGCGCGGCGGATCGACGAGGGCGAGGCGCCGCTGGCACAACTCGTGCTCGCCATCGGCCGCCGACTTGCCGCACCAGCCGCAGTACGCGCTCATCGTCGCCGTCACAGGGTCTGGCTCAGCGCTTTGACGGGCATCTTCAGCTCACCGAGCATGTCAAGATCGGCCTGCGCGGGCCGACCGAGGTTGGTCAGGTAGTTGCCGACGATGATCGCGTTGATCCCGCCCAGCATGCCCTGCTCGGCGCCCAGATCACCCAGGGTCAGCTCGCGGCCGCCCGCGAACCGCAGGATCGTGCGCGGCATGGCCAGCCGGAACGCCGCGATGGTGCGCAGTGCCTCGGCACCCTCCACGACCGGGTAGTTCTCATACGGGGTACCGGGGTTGGGGATGAGGAAGTTCATCGGCACCTCGTCCGGGTCCAGCGCGGCCAACTGCGCGGCGAACTCGGCGCGCTGCTCGACGCTCTCGCCCAGACCGATGATGCCCCCGCAGCAGACCTCCATCCCGGCCTTGCCGACCATCCGCAGCGTGTCCCAGCGTTCCTGCCAGGTGTGCGTGGTCACCACGTTCGTGAAGTGCGAACGTGCGGTCTCCAGGTTGTGGTTGTAGCGGTGCACGCCCATCTCGACCAGCTCGTCGACCTGCTCCTGGGTCAGCATGCCCAGCGAGCAGGCGATGTTGATGTCGACACCGGCCGCCCGCATCGCCTTGATGCCCTCGCGGACCTGGGAGAGCAGTTTCGCGTCCGGGCCACGCACGGCGGCCACGATGCAGAACTCGGTCGCGCCGGTCGCCTGGGTCTGCTTGGCGGCCTCGACAAGACCGGGAATGTCCAGCCACGCGGCCCGCACCGGCGTCGGGAACAGGCCGGACTGCGAGCAGAAGTGGCAGTCCTCGGGGCAGCCGCCGGTCTTCACGCTGACGATGCCCTCGACCTCGACCTCCGGCCCGCACCATCGGGTGCGCACCTCGTGGGCCAGTGCGAGCAACTCCTCAAGACGGTCGTCACCGAGGCGCAGCACCCGCAGGACCTGCTCCTCGGACAGCCCGACGCCCTCGTCACGTACCTGCTGGGCAGCCAGCGTCAACACGTCGGTCGTCGAATCGTCCGTCCGCTCGGGCGTTGTGGTCACCGGTTCTCCTCGCCTGTCTCGCCTGACCTGTGATTCTCGGCCAACATTCTCGGTTCACGGCGCTGCCTGCTGCCGATCCGGTCCAGTCTGTCCTACCAACCGCGCGCCGCCACATCGGTCATGGTCACCGTCACATTTCGACGGAAACCACGATCGACGACAATCCACGGCCACTCCCGCAGTTGTCCGGGTTCAGACGGTGTGCGTGTTCGGGCTCAGACGGTGTGCGCCGCGGTGAACGAGTCCGGGTCGAAGGCGCCGCCGAACCAGGGCGACAACGACCGCCCGGCCACCGCGAGAAACTCCGACCTCGGCAGGTCGACGATCCCGTCCGGCAACACGCCGAGCAGCGGCGCCCCGGCCACGACCGGCAGATCGGTCAGGTTGCTGCGCGAGGCGAGGTCCGGCTCGGCGGGCCAGCGCCCGACCACGACGCCGATACAGTCGATGCCCCGCCGAAGCAGCGCCTCCGCGCTCAGCGCCGTCACGTTCAGCGTGCCCAACCCGGCCGCCGCGACGAGCAGCACCGGCGCCCCGAGCGACCAGGCCACATCCGCGATCGTGCTGCCCTGCTCGTCGAACCGCACCAGCAGGCCACCGGCCCCCTCGACGAGCACCAGATCATGATCGGCAGCCAGCTCACCGGCCGCCTTGGCGATCTCGGCAGGCCCGATGGTCGACTGTTTGGCATACCGGGCGGCGGCCTCCGGACCGAGCGGATCGGGATAGCGGCGCAGTTCACGCGTTGCCACCGCACCGGCCAGCCTGCTCACCTCGGCAAGATCACCCGGCTCATCAGGAAGCACGCCGGTTTGCACCGGTTTGAGTACCGCGACCTTTTTGCCGGCAGCCAACCCCAGCGCGGCAATGGCGGCCGTGACCACCGTTTTGCCGACGTCGGTGCCGGTTCCGGTGACCACAAGCACGCTCACGGCCCGTCACAGTACCTCGAACCGAGCTTCGGTGATCGTCCGAGGTGGACCGTTCACCGAAGCTTCGACTCCCCGTGTCACTCGGCGGGCCCGCGCGGTCAGCCGGCTTGCGCCGCCGCGACGACAGCGGCGCCGATGGTGGCCAGGTCCGCGTCCGTGCTGATGTAGGGCGGCATCGTGTACACCAGATCCCGGAACGGCCGCAGCCACACCCCGGCCCCGACAGCGGCCGAGGTCGCGGCGGCCATATCGACCGAATGGTCCAGTTGCACGACCCCGATCGCGCCGAGCACCCGGACATCGAGCACTCCGGGCAGCTGCTCGGCCGGTGCGAGAGCCTGCCGCAGACCGGTTTCGATCCGCCGGATCTCGGCAGGCCAGTCCTGGTCGAGCAACAGGTCGATGGACGCGTTCGCAACCGTCGCGGCCAGCGGATTACCCATGAAGGTCGGGCCGTGCGCGAGCAATGGCATCGCGCCCAGCGAGATTCCCTCGGCAACCCGTGAAGTACACAGCGCGGCGGCCAGGGTGAGATAACCGCCGGTGAGGGCCTTGCCCACGCAGAGTACGTCCGGCGCGACGCCGGCCTGCTCGGCGGCGAACAACGTGCCGGTACGCCCGAAACCGGTGGCGATCTCGTCGAAGATCAGCAGTATGTCGTGTTCGTCGGCCAGTGACCGCAGTACGTTGAGATAACCGGGATGGTGAAACCGCATACCGCCCGCGCCCTGCACAACCGGTTCGACGATCACCGCGGCAAGCTCGTCGGCGTGCTCGCGAACCGTCGCGGCCAGAAGGTCCACATAGGACTGGTCAAGCTCACTGCCGAAGCCGGCAGGTGGCGGTGGCACGAAGATCTGCTCGGGCAGCACCCCACGCCACAGACTGTGCATGCCGCCGTCCGGATCGCACACACTCATCGGATGGAAGGTGTCGCCGTGATAACCACCACGCCAGGTGAGCAGCCGTCGCTTGGCCGGCCGACCGACCGACTGCCAGTACTGCAAACACATCTTGATGGCGACCTCGACGGACACCGAGCCCGAATCGGCAAGAAAGACGTGCCGTAGCGGTTCCGGGGTGATCTCCACCAGCTTCGCGGCCAACCGAACGGCGGGCTCGTGCGTGAGCCCGCCGAACATCACATGGCTGAACCGGTCGATCTGCCCGTGCGCGGCGGCATCCAGCACGGGATGCCGATAGCCGTGAATGGCCGCCCACCAGGAGGACATCCCGTCGACGAGTTCACGACCGTCGGCAAGCGACAGTCGGACACCGGCGGCCGACTCCACGACGAGCGGCTCCCCGGTGCCCGGCATCGGGCCGTAGGGATGCCAGACATGCGCCCGGTCAATGGCAAGCAGCTCAGCGGCCGACAGCGCACCCGGCCTGGCGCTCCGCGTCACCGCGGTTGTTCCGTTCCGGACGTCATTCCGGCGAGGCTATTGCAGCAACCCGCCCTCCTCAACCCGCACCCTCTTGGCCTCAGCCGGTTGCGTATCGCGGGTGCCCGGCCGGCCGGTAGACCTGGGTCAGCACGCCCTTCGAGTCGATTCGCGAGTCGACCAGGTCAAGCGCGATATCCGGGCCGGTCTCGGGGAACAGGAACGCGTCGGCGCGCTGGTAGGTCTTGGCGATGAACGCCCTGGTCTCGTCGTCGCCCGCGCCCAAGGCCCATCCGCCGCGCTGGAATCCGTTGCCGTGGTCCTCATCGGTGGCGCCGCCGTTTCCCTGCATCACGCCATCGACGGTGATCTGCGTCATGGTCGTCAGTTTCATGATCGCGGTTCCCTCCACGCCGGAGCGCCCCTCGTGGGCGGCCTCTCACCCCTGCTACGAAGGCCTGGGTCCCGATCCGACACCGCCTCCCGAAGTTTTTTCGTGGACTTCGGGCACGCCTGCGGTCAGCGGTCCGCCAGCGCGCCGTTGTCAAACGAATGTTCGACCGATGTTCGACCGAATTGCGAAAGTCGAGTGACACCACGCGACGGCGGCCACGCCCTTCCCGGCCGCGACCGCCCTCCACAGTGGACTAACCCGGCCTGCCCCCTGCTCGCTGACGAACTCAGGACTTCAGCACCTGCACCAAGGCGTTGCCTTCCGGGGTGCCGAGGCCGGTGCAGGCATCCCAACCGGGGCCCGCCGCGTACGCGCCGTTGTTACCGCTGGTGATGTCGCGAAACCCGGTGGTGGCCTTGCCGGCCGCGCTGGATGCGTACAGCGCGGTCTGGACGAGGCCCAGCGGACGGCCGACGGACTGGCTGAGGCGGCAGATCAGCGCCGCCCACAACGGGGCCACCGCGCTGGTGCCACCGATGACAACGGCGTTGCCGTCGACTCGGATGTTGTAGCCGGTCTCCGGGTCGGCGTCGCCGGCGACATCGGGCACGCCACGGCCGGTGCCGCCGCCGGACCGGGCGGGTACGCCCGCGGTGGCCTGCCAGGACGGCGCGGGGAAGGTATCGCTCACGCCGCCGCCGGTCGCGCCACCGCTCGATCCGTCGTTCCACACGGTTTCGGAGGTGATGGTGCCGGTGGTGCTCGCGTGCAGGCTGGTACCGCCGCAGGCGAGGACGTGCGGGCTGGAGGCCGGGAAGTCGACGTGAGCGTTGCCGTCCTGCTGGCCGTCGGCGCTGCCGCCGTCGCCGGCGGCCACGGTGACGGTGATACCGAGGGCCGCGGCGTCGGCGAAGGCCGAGTCGAGGGCGGTCCGGCTCTGGGCGGTCCACTGGTCCTCGGACTGGCCCCAGCTGATGCTGATCGCGGTGGGCGTTGGCGTCGCATGCACCGCCGTGCTGACCGCGTCGATGAAGCCCTGGTCGGTGTTGGGTCCGAAGTAGACGCTCTGGGTGGCCTTGGGGGCCAGCGAGCCGAGCACCTCGATGTCGAGCAGGACCTCGCCGTCGGCGCCGTTGGGGTCCTGACCGGCGACGTTCTGCGCGCCGTCGACCGAGACGGCCTGCACGGTCGGGGTGGCGATGCCCAGCCCCTGGAAGTAGGCGTCGAGGTCGGTCTGGGCGAAGCCGCCGCCGAGTTCGATGATGCCGACGGAGTGACCGGTACCGTCGGTGTTGGCCGGGAAGCCGTAGACGGTGGCCAGGGTCGGCGGGTCGTAGGAGGTGGCCGCGGCCGTCTTCGCCTTGTGCGTGCGATATTGGGCGCGGGCCTGGGGACGCGAGTCCATACCGAGCACCGCGACCAGGACGCCGTCGAGCGCGACGGGGACGCGCAGTTCACCGGAGCGCGCGCGGAACTCCACGGCCGCCCCACCGGGAACGGCCGCGCCGCGGACGTTGCGGAGCGTCGCACCGAACAGGTCGCCGAAGGCCGACACCGGGCCGGTGGTGGAGATCCGCCGGGAGCCGACACTGATATCGGCGACCTCGATGCCGGCGACGTTCAGTACGCCGACGACGAGGTCGACATCGGCGGGGTCGGCGCCGTAGGCCTCGGCGAACTCCGACTGGCTCAGCGTTTGCGAGCCTTCGACGAGTTCGGTCGGCAACTCGGCGCGTCGGCGCAGGACCAGGGTCACCCCGATCCGCTCGGCCGGATCGACCGAGCCGATGTCCTCGACATCGGCCAGGGTGGCACGGCTACTACCGGCGAGCGCGACAAAGGGAGTTTCGGTCATAACCGCATGCTGCGCCTACTCGGTAGATCCGGCCAGCAAAGTCACTCGGATATACGCCAGTGCTGTCACCCGGATGCCGTATCGGCTCCTGAGCGTGGTCGTAGGCGTACCGGGAGACTCGTCAATCCGTGCATCAAAGTGCTCGGCTGCCACCTCAACTCGGCGAAAGGCACGGCCAATTCGATGTCGGTGAAACGGTCCAGCAGGCCGTTGAACGCGATCTCGGCCTCCATTCTCGCCAATGGCGCGCCGAGGCAGAAGTGGATGCCGTGGCCAAAGGCCAGGTGCCCGGATTCCCTTGTCAGGCCGAGCTGATCGGGATCGGCGTAACGCTCGGGGTCCCGGTTGGCCGCGCAGAGGGAGATCATCACGAACTGGTCCGCCGGAATACCGACGCCGCCCAATTCGATCGGTTCGGTGGTGAAACGGAAGGTTGCGAGGTTCAGCGGCCCGTCGTAGCGGAGAAACTCCTCAATAGCATTGGGTAGCAGGCCCCTGTCCGCGCGTAATGCGGCGAACTGGTCCGGATTGCGCAGCAGTGCGAGCAGCCCATTGCCGATCAGGTTGGCCGTTGTCTCATGCCCGGCGACCATGAGCAGAAAGGCCATCGAGGTCAATTCGAACTCGGAGAGCCTCTCGCCGCCGTCGGTTGCCTTCACGAGTGCGGAAAGCAGGTCATCGCTCGGTGCGGCGCGCTTGGCGCTGATCAGCCTGCCGAGGTACTCCGTGACCGCGCGGCCGGCCGCCATCGCGGCTCCTCGCGGGCCGACGGACATCATGGTGCTCGACCAGAGGTGGAAGCTGTGCCGGTCCTCCTCGGGAACACCGAGCAACTCGGAGATCACCGTGATCGGCAGCGGGAACCCGAAAACGTCGAGGAGGTCCACGGTGCCGCCGTCGGCGATCGTGTCCAGCAGCGCATCGGAGATCGCCTGGACACGCCCGCGCAACCCGTCGATCCGGCGAGCGGTGAACTCCTTGGTGACCAGCTTGCGCAACCGGGTGTGGTCCGGTGGATCGGAGCTGAGCATGTGCTCGGCGAGCCCGCTGTCGCCGACGGTCTGCGGATTGGTCGCCTGGTTGTTCAGCAACGCCTGGGACCGCTTGGAATCCTTGCTCAGCCGCCCATCGGTCAGTGCGGCCCGCGCCTCGGCGTAGCGGGTCACCACCCAGGCCTCGGTGCCCATGGGCAGGACGGCCTTGTGCACCGGCCCCTCGTCACGCACCAACGCGTAGAAACCGTGCGGATCCTGCATGGACTCCGCGTCGAACACGAGGCCCCGCGTTTGGTCGACCATCAACTTCCCCTCAAGGCTTGACCGGCAGCCCGCTGCCCGAACCACCAATCGGTCAAACGGACCTCAACCTCGAAGAGTGCCCCGAAATCCGGCCGAAATTCAGCTCCTCGGCTCAGCTGCTTGGCGATGAGCAGTAAGCCGGGCGGTCGGTGGGAACGGACGTTCCGGCAGGATGAGGGCATGTCGCTGCGCCCGGTCTCGCCTCGGGTACTGCTCGGTGAGCTGGTCGAACTGCTCGGCGAATTTCGGGCCGGCCAGTGGGTGCGGGTGGCGGTGGACGGCGCGCCACCTGCCCGGCCAGCGGAACTCGCCGACGCGCTGGTCGATCCGCTGCGGACACTGGGCCGGGCGGTGCTGCGGGTTCGGGCCGAGGATTTCCTCCGTCCCGCGTCGTTGCGCTTCGAACACGGCCGCACCGATCCGGACGCGTTCTACACCGACCGGCTCGACGCCGCAGGACTGGCCAGGGAGGTGCTGCGCCCGCTCGAACCGGGTGGCAGCGGACGGGTGCTGCCCGCGCTGTGGGACGCCGAGCGGGACAGGGCCACCAGGGCCTCCTACGTCGACCTGCCGGCGGGCGGGGTGCTGTTGCTCGACGGCGGACTGTTGCTCGGTCGCGGCCTGCCGATCGATTTCGCGGTGCACCTGTGGTTGTCACCGGCGGCGTTGGCCCGGCAGATCGACGAGGAGCAGCGGTGGACGCTGCCGGCCTACGCGCGCTACGCCGAGGAGGTCGCGCCGGCCGAACTGGCGGACGTCGCGGTGCGGGTGGACAACGCGGCGCATCCGGCGCTGTCACGGAGTCCGAGTGGCTGAGACGAGCGATACGAGGTTCTACGCGGGGACGATCTACACCTGGCGGGGCATCGCACGGTAGGCCGGTGCGTGCGGCGTTGGTCGGACCGACCGGGTAGCGTGCGGTGCGTGGCTGCCCCAGATCCGGTGGACGTCCGCCTGCTCGCGCTGGTTGCCGAGGCGGGCAAGGCGGCCGTACACGAAATCGCGGCGCGCCTTGGGATGGACCCGAGGGAGGCGGCTTCGCGGCTGATCGCGTTGTCCTCGACCGGCCTGCCACTGATCGTCGGCGTCGAATGCGATCCGAACGGTATCCGGGCGGCGATCGCGGGCGCGGGCGGCTGGTCGAACTATCCGCCCCAGAACGGCCCCGCTGGACAGGGCGGACCCGGCGGGCCGATGAACGGCAACCTGTCCGGGCCTTATCCGGCGCCGAACTCGATGCCCAACCAGATGCCGAACCAGTCGCAGGGTGTGCCGTCGGGCAGCTATCCGCCGCCGCCGCAGCAACAGCAGCGTGGGTACGGCGCGGGCGGTGTGCCGTCCGGGTCGTATCCGCCGCCGGGTTCCGGGCCGTACCCGGCACCTGGCTCGGGGCCCTATCCGGTGCAGGCCCGGCAGCAGGCGCCGGGCTTCGGCCCGCCGAGCGGACCGATCCCTTGGCCGGCCAACGCGCCGGGGGTGAGTACCTGGGGTCCGCCGCAGAGTTCGACCTGGGCACGCGGCGACCAGCCACCGCGACCACAGGGCCCGCCGCAGGCCGCACGACAACAGGGCTCACCGCAGCAGGGCTCACCACAGCAGGCCGCCCAACAGCAGGCCGCACAGCACCAGGCGCCCGCGCCGCAGCGACACACCGGCACGGTCGGCGAAACCCTGCAGACCGAGGGGCTCGACGGCGAGCGGATCGCGATCGACCTGATCGAGGTCGTCGACCCGGCGGACTTCCTGTTCACCGCGGCCGGTTATCGACTGCGGGACGGCGAGCGGGCCGTTGTGGTGCATACCGAGATGAGCAATCTCAGCGGGGTCGCCTACCAGACCCTGCCCGACCTGTACCTGGTGCTCCTGGCCGCCGACGGCAGCACGGTGAGCAAGGCGCCGGTCTCGCTGTCCTCCCGGCCCCCGCACCGGATCGGCGTGCCGCCGGGTGAGACCGCCGGCGGGCACACCGTGTACGTCCTGCCGGAGGAGGCCGGGATCACCGCGGTCCGCTGGAGTGCCCGGCCGGACGAGGACAAGCACAGCCTGACCTGGACGATCGAGAATTGATCCCGGTAGGCCCGCTGCTCAGGACTCTCTGAGCAGGTCGAGGGCCTTTTGCAGGTCGGCGGGGTACTCACTGGAGAACTCGACCCAACTGCCGTCTGCCGGGTGTTCGAAGCCGAGAGTGCGGGCGTGCAGCCATTGGCGGGTCAGGCCGAGGCGCTTGGCCTGGGTCGGGTCCGCGCCGTAGGTGATGTCGCCGACGCAGGGGTGCTTGAGCGCGGCGAAGTGCACCCGGATCTGGTGCGTGCGACCGGTTTCCAGCTTGACGTCCACAAGGGACGCCGAGGGAAACGCCTCCATCACCTCGTAGTGCGTGACACTGGGCCTGCCGCCCTCGACCACCGCGAAGCGGTAGTCGTGTTTGGGATGCCGGTCGATCGGCGCGTCGATGGTGCCCCGGCTCGGATCGGGGTGGCCCTGCACGATGGCGTGATAGCGCTTGTCCACGGTGCGTTCCTTGAACGCCCGCTTGAGCACGGTGTAGGCGTGTTCGCTGGCGGCGACGACCATGACTCCGGTGGTGCCGACGTCCAGCCGGTGCACGACGCCCTGGCGTTCGGCGGCACCGGAGGTGGAGACACGGAAACCGGCAGCGGCGAGGCCGCCGACCACGGTCGGGCCGGTCCAGCCGGGGCTCGGGTGCACCGCGACGCCGACCGGCTTGTCCACCACGATGATGTCGTCGTCGGAGTAGACCACCACGAGGCCCTCGACGTGCACGGCGGGCGCGGGCGCGATCGGTGATTCCGGTTCGGGCAGGGTGACTTCCAGCAGCGAGCCGGCCAGCAGCCGGTCGGACTTGCCTGCGGTGTGGCCGTCGACGAGCACACCGCCCGCCGCGGCGAGTTCCGCGACGACCGTGCGGGACAGGCCGAGCAGCCTGGCGAGGCCGGCGTCCACCCGCATGCCGTCAAGGCCGTCGGGGACCGGCAGGGAACGCGCGGTGGTCATGACGAGGAACCCGATGAGCGGCCGCCGGCACCCTGTTCGGCCAGCTTGCGGCGCCGGGAGATGCCGCCGTCGTAGTCGCGGCCGAGGATCGCCATCAGCACGATGAGTGCGCCGCCGACGCAGATGCAGGCGTCGGCGAAGTTGAACACCGCGTAGTGCTCGCCGTTCGGCCAGAACAGCGAGATGAAGTCCACGACGTGGCCGCGCAGCGGGCCGGGCGACCGGAAGATGCGGTCGACCAGGTTGCCGAGCGCACCGGCGAGGACGAGGCCGAGGCCGATCGCCCAACCGGTGGAGCGCAGCCGGGGCGCGATGACGATCAGCGCGACCACGACGGCGATCGCGACCAGACTGAGAATCCAGGTCATCCCGGTCGCGGTGGAGAACGCGGCGCCGGAGTTGCGGATCACGTCGAAGTAGACGAGACCGCCGAGCAGCTTGAGCGGCGGCTTGTTCTGCGCTTCGAGGTTGGCGACGACGAGCACCTTGCTGATGATGTCGATCGCCAGCGCCAGCGGCGCGACGATCGCGAACACGGCGATCCGCCGGGCCGGCAACGGAGGCTGCGCGGCTTCGGCCTGCTCGTCCGCGGAGTCGGGCGCATCCGCCCCGTTGACCGAGTCCTCCGCGTTCACCGGATCCACCGGGTCGACCGACGCCGACCGGTCGGACTCGGGTTGCGCATCCCCGGTTGGGGGCTTGACGTCACCACGTTCACTGCTCACAGGTTCATTGTCCAGCATCAGCGGACCACGGTCACCGGCACGTCCTCGCACCCGGCCGGTGCCCGCCACGGTGCTCGACGGGGGCCCGGCGGGAGTGCTGCTCAGTTGGCGAGGAACGGCGGCAGCGGGCGCGGGTCCGGGGTCGGCTCCCAGCGGCCGTCGACGCAGGCGTAGGTCCAGCGCGGGCCGTTGATGACCAGCTCACGCAGGGCATCGACCAGGCGGTCGACGTTCTCGACGGTGGTGCCGAGGCCGACGCTGGCCCGCAGGGCGCGTTCCTCGGTGGCGTCGACCCGGTTGAGCAGGCGGCGGGTGCCGATGTGCGCGCAGAAGGCGCCGTCGCGCACGCCGATGCCGTACTCGGCGGACAGCGCGGCGGCGAGCAGGCCCGCGTCGTGGCCGGGCACGGTGAAGCTGACCACCCCGACGCGGTCCGCGTCGGCACCGAACAGGCTCAGTTCGCGCAGGCCGGGCACCCAGGCAAGCCTGGCACGCAGCCTGTGCAGCAGGGTCCGCTCGTGGTGGCGGATCTGGCCCCAGTTGCGGCCGAGGGTCTCCACGGCCGTGGCGAGGGCGTGCACGCCGACCACGTTCGGCGAGCCCGCCTCGTGCCGGTCCGGCCCGCCAGACCAGGAGATGCCGAGGTGCGCGCCCTGGTCGCTGACCCTGGCGGTCGCGCCGCCGCCGATCAGGTAGGGCTGGGCGTCGGCCAGCCAGTCGGCCCTGCCCAGCAGTACTCCGGCGCCGAAGGGCGCGTACAGCTTGTGCCCGGAGGCGACCAGGTAGTCGACGCCGAGTTCGCGGATGTCGATCGGCCGGTGCGGCGCCAACTGTGCGGCGTCCAGGGCGATCCGGGCGCCGTGCCGGTGCGCGACGGCGGCCAGTTCGGCGACCGGCAGTACCTCGCCGGTCACGTTCGAGGCGCCACCGATGACGACCAGCCGGGGGCCGACCGGGCAGTCCCGCAGCGCGGCGTCGACCGCGCGGACCGCGTCCAGCGGCGATTCCGGGGTGACCAGCCTGCGCACGTGCGGGCCACGCCAGGGCAGCAGGGCGGCGTGGTGCTCGGTGTCGAACAACACCACCGATGTGCCTCGTGGCACCGCGCGGGCCAGCAGGTTCAGCGCGTCGGTGGTGTTGCGGGTGAACACGACGGTGTCGCCATCGGGGGCGCCGAAGAAGCGGCGCAGGGTGTGCCGTGCCTGTTCGTAGACCCTGGTGGAGACCTTGGAGGCGAAGCCCGCGCCGCGGTGCACGCTGGCGTACCAGGGCAGCAGTTCGTCGACGGCGGATTTGACCTGCTCAAGGCAGGGCGCGCTGGCGGCGTGGTCGAGGTTGGCGTAACCGATCCGGGCGCCGGTGACCAGCGGAACGGTCAGCCGCGCACCGACAACGGCCGGGATCGCGGGGGTCGAGACGACCGGGCGAGTGGCGGCATCGGTGGCCACGTTCCCGGTGTCGACCTGCGCATCGACGTGCTGGGTGTCGACGGGGCGGGAAACGGCGAGCGTCATGACGTCCTCCTGCGGGTGAGGGAACCCGCGAGGGCTCCGCGCTTGCCCACCGCACCGCGCGGCGGGCCAGGTCCTCACCCAGGGCACCCCACCGCGGAAGGAGGGTTGCCGGCCAGCAAGCTGGGGCTTGACGCTGGCACTCATGACCTTGCGTTCGAGGTTAACCGACCGACCGCGACCTTGACCAGCCCGCTCTCGCATGGTGAGAGCAGCGTCATGGCAGAACAGGGTCTCGCGGTCAGGCGCCGGTCTCGCCCTTCCAGCTGGCGTAGCGGCCGGCGCGGTCCACGGCACGCAGTCGGCGTTCGGTGGCCTCGCGGACGGCTTCGGTGGCGACGACGAGCAGCTGGTCGCCTTCGCGCAACCGGGTCGTGCCGTCCGGGGTGAACCCGTTCTCGCCCCGGACGACGAGGCTGACCGTTGCACCGGCCGGCAGCCGCAGTTCGGCGAGGTAGACGCCGTGCAGTTTCGAACCGCGTCGGATCCGGACCTGGACGAGACCGGCGTCGAGATCGTCCAGCGGCGCTGAGTCGACTTCAAGTTCGCGGGGCTGCACCGAGGAGGTCAGGCCGAGCAGTTTGGCCACCAGCGGCAGAGTGCCACCCTGGACGAGGGTGAGTACCACGACGAGCACGAACACCGCGCCGACGAGTCGTTGCGCGCCCGGTCGGCCGTCGGTGAGCGGGATGAGCGCGAGCACGATGGGTACCGCGCCGCGCAGGCCGGACCAGGACAGGAAGGCTTTTTCCTGCCAGGGCAACCGGAAACCGACGGTGGCCAGCAGCACCGACAGCGGCCTGGCGAGCAGCACGAGCACCGCGCCGGCGACAAGACCGGGCACGAGACCGGCCAACAGCTGTGGTGGCGAGGCGTAGAGGCCGAGCAGCACGAAAAGGCCGATCTGGGCCAGCCAACCGAAGCCTTCGGCGAAGGACAGGGTGTCGCCGCGGTGCGGCAGGTGCGAGTTGCCCAGCACCAGCGCGCAGACGTAGGTGGCCAGCAGGCCGGACGCGTCGGCGAGGTCGCTGCCGGCGTAGGCGAGTACGCAGACCGCGAGAATCGCCAGCGGGTAGAGGCCGGTGGCCGGCAGGGCCGCTCTGCGCAGCAGGTAGGCGCCGCCCCAGCCGAGCAGGCCGCCGATCAGCGCGCCTGCGAGGAGTTCGTAGCCGACGAGCAGCGGCGTGCGCCAGCTGAGTGCGTCACCGGAGGCGAGCAGCACGACCGCGATGAAGACCGGCGCGTCGTTGAGGCCGGACTCCAGTTCAAGGGCACCGGCCAGTTTCCGGCTGACGTTGATCCCGCGCAACACGCTGAACACCGCGGCCGCGTCGGTGGAGGACATCACCGCGCCCCACAGCAGTCCGGTTCGCCAGTCGAGTCCCGCAAGATAGTGCAGGGCGACGCCGGTGACCGCGATGCTGACCACAACGGCCACAGTGGACAGTACGATTCCCAGTCCCAGCGCGGGTTTCACCGTTGACCAGCGGGTGGTGAGGCCACCTTCGGCGAGGATGAGGACCAGTGCCGCGATGCCGAGGGACTGGGTGAGCTGGGCGTTGTCGAACCGGATGCCGATACCGGATTCGCCGAGCAGCAGGCCGATCGCCAGGTACAGCAACAGCGAAGGAAGGCCGAGCCGCACCGAAACCCGCACCGCGAGGACGGCGACGAGCAGCACAACAGCGGAAATGCCGAGTACTTCGGCCAAACCCGCCACGCCCGCCTCCTCTTGTTACGTCCATTGTGGCCAATATTTGGCGAGAATGGTTACCGAGAGGAGAAATCTCTCATTTGTCTCGTAGCCGAGCCGCCGTTCGATGATCATGGCCAGCCGATCGGGCGACGCCTCGACCGTGCTGATCTTGTCGCGGCCGTGGGCCGACCCCTGAAGGGGCCGGCCCACCGGTCACCGTATGTTCGTCCGCTCCTCGGCGGTTACGACCTCTTGGCCACGCTCACCCGGACGTCGAGGCCGTCGCCGACGGTCGCGGCGAACGCGCCGTCGGGCGCGGCGTCCAACGGCTCGTAGCCGACCGAGTCGGCCAGCGTCTCGGCGGCGACGAACCGCTCGTGCGTGCGCACCGCGGCGAGCACCTCCTCGGCGCCGTGGACGGTCAGCGTGATCCGGTCGGACACCTCGAAACCGGCGTCCCTGCGGGCCTGCTGCACGGCGCGGACCACATCGCGGGCCACCCCCTCCTCGGCCAGTGCCTCGGTCACCTCGGTGTCCAGCACGACAAGGCCTGCCCCGCCGGGCAGGGCAGCGGTCGCCTCGGGATCGGTGGCGACGAGCTTGCGCTCGTACTCGCCGTCGAGCAGTTCGATGCCGGCCGCGACAACCGCGCCCGCCTCGGTCGTCGACCACTCGCCCGCCTTGACCGCACGGATCACCTTCTGCACCTCGGCGCCCAGCCGAGGGCCGCAGGCGCGGGCGTTGACAACGAGATCGAAGTGACCGTGCGCCGCGACGTCCGTGGTCAGCTCGACCTGCTTGACGTTGACCTCGTCACTGAGGATCTCGGTGAACGGCGCCAGCTGCGCGGAGTTCGGCGCGGCGACCACCAGCTTGGCCAGCGGCAGCCGGACCCGCAGCTTGTTGGACTTGCGCAGCGACAGTGCGGCCGAGGCGACCTGGCGCACCTCGTCCATCGCCGAGACCAGCGCGGCATCGGCGGGCAGGCTGGCCGCGTCCGGCCAGTCGGTCAGGTGCACCGACCGCTCGCCGGTCAGCCCCCGCCAGACCGCCTCGGTGGTCAGCGGCAGCAGTGCGGCCGCCACCCGGCAGGTCACCTCAAGCACGGTGTGCAGGGTGTCGACGGCATCCACCTCACCGGCCCAGAACCGGTCCCGTGAGCGGCGGACGTACCAGTTGGTCAGCACCTGGAGGAAGTCCTCGATCAGCGCGCAGGCGCCCGCGAGGTCGTAGCTGTCCATGGCCGTCCGCACGCTGGTCACCAGGTCGTGCGTCTTGGCCAGCACGTAGCGGTCGAGGACGTGCTCGCTGTCGGTGCGCCAGTGGCCCTCGATGCCCTCCGCGTTCGCGTACAGCGCGAGGAAGTAGTAGGAGTTCCACAGCGGCAGCACGGCGCGGCGCACCGAGTCGCGGATGCCGCGCTCGGTGACGATGAGGTTGCCACCGCGCAGGATCGGCGATGCCATCAAGAACCAGCGCATCGCGTCCGAGCCGTCCCGGTCGAACACCTCGTTGACGTCCGGGTAGTTGCGTCGCGACTTGGACATCTTCTGCCCGTCGTCGCCGAGCACGATGCCGTGCGCGACGGCGCTGGTGAACGCGGGCCGGTCGAACAGCGCGGTGGCCAGCACGTGCATGTAGTAGAACCAGGCGCGGGTCTGGCCGTTGTACTCGACGATGAAATCGCCGGGATAGTGGTGTTCGAACCAGTCGCGTCCCGGGTTCGGGTGTCCCGAGGAATTGCTGTCGAACGGATAGTGCACCTGGGCATAGGGCATCGAGCCGGACTCGAACCAGCCGTCCAGCACCTCCGACACCCTGCGCATGGTCGCCCTGCCGCTCGGGTCGTCCGGGTTGGGCCGGGTCAGCTCGTCGACGAAGGGCCGGTGCAGGTCGGTCGGGCGCACCCCGAAGTCGCGCTCCAGCTCGTCCAGCGAGCCGTACACGTCCACCCTGGGGAAGTTCGGGTCGTCGGAGGTCCACACCGGCAGCGGGGAGCCCCAGAACCGGTTGCGGGAGATGCACCAGTCGCGGGCACCGGCCAGCCACTTGCCGAACTGGCCCTCCTTGATGTGCTCGGGCACCCAGGTGATCTGCTGGTTCAGCTCGACCATCCGGTCGCGGAAGTTGGTCACCGCGATGAACCAGGAGTCGACCGCCTTGTAGACCAGCGGGTTGTCGCAGCGCCAGCAGTGCGGGTAGGCGTGCACGTAGCTGTCCTGGCGGACCAGGACCCCGCGGTCGCGCAGCTCACGCAGCACCGGCTTGTTCGCCTCGAACACCTGCAAGCCCTGGAACCGGGGCGCGAGCGAGGTGAACCGGGTGTGCGCGTCGACGGTCAGGATCGCCGGGATGCCGTTGGCGGTGCAGACGTTGAAGTCGTCCTCACCGTGGCAGGGCGAGACCTGCACGATGCCCGTACCGTCCTCAGTGGACACGAAGTCCCCGGCGAGCACGGTGAACGCGGGCGTGCCGGCGACCTGGTCGACGAGGAAGTCGAACATCGGCGTGTACCTGCGGCCGACGAGGGCACTGCCCTTGACCGTGTCGACGCGGGTCGCGTCGGCGAACTCCTTCTCGTACGCGCCAAGCCGCGCCTGCGCGAGGATGTAGCGGTGGCCGTCCTGTTCCAGCACGGCGTAGTCGATGTCCTCGCCGACGACCAGCGCCAGGTTCGGCACCAGCGTCCAGGGCATCGTGGTCCAGGCGAGGATGCGCTCGCCGGTCTCCAGCTCGAACCACACGGTGCTCGCCGGGTCCTGGCGGTCGCGGTAGGTGCCGGCATCCATCCGCAGCTCGGCCGCGGCCAGCGGGGTCTCGCAGCGCCAGCAGTAGGGCAGCACCCGGAACGCCTGGTAGATCAGGCCCTTGTCATGCAGGGACTTGAACGCCCACATGACGCTTTCCATGAAGTCGAGGTCGAGGGTCTTGTACTCGTTGTCGAAGTCGACCCAGCGCGCCTGGCGGGTGACGTAGTCGCGCCACTCCTTGGTGTAGCGCAGCACCGAGGTCCGGCAGGTCTCGTTGAACTTGTCGATGCCCAGCGCCTCGATCTCGGCCTTGACCTTGATGCCGAGTTCGCGTTCTGCCTCGACCTCGACGGGCAGGCCGTGACAGTCCCAGCCGAACCGGCGCTCGACCCGGCGCCCGAGCATGGTCTGGTACCGGGGCACCGCGTCCTTGACGTAGCCGGTGAGCAGATGGCCGTAGTGCGGCAGGCCGTTGGCGAAGGGCGGCCCGTCGTAGAAGACGAACTCGTTGTCACCGTTCTCGCCGGCCGGGCGGGCGTCCACACTGGCCTGGAAGGTGTCGTCCCGCTTCCAGTACTCGATGACGCCGCGTTCGAGGGCCGGGAAGGACGGCTGCGCGGGTACCCCCGCGGCGCGGGCCCCTGGGTTGAGATGGGTCTTCGGGTAGCTCATGAGCGGTGTACTCCTGGCGGTCTCGTCGTTCGCACGGACCGTGAAGGTCCACACGGGGACGACACGGCCAACCCCTGGTTGGCGTCCCGCGGTACCACCCCGCTTGCGCCCGCCGACCGGTGTGCGATCGGACGAAACGCCGCTCTTCGTCGGCTGTGACGGGCCGAACCGTCCGGTTCTACTGGGGCCGGTACGGCCCGTTCTTCCGGAAGCTCCCCGGTGATGGCCGGATCAACGCCTGTGCAACCAAGAATATCGGGTCCGGCAACTCGAATATTCCCGAGGTCGGCAAGACCCTCCCCGACAACGCCGGGCAGGCTCAGCTCAGCTGCTCGCCGCACGGTGGCGGGCGGCCAGGATCGCATCCGGGGTGCACACCGCGCACGGGTTGAAGCCGAGCTGGCGGGCCTCGCGGACCGACAGCGGCAGCGTCGCCCGCTCGCCGACCCAGCGACAGCCGGCAAGGTGGTAACGCGGTCGCTCGTCGAGCACGAGGACCTCGGCATCGAGTTCGGAGACCACCAGCACGTCGGCGGCGTCGGTGTCCTCTTCCGCCGGTTCGACCTGGGGATCTCCGGCGTCCGGTTCATCCTGCTCGGCCATCGACGCAGGTTCGGGAGCCGTTGCCGCCGCGCGGGCCGCCGGCTCGGGCGCGGCGAGAACCGCGCGGTCCGGCTCAGCGGCGGGCAGGTGCCTGCGTCGCCACCAGTCCGCGATGAGCAGGGCCGTCGCGACGACACTCGCCACGACCGAGACCCACGCCCACAGCATCGCCGAGGTGACCAGGGCAAGAACCAGCAATCCGAGAGCTGCCAGCACGAACAGCAGGGCCAACAGGAGCATGATCGGTCACTGCCTTCTTCGCCCCGGCATCACGCCCGACCAACCCGCGAAACGGGGTAGCTGATCCACTCGAATCAGCTACCCCAAACGGGTCAGCCCGCTTCGGCGCGCGGGCCGAACGAGTAGCCGGTCTGGTTGGCCCGGTTCTCCGCGTGCGCGGCCGAACCCCGGTCGTTGAGATCCCGCAGGCTGGATTCCAGCAGGGTCTTCAGTCGGGTCCGGTACTCACGCTCGAAGGTGCGCAGCTTCTCGATCTCGGTGTCGAGGGTCTTCTTCTCGGCCGTGATCGTGCTGAGTACCTCGGTGTGCTTGCGGGTGGCGTCGCGTTCCAGCGTGGTGGCCTTGTCCCTGGCCTGGCGCTCGACCGTCTCGGCCCTGGTACGTGCCTCGTTGAGCATGGTCTCGGCCCTGGTCCTGGCCTCGTTGACCATGGTGTCGGACTTGGCGCGGGCCTCGGAGAGCAGCTGCTCCGCCTTGGTCCTCGCCTCCGCCAGCATGCCGTCGGCCTCGGACTTGGCCTCACCGGTCAACCGGTCGGCCATCTCCTGGGCGAGACCGAGCACCTTCGCGGCCTGCACGTGGTGATCCCCGCCGGCCATGCCTCCTGGCGCCGTCTCCTCCATCGAGGAGGGCGGCGGAACCGGCGCGAGCCGGCGGGAGGGTGCCGGGTCCTGCGGAACAACGGAGCCGAGCTGCGTACGAGCACCGTCGAGGTCCGACCGTGCCGTGTCCAGCTGCTGGTCGAGTTGCTCGACCTGCGCCCTGAGCTCGTTGTTCTCTTCGATAAGACGAGCCAACTCCGCCTCGATCAGGTCGAGGAAGGCGTCAACCTCGTCTTCGTTATAGCCCCGCTTGCCAATAGGAGGCTTGCTGAACGCGACGTTGTGCACGTCAGCGGGGGTCAAGCCCATCAGATCACCTCACGCACTCGCGGCTGCCGGTACCCAGGGCCCCATCACCCCGGATACGCCAATCGCATCCCTATGAACACGACCAGCAGCAGCACCATAATCGATACGTCCAGTCCCACGCCTGCGACTCGCACCATCGGTATCACCCGACGGACGAGCCGCACTGGTGGGTCGGTCACCGTGTAGATCGATTCCAGGGTCACCGCTACGCCGCCGGCCGGGCGCCATTCCCTCGCGAACGCCCGAACCAGCTCCACCACCACGCGGGCAGTGAGCAGCAACCAGAAAGCGAACAGCACGTAGTAGAGCACGAACTGAGCGGTTTCCACAGTTCAACTGTGCCACCAATGTGGCGAGAGGGTGCGACCGGGCGACCATCACGTGCCCAACTACCCGAAGAAACCACCCTCTGCGATGCGACGATGGTCTTCCGCGGTGAGGTCAACATCTGGCGGTGAGATCAAGAACACCTTGTCGGTGACCTTGTCGATGTCGCCGTGCAGGGCGAAAGCCAGTCCCGCTGCGAAGTCGACCACTCGCCGTGCGTGAGCATCGCTCAGCGCGGTGAGGTTGATGATCACCGGGTTGCCGTCGCGGTACTGTTCACCGATGGTCCTGGCGTCCTCGTAGCTACGCGGGTGCAGAGTGGTGATCTTGCTCAGCGGATGGGCGGCCGTCTCCGGCTGTGGCCGGGTCCGTGGCGCCGGCTCGACCTGAGGCTGCTCGGCCAGCGCGCCCCGCACCGGGGTGACGGTGCGCTGGGAGGTCTCGGTCAGCCAGGGCCGGGCGCCCCTCGGCCCGGTGCCCGCCGAGAAGCTGCGCAGCTCGTCGCTGGAGTCCAGCCGGGACACCGGCCGGGCCCCGTCGCCGAGCCTGCGGCGGCCCGCGGCACGATCGCCGTAGCCGTCGAAGTCCTCGGCCGGGCCGGGAGAGTAGGTTGACGAATACCCACCGTAACGATCGTCGTCCTCGTACTCGTCCATCTCGTCCGCAGGAACCATCCCGAAGTAGGCCTTCAGCTTCTGCAACGCACTCATGCCCAGCCCTTTCTCCGTGACGCTCCGCGTCCCGAAACGCGAGCGACCACCGCCCCGTCCCCGGCGATCTGTACCCGTGCTATGCCGAGGCTAATCTCCGTCCACCGAGCAAAGCGGTTCCGACACGCACACATGTCGACCCACAGGCGATCGCCGCCTCCAGGTCACCACTCATGCCGATGGACAGTTCTCCTGCCGCCGGATGACGTTCACCCAAGGTGATCATCACATCTGCTAGACGTTCGAAGGCTTGCTTTGGTTCACTCCCCCGTGGAGCAACTGCCATTACTCCACGTAGTTTTAGTTCAGGCAATCCCCCGATCCGGTCGGTCAATCTCACCAGATCGGGCAGCGGGCAGCCACCCCGTTTTGGGTCGTCGTCCAGGCTTGCCTGAACCAGAACCGCCAACGGCCCGGTCCGCGAACCGCTGTCGATCGCCACTCGAACGGATGACGCCAATGCGTCAGCGAGCCGCTCGGAGTCGACCGACTGGACCTGATCGGCCCAAGTGATCACTGAGCGAGCCTTGTTGCGTTGCAGCCTGCCGATCATCTGCCACCTGACCGGGACCCCCGGACGAAGCGCGGCCAGTTCGGGGACCTTCGCGGCCGCCTCCTGCTCCCGGTTCTCGCCGAAGTCCCGCAGGCCGAGGTCGACGAGGGCGGCGACATCGGTGGCCGGGAAGTACTTGGTGACCGCGAGCAGCTCGACCTCACCGGTGTCCCGCCCGGCCGCCGCGCAGGCCGCCGCGATCCGGTCCCGCACGGTGGCGAGGGAATCGGCGAGTTCGGCGACCCGCTCCCTTGTCGGCTGCCTCGGCGCGGGCCCGGTCACGGGTGATCCGGCTCCAGCCAGGCCAGGGCCGCGATCCGACCGGTCTGGCGATCCGGGCCGCCGTCGCGGCGGTGACTGAACAGGGTTCGGTCCTCGATGGTGCAGCGCGGGTCGACGCCGATCTTGGCGACACCGGCCTCGGCGAGCTGGTTCCACAGCCCGGCGCGCAGGTCGAGGCCGGGGGTGCCCTTGCGGGTCCTGGTCGCGCTGCCGGGCAGGTGCGCCTCGACATCGGCCTGCATCGCGGCCGGCACCTCGTAGCACTCGCCGCAGGCCGCGGGCCCGAGCAGCACCTCGATCCGGTCCACCGCGGCGCCGGCCTCCCGCATGGCGGCCAACGCGGCCGGCAGGACGCCGATCCGGGCCCCGACTCGGCCGGCGTGCACCGCGGCGACCACCTGGGCGGTCGGGTCGGCGAGCAGGATCGGCACGCAGTCCGCGACGAGGACGACGACGGCGAGGCCGGGACCGGTGGCGATGGCCGCGTCGGTGGCCGGCAGCGGCTCGGCCTGCGGACCGTGCACGATGGTCGCGGTCCGGCCGTGGATCTGTTCCATCCAGACCAGCTGATCGGTGCCAAGGCCCAGCTCGGTGGCCAGGCGCTTGCGGTTCGCGGCTACCGCGACCGGATCGTCACCGACATGCGCGCCGAGGTTGAACGACGCATACGGCTCGACAGAACGACCGCCTGCCCTTGTGGTGACAACTCGACGAACCCGCACAGCTGCGAGCCTAGTGGTCACCGGTCGTGTCCGGGGTCACCAGTTGATCACGCACTGACAGAACCGGCGTCGAGACCGGCGACGCGAGATCGGCGCCGTCGAGATCAGCGACGCATGAAGGGGGGCACGTCCACCTCGTCGTCCGGGTCGTCGGTGACCGGGACGGCGCGGCTGGGCAGGGAACCGGAGTTGCCATTGGCGTTGCCACCGTGGTTGCCGCCGACCGGCGGCATGCCCGGCCTGCTGAGCTGGTGGTTGCCGGGCGCGGTCGGCGCCGGGTAACCGGACTGCTGGCTGGGCACCTGCTGGCCGTGCGAGGGCTGGCCGTGGGTCGAAGCCTGCTGGTAGCTCGGGTTCTGGCTGGGCAGCTGGCGGGCCGGCGGCTCCTGCCGGGGAGCCTCGACGACCGGCGGCTGCGAGCGCACCTCGCCGGCCTGCGCGCTGGCGACCGGGGTACGCGGGGTCGGGCTGCTCACCGCACGTGGTTCGAGCTTCTTGTGGGTGGGTGTACCCGCATCAAAACCCGCGGCGATCACGGTGACTCTGACCTCGTCGCCGAGCGAGTCGTCGATGACCGTACCGAAGATGATGTTGGCGTCCGGGTGCGCGGATTCCTGCACCAGCGAGGCTGCCTCGTTGATCTCGAAGAGGCCGAGGTCGGAACCGCCCGCGATGGCCAGCAGCACGCCGTGCGCACCGTCCATGGACGCCTCCAGCAGCGGGGAGTTGATCGCCTTCTCCGCGGCCTGGATCGCGCGGCCCTCGCCACGGGAGGAGCCGATGCCCATCAGCGCACTGCCCGCGTCGGACATGACGCTCTTGACGTCGGCGAAGTCCAGGTTGATCAGACCGGGGGTGGTGATCAGGTCGGTGATGCCCTGCACACCGGAGAGCAGCACCTCGTCGGCCGAGCGGAAGGCGTCCATCAGGCTCACGCCGATGTCGCCGAGCTGCAGCAGCCGGTCGTTGGGGATGACGATCAGCGTGTCGCACTCGTTGCGCAGCTCGGTGATGCCGTCGTCGGCCTGCTTGGCGCGGCGCTTGCCCTCGAAGGAGAACGGCCGGGTGACGACGCCGATGGTCAGCGCGCCGAGCTTGCGGGCCATCGAGGCGACCACCGGTGCGCCGCCGGTACCGGTGCCACCGCCCTCACCGGCGGTGACGAACACCATGTCGGCGCCCTTGAGGACCTCTTCGATCTCCTCGCGGTGGTCCTCGGCGGCGCGATGGCCGACGTCCGGATTGGCGCCCGCGCCGAGGCCCCTGGTCAGTTCGCGGCCGATGTCCAGTTTGACGTCCGCATCGGACATCAGCAGAGCCTGCGCGTCGGTGTTGACCGCGATGAACTCGACACCTTTGAGGCCGACCTCGATCATCCGGTTGACGGCATTGACCCCGCCGCCGCCGATACCGACGACCTTGATCACCGCGAGGTAGTTGTGCGGAGGAGTCATCAGATCCGCCTTCCTGATCGTGACTGCCTAGTCGGTGCCGTCATGCCCATTTAGTGCC
>DATATE010000272.1:0-51061 GCA_036268955.1 Pseudonocardiaceae bacterium
GTGGCCTCTTGTTCTGTGATGATCATGGCGTGAGAACCAGCATCATCGCAGGCCAGAGGCCACTTCTATGCGCGCACCCCCGGGTAGGCCACGCCGTCAACGACTTCACGCCAAGATCACAGACTTTGAAATGACCCTGCGGGTAGGGCACTGAGAATAGCCGAGGTGTTTGTACCACCGACCTGGTTCCAAAAGTCATTCAACGCGTCCAGATCTGCGGAGTCATTATTGGCGACCAGTGACTCCAACGAGCTGTGTAAGTCCTGGGCAACTGTTGTCAGAGAGTCCCGTGCCGTGTCGAACGCCTGTGCCACGGTGCGCAACTCGTCCGTGTGCCCCATCGGAACCAGACCGTCCAGAGGCGACGGCAGCACAGCGGTAGGACTGCCCACCAAAGAGGGGGCCAACAAGCTCTGAGGCAAGACAAGCCCCGTATCCACCGGCGACCAAGGAGGAGGCGGCGCACCCGAAGGGGTCGCCGCCGCATCGGCGTTCCAGTGATTCAGCGCCGACATGTCGATACCCAGACCGATATCCCCCAAGACGTCGACTGCACTGTTGACCCCGTCCACCAAGGTCTGGACGGCCGGTCGATAGCTCGCATCGAATTGATGGGCCGACTTGTCAATTCCAGCCGGTCCGCGGAAACCGGCAAGCACGCGGAACAACGTCGGTAACACCTGATAGACAGTCGTACTCTGCTGCACGAACAACTGAGCAACATCGTGAAAGTCCTGCGGCTCGATCTTGATCGGCTGGGGAGTTCCGCCGTCCGGTCCGTACACCTAGACCTGCCACATAGCGACGTTCGTGGCCAAAGCCTTGATGTGATTGTCGTGGGCAGTGACCACCAGCTCACGTAACTCGGTCAGTTGACGCTGGAGATCCTGCTGCCCTTGCATCCAGTTCGTCTGCGCACGCTGGAAGCCTTCGGAGGCTGATCCGGTCCACATCTCGGCGAGCTGAGCGATGTTGTTCCGTAAGGTGCCGAGGATGTTTTCGGTCTCCGAGATCGTGCGCTCGATCGCATCGCTCATGTCTTCCAGCGCGACGAAATCAACCATCAACACGACTGTCGTGCCCCCTCACAGCCTGTGCTACTCCCCGTAGCCAACTAGCTGTCATTGTGACAAATGGGGTCGGTGGCGGGGTGTGATTTCGGCTTCGTTCAGATTCGGCGACGTTCTTCAGAGTGGTTGACGACCATGGTCATCCGACCAGGCCGCCTGGGTCGGGGACACGCTGGAATAGACAGCCGCAGCCGGAACGACATTGAACCGTGAGATGTCGCAGCTCGTCGCCACGCGCCGTACGCGGACTACCCACTCAACGGAGGTCACTTTCTGCCACAATAGTGTTCACGCAGCGTTATGACAAGGCGCTGCGGTCAACGCAAAGCGCCGTACGGCCGTACCCGCTCCCCATCCAAAAGAACATGCCGCGCAACACTGGCCGACATCAGTCAGCATCGCCTGATACGTTCAGGTTTCGACTCTTAACCCTCGGGTTCGGGGTTCAAGTCCCTGACGGCGCACCCTAAGACAGTAGGCCACCTTCCAGGTTGGCCTGCTGTTTTGTTGTCTGTGTTGACTTTGCCTGATCGTTCCGACTGTCCATTGTGGTCCAATCGGGGCCCGAGGGGAGCCCAAGGGTTCTCCGCGAAGAACGGGGAATGATCCTGGCGGTCTTCTCGACCGCCGCGCGGGCCACTTCCGGCCGCACACTGGCGTTGCGGCATGGGGTTGCGGTGTTGCGGCCGGCGAATCCGACGCCGCGGTTGGCGTGGTCCGATCGTGCCACGCTCGCCGCGTTGTCGCGGATACTGCCCACGCCTCTGCGTGCCTGCCGGATCGTCATTTCCGCGAGGTTGTTGCGGTGGCGCCGTCGCTTGGTGACCGCGAAGTGGTGGCCGCCCAAACCACCCGGTCGCCCGCCGGCCAGCGACGAGATCACACACTCAAGCTCAGCCCGCAGCTTCCTTCGTGCCGCGATCCGCGCTCCGCACCTGGACCGCCCGACCAAGCTTGTCTGACGAGCCGCCAGGTCAGGTCGTGCCGGACGCCAGCAGCCGCGAACAGGCCACCAGCTCGTCGATGATCGGAAGCAGGGCGCGCCCTCGCACCGTCAAACCGTACTGCACGCGCGGCGCGGAGCCTCGGACGTTGCGGACCGTCCGGTCGATGAGTTGCATACTCGCCAGACGGCGGAGTGCCCTGTCAAGCGGCTTGTTCTCTCTCAGACCAGTGGCGCGGGCCAGCTCGTTGTGGTGTCGCGGGCCGCCTGCCAGTTCGACGAGCACGGCGAGACTCCACTTGTGTGACAGGATGAGTGCGGCCTCGTGTGCGTGCTGGACATGCTCCGTGCTGTCGCAGAGTTCGACCGGACTGACCATCGAGACAATACCTCGCTCTCGGCGCACTGCCTATCGGCCTGGGTAGCCTGGTCCAGAAATTGGAGGCGACGTCGACGGACTTGAAACCGCGTCCATCGTGAATCGGACGGCATTGCCGCCAGTTAGGTTTTGCGAACCGGTGTTGGCCTCATCTCGCCGGCAGGACAAGGCGCGTTGCGGTTCGCCGGCAAGCTCAGGGAATGGGCCTGAGTTAACGGTTCGGTACCGCAGCTCCGGAACGGAGCCTCTGGTGATGTCGTTGTGGCCGAGCCGCTCATGCTCCTGTCCGGCGACCGGGCGCTCCCGTGCTTTGTTCTTGGCGATTGACCGCAGATCAGGCTAGGCGAGGTGACGACGTTCTACTTCTGCTGCACCAAGGCCGCTCGCCGAACCACAGCGCGTTCGGTCCTCTGACGCTGGCCAACGACGCGCTTTGCTCCTCGTTGCTTGCATTTCTGGAGCATCCCAGGCGCACGCTCGGGCGTCGATTGGCGCATGTTGGGATTAGATCCCAGCCCGGCCGGGAAGCGACGCCCGAGGCACCGGGACACCGCACCTCACGCTCGCACCGGACATTCTCTGGTGATCTTACGGCGCTGATGAAGATCGGCATTCGGATGAACGTCGTCCGCCCGAATGGCGGTCAGCCGTGGCGACCGCTCTCTTCAGCGGGCGCCGGAATATGGATCCAGCCATAGTCCTCGCGCCGATTCGCCAGACCGGATACGCGGGTCGGCCAGCGGAGTGCCGGTCCGGTGCCAGTACCCGGAGACGGATTGGTGCCGTTTCGGGTTACGGAGTGTCTGCTCCGAAGCGTTGTTCGTCCAGGAAATCGTGACGTTCTTCGCGAAGAGCCAGATCTGGAGACGATGTGGGCATCTTGGTCACCAGCGGGCAGGTCACGTCGATCATGCCGAGACCACACCGGGCCACATCGGCGCGAACCGCTGGGGAGACGCCATGCGCAAAGAGCACCCCGGTCGCACCGGACGGTACATCGCGCAGTTCGCCAACGAAGACAGCGTCCCGGCGTTCGAGTTCGGCGACCACGGTGGCGTTGTGCATGATCTGCTTGCGAAGGCCGTCAGCGCTCGCGCGTGGCGGCAAGGTGGGTCAGTGCCGCGAGATCCTCGGTCGCCGCCTGATCGAGTCCCGAACCGTCCAAACAGGCCAGTGCCGAGGACGCCTGCCGTGCCGCCTCCTGGTGCGTCCATGTCCGACCACCCGCCCGTTCGAGCAGGGTGAGTGCGCGCAGCACCTCATTGTGGTCCCAGGCCTCGGGCTTCTGGTACATCGCGCTCAGCTCCAGCGCTGCCTCGGTGCCACTGTTCAGGGCGGCCACGACAGGCAGGCTTTTCTTCCTGGACCACAAGTCGGACCGGGCCGGCTTGCCGGTCACGCTGGGATCACCCCAGATGCCCAGCAGATCGTCGGCGAGTTGGAAGGCAAGGCCGAAGTGCATGCCGAAGGCACGCAAACGCCGTACCTGCTCCTGGCTGGCACCGCCCAGCAGGGCGCCAAGCGCGCAGGCACAGCTGATGAGGGCACCAGTCTTGCGGCTGGCCATGGCAACGCATTCGGTCAGCCGGACATCGTTTCGGGTCTCGAAGGACAGATCGGCGGCCTGGCCTTCGATGAGTTCCTGCACGCAGTCCTGCAGCACGGTGACGCTGGTGGCGGCGATCGGGGTGGTGGCCTTGGCGAGCACCTGTGTGGCGAGAGCCTGTAACGCGTCTCCGACGAGAATCGCGCTGGGTACGCCGAACACCTTCCACACCGTCTCCCGGTGTCTGCGTAACGCGTCCTTGTCGATCACGTCGTCATGAATCAGGGTGAAGTTGTGCACCAGTTCCACGGCAACCCCGGCGCGCACGACGGTATCGTCAGCCCCGCTGACCGGGGACCTCCCGGTGACCGCCGCGGCGGCCAGGAACACCAGGGCGGGACGCAGTGTCTTGCCCATGGCGGGTGTTTCCGCCACTGGCCTGCCTTCCCGGTCATGCCAGCCGAAGTGATAACCCGCGACCAGCCGCATCGCGCTGGGCAGCGCTTCGACCGCCTCCCGCAGTACGGGATGAATCCGGGTCCGGGCGGCGTCCAGCACGGCCGCAGCATCGCGTTCGGTCACCAACGATGTGTCCACTGAATTCTCCGTCACTGAGGTGAGTCCGGTCGGGATCCGGCCAATGTGAGCCCACGCCGCGAATGACCTAGGCGCCGGTCGGTTCTTCGAGGGCGCGCAGCGCGAATACCGTGGTCAGGTGGGCCGAGCCGAAGTGGATCGGGAACCGGCCGAAGCGGAAGTAGCTGTGTGCGGGCCAGGATCCGTCCGGCCGCTGCAGATCGATCAGCTCTGCCCGGTGCGTGTCCCGGTCCACCGCGGCGCCGCAGGCATTGGCGGCGATGAGGAACAACGCGAGATCCAGCGCATTCGTTGGTGCCGGAATGCTCGCGCAGGCCTTTCGCAGCGCCGGCCCGAGCCTGGCCCCGCATTCGCGGCACACTCTGCACAGTTTCGCTGCGGCGTGCAGAAAGGCGACCGGCGAGGGATAGTAGCGGGTTCCCCTCAGGTAGTCGCCGGACCGCAGGTGCTCCTCCGCATACCGGAACGTGGCGCCGACTACCTCTTTCCCCGCGCGGTCGGTGTGTCGGTCGGCCAGGTGGAGGGCGCGTAGGACATTGGCGCTCACGACCGCATCGTGTTTGCGGCCCCTCGGCTTCGCAGGCGCTTCCGCGCCGTCCTCCCAGTACACCATGACGGCCCCAGGGCGCAGGCCCTCCCTCGCCGCGGACTCCGGAGCGCCGGCCCGTAACAGTTCGAGCGCGACCGCTCGCAGGCGGGACGGCCGCAAGATGTGGTGCCGGTGCAGTCCCGATGCGGCAAGCGCGGTGCAATCGGTGTCCGCCGCGAACTGCGGCACGTCGGGGAAGAAACGGTATCTGTTGCTCCAGCGGCAGGACTCGACCCTGCGAATCAGCGCGGGAAGCATTGGCAGGGCACGTGTCGGCAGCGGATGGGGCAGGTTGTCGAGCGCGAGCATCGCCGTGAAACCCTCATCGGCCGGTGCGAAGCCGAGATCGACCCCCAACTCGGTGCGGGCGCGGCGCGGGATTTCCGCCACAGTGACCGGATCGCTGATTTCCGTGTCGAAAGCGACGGATGCGGACGGGAACGCGTCGGCACTCGCCGACAGGAAATCCCAACCATGTTCCACGGCTGCTCGCACATGTTCGCGGATATGCGGGCCCGTTATGGTGACCGTGGCCGGAATCGTTGTCTTCGAGTCGACCATCACTGCTCCGTTCTGCTGCTCGTCCGGTTCGTCCGCGTACAGGTGTCTCTTGTGTTCAGCGCGCCCAGAACAGGGCCACCGATCCCGCGACCGTCACCTCGTAGTCGGTGAAGTTCTCGGCGAGCGCCGCATCGAGGTCCGCCAACCGGTCGTCCCGGTTGGACATGATCCCGAGCCGGTTCGCCACAGTGAGTTGCCAGCGCGCCGATTGGTTGTGCCGGACGCCCGTGCCGGGGATCGTCGCCCCGAACAACGTGCCTCCTGGGCGCAGCACCCGCCGGGCGTGTCTGAACACCACGGCCTTGTCCACGAGGGTCCCCGGCAGGCAGTGCAGGAGGTGAACCATGCCGATGGAGTCCACGAGCCCGTCTGGCAGTCCCCACGACTGCAGCACGTCGGCCTGGTGGGTCGCGGGAGCATAACGGCGTAGGCGGTGCGATGCGGCGGCGAGTGAGTCGGGGTTGAGGTCCATCAGCCTCAACTCCGGCCTCGGGATGGGAAAACGACACTCGTCGAGCAGCACCCCGGTGGCGACCCCGACGTCCAGGTGACGCCCTGAGACGTGCCGGTTGTACAGCGCGATCAGGCGGTGCTTCGGACAACGCCAGGTGAGCGGAGAGTTGACCTGGTACACGAGGGTGTCGTATGCCCGCAGGAACGACCGCGTGTACAGCGCCTGGCCCGCGCGGACGGAGGGCGCCAATGGCGCAGCCATGTCAGCCGCGTCCCGGTCGGGGGGACAGCCTCACCACGGGCAGTTCCCGCGTCGTGCGGCGCTGGTATTCCGCGTAGCCCTCGAAGTGGCCCACGAGGCGCTGCCATGCCGCGGCTCTTTCCTCCGCCTCCAGCACGCGCGCACGTACCTCCCGCACCCGGCGGCCGATGCGCAGGACCGCGTCCGGGTCGGCCAGCAGGTTGCGGTACCACCGGGGGTTGTCCGCCGATCCCCGGTAGGACGCGACGAGAAGGATGTCGGGCCCGTCGGGGACGACGAACAGGGGCACCGAGTATGCCTCGCCGTCGCTGGGGCGCGTGGTGGTCAGGATGCCGACCTGGTTGCCGAGCATGCGTCCGCCCAGCCTGCCCCGTGAGCGCTCGTACAGGGCGACGTGCACCGCGTTGTTGGCGAGTTGCGCGATGCGGCCCCACCGGGTCACCCGCCTTCCGGCCCGGTGATCGCGTGGCACTGTGGTCATGTCAGCGTCCTTTGCCATGGGGGACTTGCTTCCGAGTTCCGGTGGCGGGGTTGTGCGGGTCCGGACGCGCTCGGCCAGCAGCATCGGCACGACCCACATCGCGTGGATGAGTGCGAGTCGTTCGAGGCCGGCGCCGCGCGCTCGCAGCAGCGACAGGGTGCTGCCCAGGCCGACGGCGGCGCCCGTCACCCCGAGGTTGCCCGTCGGCACATGAGCCAGCCCGTACAGCGCAACGGTCGCGACGGCCGCCTTGCGGGCGCCGAGCCGCCGAGCGAGGCGCCCTTGAACCAGGCCGCGCCAGAAAAGCTCCTCACCTGGGGCGACCACCAACAGCAGGTAGGCGCACATCCGCAGGGGATTGGAGGTCGAGGCCAGCGCGCGCAAGTTCTCCGAGTCGGCCGTGAACCGGGGGGTGGCACGTCCCGCCACGGCTTGCAGGAGCGCGCCCGTCGCGACCATGCCCGCGCCGGTGCGGAAGGCCGCCACGGCATCGTCTCGACCCACCCGCCGATGCCGCGCGGACGGCTCCACGGCACCAGCCACCAGGCCGAGCGCGCCGTGGGTCAGCGCGAGCATGCGCCAGTGGGCCTGCTTCGGGCCTCTGAACGCAGCGGCCATCCCGGCCGCGCACAGCGGTACGCCGACCGCTGCCACCAGGGAACCCGCGTCCCCCTGCCGTGCTGACGCGATGAGCCGCGCGAGCCGGTGCCACGTCGGCCGGGGACCGCCGGCGGGATGCGGCGCGGGTTTCATGGGCGGGTCCCCTCGGACACGGGAGGCTGAGCGGGCTGGGGCGCCGGACGCCGCATGGAGGGGAACTGGCTGCGCACGAACACCTTCCACAGCCACTCGGGCAGCATCCGGTTCAGGGGAAGGACGACGTGCGCGTCCAATCCCACCAGGTAGCGCAGGCGCGGCTTGCGGTCGGTGAGGGCGCGCATTATCACTGAGGCCATCTGGTCCGTGGAGGTTCCGTGCGGCAGCCGCTTGGCCATCTGCTGCGCCATCTCGGTCACCAGTTCGCCGTAGGCACCCGAGGCGTACTCGTCCTGGGTCGGGACGTTGCTGCTCCAGCGCGAGTTGATGGCGCCCGGCAACACCAGACTCACCGTGACGCCGAAGCGGTCCGCTTCCAGCCAGAGCCCCTCCATCGCGGCCTCCAACGCGAACTTGCTCGCGTGGTACGCGGCGCCCACCGGGACGACGATCTTGCCCGCGAGGGAGCTGACGTTGACGATGCGGCCTCCGCCGCGTGCCCGCATGCCGGGAAGGACTAGTTGGGCGAGCGCAACTGGACCGAACACGTTCGTGTGGAACTGTCGTTCCCAGCGGTCCATCGGGACTTCCTCGAAGGGCCCCAACTCCCCGTAGCCCGCGTTGTTGACGAGGGCGTCGACGCCGCCGTACCGCTCGTCGAGTTCCGCAACAACCCGGCGGCGCGCGTCGTCGTCGGTCACGTCCAGGGCGCGCACCACGCAGCCGGCGGCCGCCAACTCCCGCAGCGTCTCCGGGTTCCTGGCCGTCGCGACGGTGGTGAAACCCGAGCGCACCGCATGCTCAGCAACGGCCCGTCCAACACCCGAGGAGCAGCCGGTGATCAGCACGACCGCAGGAGTGCCGTCCGCTGATGTGGCCGCGGCCAATTTTCGTGAATCTTTCACAGGACCACTCCGAGGGAGAAATCAGCACTGACTCCTGGGCCGAATCCGGCGATGACGCCGCGCGCGTTCGGCCGGGCCGTGCCCTCGTCCCAGAACCGAGCCAGCGAATCGAAGATCAGCACGCTCGCGGTGTTGCCGTGCTCGGCGAGCGCAGCCCGGCTGAAGCGGTGCAGCGCCGGATCGAGTTCCAGGAACCGGGTGAGGTCGTCGAGGATGCGCGGACCGCCGGCGTGGGCGATCACGAAGTCCAGGTCCGGCGTGTTCCAGCCCGCTTCCTCCACGAGTTTGGTGATCGAGGGGCAGGCGTCGCGCATGGTGTGCCGCACCCGGCTGTCCAGACGGAAGTGGAAGCCGGTGTCGCGGACGTCATAGGAGATCCAATCCGCGGTGTTGGCAATGGTCTCGGAGGCCGACCGTTCGATCTTCAGACCCGAGCGGGCGGTGCCGCGCATCACCGCCGCGGCGAAACCGTCACCGAACAGGCCCGCCGACAGCAGCGCGCCCACGTCCGTGTCGGTGGGCTGGTAGCACAGCGAGCACAGCTCGAAGGCGACCATCAACACATTGCGGTCGGGATGCGCTCGACAGTATCGGGCGGAGGCGCTGATCGCGCCGCTGCCGGCCGCGCAGCCGAGTTGGGCCAGCGGAATCTGGTCGAGCCGGGTGGGAAACCCCAGCTCGTTGATCATCCAGACGATGGGGGAAGGCATGGTGAAGCCCGTGCAGGACACGAAGGTCACCGCGTCGATCATCTCGCGGGACACCTCGGCCCGCTCCAGGGCTTCCTCGACCACGGCCGGCAGGTAGGTACGGACCGCCTCCCAGTACCGGGCGGTGCGTGCGGCGACGCCAGGGTGCTGGAGCGTCGATTCCAAGGGTTGCAGGACGCGTCTGCTGCGCACCCCGGTGTTCTCGATGAGACGCAGCGCGGTGTCCAGGCGCGGATGGTCCGGATGTAGCCGACGCGCCGCTTCCAGCGTGTCCTTGAGAGTGACCTCGTACTCGGGAAAGTGCACCGCGGGGCGACACAGTACGGACATTCGGCGCTACCTCGCTCGGTCTCGGACGGGATGATGTGGCGATAGGTCAGATCCAGGCGGCCACGGCGAGCAGCGCGAAGAACGACACCAGGAGCCGCGGAAGGTGACTCCACGGCGGCATCGTGCTCCCGAGGTCGGATCGGACCACCCCGACCACGAGCCAGACCGCGTAGGGAAAGACGAGCAGTGGCGCCGCGAGCCACGGCGAGCCGAACGCGTACGCCACGAGTGCAATGCACGGATAGGGCGCGAGAACGAATACCGCATACCAGACCTTCGAGGCGCGCATCGACAACATGTGTGCGAAAGTCCGCTTTCCCGCCTGAAGGTCCTCGACCCTGTCCCGCAGATCGTTGTGGAACATCGTCGCGGTGAACAGGAATCCCGCGGCCACGCCCACCATCACCGCCCCGAAAGGCAATTGATGAACATTGACCCAAATCACGACTGCCATGACGTAGAAACCGCCGATGACAAAGTCCATGATTTCGCCGAGCCCTCGATGTCCGAGAGGAACCGGGCCACCGGAGTACACCAGTACCGCGCAGGAGAGCGGAATGACCAGTAGCGACCACGGATTCGTCGTGTACAGCAACCAGCCCAAGGTCACGATCCCGATCGCGAAGCACACCAGACCGAGTGCCCGGACCCGTCCCATGGGCAGCCCCAGTGCCAGGGCGCTGCCCCGGCGGGCCTTGTCGGGAACGTCCACGCCGCGCGTGTAGTCGTCGTAGTCGTTCAGCAGTCGCCGTGAAATGGACTCCGGCACGTACAGCGCCAGCGTCAGCAGGACCCGGCCCGTCGAGAGCACGCCGATGTGGCGGGCTACGCCGAGCGCGCACGCCACCTGCAGCAGCACCACAACGGTCATCTTCAGGCCCATCGCGGATATCCAGGCCCGCACCGGTGGCACCCGAGGTGTAGCCGCGGGCGCCGGGGATGGGAGAGTGGTTTCTTCCGAACGGAATTCCGCCATGCCAGGCTCCCGCTGCCTTTGTGGTGATGGCCGCCCGACTTGCTTCGGGTGCCCGTCCCGAAGTCAAGCCGAGGACCTGTGCACGCGTCTAGAGACAACGACGTCAGGTGGGGACATCTGTGTCCCTATTGACGTTCTCACCAGGCTGTTACTGTCAAGTGTCCGGTCCGATCGTCCGAATAATACTTCGGCCGACGTGCGAAACGTGGGGAATATGGGTACCACCGACGAGCGCGAAGCGCCCTGTGCACAGGAAAAAGACGGAAGGGAAAGGGCGTATCCGTTCGCCCCGCCCCACGCGCTGGATGTCGATCACCTCTACCAGTACGTGCGGCAAAATGAACCCCTCTGCCCGGTGCGCATGCCTTACGGCGACCCGAGCCTCCTCGTCACCCGATACGAGGACGCCAAGGCGGTGTTCGCCAATGCGCGCTTCCGTCGTGGGGTGCCGGAGGGCGTCGACCAACCCAGGGTCTCCCCCGACGTGATCCCGCTCGGGCTCATGGAAATGGATCCTCCCGACCACACCCGCATCCGCCGCCTCATCGGGGGCTCGTTCACCGCCGCGCGGGCCGAACGGATGCGCCCCGAAGCCGAACGGCTGGCCGCCTCGCTCATCGACGACATGATCGCCGCCGGGTCACCCGCCGATCTCGTCGGGGACTTCGCCGTCCCCTTCACCATCGGCCTCATCTGCGACCTCCTCGGCGTCCCGTACCAGGACCGCGACCGGTTTCACCACTGGATCACCGAGGTCAGCCAGCTCGCCAACGGCGACGGGGGGCAGGCGCGCATCGAGAGTCTGTCCGAACTCATCGTCTATTTCGGCGAACTGATCCAGCGCAGGCGAACCGAGCCCACCGACGACGTCATCGGCGAGTTGGTCGCGGCACGTGATCAGGACGACCGGCTGTCCGAGGACGAGCTGGTCTTCCTGTGCATGGTGTTGCTCATCGCCGGCTACGAGACCACCGCCAACGAGATCGCCGACTTCGCCTACGTCCTGTTCACCCACCCCGACCAACTGGCCCTCCTCAAGGAGTCGCCAGAACTCCTGCCCGACGCCGTCGAGGAGTTGCTCAGGTTCACCCCCCTGACCGTCTCGGCCGCCTACCCGCGCTACGCCACGGCCGACATCGAACTCGCCGGCGACACCGTCCACACGGGACAGCCGGTACTGATCTCGACGAACGCCGCCAACCGGGACCCCGCCGTCTTCGCGGAGCCCGACCGCCTCGATCTGACCCGCCCCGCCGCCCACCACCTGGCCTTCGGCCACGGACCGCACTTCTGCGCGGGAGCACCGCTGGCCCGGATGGAACTCCAGGTCGCACTCGGCCTGCTGCTGGAGCGGATGCCAGACCTGCAACTCGCCTGCGAGCCCGACGCCGTGGCGTGGAAGACCGGTCTGCTCTTCCGGGGTCCCGAGAAACTTCCCGTCGCTTGGAACGGACACCGCTCATGACGACCGAGCAGATGCCCCTGGACGCGGGCGAATACCGGCTGGGCAACGCTCTCCTCGCCGCACTCGCCGCACTCGCCGCACTCGCCGACCGCAGCGCCGCCGGCTCCGGCCCCGACACCTCCCTCGTCCTACGTTCCCTGGCCGCAGCGGGATACCGCGCCGGCTCGGATCCCGTGGTCGACAACGCGGTCCTACGACTTCTTCCCTACTGCGGTCGCACCTTTGCCGCGGACGTGGACGACACGGCGCTGATCCTCACTGCCCTGCACGCGGTCGGGGCTTCGGACACCCGCCTGGCTGACGTCGCCGTCGCCCAGACCGCTCGGGTGCTCCTGGAGCGGCGGTCCGCGAACGGCGGCTGGTCGCGCAACGGCGCCCGTGGCCGCGCACCGGCGACGCCGCTGGTGACGGCGCACGTCGTGGAAGCGCTGTGCGCAGCGGGCCACAGCGAGCATCCCGCCGTGCGCCGCGCCCGGCAGTTCCTCCTGACGAAGCAAGCCGTCGAAGGATTCTGGGAGGACAACGCCACCGGCCGCCTCCACTGCACCACCCAGGTCCTGCTCGCGCTCACCGCCGCAGGAGATGGGCGGGGAAATCTGGTCGTGGAAGGGGCGATGGACTGGATCTATGAGCGGCAAAATCCAGACGGCGGATGGGGCGAGAAATCCGCACTCACCCCAGGTACCGATCCGAGTGCGGTGGCGCAGACTGCCCAGTGCCTGATCGCCGCGCACGCCACCGGGGTCCTGGATGCGCGGCGCGCCGACGCGGCCTTCGCGTTCCTGCTGAGCCACTGCGCCAGCCCCCTGGAGCACCCTGCCTCGGATGGCGCTGCCGACCAGCAGCCTCTTACGGACGTCCGTACGAATGCCTACGTGCACTGGGCGATTGCCCTGCACACGCGACAGGCCAAGGCCGAGGGCCCCGATGTGTCCCCGGCAGGAGCACGGGGAGCGCTGGCGGACACGGCGTCCGATCCGGCTGAATATGACACCTGGTCGTCCCTGTGGTGGCAGCGCAGGGGCCCGCTCGCCATCCTGCACTGGGGCGCGCGCGCCCGTGCCGAGCACATCCCGGCAGCGTCGCGGCCCGGCGCCGTGCTGCTCGACGTTGCGTGCGGCGGAGGTCTCCTGCACCCGCACATCGCGGGCAAGGGCTACCGGCATATCGGAGTCGACGTGTCCACCAAGAGTGCGGAGGTGGCCCTGCGGCACGGCGTCGACGAGGTCCTGATCCACGACATCCATGACATCCCGCTGCCCGACGGCTACGCGGATGTCGTCGTCGCGGGGTACTGCCTTGAGCACGTCGCACGCCCTTTCGACGTCGTGGCCGAGTGCTGCCGCGTGCTCAAACCCGGTGGCACCCTGGTGATGGACACCATCGCGAACACGTTCCTGGCCAGGCTCTCCGTCATCACCCTCGGCGAGGGGCTTCCGGTTTCGTGGGCTGCCCCGAAGGGCACCCACGACCATCGGCTGTTCATCTCGCCGCGCCAGCTCGCCGAGGCGTGCGCGGCCCAGGGAGTACCCGTCGACCTCTTCGGAGTCGTGCCCCACATCGGTGATCTCCTCGCCTGGTCCTTGGGACGCGGGTACGAGGTGCGCCTGCGCAGCGGTTCCTCCACCAAGATCCTTTACGGGGTGGCCGGAGTGAAAGGCCCTGCGGGGTTCCAAAAGTCAGTCATCGGCGCTGACCGGTAGTTTTACGCGGCCCGTGTCACCTGTTCGGCAAACGACACGGGCGAGTTCTCCCGCGGACTCGAAGTCACCGCGCCGCTGGCGCCACGTAGGGGACGACGGCAACCGGCACACCGGTGTGGCGGACGAGCGCTGTGGCCCGAGCGGGGCCGCGCATGAGCCGATCGATCAGGTGCCGGTGATGCAGCCCTACGACGATCAGCTGTGCTCCCTCTGTTTTCAGCAACAGGCTCGATGGGTCGCCTGAGCCGGTGACGACGCGGTGCGGGGGCAAGCGCTCCGGCCAGCGAGCTGACCAGTTGTGGAATCAGGCCCCGGTCATGGCGTCGACGAGTCGTTGACCTGCGTCGACGGTGTAGTCGAGCCCGACCGCTTGACAACGAGTCGGTGGCCTTGGGCGTGTATCCCGGTGATGCGCGCTCGGGGGATGGCGGTGATGTATCAAGCAGCGGTGGCCGCGGTCATGGGGACGATTCGGGGGTGGTGCCGGGTCGAATCAGGACGACGGAGCAGAGCACGGCCATGATCATCCAGCCTGCGGCATATCCGAACCCGACCAGCGGCGAGAAGGCGGTGTAGAGCAGCCCGACCACCGCGGATGCGAGCAGGTCGCCGGCGGCTTGTACACCGCCGAGCACACCGAACCCGCTGCCGCGCAGGCGGTCCGGCAGCATTCGGGCGACCAGCGTGGATTCCGCGGTTTCGGCAAGACCGATTCCCGCACCAGCCAGCGCGAAGGACCCGATGAGCAGGGGAAAGCCGCGCCCGCCAATCGCGAAGCCGAGATAGGCCACCACGTACAGGGCTGATCCGGTGGCGAACACGATTCGCGGTCCGACGGCATCCAGCCAGCGCCCGCCGAGCAGGGCCACCCCGGTAGCCACCGCATTGTGCAGTGCGTAGATCAGGATCGCGGCGGAGGCTGCCGTCGTCAGCGAACGTCCGTCGGTGTGTAGCAGTTGGGTGGCTCGCAGGATCAGCAGGGTGGTGGCGACGTTGCCGAGTTCGAAGAGCGCGATGGGCACCAACGGTCGGAGGATTCCGGTGTGCCGCAGTGCTGACAGCTCCAGCCGGTAGGGCCGCCGCCCGGTCCCGGTGTGTCGACGGGCCTCCCGTGCGGCCACGGTGATGGCGATCGCTGCGAAGAGGCCGGGCACTGCGGCGAGGTACAGGGTGGGACGGATACCGAGCCACACCACGAGGCCAGCGGCCAGCAGTGGGCCGGCGACCGCACCAAGGTTGTCGCCGGCCCGTTCCAGACCGAATGCTCGGCCGTAGGCGTGGCGCGGTGCGAGTGTGGCGAGGAGGCTGTCCCGAGCGGGTGAACGCAGTCCGCGAGACAGCCATGCCGTGCCGCGCAACAGACCCACTTGCCAGACGGTGGCGGCGAGTCCGATGGCACCGGTGGCCACGGCCGTGCCGAGGTAGCCACCGCTGGCGAGCCTGCCACGCGTGCGTGGATCGTTTGCCAATGGGCCGCCGATCAGCTTCATCACGCCGGTGAGGGCATCGCTGACGCCTTCGATGATGCCCAGCGCGCCGGCTGATGCGTGCAGGGTCGAGGTCAGGAAGGTCGGCAGGATGGCGGTGGTGATCTCGTGCCCAGAGTCGGAGAAGAAGCTCGCCGCGCCAACGCCGGCCACTCCCGAGGACAGCCATTTCGTGCTGGCGGCCGAGTCTGTCCCGGTGGACTCGTCCTCCGACGGGTGCTCATCGGAACTGGGCACGTTCACCAACTTTCCAAGCCGAACAGCGATGCCGGCGCCAGGTTCGAGACCTTCGCCCACCTCGACCGGTTCCTGGGCCTCGACCTTGGCTCGCTCGCTGACTGGTCCGCCGGTGAGCTGACCGCGTCGCAGGCTGGCATCGGGGTCGCCCGCCCGATGCCAGCCTCACCGAACCGCTCCGGGGTCCGAGGTGGTGCCGAAGACGCGCCGATAGAGATCTTCGCCGTAGCTGGTCGGGGCCGGTTCACCTGCGGAGAGAGCGAACGTACGCCGTCCGTCCGGGTGGCGTTCGGCGCGCAGGAACAGTGCCGTCGGCAAGGCTTGCTCGTAAAAGCCGTGGGCGAGGTCGTAGAGATGCGTGACGAACAAGACCCGGATTCCCTTCTCCAACAGTGCGTGAACGATCTGCCGCGCAATCTCGGAGCCCTCTCGTTCGTTGGTCGCCGCGAACGACTCGTTGAACAGCACGACGGAGTTCGGATTCAGCTGATCGACGATCGTACTCATCCTGCTCAGCTCTTCGTCCAGTTTCCCACTGTGCATCGTGGCGTCCTCTTCCCGCTTGTAGTGGGTGAAGACGCCCTCGCACACGACGACATGCAGCGAACGTGCGGCGACGAACATTCCGCACTGGGTCATCAACTGAGCCAATCCGACGCTGCGCAGAAAGGTTGACTTGCCGCCTTCGTTGGCACCGGTGATCATGACCAGTGACCTGCCATCGGCTGCGATGTCGTTGCCCACCACATGATCGGGAAGGGTCAGGCTCAGGCACGGATCATAGAGGCCGCTGCCGTTCAGCGTCGGCGTGGCAGACAAGGCATGGGGAACCGGAAAACAGGCCGGCTCACCTTTGCCGGTCAACCGTTCGTGCAGGTTCAGGCAACCGATGTAGAAAGCCAGTTCGGTGCGCAGAAGCGTGAAGAAGCTGAGGATATGGTCGGTCGACTTGGCGAGTGCGTTCGCTACCAGATTCACGCCTCGGTCGGCCAACTCCGACAGGGCCCGAAGTCCGGCGTCGTCGCGGTCGGCGATCGTGAACGAGTAGGACGGGTGGTCCTTGTCGGTGATCCTACGTAGCCATCCTTTGGCTTCGTGTCGTGGCTTGCGCAGGACGTAGTTGGTGCCTTTGTTGCCTTGGCCGAGATCCGCGCTGATCAGGACGCCGGACCGGAATCTGAGCTGTTTGAGATGCATGTTGATCGTCGCGAAGTACTCGTCGCCGAGTTCCTTGGTCAGCATGCGAAAGAACTCGGTGAAACCGTCCGAACTGAACTCCTCGGCATGCTCGTCGGACAACGCGCGTAGCTCCTTCAGCATGCCGACGAAGAATTCGAGCGCCTCGACGGATCGACGGAGGACAGCGGCCGGGTAGTAGAAGATGCTCCGGTAGATCTTCTTCTCTCCCGCGATGGCATCGACCGCGATGCGGTAGATCGTCCGGATGACATCGGGATGTCGCAGACAGTCGCCAAGGATCTGTTGTCGGTAGTTGATGGCGTCTGGATCGGCGAGGCTGGACAGCATGGCCCGCTTGGCCACCGTGAACAGGAATTCGTCCTCGGCGGCCATCGCATCGAACAGGGTGTTCAGTTCCAGATCCTGCACCAGTTCGTGGTGGTTGGGCGGAAGAGCGCTGCCGAGGTCGAAATCTCGGTCACGAGACATGAGGAAAGCCTTCATGATGCTATCCGCCCCTTCAGCACCTCGTAGGTCAGGCCGTACTTCTCGGCTATCGCCACCGCATAGGCGAGTCCGTCCGCCGGTTTTCGCACGATCTTGAACGTACGCTCCGCCAGGTCACCGGGCACGACGGTGCTGGCCACACTCACGGTGGTCGGACCGAGCCGGGAGAGTTCGTCCACGAATGTGACGTAGACGCACAGCGCGTCCAACAGGATTATCCTGTTCAGTATCTCTCGACCGAGGAACAGGGCGTCCTGCAAGGTCGTGGAGGTGAAGCTCTCGTTCATGACGATGACGCTGTCGGCGGTGGCGTTGGCGAGAATGTCGTGAATCCTGCTCAGATCGTCCTGCAACTTGCCACTGAGGTTGGCGATGTCCTCTTCCGCTTCGAAGTGGGTGAACAACTGGTCGAACAGTGGCAGGCGTGCGTCCTGACCTGGCACCGGAAGGCCCATGGCGGCCAGGTAGTGCAACTGTCCGAACGTTCTGGCGAAGGTCGTCTTGCCGCCCTGATTCGGTCCGGTGACGACGAGGACGCGTTCCTGACCGGACAGCCGGAAATCGTTGCACACCAGGGGAGTCTTCTCAGTGGTCAGCTGGTCGGCCAACGCGATGTCGAAGGTCTCGTTGACACTGACTTCCTTGTCGCTACTGGAGACCCTGGGGTAGGAGAAGGACAGTCCGGTAGCCTTCAGCCGGTCGATGAACTCCAGGTAGGCGACGTAGAACTGGACCTCGCGGTCGAAATCGGTGATCGTTTTGTCCAGGTATGTCGCGCGGTCGTGGCAGAACTGGTCGAGCACCGCGAAGATATCCGGGTACAGTTTGGTCACCAGTTCGAGCACGTTCGCTTCGACATGGTTCATATCCAGATAGTTGGGCATGTCGGCCAGATAGTCACGCACCGCGCCCTGCTGGAACTTCTCGAAGGTGTCCTCGACTTCCGCGCTGTAGTCGGTTTCACCGTCGTATCTGCTGACCCGCGCTCGGCCTCCCCTGATGGTCAGGCAGTACTTGACGGTAGCCAGGTCATCCTTGATCTTCCGCGATTTCTCGTTCAGGGAAACGAAGTCTGGTGATTCGAGGTAACCGGCGAGGTAGTCGCGAAAGTCCAGCCATCCACGCGACCGCATGTCCTCGCGTACCAGGTCCTGCCCGAGCCTGGTCACCGCGCGGCAGTAGGTACGTACCGTGTCAAGGAACAGGCTCTCCTTCTGATAGCGGTAGCGCAGTTTGTTCGCTTGGTTGACCTGCTCGCGCATGGCGCCCATGGATCGCGCGAACCTGCCGACCGCGGACGACACGCCGTCGCTCTCCAGATCTTGGAGGACCTCGTGGCGGTAGCCGACGGCGTTGATGTCGCTCAGGACGACGTTGAACAACGGCTTCAGCGCGTAACGCTCCCGACCGATCGTGATCGAGTCGATGACTTGGTCGAGGTTCAGGTCGGTGAAGTATGCCGGTTGAGTAGTGGTACCGGCCTCCGCCTGACCGGCAGTCACCGGAAAGAGAATGCTGTGGAAAGCCATGATCGCACCTCCTTCAGTCCCGCGTGAGCTTGCGGTGAACGGTTCGGTGTGGACGAATGGAGTCGACACCGAACCGGTCGACTCTGTTGTGTTGGTATCCCGCGAAGTTTCCTTCGAACCAGAACCAGTGACCGGGCTGAAACCCGAGGGTGACGTCGTCGAGGATCAGCTTCTCTTCCCGACGTACTCGCACCCGGTTCATCTGGTATATCCAGTTCGGCATTGTTCCTCCGGTTCTCCGAGCTTGCCGACAGCCGATGCCTCGGAGAACCTGCTCGATTCGCCGAGACTGCCTGCCACGCCATGGACAGGTGGTCACCGAGTCGTGAACAAATAGGGCAAAAAGAACGCCAGCACTCCGCCGAGCAGCACGAAGAATCCGGCCGCGAAGACGGCCTGGCGCAGGGCCTCAAGACGGGCAGGCCGCCGTGATCGGAAGTGGTGTTGCAGCTCGTCGAGTGCGATCAGGTATGCGCACACTCCGGCCACGACTCCGGCGAAGCAACCGAAGAGGAAGACCATCAGGGTCATGGAGGGCCCAGATCCGCCTGGGCATGCTCGACAGATGTGCTGGGGACTGCCACGGCCACCTCCCGGACACGGCGTTCGGTAGGTAGGGACCGTTGGCGCCGTCATCGGCACGGTTGGTGGCGAGCCCCTCCGCCAGCACTCGGTTCCAGGTTACCCGTGCCGCCGTGAACCTGCCGGAGCGAAATTCGCAAGTCGGTCGGTGTTGTGATCCAGAACACGAGGTGATCCAGGGCGTAGCCGATCGATTCCGGCGGTGGGCTTGGATACCCTGAATCGATCGTGGCGGTGGGGCTCGCCACTCCTCGCGTTCGGGGGGAAACCGCGGTAGTCAGACCGCCAACAGTCCCTACTTCGGCTCTGGCAGTGTTGGCCAGGCTCAGGTAGGAGGCATGAGTGAGCGAAGCAACCGAACTGACTGATGTGATCGACCCGGACGTCGATGTACGGGTGGGGTCGCAGCGACGCGAACTCGTCCGGTCGCACGGCGCGGTCCTCGGGGTGATCGCGGTAGGCGGCGGACTCGGCGCGATCGCGCGTTACGGGATCTCCGTGCTGTCCCCTACCAGGGTCGGTCATTTCCCGTGGGGCACCTTCGCCACCAACGTGCTGGGCTGCTTTCTCATCGGCGTGCTGATGGTGTTGATCACCGAGGTGTGGGCGGCGCACCATCTGCTCCGTCCGTTTCTCGGCGTAGGCGTCCTGGGCGGCTTCACTACCTTCTCCACCTACACCAACGAGGTTCGCGGACTGCTTCAACCGAGCACGATCGGTATCGCGCTCGCCTATCTGGCCGGCACTCTGATCTGCGCGTTGTTCGCCGTCATCGTGGGCGTCTGGCTCACCAGACTGACCACCAGGTCGTGGGGCAGGCACGCGCAATGACCGTGGCTCTGGTCTTCGTCGGCGCCATGATCGGCGCACCGCTCCGCTACCTCACCGACCGCACGGTGCAGGTCAAGCACGACACCGCGTTCCCGTGGGGCACGTTCATGGTGAACGCGGTCGGCTGCCTGATTCTCGGGGGTGTGGTCGGCGCGGGGCTCGCGCTCCCCGGTCCGATGCTGGCACTGCTGGGAACCGGGCTGTGTGGCGGCCTGACGACCTACAGCACCTTCAGCTACGAGACCTTCAAACTGGTCGAGCAGCGGGCATACTTCTACGCCGCGATGAACGTGCTCATCAGCGTGCTCACCGGACTCGGCGCCGTGCTCGTCGGCTATACCGTGATCAGCGCGCTGGTCCGGTGAGATAGCCGAGGGTGACAGGCTGAACGGAACGGCGGAATCGCACCGGCACGGCACTGATGAGGACGATCCACGCGCCGATCGGCGGCGTTGCTGTTCGCCGACGGTGCCGGTGCCGTCGATTCCGCTTGCCATGGAACAGTTGCTGTCCTCCGGCGGACTCGCCCGGCTGATCGGCGTCGGTGCGGGCCCGTCCCAGGCCGGTCAGGTAGTCGAACCACCCTGAGCGGCCTGGGAGTCCACTGCTGTCAGATGTCGTGGTAGAGCGCGAACTCGTAGGGGTGCGGACGCAGAGGTGGGGCCGGGTCAGCTAACTCATCGCCGTGACGACCGCCAGTAGGGCGACCAGTGCGATGAGCATGTAGGTCAGGTAGGCGTCCAACCGTCCGGACTGCAGCCGGGTGGCGGCATTGGCCAGTGCTCGTATCGGCTTGATCAGTGGCCGGTAGGCGAACCGGTCGACCATTTCCACCACATCGACCGTGTAGCCGAGCCGGGCGGCGGGGTGCTCCTGGGCTTGCGGGTCGATATGGGTGCGTGCTTCCGTCGACAACTGTTCTAGTTGTTGCGCGTGCGAGCGGGTCAGCAGGATGTTGCTCAGTACCCTGCGGGTCGGGTTGGCATAGCCGAACGGGGTGTAGCGGTCTTCGCCGGTCACCCCGCCGGTCGCCGAGCGCCAGGCCGGCACGCGCCGGACCGCGAGCAATCGTCCGCCGGAGATCCAGGTGGCCAGTAGCGCGACCACGATGGCGGCGGTGGGCAACTCGATGGCCAGCCAGGACGGGGACAGCACCGAGAAACTCTGGAAGACCGGGCCGAGGACCCAGTTCGGGCCGCTGGCCTGGATTGTCGTGGCGGCCGGCACGAGATGGTTGATGCCACTGGCGATGAACCGGATCTCCAGCGGAGTGATGGCGGCCAGACCGACACAACCGACCGCGAGCGCGATCAACCCCAGCCGGCCGGCCGGACCGGTGTCGTGCGTACTGGCGAGATGCGTCCGGTCGCGAGAGCCGAGTACGACAAGGCCCAGTACCCGGACGAAGGCGACAGCGGCGAAGCCCGCGGTCAGTGCGACCAGCGCCCCGGTGAGGGCCAAGGTCAGCCGGAAGTCCAGTCCGGACAGTCGGAACTGCTGCATGAGTGCTTCCAGCAGGAACCATTCGGACACGAAGCCGGCCGTGGGCGGCAGACCGGCGAGGGTCAGCGCGCCGATCCCGAACGCGGCACCGGAGAACGGCATCCGCCGCCCGAGTCCGCGTAGGTTGTCCAGCATCGTGGTGCCCTCGGCGACTTCGAAGGTCGCGGTGGCCGAGAATAGTGCGGACTTGGCCACCGCGTGGGCGATCGCCTGCAGCGTCGCGGCCAGCAGACCGGCCGCCTGCAACGCGGGCAGGTGGGCGGAGGCGCCGACCAGCGCGACGCCGAACCCGGTGACGATCAGGCCGGCGTTCTCCACGCTGGAGTAGGCGATGACCCGGCGCAGGTCTTCCTGGACGGTGGTGTGCGCGATGCCCAGCAGCGCGGTGGCGCCGCCCAACAGCAGCACCACGATGGTCAGCCAGACCGGTGGTGCGCCGAGCAGGTCGAGGGTGCGCCACATGCCGTAGAACCCGACCAGGGCGGCGACACCGGCCATCAGGGCACGCGCCGGGCCCGGTGCGGCGGCGTAGCCTTCCGGCATCCAGGTCTGTACGGGGGCCAGGCCGACCTTGGCGGCGAAAGCCAACAGCAGCAACGCGTACGCCGCACCGTGCACCAGACCGTCGTGCACCGAACCGAAGTCGGCGAGCCGGTAGGAATTCGCGTGGGTGGCCAGCAGCAACAGGCCCAGCAGCAGGGCACCGCCACCGGATTTGCTCACCCCGATGGTCAGGACGCTGGCCCTGGCCCGACCGGGCCGGTGCCGCGCGAAGCCTGCCAGCAGGTAGAACAGGACGGTCAGGCCCTCCCAGGCGAAGTAGAACACGAACGCGTTGTCCGCGGTGAGAATGGCGACCACGGCGATCAGGGTGAGGGCGTGCAGGGCGCCGAGTCCGCGTCGGCGCAGTCGTTCTGTCGACCGTGACCAGGACGCGAAGACCAGCGCGACCGGTATCCCGACGCCCGCGGCGATGGTGAGGAACAGTCCGGACAGCCGGTCAAGGGTCAATCCGGCGTTTCCGAACGCCAGCCAGTCGTCCAGGCTCACCCGTCCGGCCAGGCCACTGGCGGCGCGTGCCCCGGCGATTACCAGGACGATGTCGGCCGCCGCGCACAGCAGGTGCGGTGTCAGCCTGCCGAACGCGCCTCGCACGCCGACGGCAAGGTCCGTCAGGACGGCCACCGCCAGCACGGCAAGGCCGGCGACCAGCAGGGCGGTGGTCATCGGTTGGCCTCCGGGACTCGGTCCAGCGCGAGCAGGATGCCGTGCAGGATGGCGAAGGGACTGGCCGGCGATCCAGGAACCCATACGTCCACCGACAGTTGGTGGCTGATGCCGCCAGCAGTGGCATAGGACGGGGAGATCAGCCCGCCACTGATCGCGTCGGTGCCGACGGCGAGGATCACGGTTGGTTCCGGCATGGCTTCCAGCGTCCGGGCCAGCGGTGGCACCATGCCGCGCGCACCGGCACCGGTGACCAACAGGATGTCGGCGTGCCGAGGGCTCGCGGTAAAGAAGATGCCGAGGCGATGCACGTCATAGACCGGATTGGTCAGTGCGGCGATCTCCCATTCGTCAGAGCCGTCCGAGCCCGCGTCGACGTGCCGAATGTGGACGGAGCGGCGCAGCCGGCGAACGCGCTGGTTGAGTTCGGTACGCAGTTCGACGAGGGCCCGATCGTCTTCGTCCCGTTCCGGCACAACCAATGTCGGCCGGGTCAACCGGGCGGTGTCAGTGCCCCGCGCCCAGCCGAAAGCGTCCGGGCGCCGGTCGACGCACCGTCCGCACAGGATGCACCGGCCTCGGTCGAGCGTCACCTCGCCGCGCTCGTCGCGAGCGATCGCCCTTGTCGGGCAGAGCGCCGCGAGGTCTCCCTCGGCGACGGGATCCACGACGGCGACGGCTGCGGCGAAGGTGTCCGCGTAGGGGTCGCGGTGGCGTGGATAGCGGGTGGTGAGAACACCGTTGCGCAGACCACGGAAGATCCACTCCAGCATTACAGCACCACCCCGGCGATGGACAGGCCGAAACTGGCCTCGATGAACGGGAAGTCGGTCAGGATGTCGCCGGCGAACACCGAGTGGAACAGCGGCAGGTTGTGAAACGACGCCGAGCGCGGCTTGCCGCGGGTGATCCGGCCGGCGGCCACCTCGACGACGTAGACGACCTCACCCTGGGGCGCCTCGGCACGACCGATGCCCCGACCGTCCACTGCGGACACCTGGGGTGCTGCCAACTCAGCTGATCCGGAGTCCAGCGCCGTCACCGCGGCGTCGGCCAGTTCGAAGGCGTCGTGGATCTCGGCCCAGCGGACCCGCAGTCTCGCCATGGCGTCGCCGACATCGGCGCGTGGCGGGGTGATGCCCTCGACGTGACGGTAGCCGTCGTAGCGGTCGACCTCCCTGACGTCCTCGGTCCGGCCTGAGGCGCGGCCGATCGGTCCGAGCGCGCCGTGTGTCCTGGCGAGCTCACCGGTGAGCGGACCCGTGCCGCGCAGTCGGTCCAGGAACGAGGAGGTCGTCATCAGGATGCGCTCGTCGTCGGTGATGGCCTTGCCCAGCCTCTTGAGTTCGTCGAGCAGTTCGGCGGCGGCAGGCCTCGGCAGGGCACGGACACCACCCGGCACGACGACGCCGCGACCGAAGCGGTTGCCGCAGCAGCGCGAGACCAGGCGCAGCACGCGTTCCTTGTGCCAGCCGAACCGGGCCACCGCGACCGCCAGGCCTGCGGCGTCGACAAGGCGCAGCACCACGTCGAGATGATTGGCCACGCGTTCCAGTTCGGCGTGCAGGACCCGCACCAGCCCGGCCGCTCGGGACACCTCGGCGCCGGTGAGGTCTTCGATGGCGTGGCAGTAGGCAAGTGCATGCGCGACCGAGGCGATGCCCTCGGTGCGTTCGGCGAGCAGTGCACCGTCGGCGACGGTCAGCCCTTCGAAGCGCTTCTCGATGCCGCGATGCTTGTGGTAGACCCGGATCTGCGGGAACGGGATGTCCTCGCCGGGTGTTTCGACCAAATACTCCACCGACTCGAAGACCCCGGAGCGGACCGGACCGTGCGGGATGGTGAACATGCCTGGTCCCAGTACATGCCGGCCGATCGCTTCCTCGATCGGGTGAAGTGCTCCCGGCCCTGTTGACGCGCCGGGCCGGGGCCGATCGGCGGATTCGGCCAGGGGCAGCACCAGCGGGTCGAGTCGAGGATGGCCTTCTGGCGTGATCCCGAACATGTCGTGCAGTTCGCGTTCGTACCAGAAGGCGCCGGCAAGATCCGGTGTCAGCGCGGGGTAGTCGTGCTGCCAACTCGCCAGCACCGTGTCCAGCGGTCGCAGGCCCTCGGTCGGGTCCGCGACCAGCGCGGTCAGCCGGATGCCGTCCGGGACGGCGGTGCCGAACAGTCCGGCAAGCCTGCGGCCGTCGCGGACCTCGTCGCGGACCTGCTTGCGCCAGGCGGTCAGCGGCGACGAGCCGATCTCGGCGGACGGTACGCCGGTCATGAGCCACCTCCCAGTTCAGCGACGCCCTGGCTGAGCAGATGAGACAGCACATCCGGCGGATGCACGCCCAGCACCACCAGTGCGATCAACCCGGCGACCATCGGCGCGACCATCCACGCGCTCGGCTCGCCCCGAGTCAGCTCGGCGGCCTCCGGCGTGTGCCGGGCCGACACGAACAGCATGCGGGTGAACGAGATGGCCATCCCGAGAAACGCGACAGTCACCAGTACCACCAGGATCGCGGCAAAGGTGGTCCTGCCGTTGCCGAGACCGCCGGCGACGATCTCGAACTCCGACCGGAAGATGCCGAAGGGCGGCAGCGCCGAGAGCGCCAGTACCGCGCACAGCAACAGCGGGCCGGTCCATGGCAGCAGGTCAAGGCCACCCCGGATACGGCGGATGTCCTTGGTGTCGAACTTCCGCAGCAGAACGCCGGCGGCGAAGAACGCGTTGCCCTTCGCGGCCGCGTGCGCGAGCACGTGCAACAGCACCCCGGCCAACGCGATCGGGGCGCCGAACCCCACGCCCAGACACAGGATGCCCATATGCTCGATGCTGGAATAGGCGAGCATCCGCTTGACGTCGCGCTGTTGCAGCAGAGAGAAACCGGCAACCAGCAACGACAGCACACCGAAGACGATCAGCACGTTGCGATCGAAACTCGCGCCCAGCGTGGGACTGCTGATCTGCACATACCGCAGCACGGCGTAGAAGCTGACCACCAGCAGCGACCCGGACAGCATCGCCGAGATCGGAGTCGGTGCCTCGGAGTGCGCGTCCGGCAGCCAGGTGTGCACGGGCACCAGGCCCACCTTGGTGCCATAGCCGAGCACGGCGAGCACGAACGCGAACCGTACCGGGGTCGCCGGCAGACGATGCCCCGCCGCGATCAACTGACTCAACGTCAGGTCATAGGACGCCCCGTACACCTGGGAACCCGCGTAATACAACACGATGGTGGCCAACAGCCCGAGCCCGAGCCCGGCCGAGGCGATCAACACGTACTTCCACGCCGCCTCGGCCGAGGACCGGGTCCGGTCCATCGCGACGAGCAGCGCCGAGACCACGGTGGTGATCTCGATGGCGACCCACAGCAGCGCGAGCCCGTCCACCAGCGGCGCACAAAGCATCGACCAGCCGAAAATGTTGAATCCCAGATAGAAGCGGCGCAGATACCGGCTGTGCGCGGAATGCTGCCGGAGGTAGCCGATCGAGTACACCGAGGCGCAGGCGTAGACGAACGCGGTGGCGATGACGAAGACGGTGGACACCGCGTCGGCCCGCAGGAACCCCAGATGTACCGGGGCGTGGCTGGTCGGGCCGACCAGGGAAAAGGCAAGGCCGAGGCAACTCAGACCGGACACGACCGTGATCGCCTGGCCGATCCGTGCCGGCAGCAGATAGGACAGCACGGCGGCCAGCGCGCCGAGTGTGGTCAGCAGGATCAGTTCCGGGCCCACCGGTTCACCCCCTCAGGTCGGTGAGATCCGATGTGGACAGTGACGACCGCTGGTCGTGGTGCACCCGCATGAGGACGCCGAACACCACAACGGCGACCAGCAGGTCGAACAGGAACGCCACCTCCAGGATCAACGGCAGTCCGGCGGCGACCACCAGACTCGCCAGCGATACGCCGTTCTCCAGCGAGAAGAAACCGATCGCCTGGGAGACCACGTCATTGCGCACCACCATGAGCAGGAAGGACACCAGCACGATGGCCACCGACACGGCCAGTGCCGTGGTGGGCAGCGAGGTGCTGTGGATGCGCAGTGCCCCGGTGGCGAAGAAGCCGAACGCGGCCAACGCGATCGCCAACAGCACTTCGCTGGCCACCCCCAGCCGTCCGCTGCCGGCAATCTCCGCGTTCGATCTGCGCATCAGTCGCAGTACCACCCACGGCACGATGATCACCTTGAGCGCGAAGGACAGTCCGGCCAGTACGTAGAGCTCCGGCACGCCCTGGACCGCGGCGACGATGGCGGCCAGCGCGGAGACCACCAGGGACTGCACGGCATACAGCCGGATCTGGGCGCGCAGCAGCGAGGCGCGCAACATGCCGAACTGGATCACCAGGACCAGCACCGCGACGGTGTTCGCGGCACCCTCGAAAACTCCGGGTGCGGGTGGCCTCATCCTCAGCCTCCTCCCAGATAGACGGTGATCACCGCGAGAACCGCGAGCATGAACGCGGCGGACACGAATTCGGTGATCTTGAAAAGTCGCAGTTTCGCGAAGGTGTCGTCGATCACCGCGACGACGCAGCCGAGCAGGACGCATTTGCCGAGCAGCGCGAGTATCGCGAGCAGTACGGCCAGTGGTGACCCGGTCGCTGCCAGGCCCCACGGGGCGATGAACACGTTGATCAGGATCACGTAGAGGATCAGCTGCTTCATCGCCGATCCCCAGGTCAACAAGGCAAAGTACGGGCCGGAGTGCTCCAGGGTCCTGGCATGTTCGATCATGCCGAACTCGTTGGTACCGCCTGGGCTTTCCACCGGGATGCGACCGGTTTCCGCAAGGATCACCATGAACAGGGCCGCGGCCGCCAGTAGGTGGGCGGGCCGTACGATCTGGCCCGCGGACGAGCGGACGGTCTCCGCCAACGCGTAGGGCAGGTCGGTGCCGGTGATCAGGCCGACGGTGAACACCACGAACAGGATCACCGGTTCGGTGATGGCGCCGAAGGTGGTGGCGCGGCTGGAACCCATCTGCGCGTAGGGAGCGCTGGTGTCCGCGGCTGCCACCGCGATCAGGAACGCGGCCAGCGCGAGGATGAACCCGCCGCCGAGGATATCGCCCATCGTGCCGAGCGGCAGACCATAGGTGGTCAGTACCGGAATCAGCATGGGCACGGTGAGATAACAGGCGAACGCGGCCACCGGGGTGATCAGGAACAGCCAACTCGTGCCGGCCGGAGCGAGTGCTTCCTTGCCGAACAGCTTGGCGAGATCGTAGTAGGGCTGGAGGATGCGTGGCCCGACTCGGCCTTGCAGGCGGGCCTCGACCCTGGCGATGACGCCGTTCACCCACGGTGCGGCGAGTAACACGGTCAGCACCTGGGCTGCTTGTACGACGCCGGGGGCGAGGACGACGCCGCTCATGCCGCACCGGATTCGTACCTGGGACGTCCACCCGTACTGGTTGCCACGTGAGCCACGCCGGGCCGGTACGGGTGGCAGACCTTGTCGGGGACTTCCACCTCCGCCATCTGGCCTCCTCTACCGCATGACTGCACGATTCAGTCCGGGTAGAAGCCATCAGCGGGAGATCCCGCGGTTTCGGCGAGCCTCATCGCCGTAGTGCTGGCTTTGATATTGACCTAGCGGCGACGATCACGCAACAAGACGGCGGGTTCCTGCCGGCCCGATGTCGTGTCGGCGCCCATTCAGGTGGCATCTGATCATATTCGGCCGCCTGGTGAGCTACGATCTTTGTGGTGTCCCGGCTCGCCGGGTCTCCTCGGTGGTGGGGCCCACCGACCCGAACCGCGGCCGTGGCGCCGCCAACGGTCCCTACCCGTTGCCTTGTGCTGAGTTCGGGTAGGAGGTGGTCGACAATGCGTCAGGCCGGACGTGCGTTGCGCTTGACGATCTTTCTTGATGAGGATCTCATCTGGCACCACAAACCCGTCTACCACGAGATCGTGCACCGTGCGCGCCGCGCCGGCCTTGCCGGCGCCACCGTGCTGCGCGGCTGTGAGGGTTACGGCGCAGGCTCCGTCGTCCATACCACCCGACTGCTGTCGGTGGCCGAAAATCTCCCCTCGGTGATCATTGTCGTGGACTCCGAGGAACGAATTCGGAGTTTCCTGCCAGAACTGGACGAGCTGTTGGAGGAGGGCACGGTCATCCTCGACGAAGTCGAGACGATTCGCTACGTCAGCAGGAAACATGGCGGCTGACGCCCGCGGCTCATCGTTGCTACGGTGACAGTGTCCTCGGCACGGCACCCGAGGGCCGGCGATGAAGCTCGCCGAAACCGCGTCGAGCTGACGCTGATGGCTTCTACCGACACCAATCCCGGCGGAACCCCTTCCGCCGGGTAAGGCGAAAGTGGAGGAGCCATGGGGCTTGACGCACGTCCGGTGAACTTGCGATGTTCGGCGTTGGTGCTGCGGGAGGACACCGTCCTGCTCTGCCAACGGATCAACGACTGGGTGCTGCCCGGCGGCACGCCCCGCGTCGGCGAGTCGGTGGCCGCCTGCGTACGGCGCGAGGTCCGGGAGGAAACCGGCCTTGATGTCAACCCGGTCAGCGTGGCGTTCGTACTGGACGCCACCAATCCGAAAGTCGACGACCACCTGATCGAGGTCGTCATGCTCGCTCAGGAAGAAGGCGAGCCAGGCGCCGCTCCCCAGACTGTCGAGGATGGCCTGCTACCGAGATTCATCGCGCTCGATCACCTGCCGAGAGTGGACATGCTGCCTCCGATCGGCGGCTATATCCGTGCTTTCCACGGCAACGGCCGGATGATGCGGACGGCCGCGTATCTCGGCAATGTGTGGCGGCCTCGCTCCGCGACCGCACGGCGGAACTCGTGAACAACCCCGGTGGCGGACCATCGGCTGCCGTCGATCAGCAACCGGCGGCGTCGAGACCCGGCTCGGCCGAGCGGGACGCGGTGGCCGGACTGGTCGAGATTGCCCGGCGACTTCGGCCGCTGATTGCCGGCGATCTGCTCCCCACCCTCGACGACGCCTTGGCTCGCGCCCAGACCGGCAGCGTCCGGGTACTGGTGATCGGCGAAGCCAAGCGTGGCAAGAGCACCCTGGTCAACACCCTGTTCGGCGCGGATCTGCTGCCGACGGGAGCGCTGCCGTTGACCTCGGTCGCGACCGTGGTCACCACCTGTCCTGACACGACTGCCGAAGCGCGCTATCTCGACGGTCGAGTGGAGAGCATCGAGCCCGGCGACATCGCCGGTCTGGTCAGTGAGCGGGGCAATCCCAGCAATACCAAGGGCGTCGACCAGGTACGGGTCACCGCGCCGTCACCGCATCTGCCGACCGGTATCCAGGTGGTGGAGCGCGGTCAGCGACCAGGCATCCTGGGTCTTCCGCTATGCGCCATTTGAATCCTTCGCCTGTTACCTCACCGTGGCGGCGATCGTGCCGATCATTACCGACGCCCCGTTGCCGCTGGCGTCCTCGGTGATCTGATCGGCGGTGCCGCTACCGGCTGACATTCGCGAGTTCGTCGCGGCATCTCGGCCCGAACATCGTCGAGGTCATTGACATCGTCGTGGCCGAGACCTTCGAGGCCACCGAGGACTAGGACGCGCGTCCCAGCCCTGCCGCTCGGCGAGTTCGCGGGCCGTCGCCACGACGAGGCGCTCGCGGTCCGACTGTTCGCGCTGCTTGCGTTCCTGTATCGACGTGGTTCGAGTCTAGCATCGCTAGACAAAAGAGCGACGGCAGTACTAGCATTGCCTCATCATCTAGCATCACTAGATCCTGGGAGGGTCACCGTGCTCAGCGCACTTGAGGTCTTCACCGTCGTGGTCGTCGGCCTGATGGTGGGGGTGGAGTTCTCCGTCGCTTTCGTCCTCAACCCGATCCTCAACGGACTCCCCGACGACAGCGGCCAGCGCGGCCGCGCCCACGGGGGCCGGATGCTCGGCGCCCTCATGCCGTTCTGGTACATCGGCTCGCTCGTCCTGAGCGCGGTCTGGGCCATCGCCGGATGGCATCACCCCGGCGCCGGCCTCGTCGTCATCGCCGCCGCGCTGCTGATCGTGAGCGTGATCATGTCGCTCCTGCTGCTCGTCCCGATCAACAACCGGGGCAAGACCTGGACCACCGAGAACCGGCCCGAGGACTGGAAGGAGCAGCTGAACCGCTGGGACCGCTTCCACTACGTCCGCGTCGCCGTCATCATCGCCGCGTTCGCCCTGCTGGCCGCCGCCCTCGCCTGAGCCGCCGTTCGGCTCACGCCTTCGGCACGTGTACGGACAACACCGCCGGTTGGCCGGCGCGCACCGCGGCGAACGCGTCCTTGACCACCGCGGGTAGTTCGCCGGCCCGCGTGACGGTGCGCGCCAAGGCACCGGACGCGGCCGCCGCAATGCCAGGCAGGTCCGCCTCGGGGTCGAAGCTGATCCCGAAGTCGTCGTGCTCGGCGGCTACGCCATGCGGATGGACACCGAGAGTGGACAGTTTCGGCGATTTCCAGCCCCGATTGTCGTAGATGACCGTGAGCGAGGGCAGTTGGTAGCGCCGCGCGACCCACTGGGCCGACGCGGGCACACCGAACAGGTAGGTGCCATCGCCGACCAGCGAGACCACGGTGCGCTCCGGGCCGGCCAGTTTCACCCCGAGCGCGGCGCCCGCGTACCAGCCGAGTGAACCGCCGCCGGAGGTGATCACCGAGCCGGGCGCGTTGGCGTGGATGTGCTCGTTGACGGTGTGGTAGTGGGAAATGCCCTCGTTGAGGACGATGGTGTTCTCGTCGATCTCGGCGCGCACGCACGCGGTCAGGTACTCGGGTGTGATCAGCTCACCATCCGGCCGTTCCCGCTCGGCAAGGGCCGCCATCCGGGACTCGTGCTCGGCGGCGAGTCCGCAGTGGCGGGCGGCGATCGCATCGCGGTCACCGCGTCGCCGTTCGCGGACGGATTCGGCGAGTTGGGCGAGAGCGATGCCGAAGTCGGCGCGGGCGAAACACTCGGCGGGTAGATGCCACAGCGGCGTCCGTTCCTTGACCGGGTCGCTGTCGATCACGAAGATCCGGGCCTGGTCCGAGGGCCGGTTCCTGGTGGGAATCCAGGGCACGTCACTGCCCAGCACCAGCACGACGTCGGCGGCGGCGAGCGTGGGGTTCTGGCCCGGCACATTCCATTGGTAGCCATGGTGCAGTGGGTGGTCGGCGGGGAAGTTGACGTAGCCGGGTACTGATTCGAGCACCGGGATGGCCAGCAGTTCACACAGTTCCACCAGCCGGGCCACGGCCTCCGGGCGCCTGCCGAGGTAGGAGGTGATCACCAAGGGGTGCTCGGCAGCGGCCAGCGCGTCGGCGATCTGTTCGACGACCTGCGGAGCCAGTGCGGCCGGGGCGACCGGGGTGTAGCCGACGGGGATGGCGGTGTTCGGTTCGAGGGGTTCTTCCATCACCTCGCGGGCGGCCATCAGGTAGACCGGGCCGCCGGGTTCGCTGTGCGCGATCTGTAGCGCGCGGTGCACGAGTTGGTCGACGTTGCGGCCGGTGCGGATCTCGTTGTCGTACTTGGTGTAGCCGCGCACGATCCCGCGCTGGTCGGGTACGTCCTGGATCCACTGGATGAACTCGTTGCGGCTGCCGGGCAGTTCGCCGTACTGGGTGTAGGGCGAGGCGCCTGCGAAGATCAGCACCGGCACCCGGCCCTTGGCAACGTTGTGCAGCATGCCGCCCAGGTTCTGGGTGCCGCACTCCACGTGCACGACCACCGCCTGCGCCTGCCCGGTCATCTGCGCGTAGCCCTGCGCCGCGGACAGCGCGACGCTCTCGTGCGGGCAGATGATCAGTTCGGGGAGCCGATCGGTGGTGCCGTCCTGTTTGGCCCGCGCGTACGCCTCGATGATGCCGGGATGGTCGCTGCCCAGGTTGGCGAACACGTAGGTCACACCGCCATCGCGCAGCGCTCGGAGAAACGCGACGCTGGTCGTGTAGTAGCCGCTGTCCGGCACGAATCGCTCCTGATGAGGTCAGAACGGATGGGTGGGCAGGCCGCGCCGCGTGGTCACCGGCTCGACAACGGTGTCAGGACAGTGATTCCTGTTCGTACAGTTCCGGGATCTCCGACGAGTCCACAGTGGCCACGTTCGCCTTCGCCGGCCACAACGCGTCCACCAGTCCGATGAGGAACGCGACGCCGACCATGACCGCCGGGCTGATCAGGCCGACGGCGACCGCGACGTGGTAGTTGCCGTGCGTGCCGGCGAGCGTGCCGAAATAGAGCGCGCCCGCGATGGCGGTGCCCAGCGCCGTGCCGACGCGGACGCCGGTCTCGTAGACGCCTGCCGCGACTCCCGCGGTCGGGCGGGTGATGTCGACGAGGGTCAGTGTCTGGTTCGCGGAGATGACAAGGCCACAGCCGCCACCGGCGATGGCAAGCGGAACGGCGAGCGCCAGCGGGGCGTCCGCCACGGTCGAGCCGCGGGCGATCAGCGCGGTCGCGATCAGCCCGAGCGTCGCGATCCCGGTGCCGAACAGTACGAGCGGCCTGCCGACCCGGTGTACGAGACGCCCGCTGAGCACCGCGCAGCAGGCCGAGACGACGGTGAAGATCAAGGTTGCCAGCGCGGCGTGCAACGGTGTGTACTTCAGTCCCTGTTGGAGGAACAGCGTCAGTACCAGGAAGATCGCGGTGAAACCGGTGTAGAACGTGGTCGCGACCGCGGTGCCGACCGCGTAACTGCGAATGCGCAGCACTTTCAGGTGCACAAGAGGCCGGGCGTTACGTGCGCCGAGCCGCCGCTGCCAGAGCACGAACAGCACCAGCAGCACGATACCCACCGCGAACAGCCAGAACCGCGGATGCGCGTCGACCCCGGTTTCCTGGAGCATCGGCAGCATGATCGAGAACACGCCGAGGCCGAGCAGCGCGACGCCGAGGAAGTCGAGCCGGTGGGCCTGACCGCGTCGGTCGGCGGGCAGCACCTTGACGCCGATGGCGAGGGCGAGGACCACGATGGGGATGGAGAGGTAGAAGATCCAGCGCCAGCCGGTGGCGGGACCGAACGACTGGAGGATCACCCCACCGAGGATGGGGCCGACAGCGGTGGACAGGCCGGTCGTCGCACCGTAGTAGCCGAATGCCCTGCCGCGCGTCTTCTTCGGGTACATCACCTGCAAAAGGCCGATCACCTGCGGGGCAAGGATACCCGCGGAGACACCGCGCAACAGCCTGCCGATGATCAGCACGGTGGCGTTGGGAGCGATGCCGCAGATGAGTCCGGTGACCGCGAAAAGCGAAAGGCCGATCAGCAGCAGCCTGCGGCGCCCGTACTCGTCACCGAGCCGGCCCGCCGGCACGAGCGTCAGGCCGAAAGCGAGCGCGTATCCGGCCACCGTCCAGGTGATCGCCGCCGGACTCAGGTGCAGGTTGTGTTCCATCGACGGCAGCGCGATGGTGACCACGCTGACGTCGAGCAACGTCATGAAGCTGGCGACAAGGCAGATCACCAGGGCGGGCCAACGTCGGGTCTCGGGGCGGCGGGGATGGTCCACGGCGAGGTTGTCCATGCTGTTCACGTGGGGACACCACATTTCTCACATCGAATGCGACACCGGATTCGTGGCGAGCTGCTGCTGCGGTGGGCGGTGCGATGGTCGGCCTTTGGCTGCTCCGGCCGACCATCGCGGCACTCAGCCCTCGCGCGGGCTTTCGCCCGTGTCGGCGACGAGACCGGCCTTTTCCACCCCGGCGACGGCCGCTGTCTCGTCGTTCTCCGGTCGGTCACCGCTGACGCCGACCGCGCCGAGTAGCGCACCCTGCGCGTCGCGGATCAGCGCGCCACCTCGGGAGGACGCGATGCGGCCTTCCGAGATCGACGCGAGTGCGGCGAAGAACGCCGGGTCGCGGGTGGCGTGGCGGGCACCGACGGCCCCGCCCTGACCGGTGCCGAGGCAACCCCATGCCTTGGCGTGCGCGATCTGCGGGCGCAGGATGCCCGCCCCGGCCTCACGCTTGACCACGACCGGATGGCCGCCGGGGTCGAGCACGGTCACGGTCAGCGGTCGCAGACCGAGTTCACGCGCCTTGCTCAGCGCGGCGTCGACGATCTCCGAAGCCTGGCTCAACGACACCATTCTGCCGTCCCCTTTCAGTCCATTGTGGATCAAAGTGGTGGAACAACTCGTCAAGCAGGGTCAGCGCACCGTTGTCCAGCCGGTCGTTCGTGTGCAGCGTGCCGTCTGCGGTGATGGCGCGGCCGATCTGCGGAATGTGCACCGATCGCGACAGCGGCCGCATGTCCAGCGAGACGACCACCGGCACGAGCGCCTGGACCGCGCGGGCGCCGCCGACGGCCCCTCCGTAGCCGACGAACCCGACCGGCTTGTGCCGCCATTCCGTTGTGAGGTAGTCGATCGCGTTCTTGGTCGCCGCGTTGAAGCTGTGGTTGTACTCGGGAACCACGAACACGTAGGCATTGCCCGCGCTGATCGTCCGGCTCCACCGCTCGCTGTGCGCGTGGCTGTACGGGCCCCGCTGCGGCTCGTCGAGCAGCGGAAGGCCGACGTCGAGCAGATCGATCAGTTCGATGTCGAACCGGTCGTGCCGGACCGCGGCATCGTGGAACCACTGGCCGACAGCTACTCCTCGGCGACCGGGCCGGGTACTGCCGATGATGATCTGGAGGCGGGGCTGGGTCATGGCCGACCTCCGATCGGCAGGTCGGCGGCGACCACCGTGTTGGCCACGACCCCGAGTCCGTCGATCTCGCCACGCAGTTCGTCGCCGGGACGGACCGGGCGCACTCCTGGCGGTGTGCCCGTGGACAGCACGTCTCCCGGCGCGAGAGTCAGTGCCGAGGTGAGCCAGGCCAGCTGTTCGGGAATGGGGTGGAACATCTGCGCGGTCGAGCCGTCCTGCCGCAGCTCGTCGTTCACCCAGAACCGGATGCGCAGGTGGTGCGGGTCGGGAATCTCGTCAGCGGTGACGAACCACGGGCCGATGACGCTGAAGGTGTCGAACCCCTTGGCCCGGTCGAGCCGCCGGTTGTCCTGCTCGCCGATGTCCCGCGCGCCGATGTCGACGAAGGCGACGTAACCTGCCACGGCGTCCATGGCGTTGTCCTCGGTCAGCTGCCGAGCTCGGCGGCCGATCACCACACCGAGTTCCAGTTCCGGATCGACCCGCCGGCTGATCGCCGGGTAACGGATGTCGTCGTGGGGTCCGGCCAGGGAACCGAGCGACTTCAGGAAACCGGCCGGATTCGGGATGCCGTCGGCCGTTCTGGGATCCGGACCGGAATGGGTCCTCGGGTAGTTCGCTGTCATGCCCCAGACCGTCCTCGGCCTGCCGATCGGCGCGCCGAGTTCGGCCTGGTCGGCCGTCCACGTGCAGTCCGAGGGCAGGTCGCCGAGGTCGGCCGCGGTCACCGCGTGTTCGTGCGCCTTGCGCACCAGCGCGAGATCGGCGTCGGCCCGCAGCAGCGCGGGCAGGTCCGGCCCGATCTCCCGTCGGGCGCGCTCGATCGCATCGTCCCGATACAGTCCGCTTCGGGCCAACTGGTGTGCGTAGGCGGCCTGGACATCCACGAGACGGTCCTCGACGATCTCGGGGAAACACAGGCGATCACCGAGACAAGTCCGCCGGACGGCGAGTTTCATCGCGGGCTCAGGCGGTTGCCGCCGCGCGCTTGCGCGGGTTCTCGAACTCGATGGCACCATCGCTGACCGCGATGTCGAACTGGTCCGACGGCACCTCGGGCAGCTGCACCGGGGGCAGGCCGACGATGTAGAGCACCATTTCCTCGCTCGCGTCCACGGTCAACGTCTCGCCCGGCTCGACCTGGAGAGCGGCCAGCCTGCCGATCTCGGTGTCGTCCACGGTGGCCGCACCGGAGAGCGCCACGATCAGCCGGCGGCCCGCGTCCGTCGAGGAGGTCCACGTGGCGCCGGATCCCACCTTGACGTACTCGATCCAGAACGCGCGCTCGGTGAACGCGCCGAAGTGCTTGCGCTGCACCCCTGGCGCGCCGGGCACCGACAGCCAGTTGAAGTGATCCGGGTTCATGATGAGCACGCTCTGGTAGCGCGGCCGGGGGAACCTGACCTCGTGGCGTTCTCGGTGCTGGACCGCGCCGTCCTTGCGTGCCTGCGGACCGCTGCCCCGTGCGGCCTTCATGCCGAGGCCGGAGGCGCCACCGAACTGCACCACCAGCTGCAACTGCTTCGGCTCGCCGAGCGGGTCGTCCTGGGGACCGTAGGTCTGGCCCTCTGGGAAGTAGCCGATTTCGCCCTCGCGCAGGATGCCCTGCTCACCGAGGTTCATGTCGCCGACAAGGGGCAGCCGGATCTGCTCAAAGGTGTGCCGGTGTCTGGGCATGTGGAAGTCGCCTTCCTGACGGCCCAGGATGTAGCGGAAGTTCTCCAGCTTGTCCGGCTCTCCACCCATCAGCAGGTAGTTGAAGGCCACCGTGCCGCGCGGGTGGTCCATCTTGTACGCGTTCTCGTCATAAGGCTCGATCTTCATTCGTCCCCTCCTCAATTCTTATCCTACCAATTAATCTACCTACTTGGTAGGTTTACGTCAAGGCGGAGAAGGAGCAGCGGCTGGAGTTGAGCCCGCACAGCACCACGTTCTCCATCGGCATGCAGGTGGGGGGCTATCGGCAACTTCGCGATGCCAGGAGGTTCCTGCTGGAGCACGGCATGACGGAGGTGACCCTACCGCCGGAACTGTTCCCCGGCCTGCCGCGCGCGTTCCGCATGCGCGATCCGGACGGTCACCTTGTCGAGCTCTACGACGTCATGGCCCAGGTGCTGCCCGCGCCCGCCGAGCTTGCGTTCGCGGCCGACTGGCCGGAGACCGTGGGCGGGGAAGGGTTCGCCTTCCTCGGTGAGCCCTATCTCGGCCCGCTGGAATAGGCAGGGTCCCGGCACAGGCAGGGCCTCTGATCGCCGGGCCACGACCCGGCGATCAGAGGAAGTTGTTGGGCCAGATCATCGTTCGCCACATGTGGGCCACCGGCGAGCCGTCGAAGCCAAGGCCCTCCTTCGGTTGCCGGAAGTTGCGCCCGACGATGTCCTCGAACTCCTCGAACTCGACCTCGACGTTCGGATCGAACGAGTAGATGTCGTTGATGGTCAGCAGCCGTGAGGTCATGTACCAGCGGTGCTTGCGGGCCTGCTCGTACTCGTGCCGGAGGTAGTCGGGCACCGTGTAGTCCGGGCCGAAGATCCTGGTGTAGTTCTCCGGATAGGTGTAGCCGACGGACTCGTCCGGGAAGAAGCGCAGCGCCTCATGCTTCTCGATCGCCCAGGCCACTTCCTCCTCGACGTAGGGCCGGACCAGCTGCGCGCCCCAGTAGCCGTGATCGGCACGGATCAGGCCGCCGACCGCGATGTCGTGGACGAGGGCCGCCATGACGACCTTCTCGTCCACGCCGTTGAGCCGCGCGACGCGTGCGCTCTGCAACATGTGCCGCACGTCCTTGCGGTGGATGCGCAACCGGAAGAAGTCCGCGAGTGTCGGCCGCTGCGGCATCGTCGGCAGGTCGGGGTTGTCCCCCATCATCACGATCGTGCCGGGCCGCCGGGCAAGGTCGGTCAGTTCGTCCCGATGCCGCGCGGCGGGCGTGCCCATCAGAGCGAGGGTCGGAGGCACCATCAGGCGGCGCCGTTTGTCGACGGCCTCGGCCAGTGGCTCCCTGATCCAGTTGGTCAGGCCGGCCGCGCGCAACGATTCCGGCAGCTCGTCGACTGGCACCTGCGTGGAAGGCAGTTCGCTGATGGGCTCGGTCATATCAACAAGACTACCTACCTGGTAGGTAGTGTCAAGCAGGCGTCAGACGTAGACGGACCGGTATCCGACATAGGCGGCCGGTTCGAGGAACGCGCGCGACTCGACGACCAGCGTGGAGATGCCGCGCGCGTCCAGGTCCATGGCCGCGGTAAGGCCCACCGGACCAGCACCCACGGCGACTTCTCTCGATGTCGCGCCCGGAATGCCGAGACCTCGGTCATCGCTCCAACTCGGTCGGTCGCACCAGCAGATCGCTCAACGCCAGGTGCGCCGGCCGGGTCACCGCGTATCCGATCACCTCGGCGACGTCCTCGGGTCGCAGCGGCGCGGTCTTGCGCTCCGCTCGGTGCCGGTTCCACACATCGGGCGGGAACAACTCGGTGTCCACCACGGCAGGCTCCAGCACCGACACCCGCACCCGGCGGCCGGCGACCTCTTGCCGCAGGCACTCGCTGTAGGCGTTCACCGCGTGCTTCGTCGCGGTGTAGACCGAGGATCCCTTGCGATGCCCCCGTGCGGACAGCGAGCTGACGTTGACCAGATCGGCGACGTGCCGTGGCTCGGTCGCCGCGGCCCGCAACAGGTGCGGCAGCGCGGCGTTCGCGCAGTACAGCGAACCCAACAGGTTGACCCGCACCAGGTCGTCGAAGTCGGCGGTGGTGGCGTCCTCGATCGCCTTCGGCCGGGCCACCCCGGCATTGTTGATCAGGATGTCCAGTCTCCCCCACTCCCGCACCGTCAGCTCGACCGCATCGCGCACCTGTTGGTGCTCGGTGACATCGGCCTCGACCGGCAGCGCGGCGCCGCCATCCCGAACGATCCGCTCCGCAACCGCCTTGAGCCGGTCGACCCTGCGGGCGACCAACGCGACCGAGGCGCCGCGCGCCGCCAGCGCCGCGGCCGTAGCCGCACCGATCCCACTCGACGCCCCGGTGACCAGCGCGACGGTCCCCCGCAATTCCTGGCTCGTGGACATACCCGGACTCCTCAGATTCGGAACTTCTCGTTGGCGTGCTGGGTGGCAACGGTGACCCAGCGGGTGTTCGAGAACGCCTCGGTGGACCAGCGCCCGCCGAACCGGCCGTATCCGGATGCCTTGAACCCGCCGAAGGGCACCTGCGGCTCGTCGCCCAACGTCTGATCGTTGATGTGCACGATGCCGGTCCGCAGCTGCCGCGCGATCCGCAGTCCGCGCGTGGCGTTCTCGGTGATGATGCCAGCGGTCAGGCCGTACTCGGTGTCGTTGGCCTTGGCAACGGCCTCGTCCTCGGTGGCGAAGGTGTCGATCGAGCACACCGGGCCGAAGGTTTCGGCGTGGAACAGCTGAGCTTTCTTGGGCAGGTCGGTGAAGACGGTGACCGGGTGAATCGCGCCGTCCGGTTCGCCGCCACCCGCCAGGACCGTGGCGCCCGCCGCCACCGCATCAGCGACCAGTCCGGAAACACGTTGCGCGGCAGCCGGATTGATCATCGGTCCGACCTTGGCAGCAGGGTCGTGCGGCGCTCCTGTCGACAACGTGGATACCTTCGCAAGGAACTTCTCGGTGAACACCTTCGCTCGTGATTCGTGCACAAGGATGCGGTCACAGGACATGCAGACCTGACCGGCATTGGAGAAAGCGGCGAACGCCGTTGCCGCGACCGCATAGTCGATGTCGGCATCGTCGAGCACGATCACCGAGTTCTTGCCGCCCAGCTCCAGCACCGCCGGCTTGAGATGCCGCCCGGCGAGCGAGCCGATGACACTGCCCACTGTGGATGATCCGGTGAAGTTCACCGCCCGCACCCGCTCATCCGCGATCAGCGTCTCGACGATCGCCGGGGCGTCGACGGGATCATTGGTGATCACATTGAGCACGCCGTCGGGCAGACCGGCATCGCGCAGGACGTCCGCGATGAACAGCCCCGACATCAGCGGCGCCTCCTCGCTCGGCTTGAGCACCACCGTGTTTCCCGCCGCCAGCGGCGCCGCCGCCGCTCGCACGCCGAGGATCAGCGGCGCGTTCCACGGCGCGAGCGCGGCCACCACGCCCATCGGAGTCCGCATCGCAAGACTGAGCGTCCCGGACTCTCCGGTGGCCAGCACTTCGCCACATGGCGCGGTCATACTGGCGGCCAGTTCACGAAGGATGTCGGCCGACCGAGCCACATTGAACCGCGCATTGGCGTTCAGGCCGCCCGTTTCGGCGGCAATCATCGCCACCGCCTCGTCACAACGCCGCTCCAGTTCGTCGGCGGCGGCAACGAAGATCCTGCGCCGGGCGGACGGCGCCAACTCGCCCCAGGACTCGAACCGCGCCTGCGCGGCGTCGACGGCCGCGGTCACATCGTCGGTCTCCGCCGCCGCGACGGTGGCGAAGACCTCGCCGGTCGACGGGCTCAGGTCCTCGGTGGTGCGCCCCTTGACGGAGGGCATGTTCTTCCCACCGATCAGCAATTCCCGAGTGATAGTCACGATCGAAGGCCAACCACGATCCGGCACATGATCTCGTGTCCTTTCCTCGAACGAAACATTCTCAGCTCGCGCACGACTTGTCGGCGCGGCTCGGTCCATCCTGAGCGCTCTCAACTCGACCGGGACTAGACTAGCCTACCAAGTAGGTTGGTAGATAGTCAAAGACTCCGGATGGCTTCGACCGAGCGCCTGCCATGCACGACGGCGGGTCCCGCGGTGGACTTCGAGAGCCACCAGCAAGATCACGGTCTACAGCGGGAGTATCAGGTCGCGCCGATACCAGGTGCCAGCCTTACCGCCGAGGTCGGCCGGCTCGGCCGGACCAACCGGAACGAACCCGGCCTTGCTCAGCACCCGCTGGGACGCGACATTCTGCCGGGAGGTGGCCGCCCGCAGTGTGCGTAGCCCGTGCTGTGCCGCCGCCAGCCCGCACAGCTCGCGGACGGTCGCGGTCGCCACGCCACGACCGGCGACGTGCCGCGCGACCCGGTAGCCGAGTCTGGCAGTGCCGTCCTCAAGGTCATAGAGGTTGAACCGGCCCAGTACCGAGTCATCCTCGGCGACGAGCGCGTAGAAGGCGCAGCTGCCGGCCTCTTGTTCAGCCAGTAGGTCGTTGTACCGGTCGGCGAACTGGCCGAAGAAATCGTCACCACGGTCGGAAACGAAGGCAGCGAAGTACGCACGGTTCGCCAGCTCGAAGGCCAGGACCGCCGGGGCGTCGCCAGTATGCAGCCGCTTCAGCTCAGGCACTGCCCAACCCTATCCAGGTAGCGGGACGAGGCCACCCGAGTTTTCGGCACCGCCCTGGATTCTCTTATAGCCGTGATTTTGTTCTCGGTGGCCATCCGATGTCGGCGCAACGCTGTGGGCAGCGGCCGGATCAGCGCGCCGAGCACCCCGATCGCCACAACTCACGAAGGTGGCTGACTTCCGGCGCCCGAGAACCTGGGCGGGCTAAATGCTGGCGCCTCCGGCCGGCGGCGCCAGCATCTGGTACTGGCGCTCGTGCCAGAGCATCGGACGGCCCTGGCCGACCTGGACGGCGGACAGCTCTCCGTAGATCACCACATGGTCGCCGACCTCGTGGAGGGAATGGAGTTGGCACCGGCCGACGGCGAGCGCGTCGGCGATCACCGGTATGCCGTCGATCAGCGAGACCCGACGGCCCAACTCGGCGAACCGCGAGCTGTCGCTTGGCGACCGGCTGAACCGGTCGGCGAGGTCGAACTGGTCGTCGGCCAGCAGGTGAATGGCGAGCGACCCGGCGTACCGGATCGCGGCCAGCGTCCGCGAACCCCGCGCGACGCAGAACAGCACGATCGGCGGGTCCAGGGACACGCTCGTCACGGTGCTGACCGTGGTACCCGACCAGCCGGCTGATCCGTTCGCGGTCACCACCGCGACTCCGGCCGCCAGCTTGCGGTAGTACTGCCGGCAGGACGTCTCACCAAGCGCGGTCTGCCACGGCCGCGGCGGGCTGATCTCCAGCACTGAGTCTTCCCCCCGATACGGCTGCCTCATGATCCCTCCTCATCCCGATTGATCGGGAGTCCGGTCAGCCGCGCCGGCGCGGCGGGTCAGCCAGCTTCGGCGTCAGCCGGCTTTTGCGGTGAGCTGCGCCAGATAGCGGTCGAGCAGCCGGTCCACCATCCGGCCGTGGGGTACCCACGGCGCCCTTGACCGGAGCCAGGGCATGTCCGCCGGCCCTTCTTCTCCGGTGAGCGGGGCGTCCCCGGCGATCAGGCGAGCCAGCTCAGCCCCGTTGTAGATCGATACGGCGAGCCCATGGCCGTTGCAGCCGCCCGCGTAGAAAACCCTGGGGTGGTCAGGGGCGCGCCCGACGACCGGCAGCCCGTCGCGGGTCATGCCGATCGGCCCGGCCCACGTCGACTCGATGTCCACCCTGGCGAGCGTGGGCGAGAGCCGCCGCACCGCGGCGCGTAGCTTCCCGGGCGCCGGCGCGATCGACCCGAACGCGCCGCGCGCCACCGCTCCCCCGCCGACCACCAGTCGGCCGTCGGGAGTGAGCCGGTAGTACGGCGACAGCTGGCTGGCCTCGATGAGCGGCTCGGCACACAGGCCGTCCAGGGCGTCCAGGGCCCGCTGCGGCAGCTTTTCGGTCACCCCGGCCTGCACCCGCAGGCCCAGCACACCGGGAGTCGTGCCCATGGTCCCGCCGAAACCGTTGACCGCGACGATCACCTGCTCCGCGACGACCTCGCCGTCGTCGGCGGCCACCGTGGTCAGCAGACCGCGCCGGATGTCACGGACCGGGCTGCGCTCGAAGATCGTCAGCCCGCGCTGCTCACCGAGCCGGGCGAGGGCTCCGGTGAGCGCCGAGGGATCGAGGGTCGCGGCCGGGCCGTACCGGAGTCCACTGGCATACCGGGCGGCTACCGCGGGGAGTTCGGCCCGACCGACGAAGGTGACCGGCAGGCCCAGCGCCCGAGCGGCGTCGGCCTCGCGCTCCTGGTCGGCCGCAGCCTGGTCGCCGAGCGCGGCGACCAACTGGCTGCCTCGGGTGAGGTCGCAGCTGATCCCCAGCCGTTCGACCAGGTCGAGCACATGCCGCACGGCGCGCGTCGACCACAGGTACGCCGCGCGCGCGACGTCGTCGCCGTAGCGCCGGCGGGCGACCGTCAGCGCCGGCCCGACCCGTGGCCCGAGCAGACCGGTACCCCGGCCGCTGCCACCCGCCGCGACGTGATCCGCCTCGATCATGATGATCCGGCGATCCGGGTCTCGGTCGAGCAGTTCCATCGCGGTGGACAACCCGGTCAGGCCCGCGCCGATGATGGCGACATCGCAGCGCTGCACCCCGCGCAGCCGGGGGCGCGAGCCCGGCTCGCCGATGCTCGCCCAGGGCGCGCCGACGCTGTTCATCGGGCCCTGCGCAGCACGCGAGCGAGACCGAAGCGGCGCTTCCCGCTGACGGCGCGGGCGATCGCCCAGGCATCGGTCGCCATATCGGGCAACTGGCCCGATGGCAGCCGGTAGCCGGTGAAGTACAGGCCTGGGGCGCCGGGCGCGGTCTGGCCGCCGTGCGCGATCGGGCGTCCGCCAGTTTGGGCGAGCACGCCGAGATGGCCCAGCAGCCCTTCCATGCCCGGTCGCTGCCCGGTGGCCGCGATGACCACGTCCGGCTTGACGCTGGTCCCGCCTTCGAGCAGCACGGCCTTCTTGTCGAACCCGGTGACCCCCCTGACCACCTCGATGCTGCCCTCCCGGACCGCGGCGACAAGGCCGCGATCGATCGTGCCGTAGGTGTGGCCGCTCCTGGCCGCGCCGGTCAACGCGCCCTCGGTGGGTTTGGGCAGGCCGTAGCGGGTCAGGTCGCCCCAGATCAGCCGATGCGCCCACAGACTCGGCCGGTTGACCATCCAGGCCGGCAGCGGGCCGTGCTTGACGACCTGGCACAACACCGAGGTGAGCGGGCTGAGCTTCATCATCACCGGCATGTTGCGGATCGACATCCGCACCCTGGACGCGCCGGCCCGCACCGCCGCGACCGCGATGTCGATCCCGGTCGGACCGCAGCCGATCACCAGCACGTCCTTGCCGACGTACGGGTCCGGCACGGTGTAGGAGCGGGCGTGCAGGAATTCGCCCTCGAATTCCTCCAGACCCGGCCAGTCCGGCACGTACGTCGTGCGGTGCAGCCCGGTGGCCACGACGACGTGCTCGGCCGGCAGGTCCCCGATCGAGCTGCGCACCACCCAGCCGTCGGCGGCCCGGTCGACCCGATGCACCTCGGTGCCGTATCGAATATCCGCGTCCAGCGCCTTGAGATACTGCTTGATGTAGGTGAGGAAATCGTCCCGCATCGGCCACGGGCCATATTCCGAGGACAACCGCATACCGGGCAGCGAGCAGAGTCGACGCCATGAGTTCATGCGCATCGACGCGTAATACCCGTACCAGGTGGAACACGCCTTGTCCGCCCGGTCGAGAACAATGGGGTCGTACCCGAAATCCTTGAGCGCCCAGGCCGCCGCAAGACCTCCAGGGCCCGCGCCGATGACAATCGGACGTTCACTGCGCACAGACATCGCACTCTCCCCCGCGACGCCGTGCTCCGCACCGAGCGACCACCGCGTCGTTGTGATCTCGAAACGATTCATGGGATTTCATCGTCAACTCCCGGATTCGCGCGGGCCGGACCTTGTCGGGCGCCCGACGGGCATGGTCTGGTTCTAGAGCAGGGCGACGTGTCCGGAGGACTGTAGGTATTTGCGGTACTCGGCGAAGGCCGGCTGGAAGACGGGCAGCAGGCTGAGCATCTTCATCAGCGGGCCGGAGATCTTGATCTTGCGGCTGCCCAGCGCCATCGGCACGTTGAGCGAACCCAACCAGAGCTTGTGACCGTCGTCGGCGGACATCGCCATCTCGACGTCGGCGTCCGCCGCGTCGGCGTCTTCCGCGACCTTGATCACCGGCGGGTCCTGGGTGTTGTCCATGTGGAAAACCGCTTCCGGTTTCGAGTAACGGACCTTGACAGCCATGTCGACCGCGACGAACTTCTCTCGCAGATGGCCGGTCGTCACCTGTTTCAGGAACGGCACCACAACATCGTACAATTCTTCGGTGGAATTGAAGACTGGCATAGCTGTCTCCTCGCTTCCAATGCTATTCGCAAACCGGAATGTTCTCGGACGACGAGAACCCGATAAGCTCACTCTAGCCGGAAAAACGGTTCTGCGGTGCCTCTATAGGACGAACATCGAAATTCGAAATCGACCGGTTTTGGGCGCGCCGGCACGGCGCTGAATCGTGGGTCATGTCGATGTCTCCTCCGATTCGATGAGGAGCGATTCCGCGGCGATCGGTTCCTCGACAACCGGCTCATCGACGAATGGTTCGTCGCGCAGGCCATAGCGCTCCTGCCAACGCTGCCAGCTTCGCGGCGCCCACCAGTTGAACCGGCCGGCCAGTCGCATGACCGCCGGTACCAGCAGCGAACGGATGAGGACCGCGTCCAGCACGATGGTGATCGTCAGCCCGGCGCCGAGCATCCGGACGAACGAGACCTGCGACACAGCGGTCAACGCGACGAATACGATGATCATCAGCAGCGCGGCGGTGGTGATGAGCCGTCCGGTCCGGCCAAGCCCCATGGCGACCGCGCGCGGGTTGTCCGCGGCGGTCCGACCGGTACGGAGCCATTCCTCCCTGATCCGGGAGAGCATGAAGACCTCGTAGTCCATGGACAGGCCGAAGGCTATACAGAAGATGAGCGGCGGGATGCTGATGTTGACCGAGCCCACCGCCGTCGTGCCCAACCCACCCAGATGCCCGTCCTGGAAGATCCACACCATCGCGCCGAAGGCCGCGGACAGCGACAGGAAGTTCATCACAAGGGCCTTCAACGGCAACACCACGCTGCCGGTGAACAAGAACAGCAGCACGAACGAGGACAACGCGATCAGGATCAGGACCAGCGGCACCTGCGAGGTGACGCCGTCCACGTTGTCGAGGTACTGCTGCGCGATCCCGGTGAACAGCACCGCACTGGGCGCCGACACCTGCCGCAGCAACCGCAGCTGGTTCGAGGCCGCGGTGGACAGCGGGTCGACGGTGCTGTCGACCACGTAGTACCCGACACCGTCGGACAGCCCGCCGAAGCCGGTCTGGGTGCTCACCTGCCGGCCGCCGACGTAGGTCCCGGCCGGGCCGGACACGCTGACCACGCCGGGAACCGTCGCCAGCGCCGAGCCGTAGTCGGCAAGGCGCGCGGCGGAGGCGCCCGCGACGTTCGGCAGCACCACCTGCACCTCGCTGGTGTTGTCCTGGCTGAACCCGCTGCGCAGGTCATCGCCGACCTGGCGCGCCGATGACGACTGCGGGAGGACCCGGTCGTCCGGGAGGCTGAACCGGACGCTGAGGAACGGCGAGGCGATGAACACGAACACCGCGACCAGCACCAGCGTGATCGGCAAGGCGAAGCGCATCGTCACGCGGCTGAGCCGGTACCAGAAGCTCTCCGCCGGCTGGACCAGTCGCGGCGGCGGCTTGCCGAGCCAACGCCGAATCGGTTTGCGTACGTCCCACGCGTCGATCCGGGGGCCCAGCACGACGATCAGCGCGGGCGCGATGACGAGCGCGCCGAAGGCCGACAGCGCCACGCTGATCAGCCCGGCATAGCCGATCGACCGCAGGAAGTACATCGGAAACACCGTCATCGCGGCCATCGACAGGCCAACGGTCAGCGCGGAATAGGTGACGGTACGTCCGGTGGTGCGCAGCGTCTTTTTCAACGCCTCGTCCCGCGAACTGCCCGTGGCCAATTCCTCACGATATCTGTTGATAATGAACAGGGTGTAGTCGATGGCCAATGCCAGACACAACGGACTGGCAACACTGAGCGTGTAAATGGTCACGTCGGTGAACTCGGCCAAAATCCGAAGTAGGGCGACCGCGCACACGCTGGAGAAAACGGCGATGACCAACGGCAGCAATGCGGCGACCGCGCTGCCGAACACCCAGATCAGCACGAGCAGGGTAATCGGCACGACGACGAACTCAAGCGTCTCCGCGTTCTTCAGGATCGTCTGAAAATCCTCGTAGTAGACGATCGCCTGGCCGCCCACCTTGACGTCGACGCCGTTCCGGTCGCCGACCAGCGGTTGGGCAATGGTGTTCGCCCGCCCAGGAGCGTAGCTGTCCCCACCTGAGATCAGGGCCGTGACCACGGCGGATTTGCCGTCATCGCTGCGCAGCGCCGACCGGGCGGTGCCGGGCGGCAGGTTCCAGTACGCCACCACCTGGCCGGCCTGGCCCGAGGCGTTCAGCGCCCGCACGATCTGCTCGCCGCGGGCACGCGCCGCCGGGCTGTCGATCCCGCCGACGGCGGTCACCTCGAAGATAACGGGCATGCCGGAGGCGTTGAAATGGCCCTGCAGAATATTATCGGCCTGAGCCGATTGAGATCCTGGGGCCGTGTAACCGCCGGCCGGAAACGGACTCTGTAGCAGCAACGCGAAAGCGGCCCCGGCCAGCAGCGTCAGCAGCGCGACCACGGATACCCGTTTGGGTGAACGGGGTCCCAGGCTAACGAATCGCTCGAACATGGTACCGCCGTTTCCCCTTTTTGATCTCACATGAACAGATGTTAGCAGTGATCATTTTGCTTTCAGGCAAGCGCATCAGTCACGGTTCGATTCAGTTCGTCGGCGTCGAGTTCGTCAAGGCGGTCGAGATTTCGCAATACCTCGACGGGCCCGCCAGTGGCGCGGAACCGCTCGGCGACGATCTCCCGGTGGTCGCGCCGGGTCGCCGGCCCGGCCATTCCTGTGGCCTGGTCCACCCGCTCGACCAGCACGGACCCGTCCCGCAACTCGACCTCGACCCGAGCGCCGATGGCCATGGTGGCGTCGGTGAACGAGTCAGCGGGCGGGCCCAATGCATCGAGCACGGCCTCGGCGTCGCCGAACGCCTTGATGGCGGGCACTTGCAGAGCCCGCCGACCCGCCTGCCGAAGCGCCTCGCCCAGCGGCACCGTCGCCGCGATCATGCGCATCGTCAGCTCCTGGTCGTGGCAGACCTCGACCTTCTTCGCCAGGGCCCAGCGGTCCGCGTCGCGCACCCCGTCACCCGCGAGGTCGCGCGGGGTGAACGAACCGGTCAGCAGGATGGTGGCGATCCCGTAACCCGCGGAGAAGGTCAGCGCGGACACGCTGACCTGGTCGGCCGCGAGGAACGGATCGGACTTCTGCTGGAGCAGACAGGTCAGGATGGACGCATGCACCCGGATGCCGACCACGTCCTCCGGCCCGACCCGGCCCAGCCGCGTGGCGATCCGCTCGACGCACTCGAACGTCGACTGGAGGTATCCGCTGGCCGGGTACTGCTTGAACGACAGCGTGTCGGTATGCCAGCGCTCGCCAAGTCGGGCGACCACCGCGTCCGGCATCGGCGCGTCGGAGAACCGTTCGAGTACGCCGTCCGAACATTCCAGCACGTGCCGCGGTCCGGTCAGCCCGGCCAATGCCGCGTCGCAGGCGTCCAGCGCCATCCGCACGGGCGTGGCCGCGACGAACACCTTTGCGTCACTGGACAGGAAGGCCGTGTCCACCGGTGCCGGCAGGATGCCGAACGCCAGGCCCATCGCGTCGCGCCAGGCCCGGATGTCCGCCTGCTGAGCGTGCATCCGGGCCGCGACGGCGCCGACCAGGTGGGTGTAGGTCGCGCTCTGGCCACGGAAGAAGGAGCCGAGCAACATGGCTGCCTGGAACCGGGTCGCGCACTCGTTGGCCGCGACCACCGCGGCGATCAGCTGCCGACCGTCCAACCGCTGCGGCACGGCATAGGAGAGCGCGACGTTGACACAGGACGCCGACGGGTGCCCGGAGTACGCGATCTCGTCGTACTCAAGACACATCGACAGCGCGGCGAGGACGTGCGCGGACCGCTTCGGATCGTCCCCGGCCAGGGGCCGTCCAAACGCGGCGACCAGGCCGCGACCGAGCGGATGCGCCATCGAGGCGCGCACGGTGGCCAGGCCGGCGATGATCTGGCTCACCGCAAGGGCCGCCGTACTCGGAGGGATGTCCGGGTAGCGCAGCCCGCGCGCCCAGGACACCAACTCACCAACCAGGTCGTCGGGCTTGCCCACCTGGTCCACCCGGTCCTCCGCCGTCAGGTCCGAAGCCGTCATCGTCACCGCTCCATCGCCAAGTCGATGAGTTCCTCGATGTCGAGTTCAGCGAGGTCCTCGGCCTCCGTGGACGAGTCGCCGCCGGTCTGCTCGACCGTGCGGGCCAGCTTGAGCGCGGTGTCCACCAGTCCGGACTCGCGCAGCACCTGGATGGGCAGCCGCTGTAGCAGTCGGCGGACGTAGGACTCCGAGTACTCCTCGGCCTCGGTCGTCCTGGCCGTGTCGGACACCCCCGGCGTGTTCTGTAGGACGTAGCCGGCAAGCGCCTGCGGGGTGGGGTGGTCGAACACGGTGGTCACGGGCAGTTTCAGGCCGGTGCTGGCCTGCAGCCGGTTGCGGAATTCCACCGCGGTCAGTGAGTCGAAGCCCAGGTCCTTGAACGTCTGATCCGGCGGGATCGTCACGGCGCTGTCGTGGCCGAGCACGATCGCGGCCTGGGTCCGCACGAATTCCAGGGTGATCTGGTCCTGTTCGGCGGGGCTGTGGCCGGTGAGCCGGGCGGCCAGCGTCGACAGGCCGTCCGGCGCGTCCGCGCTGACCGTCCGCCGAGCAGCCCGGACGACCTGCCGGAAAATGTCCGGCACGAACCCCGACGAGGCGACCGCGGCCAAGTCGATCCTGGCCGGCACCAGCAGTGCGTGACCGGAGGCCAGCGCGGCGTCGAACAGGGCCATCCCGTCCCGCGAGGCGATCGGCGCGAACCCCTGCCGAGCCATCCGAGCGGTCTCCCGCTCGTCCAACTCCCGCGTCATACCCGTTTTCTCGCCCCACAACCCCCAGGCCAACGACGTGCCCACCAGTCCTAGGTGTTGACGGTGCTGGGCCAACGCATCGAGGAAGGTATTGGCGGCAGCGTAGTTCGACTGACCGGGCGAACCGAAAATACCGGCCGCCGACGAGAACATCACGAACATCGACAGATCCAACCCAGCAGTCAACTCATGCAGATTCCACGCCGCATCGACCTTCGCCCGCAACACCGAATCCCACTGCTCAACAGTGACCGCGGCAAACACCGCGTCGCCCAGCACACCCGCAGCGTGCACCACACCGATCAGTGGGTGCTCGGCCGGAATGCCAGCCAACACCGTCGCCAATGCCGCCCGATCCGCCGCGTCACACGCCACCACGTCCACGACGGCGCCCAACGAGGTCAGCTCGGCCACCAACTCCGCGACGCCCTCGGCCGCACCACCACGCCGGCTCAGCAACAGCAACCGCCGCACCCCATGCTCGGTGACCAGATGCCGAGCCAACATCGCACCCAACACACCAGTACCACCGGTAATCAACACAGTGCCATCCCGATCCACCCGACGCGGAACCGACAACACCACCTTCCCCACATGCCGAGCCTGACTCAAAAAGCGATACACCTCCGGCACCCGCCGCACATCCCACGCCCCCACCGACGGCGGATCAAGCACA
>DATATE010000273.1:0-28563 GCA_036268955.1 Pseudonocardiaceae bacterium
CATGACGGTTCTGGTCGCCGGAGCCGGCGAGCAGGTCGACACCCAGCTGAGCTACCGCGCCACCGACCCCTACGCGGTCGTCATCGCCTTCGCCGACGAGAACGTCGAATGGGTCGTCGGCCGAGACCTGGTCGCCGACGGGCTGTGCCGCAGCGCCGGCATCGGCGACGTCCGGATCGGCCCGGACCCGACCGACGAGACCGGCACCCTCATCGAACTCAGCTCACCCGGCGGCACCGCCGCACTGCGGGTCGACAGCGACGTGCTGGCCGACTTCCTTCGGCAGACCACCGAACTGGTGCCCTTCGGCACCGAAAGCCACTGCCTCGACCTCGACCTGATGATCGCCCAACTCGTCGACAGCAAGGTCAGCTGAATCAGTCCCGTCACATCCAACTGATCACCCGGAGTTCGCCTTGGTGCGCAACCTCTTCGTCCACCAGGCCGTCAACACCTTCAGCAATCCCGCTCGACTCCACGGGAACGCGACCTCGGCACCCGCGCGAGCAGGGAGCTGACCGTCGCTCAGGGGAAGGTTCGGCGTTTGCCGGTGTCCGCCGCCGATGCGCGTGCTTCGCAGCACTGTCTGGCGTGCCGAACCGCGGTATCGAACATCGCGCACGAGGGCCGCGGGATGCGCTGATGTCACCGAACGTTGGGGTGGCCGGCCCGAAGGCGTCGGCGTCAGTGGTTTTCGTCCCTGCCGCAACGTTTACGGCTCGTCGATCCGGCTGGCGAGCCCCTCGGCCTCGATCAGGGCCAGTTCGACATGGCTGTGCGGTATCTCCGGTCAGCGTAGTGGCGCTTCGCTCGCCGTTGGCGCGCTTGACGCGGATTCAGTATGTGACGTTTCCATACCATCGGCATACCCAACCAACCAGGAATGTGCTTCTGGACGTCGTGGTTGGCTATGCGACCGATGATCTCGGCCGTCCGGAGCCGCTGAGTCTCAGGTGATCCGCTACAGGTTCCAGTGAGTCAGCAGGATTGTCGATCCGAGCGAATCAGCAGTCTGCGGCCTCGTCCTCCCCGTGCGCGAGGATCGGTCACGGCAGCCGGAACCAGAGCGTACGGTTCCCCGCTCTTTCGGTCGAGCGTTCTCCTGAATGCCTTACGGTCAGGATCATCGGTCGGCCAACAACTGGGCCAGCAGACCGTCCATATCGCTCCACAGTTCTTCGGTGCCCTCCGGAACCAGGTCGTAGGTCCGGTGCAGGAACTCGGTGAGATCGATGGCGAAGGTTCGCAGGGCCGCCTTGCCGGATGGTGAATTCAGTCCGATGAATACCAGTTCGGGCTGGTTCGGCGCGGGCATGATCCGAATGTCTCCCTGACCTGCGTGTGCGGTGATACCGCTGGTCAGCAGGTCCCGGTCCAGCATCCACTCGATCACGCGGCCGGGGCCGACCGCAAACGAGATGGTGATTGCGAACGGGTCCTGCGTGCGGTATCGCAGTTGCGCGGGCACGGGAGTGGCGACGCCATCCTTGCCGAGCAGGCCGAAGATGGCTGGGGCGGTGATGGTCGTGTGCTGCCTGTCCACGATGTGCTCCTCTGTCAGTTCCTCGGTTTTCGAGCTGTACCGGCAAGACGCACGACCGGCAGGTGCATCCCGGTACTGTGACTCCGATCACGATCCACTCTCTCTTGTCGTCTTCTTCGTCAGGCCTGGCAGAAGTTCCGGCAGGCCTCATTTCTCGAAACAGCCGATTTAATCCCCGCAGGGGAAGGAAATCTGGCCCTCGGAGACACCCTTGTGGTCGGTAGACTCGGTTGTCGAGCCATTCGGCGCGTTCACACATCTGTCAACGGCTGTGTCGGTGCGCGCGCTCATCGAGAGTGGGTGAAACACATGTCGGCTGCTCCTGTCGACCACGCGGGCCCCAGCGATGCGGAACTCATCGCCGCGGTTCGTGCCGGGGACGCGGATGCTTACGGCACCCTTTACGAGCGGCACGTGTCGGCCGCCCGCAACCTCGCAAGGACGCTCAGCAGGTCCACCGCTGACGTCGATGATCTGGTGGCCGAGTCCTTCGCCAGGGTCCTGGAGATCCTGCGTGCCGGCCGCGGTCCCGAGGATGCCTTTCGCGCGTATCTGCTGACGTCGGTCCGCAACGTTGCCTATGACCGGTCTCGCCGGGATCGCAAGCTGGACCGGACCGAGGACGTCACCGAGCACGATCCCGGTATCCCGTTCACGGACCCGGCCGTCGCCGATCTGGAGAAGTCGTTGGTGGCCAAGGCATTCGCCGGCCTGCCCGAGCGGTGGCGCGCGGTCATCTGGCACTGCGACATCGAGGGCGAGTCGACATCGGACATGGCCGGGATCTTCGGCATGACCGCGAGCGGTGTCGCCTCGCTGCACGCACGAGCGCGGGAGGGTCTGCGAGAAGCCTATGTGCAGGCCCATATCGCGGAGGTTCCCGAGCCGGCCTGCCGGCTGAACGCCGGCCGGCTCGGCGCCTGGGTACGCGGTGGCCTTACCCCGAAGCACAGCAGGCAGGTCGCCGCCCATCTCGACGAATGCGAGAGCTGCCGCTCGCTCGTCACCGAACTCGCCGACGTCAATGCTTCGCTGCGGGCGATCATTGCGCCGCTGGTGCTCGGTGCCGGTGTTGCCGGCTATCTCGCGCTCACACCGGGCGCCGCGCACGCCGCCGTTCCCGCGCTGAGCGCATGGACCGCCAAGTTGTCCGGCACGCTCTCAAGTGCCCTGCGGGGCAAGATGTTGGTCGGCTCGACGGCGCTGGTCGGTATTGGCGCGCTGGCATTCGTCGCCGCCGTGCTCTCCGGCCATCCTGGCGCGCCACCGGCCGCCAGCGGCATGGTCTCCGAGCCGACATCGTCCTCGACACCGCCGAGCGCACCGCCGCGTTCGTCAGGTCCGGTCGCACCGCCGGCGCCATTGCCGAGCCTGACCACGCCACCACCGATGCCCACTGTCATTCCGGCCACCACGGCGCCGGCCCGAATCGTGGTGCCCGTTGCGGCGAAGCCGCCGGTGACTCGGCGGCCGGTACCGGTTCCGCCACCGGCCAGCCCGCCGCCGCCGAAGGTGAGCACACCGCCGCCTCCGGCCAGTCCGCCGCCGGTCAGCACACCGCCGTCGAAACCCGTGCCGGTGGTGCCGCCGATCATCGTGTCGCCGCCGGTCACTCCTCCGGTCAGCACACCGCCCTGCCCGCCGCCGCCCTGTTGCTGCCCGACACAGCACAAGCACCACGACAAGTGCTGGCACAAGCACGACCACGACCACGGTTACTGGCACGACTGAGGTTCGAAGTGACGTAGGGGGCCGACTGAGCCACCGGGCCACGGCCCCCTATGCGGTCTTCGGTTTTCGCGTCTTTTATGAAATGCCAGAGGGTGGGAAGCCGAAATTGGCTTCCCACCCTCTCGCATTCATGTCCGGACCGGTGCGCGGCTCACCAGTCGCAGGCGGGAATGCACGCCGGCTTGGCTGCGGCGGCTGTGGTGGCTGGGTGCATCGTGGCCGCCGAGGCGGATGCGGTCGTCAATGCGACACCCCCGGCAAGGAATGCCGCAACTACGGCCGCCGTCGTGACGAGTCGGAAGAGTTTCATTTCGTCTCCTATTTGTACTGCGCGAAGTATAAGAATGGTACGGCGATTACGACGTTAGCCGATTATGTGATTGTTCGGAAGTCTGGATATCTCGAAGTGTTTGTGCTCACATGACGGCGTATTGATTAGTTTAATTCCGCCTTATTTGGCTGACTCATTTTTGTTAAAACCCGCGGATTGTGCAGATGAGTTTATGTCAGTCGATCCTGAAGTGTGTCGATGATGCCGCTCGCGTGCGGAACGCCGGGCTGATCAGCGATCGGCCCGGCCCTGACCGGCTGCTGCTGGCCCGCTGATCTAGTGTCAGGCCGGTTCAGCGGGCCCTGGTGCCTCGCAAACCGCGTGACCGGAGGAGTTGATGCTGGGATGACGGCAGAGCGACCGATGCCCGCACAGGACGACGTGCTCGGGTACTTCAGCACGCTGTCGAACTGGGGGCGGTGGGGCGAGGACGACGAACTCGGCACTCTGAACCACATCACCGACGACGTCCGGCTGGCCGCGGCGCGGGCCGTGCGCCACGGCAGGAGCGTGTCGTGCGCATGGGAGGTGGCCGTACCGGAGGACATGGAGCGGTCGACGACGACGTGCCCCTGCGCCGCGGACATGCCGGGTGCCGAGAACATGCCGGTGGCCGCATTCCACGCCGACCGGCGCTGGGGCTTTTCCTCCGAGCGGCTCGGCATCACCTTCCACGGCAACACCCTCACCCACGTCGACTCGCCGTGCCACCTCTTCTGGGACGGCACGATGTACAACGGGCGGTCGCACTCGTTGGTCGACGCCGCAACGGGATCGGCGTGGGCGGCCGTCACGGCGGCGGCGAACGGGATCATCACGCGCGGTGTCCTGCTCGACATTGCGGGGGTCCGCGATGTGCCGTGGTTGGAACCGGGGCAGGGCGTGTTTCCCGACGATCTCGAGGAGGCCGAGCGTCGCCAGGGTGTGCGGGTGCGAGCCGGCGATGCGGTACTCCTGCGGACCGGCTATGGCCGCGCCCGGCACGAGGCCGGTGCGGCCAGCGGTTTCACGCAGGCCGGCTGGCACGCGTCCTGCCTGCCGTGGCTGCATGAACGGGAGGTCGCGCTGATCGGCGCCGACACTCCCCAGGATGTTCAGCCGTCGGGGTACCAAGACGTGTTGATGCCGATTCACGCCGTGAGCCTCGTTGCGATGGGTCTGTGGCTGCTCGACAACTGCGACCTGGAGGCCTGCGCGAGGACGGCTGCCGCGCTCGGCCAGTGGGACTTCCACCTCGCGGTCGCGCCGGTCCGCTTCGCCGGTACGTCCGGCAGCCCGGTCAACCCGATCGCCACATTCTGACCGAGGGACCTCTGAAGATCGGCTGGGTCAGGCCGCGGTCCAGCTGTCCTTGCCGCGCAGTAGTGCGGTGAGATCTGGCGTTGCGGTGGCCGCTCGGGCCACTTGGGCACGGACGAGATCGTCGTAGGTGGGGCGAGCCACCGACCGGAACACCCCGATCGGGGTGCGGCCGAGGTCGCTCTCGGCCAGTCTGGACAGCCCGAAGGCGTACGTCGGATCCTCGATGGTCGCGTCGTGCGTCAGGGTGTCCACTGCGGACTCCGTGGCGCGCAGGGCGCCGGTTCGCTGATCGCGGGCGATGCCGAGGCTGCCGTCCGCGCCGAATCGAATCGGCTCGCCGTGTCGCAGCCGGATCAGTCGGTCGTCCCGTGTGTTCGGGTCCTTGAGCCCGTCGAAGGCGCCGTCGTTGAAGATCGGGCAGTTCTGGTAGATCTCCACCAGCGCGGACCCTCGGTGCTCCGCGGCGGCTCGCAGCACCTCGGTGAGCCCCTGACGATCCGAGTCCAGCGCCCGGCCAACGAAGGACGCTTCGGCACCGATGGCCAGTGAGACCGGATTGAACGGCGTGTCGACCGAGCCGAGCGGCGTCGATTTCGTGACCTTTCCGACTTCCGACGTGGGGGAGTACTGGCCTTTCGTGAGACCGTAGATCCGGTTGTTGAACAGCAGGATCTTGACGTTCACGTTGCGCCGCAGCGTATGGATCAGGTGGTTGCCGCCGATGGACAGCGCGTCGCCGTCACCGGTGACGACCCAGACCGACAGGTCGGGACGGGCGACCGCGAGGCCGGTGGCGATCGACGGAGCGCGCCCGTGGATGGAGTGGAATCCATAGGTGTTCAGGTAGTAGGGGAACCGGGACGAGCACCCGATCCCGGAGACGAACACGATGTTCTCCCGCTTGAGGCCCAACGTCGGCAGGAACGACTGCACCGCGTTGAGCACGACGTAGTCGCCGCAGCCGGGGCACCAGCGGACCTCCTGGTCGGACTTGTAGTCCTTGGCCTTCTGTGGTTCCTCGGCGGTGGGCACTCCGGTCAGGCCGGGCATGCCGATGTCGATCGCGGTCATGAGCAGATCCCCGTCATGATGTCGATGAGTACGTTCTCCAGCTCTTCGGCCTTGAACGCAAGCCCGGCCACCTTCGTGTAGCTGACGACGTCCACGAGGTACTTCGCCCGCAACAGCAGCGCGAGCTGGCCGAGGTTGAGTTCGGGCACCACCACCTGCTCGTAGGACCGCAGCACCTCGCCGAGGTTCGCCGGGAAGGGGTTGAGGTTCCGCAGGTGCAGCTGCGCGATCGGCCGCCCGAGCTGGCGTACCCGGCGGCAGGCCGCACCGATCGAGCCATAGGTGGAGCCCCAGCCGAGCACGAGCACCTTCGCCGCGCCCGACGGGTCGTCCACCGTGGCATCCGGCACGACGATCCCGTTGATCTTGGCCTGCCGCAGCCGCACCATCCGGTCGTGGTTGTCGGCATCGTAGGAGATCTCGCCCTTGCCATCCTGCTTCTCCAGCCCCCCGATGCGGTGGGTGAGGCCCGGAGTGCCGGGTACGGCCCACGCGCGGGCCAAGGTCTCAGGGTCCCGCACATACGGCCAGAAGGTGCCGGACCCGTCCGGGGCGTTCGGCTCGGTGGCGAAGGTGACCGACAGATCCGGCAGCTCGTGGACCTCGGGGATCAGCCACGGCTCGCAACCGTTCGCGAGCGCGCAGTCCGACAGCAACAGGACCGGCGTCCGATAGGTCAGCGCGATCCGCGCGGCGTCCACGGTGGCCGCGAAGCAGTCGGCGGGGGACCGGGGCGCGATGATCGGTACGGGAGATTCCCCGTTGCGGCCGAACATCGCCTGGAGCAGGTCGGCCTGCTCGGTCTTGGTCGGCAGCCCGGTCGAAGGGCCGCCGCGCTGGACGTTGACGACCATCAGCGGGAGTTCGGTCATCACCGCGAGCCCGATGGTCTCGGACTTCAGCGCGACGCCCGGTCCCGATGTCGTCGTGACGCCGAGCGCGCCACCGTAGGACGCGCCGAGTGCTGCGCCGATCGCGGCTATCTCGTCCTCCGACTGGATGGTGGTGACGCCGAAGTCCTTGTGTTTGGCCAGCTCGTGCAGAATGCTCGACGCCGGGGTGATCGGGTAGCTCCCGAGTACCACCGGAAGTCGGCTGAGCTGGCTCGCGGCGATGATGCCGTAGGCGATCGCCGTGTTGCCGGTGATCTGCCGGTAGTTGCCGGCGCGGAGCTTGGCCGGGGCCACCTGATAGGTCACCGCGAAGTACTCGGTGGTCTCCCCGTAGTTCCAGCCGGCACGAAAGGCGAGCAGATTGGCCTCGGCGAGGTCCGCCCGCGCCGCGAACTTCTCGCGCAGAAAGCGTTCCACGCCTTCGGCCGAGCGGTTGTACATCCAGCACAGCAGGCCGAGCGCGAACATGTTCTTGGCACGTTCGGCATCCTTCTTCGACACCCCGGTCTCCGCCAGCGCGCCTCGGGTGATGGTCGCCATGGCCACCTTGTGCAGTTGGCAGGCGGCCAACGAGCCGTCTTCCAGCGGGTCGGCCCGGTACCCGGCCTTGATGAGGTTCCGCTCGGAGAACTCGTCGGTGTTGACGATGACGATGCCCCCGGCGGCCAGGTCTCCGACGTTCGCCCGCAGGGCCGCCGGGTTCATCGCGACCAGCACGTTCGGCCGGTCTCCTGGAGTGAGGATGTCGTGGTCGGCGAAGTGCAGCTGGAAGCTGGACACACCTGGCAGGGTGCCCTGCGGTGCCCGGATCTCCGCGGGGAAGTTCGGCATCGAGCAGAGGTCGTTGCCGAAGGCCGCGACGTCGGAGGTGAATCTGTCCCCGGCCAGTTGTATTCCGTCGCCGGAGTCGCCGGCGAAGCGGATCACCACCCGGTCGATCTTGCGAGTCTCGATGGTCGGTGCCTCAGACATCGGCGGTCTCCTCGGCCAGCCGAAGCGCCTCTTCGATCAGGGTCTCGACGATCTGGCTCTCCGGCACGGTGCGCACGACGGTGCCCTTGACGAAGATCTGGCCCTTGCCGTTGCCCGAGGCCACGCCGAGATCGGCTTCCCGTGCCTCGCCGGGACCGTTGACGACACAACCCATGACGGCCACCCGCAGTGGTACGTCCAGTCCGTCGAGGGCGGCTTCAACCTCGGCGACCAGTTTGTACACGTCCACCTGTGCCCGCCCGCACGACGGGCAGGACACGATCTCCAGGGTGCGGGGCCGCAGCCCGAGCGACTCCAGGATCGCCGAGCCGACCTTGACCTCCTGCACCGGCGGAGCCGAGAGCGAAACCCGGATCGTGTCGCCGATCCCCTGGGTGAGCAGCGCGCCGAACGCCGAGGCGGACTTGATCGTCCCCTGGAACTCGGGGCCGGCTTCGGTGACGCCGAGGTGCAGTGGGTAGTCGCATTGTTCGGCCAACTGCCGGTACGCCTCGATCATCACCGTGCAGTCGTGGTGCTTCACCGAGATCTTCAGGTCATGGAAGTCGTGCTCTGCGAACAGCGATGCCTCCCACAGAGCCGATTCGACCAGCGCTTCAGGGGTTGCCCGCCCGTACTTTGCCAGCAGTTTCGGGTGCAGCGAGCCAGCGTTCACCCCGATGCGGATCGGGGTCCCGTGATCCTTCGCCGCCGCCGCGATCTCCTTGATACGGTCGTCGAACTTCTTGATGTTCCCAGGGTTCACCCGGACAGCGGCGCAGCCTGCCTCGATCGCGGTGAGCACGTACTTGGGCTGGAAGTGGATATCGGCGATCACCGGGATCTTCGCCTTGGCGGCGATCGTGGCCAGCGCGTCCGCGTCGTCCTGCGAAGGGCAGGCGACCCGGACGATATCGCAGCCGGCCGCGGTCAGCTCCGCGATCTGCTGCAGCGTCTTGTCCACGTCCGCGGTGACCGTTGTCGTCATCGACTGGACCGAGACGGGGAAGCCGCTGCCCACCCCGACGCCCCCGACATTGAGCTGTCGGGTCACCCTCCGCCCGCTACGTGACACTGCACCCAGTGCCGGGGCTACGGGCATTCCCAAGGAAACCGTATTGGTCATCTCATGTCCCCTCAACCAGTGTCACTTACTCGACTGTCTCGTGTTGTCAGCTGATACGGCGGCGCGCGGCAAGCTCAGTTGCGCAGCGCGCGTGGTAGGGCGAATACCTGGCGTTCTTCGGCCGTGACGATCTCTTCCGGCTCCGGCCAGCCCTGCTCGGCCAGATAACGCAGGACCTGCTGCACCAGGGTTTCGGGTACGGACGCACCGCTGCTCACGCCCACCGTGTGCACTCCGGCCAGCCAGTTCGGGTCGATCTCCTCGACGGTGTCGATGAGATAGGCCGCGTCAGCGCCGGCCTGTGTCGCCACTTCGACGAGACGCTGGGAGTTCGAGGAGTTCCGTGAGCCGACCACCAGTACCAACTCGCATTCCGGGGCCAGCTTCTTGACCGCCATCTGCCGGTTCGTCGTCGCGTAGCAGATGTCACTGCTCGGGGGATGCTCCAAGCCGGGGAACCGGTCGCCGAGCTGCTCCACCCGTTCCACCGTCTCGTCAACGCTCAGCGTGGTCTGCGACAGCCAGATCACCCGATCCTGGTCGCCGATCTCGACATTCGCGGCGTCCTGCGCGGTATCGACCAGTGTCACCCGATCGGGTGCCTCACCCATGGTTCCTTCGACCTCTTCGTGTCCTTCGTGGCCAACGAGGAGGATCTTGTATCCATCGGCGGCGAAGCGGACGACCTCCTGATGCACCTTTGTCACCAGCGGGCAGGTGGCATCGATCGCACGCAGTCCGCGTGCCTTCGCCTCGGCGCGGACAGCGGGGGAGACCCCGTGCGCGGAGAAGACGACCGTCGCGCCTTCGGGAACCTTGTCCAGTTCATCGACGAAGACCGCGCCCCGCTGCTTCAGATCTTCGACCACGTACTTGTTGTGCACTATTTCCTTGCGAACGTAGACAGGGGACCCGTAGGCGGCGAGGGTTTTCTCCACCGTTGCCACCGCGCGGTCCACCCCGGCACAGAAACCGCGTGGTGCGGCAAGTAGAACCCGTCGCTCGGGTGACTGCATCAGGATCATCTCCTTCGCGGATGGCGATTCATCCAAAGGCTAGGACTGATGGAAGGCGGCGGCGAGTTGGTGTTCCGCGTCACAGAACGGAAGCTGGCACTCACTCCTGGCTGAGGTCACGATCCTGGAATGAATATTCCTGTTCGCACTAGGGGTGATGACGACATGAACGCACTTCCAGCAGACGTGGCCACGGTTCCGTTCCCGCGCAACGCGCTGACTGCGCTTTCGCATCCTGTGCGACTCCGCGGGCTGGATACCGGTGAAATGACCTCGCTCGCCGCGCAGATCCGCGCCTTCCTGATCGAGAAGGTCAGCCGCAGCGGAGGGCATCTCGGCGCCAACCTGGGGACGGTGGAGCTGACCTTGGCTCTGCACCGGGTGTTCCGGTCCCCGACGGACAGGATCCTGTTCGACACCGGGCACCAGTCCTACGTTCACAAGATCGTCACCGGTCGGGCGGCCGGATTCGACCAGTTGCGGACCAGGGACGGACTCTCCGGCTATCCGAGTCAGATCGAATCGGTGCACGACGTCATCGAGAACTCCCATGCCTCCACCGCTCTGTCCTATGCGGACGGGCTGGCAAAGGCGGACGAGGTACTGGGTGTCAGTGGACGCTCGATCGCCGCGGTCGTCGGTGACGGTGCGCTGACCGGCGGGATGTGCTGGGAGGCGATGAACAACCTCGGTGCGTCCCGTCGATCCGTGGTCGTGGTGCTCAACGACAACGGCCGCGCCTACGCACCGTCCAGCGGCGCCGTCGCCGATCACCTGCGCGCGCTGCGCGAGAACTCGGGCGCGGACAGCTCGGGCGGGGCGAACCTGTTCGAACAGCTTGGGTTCACCTACCTCGGCCCGGTCGACGGCCACGACATCGACGAGCTTGAGCAGGCCTTCCAGGAGGCGAGGAGCACGGGCGGTCCGGTCGTCGTCCATTGCCTGACCCGCAAGGGAAAGGGATTTGCCCCCGCAGAGGCGGACCAGGCCGACTGCTTCCACGCGGTCGGGGTGATCGACCCGGTCACCGGTGTGCCGCTCACCGCGCCCGCGCGCAGTTGGACCGACGTCTTCGCCGAGGAGGTCACCGAACTCGGCGCGCAGCGGCCCGATCTGGTCTGCCTCACGGCCGCCATGCTGCTGCCGACCGGTCTCGGTCGTTTCGCCGAACGTTTTCCCAGCCGGGTCTTCGACGTCGGCATCGCCGAACAGCACCTGGTCACCTCGGCCGCAGGCCTCGCGCTGGGCGGCTGCCATCCGCTGGTCGCGGTGTACGCGACCTTCCTCAACAGGGCGTTCGACCAGGTGCTCATGGATGTCGCGCTGCATCGCCTGCCGGTGACGTTCGTGCTCGACCGTGCCGGGGTCACCGGACCGGACGGTCCGAGCCACCACGGCGTATGGGACCTCGGACTGCTCGCGGCCGTGCCCGGTCTCCGCGTCGCCGCTCCCCGCGATTGCGAGCAACTCCGCGAACTCCTTGGCGAAGCCGTCGCCGTCACCAGCGGGCCGACGGTCGTGCGCTTTCCCAAAGCCACTGCCGCCGAGCCGATCGAGGCGGTGCGGAGGGTCGGCTCGATCGACATCCTCCGTGAAGAACCCGATGCCGAGGTTCTCATCGTCGCGATGGGACCGGTCGCCGAAGCCTGTGTGGAAGCGTCCTCCCTGCTGTCCGCGAGGGGAATCGGGGTGACCGTCGTCGACCCACGCTGGGTGATCCCGGCAGATCGGGGCCTGACCGAACTCGTCCGCGACCATCGTCTCGTGATCACCGTCGAGGACGGCGGCCGCAGCGGTGGTGCCGGCAGCCTGCTCACCCAGGCCGTCACCGATGCCGGGATTCTCGTTCCGGTGCACAATTTGGGGTTGCCGAGGAGCTTTGTGCCGCAGGCCAGTCGCAAGCAGATCCTGGAGAAACTCGGCTACTCCGGCGGCGCGATAGCCGACGCGATCGAGCTGGCGTTGTCGGGCATCGGCCCCTACCAGCACGAGCCCGACAAGGCCCCCGCCCAACTCGGCTGAGCCGGTAGCGCCCTCGGCGCTGGCCCGCACGAAGTCGACCACGGTTCGTGCGGGCCGCGGATCTCCGATCTGATCGGTCTGCGGCCGGCCTGACCAGGAACCGGTCAGGCCGGCCGCAGAGGCTCGGGGGTCGTCGGGCGACGGGTGGGACAGCTGATCCGTCAAGCGATCCGGCGTCGCAGGGTTTCGCCGGATTCGGCCACTGCTTCGTGCGCCCGGTTGTCGCGGTGAATGACGCTCGCCTGCCGAGACGGAACACCGATGGTCCGTTCAACGGAAGTCGCCATGATGACGGCTCTGAGCACGGCGGTCGCGGACGGCAGCCACCGCGTCGTCGACCGCGGCTCCTCCAGCCAGCGGGTGGCGGCCGAACCCTGGCCGTCCGACGGTAGCTGGAGCCAGGACGGAGCCCGTAGCAGGCCGGTCCCGGCAGGAAGGTCCTGCTGGCTGAGGACCACGTCGTTGCTGTCCGCCAGCAGAACCACGTGCGAAGCCGCGCCGCGCACGAGTAGGACCGGTCCGAGCAGATCAAGGCGCCGCCGCGCCCAGAAGACTTCGGTGACCCGGCTGAACGGCACGAGGAAGGCCATCATCCCGTGGTCCAGCCGGAGATGGACGATGTCGCCGTCGAGGCGGACGTGCCAACCGAACTGCGACCGATACCACTCGGCAAGCTCGACCGGGTCGTTGTCCACTGCCGGACGGGCGTACGCGTCTCGGTTGTCAGGGGTGCTCATCAGGCCTACCTCCACTGTGGAGTGATCGGGTGCCGCACAGTCCGCGTGCGGCGTTACTCGTCGTCTTCGAGTTCGAGTTCGAGTTCGTCCTCGTCGTCCTCGCCTTCGTCGCCGGCGAAGACGTCGAGGTTGAAGATGTCGAAATCGGTGACGAAGCAGGTGTGGCTTCCGTTCGCCGCGTAACCGGCCCACGTGGTGTAGGACGCATCGCCCCAGCCGGAGGCGAAGACCACCACGCTGGCGCCGAGATCCGAGTCGGCATACGTGGCCGTGCTGTCCTCACCCGCGTAGGCAGCCGTGTTGACGACGCTGCGGAAATGTCGATCGCGATTGGCCAGGATCGCGGCGAAGATCTCGGGGGATCCGAAACATCCGGTGCCGCCGTCTATCGCGCACACGGCCGTCCGGGGGTCGTCCGCTCCTGGCTCGTCGAACAGCGCAGGGCGCCAGGTGACCGTTGGTTCGTCGCTGATGACCAGTTTGGCCGCCGCGACGACGCGAGGCCGCCAATCCTCGACCCCGCTCAGGTCCGCACGCGCCAACTGGACCGGATAGGTTCCCGGCGGTACCTGCGTGGCGAACACCTGCGGGTCGGGACTGTACGGAGCGGCAGTGACCGCAACTCGCCCCGTCGGCAGCTGCAAGTTACCCGCGCTGACGACCCGCATCGTCGCGACAGCGTCACCGCAGGACAGTTGTGCGCCCTCGGTGAACAAGGTCTCGAAGTCGTTTTGCGGCACGGACATTCGTCTCTCCTGATTACTCTTGACGCGAAACCCTCGTACCAATGGACATGTGAGGTCCCTTGGATCTGCCTTGCCGGTCGTGTCATCAGCACACCACGGCGCTGTCTACGCGTTGTATACGTGTTGTTAACGATCAGCCGGGCTGGCGCCGAAGGCCGCTTCTACCTGGGCAAACACCGCAGCTGAGCACACCGACCCCGGCCTTGACCGGCAGCTGGACAGCGCGGGCGAGCCTTCCGTGCGCGCCTGAGGACAACCCGCACGGCCAGGCATACCATCTCGCCGGGTCACCGCGTGGCGGTGAACAGGTGTCTGCCAGGGCATTCGGCTTCCCTGTTGTTCCGAGACTCGGAACAGAACTTTGACCACCACCTGGCCGAGCGGGACTCTCGACTCGGATCCAGCAGGTGCTATCGAAGCGCGAGTCTGAGAACGAGGACGCCATGACCAGTACAGCGATCCCAACCGTGACGACATCGACTGCCCCGGTCGCGCCGGGAGGACTGCCCCTGCTCGGTCACGCGCTGAAGTTCCGCAAGGATCTGATCGCTTACCTGGCCTCCCTGCGCGAGCATGGCGAACTGGTCAAGGTCCGCCTCGGGCCGCTGGGTGGCGCCTACGTCGTCACCAGTCCCCGGCTCGCGCACCAGATGCTGGTGACCGATTCGGGCAGCTTCGAAAAGGGCCGGATCTTCGACAAGATGCGCGGATTCCTCGGCAACGGGCTGCTGACCTCCAACGGGGCCTTCAATCGTCGCCAGCGCAGGCTGGTCCAACCCGCGTTCCACAAGAAGATGATCGGTGTCTACACCGAGGTGATGCGCGAGAAGGTCGAGGACATGCTGGCGGGTTGGCAACCCGGCAAGGTCATCGACGTCCAGCAGGCCGCCAGCGACCTCACGCTCAGTATCGGCGTCGGCACGTTGTTCGCGTCCGATCTCGGTAGGCGTTCGCTGGACGAGGTCAAGGCCTGCCTGCCGGTGGTCCTCAACGGCGTGCTCCTTCGTACCGTGCTACCCGACTTCGTCTTCAAGCTGCCGCTGCCGGGTGTCCGACGGTTCAACAGCGGCCAGGCGCAGCTGCGCAATGTCGTGGACCGTCTCATCAGCTCCTACCGAGCCGACGGCGGGGACCACCATGATCTGTTGACCATGCTGATCAACGCACGCGACGACGACACCGGTCAAGGAATGACCGACAAGCAGGTCCGTGACGAAGTCGTGACGTTGATGCTTGCCGCCGCCGAGACGACCAGCGGCGTCCTCTGTGCGCTGTTCCATGCCCTTGCGGAAAACCCCGACATCGATGAGCGAGTACACGCCGAGATCAGTGAGCGGCTGGGCGGTCGCCCCATTGAGTACGAGGACGTCCCGAAGTTCGACTACACATCGCTCGTACTGAACGAGACGCTCCGGCTGGGGATGCCGGCCGGTATCTTCATGCGGCGGACGACCAAGGAGGTCACGCTCGGGGAGACGCGGCTGCCCGCCGGAGCAGAGCTGATCTTCAGCGTGCCCGCGATACACCGCAACCCGGAGGTCTATCCCGACCCACTGAAGTTCGACCCGGAACGGTGGATTCGCAAACCGGCCCGGGAACTTCCCAAGGGAGCCTTCATCCCCTTCATCGAGGGCAACCGGCAATGCGTCGGGAGTTCGTTCGCCTGGACGGAACTCAGCGTGATAGCGGCGACGGTGCTCGGACAGTGGAAGCTCAGGCTGGCGCCGGGGGCACGGCCGAAGAAGGTCATCGGCGCGACCAATCACTACGTCGATCTGCTGATGACCGTCGAGCGCCGAGCATAGGCCACTGCGAGTAAACACTGGCGAACGGTAATTCGCCTGAGTTGGACACTGGCAGTTCGTTCCAGAATTCGGAACAGGAAAACTCGTCGTACCGTACCGGAGCCAACCCAAATTCTCATTCCAGTCCTGGCAATGAACAAGACAGTGAGGCGAACGTCGATGACTATCGAGATGACGCCCATCGGGCGCACTGCCGGCGAAATACTGTCCTGGAGCCGCGCGACCGTTGACGGCCCTCTGCGCGATGCGGTCGGCCAGCTCCCCGGAGCGCTCCGGCAGATCGCGGGCTACCACTTCGGCTGGTTGACCGAGGACGGCGAACCGGCTCGCGGAGATGCGGGCAAAGCCATCCGCCCGGCGCTGGCACTGCTGTCCTCCTGCGCGGTCGGCGGTGACGCCGAGGCGGCGATACCGGCCGCGGTCGCGGTCGAGCTGGTGCACAACTTCTCGCTGCTGCATGACGACGTGATGGACAAGGACGAGCTGCGCAGGCACCGCCCCACGGCATGGAAGGTGTTCGGGACCGCTGAGGCGATCCTGGCCGGTGACGCTCTGCTCGCGCTGGCCTCCCGGTATGTCGCCAGGACGGCATTCAATCCCGGCACGGCGGTCGAGTGGCTCGGCGAGTCGGTGGTGAAGCTGTGCCTCGGACAGGCCGACGACATCTCCTTCGAACATCGCGACAACGTCGAGGTCGAAGAGTGCTGGGGCATGGCGGGAAACAAGACCGGCGAACTGCTCGGTGTCTCGTGTGCGCTCGGCGCGCTGGCGGGTGGCGCGGACATCACGACCGCTCACCTGATGCGCGGCTTCGGCGAGCATCTCGGCCAGGCCTTCCAGCTCACCGACGATCTGCTCGGCATCTGGGGCGATCCAGCGCAGACCGGAAAGCCGGCTCATTCAGACCTGCACAATCGCAAGAAGTCGCTGCCGGTGGTCGCCGCGCTGCGCTCGGGCACGAGCTATGGGGACCAGCTCGCCGAGCTGTACCTACATACGCCGACCGACGAGTGCGGCAACCTCGGCCACCTGGCCGACCTGATCGAACGGGCCGGCGGACGAGCATGGGCGGAGCAGAACGCCTCGACAGAGGCTGAACTCGCGTTGGACTTCCTGGACTCGGCCAGCAGCGACGAGACAGCATCGGCTGGACTGCGGGAACTGGCTCACCTCATGATCGGCCGCAAGTACTGATCTGGGTCCGGCAGTGGTGACCGAAGTGACCGTGTCTGACAGGTCGGCCATCCAGCAGGTGGCCGGATGCTACGGCCCGGCTGGCGTGGCGTGTCGGCCAGTTAGGGAACCGTTAAGGCGGGCTCGTCGATTTATGATGGTCAGCGAGCTGGTCATCAATCAATGTCACCTGTTCGAGGCCGCAAGGGAATCTCAACGGTAAGGTAATTTGTCCTGAGGATTGGCTTGGTGGTCTAGGACGTCTGTGGAGGAGTGTTGTGGAGCCGGGTTTGCATTTTTCGTTGTTGGGTCCGGTGCGTGGGTGGCGTGACGGGGTGGAGTTGGATCTTGGTTCGCGGCAGCAGCGGGTGACCTTGGTGGTGTTGTTGTTGGGGTGGGGTCGTCCGGTGTCGGTGGAGGATATTGCTGGTGCGGTGTGGGAGGAGGCGGTTCCGCCGACGGCGCGGAGCACGATTCGGACGTATGTGCATCGGTTGCGGCGGGTGGTGGGTGGTTCGGTGATCGTGTCGCGGGGTGGTGGGTATGCGGTGGCGGTGGAGGGCGTGTTGTTGGATGTGGTGGGTTTTCGGCGGTTGTTGAGTGATGCGGTGGCGGCGCGGGGTCGTGGGGAGTTGGCGGTTGCGGTGCGGTGTTTGCGGGAGGCGTTGGAGGTGGGGCGGGGTGAGGCGTTGGCGGGGTTGTCGGGTCGGTTTGTTGAGGGTCAGCGGTTGCGGTTGCGGCAGGAGTGGGTCGGGGTGCTGGAAGGCCTGGCCGGGTTGGAGTTCGAGTTGGGTGACGGTGGTGAGTTGGTCGGTGAACTGGAGGGGGTGGTCGCGGAGGAGCCGCTGCGGGAGCGGTTGCGGGAGTTGTTGATGTTGGGGTTGTATCGGTCGGGCCGGCAGGCGGAAGCCTTGGCGGTGTTCGAGCGGGTGCGGGTGTTGTTGCGGGATGAGTTGGGTGTGGATCCCGGTCCTGGGTTGCGCGAGTTGCATCAACGCATCCTGATCGCCGACCCTGGGTTGCTGGCCCCCACACACCTCATCGACCACACGCCCGCCGACGAGCCAGTAGCCGGCGACGGCGTGGGTGAGACCGCTACTCAGGCGGCCGTGAGTGAGCCGTCCGCGACGCCTGTCGGCGTTGGTGTGACGAGGGCACCGGCGCAGTTGCCGATTGATCTGCCGGTCTTCGTCGGCCGCCAGGAGGAATTCACGTCATTGCGAGGATCCCTGGTCGGCGGCGAGGGCGGAGCGTCCGCAGGAGTCGTCGGCGTGATCTGCGGTATGGGAGGCATGGGCAAGACGACACTGGCAGTGCACTGGGCGCATCGAGTGGCCGACCGCTTCCCGGACGGCCAGGTGTTTGTGAATCTGCGTGGCTTCGACGTGAACGGTGCCGCCATGGATCCGATGGACGCCATCCGAGAAATCCTGGACGCCTTCGGCGTCGCACCGCAGGATTCGTCGATGAACGTGGCGTCACTGTCGGCGTTGTACCGCACGGTGTTGGCCGAGCGAAAACTGTTGATCGTGTTGGACAACGCGCGGGACAGCGAACAGGTTGTTCCGCTGCTGCCCGGCGGACCGAACTCGTTGGTACTGGTGACCAGTAGGTCACGGCTGTCCGGCCTGGTCGCCGCGACGGGCGCGCGCACCGTCGTACTGGACGCACTGTCGATAGTGGAAGCGCAGGAATTCCTGCGGTGCCGGTTGGGCGCGGAGCGGATCGCCGCCGAACCGGAGGCGGTACGCGACATCGTCACCTTGAGCGGCGGGCTGCCGTTGGCGTTGGCGGTGGTCGCGGCGCATGCGGCGGGTCGGCCGGGTTTCATGTTGTCGACGGTGGGAGATGAACTGTCGGCGTCGCGGGATTCTCTGGACGCGTTCGCCGATGTCGACGGGCTCACGGATTTGCGGGCGGTTTTTTCGTGGTCCTACCGCGCACTCTCGGCCCCCGCCGCGCGACTGTTTCGATTGCTGGCTCTGTGTCCAGGGACCAGCACGACGGTATTGGCCGCGGCGAGTCTAATAGGGTTGCCGCTTCGGGTGACAAAGGTATTGCTGCGTGAACTGGACTCCGCGAGTTTGTGGGTCGAGTCCGCCCCGAGCCGTTACTCCTGTCATGACCTGCTCCGACTGTACGGGGCCGAACTCGTCCAGGACGAAGACGACGAATCCGAACAGCGGGCAGCGTTGCACCGGCTACTCGATCATTACCTGCACACAGCTTATCGCGCGACGAAGAAGCTGTCCGGGACGCGGAACATGTTTACCCTGCCTGATTTTGTCGATGGGGCACTGCCGTACGAGCCGGTGTCGATCGAGACGGCGATGGCCTGGCTGACGCTGGAGTATCCGGCATTGTTGATGCTGATCAACTGGGCCGACGCCAGCGGGTTCACCCGACATGTCTGGCAGATTGCCTGGAGCATACGCCTTTTCCAGACCCATGCGTTTCATATGCGAGATCTGGGGGTCGTTCAGCAGTTGGCGTTGGACGCCGCGCGACGGTCGGACGACCAGATAGGCATGGCCTACGCCCACTCCGGCATGGGAGTAGCGAAATCCAAGGCTGAGCCGAAGGTAGCCATGGAACACATCCGCGAGTCGATCGCGCTTTATGGCAATGGCGGCGACGATGTCGGCATGGCCTTCGCCTACTGCCAGCTGTCCGGTGAACTCTATGGCCGAGGAGATTACGTTGACAGCATCACGGAGTGCGAGCGGGGGTTGGCGTTGTTCCGATCGGCCGGCGAACCAGTGGGAGAAGCACTCGCACTCAATCAGATCGGCGAGGCAAAGATAAAGCTCGGGCAGTACGAGGAGCCGCTCGCCTACTTTCGGCAATGCCTTGCCATCCCAGAAACCGCCGAAGCCCCATATCTGACCGCCTCAACATGGGAAGCCGTCGGCTACGCCAACGAACAACGTGGGCATTACAGCGAATCGGCCGACGGTTACGAGCACGCGGTGGCGATCTATCGCAAGACCGGTGGTCGTAGTCTCCCGCTGGCCCTGGACGACCTCGGCAGGGTCTACGCCGCCATGGGCCGAAACGAGGAGGCCGACGCGGCCATCGACGAATCGAACGCGATCAAGACGAAGTCCGGCTGGACCGACCTGCCTCCCCACAGAGCTTGAAGTACGAAGCTCGGTTCGACCGCAGGCCGCGCCGACAAACGATCCCGCGTGGAACCTGGAGGACGAAGGAGCGCGATGACCGACGACTGGCACCACTCACTGCGCCACATTCGGGGCGCCGACCTGTCCGGGGACACCGGGCAGACCGCCGGCATGACCCGGTTGGAGGCGATCTCCGGCAAGACCGTTGGCTCGGCCAAGGTCTGGATGGGGCAGACCCACGTCGCGCCGCACACCAACTCCGGTGACCACCACCACGGCGAAGCGGAGACCGCGATCTACGTCGTGTCCGGCCGTCCGTCGTTCGTGTTCGCCGAAGGTGACGACGAGGTCCGGATCGACACCGAGGCCGGCGACTACGTGTTCGTGCCGCCGTACGTGCCGCACCGGGAGGAAAATCCGACCGGTGAGGAGGCCGTGGTGGTGATCGCCCGCAGCAGCCAGGAGAGCATCGTGGTCAACCTGCCCAGCCTGTGGGCCCCGGTGGAACGGCCGCCGGAGGCCCGGTCGGAACAGTGATCGCGATCAGTCCACAGCGGTTGGTCCACGGTGGTCAGTTCACAGCGGTCTCGGTACTGACAGGCTTGCGGCGCCAGACCAGTTCGATCACGGCACCGGCGAACTGGTCCGGCGGGGCGGTCAGCACCAGCCGGTCCCGGTCGGCGAAACGCACCTTGCGCACCTGCTCGGTGCCCGGCCCGAACGGTGGTACGCCGACCACTACGCGGTGCAGGACCTCATCGGCACGCACGAAGACCTGCCCTGCGTAGATCGTCTGCCCGGTCGCCTCCCCGGTGCCGGTGATCGTGGCGGACATCCAGCCGTCGTTGGTGTAGAGCAGAAGTCCCTCCGGCTGTGTCCCGAACGGATGGACCAGCTGACCGTCGGCGGCGGTCATGGTGACGCTTTCCAAGCCCCACCCGCCGACGAGATCGGACAGATCAAGTGACATGACGCGCGGTTCCTTCCCGAGGCGCCGGCCACCGGCGACCTACTGAACTGCACCGGGCTACCCGGCTGTGCCCACTTTAACGTCCGCTCGACCGTCGGCCGTTCTCCGGTCGCAATGGCCCTTGTTCCGCAACAGAATCCACGCTGTTCGGTGGCGGATTGCCCGCGCCGGTCCGGTAACATGGGTCACCCCTCCGATGAAGGAGCGAATGGATGACGACGACAGCACCCCCGCCAATAGTCGACATCCTGAATCCGGCGGTGTACGAGGACGGTGACCCGGAGTCCAACGGGCTGCCGCTGAGCAGTTACACCCGGCTCCGCGACGAGGCACCCTGCTACCTGCACCAGTCACAGGATCCGGCCTGCCGCGACCGAGTCTGGGTCGTCACCCGCCACGAGGACATCGTCCGCGTTGATCGGGACGCCGAGAATTTCGTCAACGCCCATGGTGTCAGCTTTCAGAAGTTCGGCGCCACAACGGGATCGATGATCTATCTCGACGGAGCGGATCACCGTAGACATCGCAACGTGCTCCGAGCCGCGTTCACGCCGCGCGCGGTCTCGATCTACGCCCAGAGCTTCCGAGTGCTCGCCCGCGAAATAGTGACCATGGCGATGCGGAAGGACTCCTTCGACTTCGTCAAGGAGATCTCGGTCGAGATGCCGCTCAACGTGATGTGCGACCTGCTCGAGATTCCCCAGGCGGATCGCCGGCAGTTCCTGGCATGGATCAACGCCTTCGCGGTCACCACCGACCCGAGGTTCGCGGCAACGCCCGAAGCCGCAATGGACGGTGTGCTGCGGACCCGGAGGTACACGCTCGATCTGGCCAGGACACGCCGCGCGGCCCCTGGGCCGGACCTGTTGTCGAAGCTCATCTCCGCCGTGGACACCGGAAGCCTGGCCGAGGACGAGTTGCAGGCCTTCGCCATCCTGCTCGCGGGCGCCGGCACCGATACCACCCGCAACGCGCTCAGCCATGGCATCCACGCGCTCATCCGCAACCCGCAGCAGCTGGCCTGGCTACGCGATCGGGCCGATGACATCCCCCGAGGACCGATCGAGGAAATCATTCGCTGGGCCAGCCCGGTGATCCACTTCGGCCGGACGGTGGTCGCCGACACGCAGGTCGCCGGTCAACAGGTGTGTGCCGGCGAGTTCGTCGTCATGGTCTTCCCGGCCGGGAACTTCGACCCTGCCGCGTTCGACGAGCCGACCACTTTCGACCTGTCTCGCGACCCCAATCCGCATGTGTCGTTCGGCGTCGGCCCGCACAGCTGCCTCGGCCGGCATGTCGCCCTGCTAGAGATCAAGATCCTGTTGGAGGAGTTGCTGTACGCCACTTCCCGGATCGAGCAGACCGGTCCGATCAAGTACACCCGGGACAGCCGGCTACGCGGCGTGCACAACCTGCCGGTCACCGTCACCCGCGCCTGAGCGCGTGTCCGCCGTGGTGAGCTTGATCAACGGTGTGCGCAGGTCAGGGCAGCGCCCCTGGTGATGAACGCGCGGCAAGCCCGGCGAGCGGACCTGGTCACGGCAGTATCAGACCGCCAAGGCCCGCTGTCGAAAAACATGGCGTACTGCCGTCGGCGGAGGTCTGCGCCAGAGTGAATCGCGACCAGTCGTTCGCGAGGGTGAACCAACTCTGGGCGTCGCGTTCGAGGTTGACGTCGTGACCGGAGTCGGGCAGCTCCGCCACGGTGAGGCAACGCTGCGCGATCCCGGTGTAGTACGCGCTCTCCTGCTGCTGGACGGCATCCACGTCGGCGCACTGGTTCACGCCGGTGGACCCGCCACACAGTAGTGCGTCGTACTGGCCTACCACGTCGAGTACCGGAACCGTGATGTCGCGAGTGATGCTGTAAAGGACCGACGAGGCGACTCCGTCACACAGCCCGGCCAGCGTTGCGCACACGGTCTGACTCAGTGGGTTCAGGAGTCCTGGAAGCTCCATCGCGAACACGCCGACCGCCTCAGGAACGGTTCCCGTCTCCTTGGTCGCCTCGTCGGTCCGCACGACGTTGGGATCGGTGTTCGGCGCATAGTAGAAGGATTCCTCGCGAGTACCGGGCAATGTGGTCAGATAGCCAGGGTCGATCACGCGCCCGATGAAACGGGGATCGAGTGCGGCGGGATAGAGCGTTGCGACGAGTTTCGCCACTCCTACCGCATTGAAGGTGTGCAGTATGCCGGATACGAGGACCGCGTCGACATCGTGATACGTGCCCGCTTCGTACCAGGCGATCAGGGATCCGAGCGAGTGACCCACGATATCCACCTTGTCGTAGTGGATACCATCCACCGCTCCCCCGCGAAGCTGCTGGATGGCCTGGTGGATCGTGTACGCGTTGGACGGGATCGAGACTTGTGTGCTGAGCGGATGGGTACTCTCGCCAATTCCGATCCGGTCAAAGCTGAACGTGGTGAATCCGGCGGCGGTAGCCGACCGGACATATGAGTACGTATCCGGCTCGTAGAGAAATCCCAGTACGAGGACCCACACGTGAGGCCGGAAACGAGGACCTGAATCGCACCGCCAATCGCGTTGGCAGAATCCGTCGGATAGCAGACCTGCCCGTCGAGCTGCGAGTTTTCGGCCTGTCCTGGCGCGATGGCAACGGGTATGCGCACCGACTGACAATCCGGCGCCACTGCCTGGGTCGTATCAACCGCATCGAGTGTGCTCGCCGCGGCTGCCGTCGCCGGAACGTAGCTTGCCAGCAGCATGGTAAGAACGAGTACCGCACGGATGGCGAGTCTGTTACGAACGGTCACTGTTGGTGCCCTCCGTCTCCTGCGCCTCCCCTATGCGTCTGTACAGCGAATGGTGCTCCTTCATCAGGCGATTGGCAATGAATCGTCACAAGTCGGGGCGGGTCCGCAGACAGTCCTTGCGGTTACCAGGCGTCGACGGTCAACCGGGTGTTCGCAGCACCCACGACCTGGATGAGCGTGTTGTGCGATCCCGGTCCGCGACAGGTGGATCGCACACGACGTCAGCCAACCCTCGATCAGCCGCCGTCCGGCCGCCAGATCCAGCTCTGGCTTTCGTACAGGACTTCGAAGCCCAGTCGCAGCATGTTGTGCAGCGACGAATTGTGCTCACCCTGTTCCTCGGCACCGGTCTCGGCGACCAGCCATCGGCAGCCGGCCTCCTGCGCGGCGCGTGCTCGGGCGGCGAGCAAGCCGGACTGTCCACCACGACCACGGGCCTCTACGAGCGTGGCTCCGCCGAAACAATGGCCGATGTCGTCGTGGACATAGAGCGCGCCCGTGCTGACGATCGCGTCGTCGAGCCGACCGGCGAAGGTGAGCCAGCCGGGTCGGTCGACGAGATCGGCGAACATGCCCACCAGCTCGTCCGCCGGGGCGCCGTACCCCCGCAACAGTGTGGTGCCCCACGTCCGCGCCTCATCGCCGCGCGGCTGCCCGACGCGCAACCCGGTCGGCGGGTTGGCATTGCGGACGGCGACATCCACCATGCATCCGAGTTTCACCCACTTGGGGCCGGCGGTCAGCCCGACCTTGGCGCAAATCTCGGACCAGTTGTCGGGCAACACGGACGGCGCCACGTGCAGGTCGGCCTCTGGTGTGCCTTCGACCCGGTAGAACTCGCAGACTTCCTCGATCAGTTCGACCGTGACCGGTGCGTCGAACCCGAACCCGAGCGCCTTGCTCCAATAGTTGATCGGGTCGTTGCGCATCGACAGCACCACACCGCCACCGATGCGGGTCTGGCTCATGCCCAACGCGGCGCGGTCCTCGGCCGGCGCAGCGGCTTCGAAGTCGAAGAGGGTCTCCGCCTCGGACCGTTCGGCCGCTGCGATCGGGATGTCCACGGTTCGGTGCTCCTCCGTAGTGCGCGGCCGGCACATGCTCGCAGCCTATTCTGAACAACTCTTCCGAACAAGGCGAGCCGCCGGCCGACAGCCGTTTTAAGGCTTGGTTAACAGTCATTTGAGGTTATCCGGTGCGTGATCTCGGCAGCTTTCATTGCCGGGCCCGACCTCCTTACACCCACAACGGAATCCCGTTGGGTGTCGAGAGCGCCTCGATACGTCACATGGTCAAATGACTGATTGCACGGCTCGGCGACGACACTTAGAGTCGCCTGCGTCCGACGGGGTTCGAACCAGGAAGACGGGCCATGTCCACAACCGATTCCACCATGGGTGATCGGTCCTGGGTGTGATGGGCGACGCGGAAGGTTCCGCGTCGCCCGTCGCCAACTGGCATGCGCTCCGCTGATATGCCACGAAGCTCGACCTGGACCACTACTCGAGAGGAGCCATCCATGGCACACCATGTCTCCGGTCTGGGCATCAGTCCCACAAGCATGGACCCCAGGAGTCACATCACCGACCTCTACGTGTTCCAGAAGCCGGGCGACGCGCACAAGACGATCCTGGTGATGAACATCAATCCGCACTCGCCGATCACCGCCGACGCCGTCGACCACGAGTCGGTCTACGAGTTCGGCGTGGACACCGACGCCGACGCGGTGACCGACATCGCCTTCCGCGTGCGCTTCTCACCGGTGGAGGCGGAATCGCAGACCGCCAGCGTGCAGCTGGCGACCGGTCGAGACGCCGCAGCCGACCTCGACGCCGGGGAGACGATCATTCCGCAGGCCTCGGTCACCTTCGGTAAGGAGCCGGCGATCACCGTGGCCGGCGACTTCAGGTTTTTCGCCGGGCTCCGCAGCGACCCGTTCTTCGCCGATCCGGTCGGGGCCGAGAACAACTTCCAGTGGACCGGCAAGGACTTCTTCGCCGACAAGAACGTGTTCGGCATCGTACTGGAAGTCCCGAACAGTGCGTTCGGTCCGAATCCGCAGGTGGGCGTCTGGGCCCGTGTTCTGGTACCGCACGATGGCCGGTTGGTCCAGGGCGACCGGGCGGGGCGGCCCGGAATCGACAACAACTTCAACCAGAACAACAACGACAAGCGGATCTGGAACCAGCAGGAGCCGGCCAAGGATCGGGAGCTGTTCCTGGACAAGTTCGCGCATGTGTTCGAGCACGGGGGCTATCCCAAGGACCAGGCAACCGCCCTCGCGGCCGACCTGCTCCCCGACCTCATCACGTATGACTACTCCAGCGCGGACGGGTCACCGAACGGCCGCAACCTCACCGACGACGTGATCAACATGGGCATCGCCCTGCTGAGCAATGGCGCCGTGCCCGCCGATGGGCTGAAGCCGCACACCGACCTTCGTGCCGACTTCCCCTTTCTGGGGACTCCGCACTAGGTTTCGCAGGCTCCGCCCGGTGGATCTTGATCCCTACCGGGTGCGAGAACTCGGCGTCGTGGCTCCGCCAACTGGCACGCGTATCAGTTGGCGGAGCGACGACTGCCGACCACGCCGGCTCCTGACCAAGCCGCACCTTGGTCAACGGCGGCACCGGGCATCAGCCGGACCGACGCGCGGACCGCGTGACATCTGCCACTGTTGAAATGTCACTACAGACATGTCTATGATGACACGTGCTGGTGTGGATCAACGAGCGAAGAGGGAATGCGATGTCGCGACGAGGGAACCTGGCGTGGCGTGGCTGGCTCGGGATCGGACTGGCGGCCGCGACCATAGTGGCCGGTGTGTCCACAGCGGGTCTGTCCACGGCCGAGGCGAGCGGGACCACCGGCACGGTACGGGCGCCGGTGACGTCCACAACGGATGGTCTGGTGCGTGGCTCGGACACGCAGGGCGTCGATGAGTTCCTGGGTATCCCGTACGCGGCGCCGCCGGTCGGCACGCTGCGCTGGCAACCCCCGCAACCGGCCGCGCGCTGGAGCGGCGTGCGCGAGGCGACCGCGTTCGCGCCGCACTGCGCGCAACCGGCCTCGACGTTCGGCACGGCGAGCACGTCCGAGGACTGCCTGTACCTCAACGTCTACGCCCCGGCCGGGTCCACCCGGTCGCTGGCCGGTCGTCCGGTTATGGTGTGGATCCACGGCGGCGCGTTCGTCTACGGCGAGAGCGACAACTACGACCCCAGCGCCCTGGTACGCGCCGGCGCGGTCGTCGTGAGCATCAACTACCGCCTTGGCGCCTTCGGGTTCCTCGCCGACTCCGCCCTCGCCGACCACGGTGCGTCGGGCAACTACGGGCTGATGGACCAGCAGGTCGCCCTGCGCTGGGTGCGGGCCAACATCGGTCGCTTCGGCGGCAACCCCGGCAACGTGACGCTGTGGGGCGAGTCCGCGGGCGGGCTCAGCGTGCTGTCCCAGCTGGCCTCCCCTGGCGCGCGGGGACTGTTCGACAAGGCCATCGTGGAAAGCGGTGCCTACGACCTCAACCCGCAGTCCCTGACCGACGCGGAAACCTCCGGCACGGCATTCGCCACCAAACTCGGCTGCGACACAGGAACCAGCGCGCAGATCGCGGCCTGCCTGCGCACCGTGCCCACCGCGCAGATCGTGTCCGCCGAGCCGCTGGCCGGGTATCGCCCGGACATCGACGGCACCGTGCTGACCCGATCCTTGCAGCAGTCCTTCGCAACGGGTCAGTTCAACCGGGTGCCCATCCTCAACGGCTCCAACCGGGACGAGTACCGGTTGTTCGTCGCCGAGGACGCCCTGGGGGGAGCGCCGCTGACCCCGGCGGCCTATCCGACCATGGTCGGCACCATTCCCAGCGTGCCCACCGGTGACGTCGCCGCGGCCGTGTCGGAGTATCCACTCAGCGACTATCCGAGCCCGGCGCTGGCACTCGGCGCCGTCGGTACCGACTCCGAGTTCGCCTGCACCGCGCTGACCGTCGACCAACTGGTGTCCCACTGCGTACCCACGTATGGCTACGAGTTCACCGACGAGCAGGCGCCGGAACTGTTCCTGCCACCGCAGAGTTTCCCGTACGGCGCAGCGCACGAGTCGGAGGTCCAGTACCTGTTCAGCTACACCGACGCGCCGTTCCCGGCCTCGCTGTCCACGCAACAACAAGGCCTCGCCGCCAGCATGCGCACGTCATGGCTGGCCTTCGCCCGCAACGCCAGGCCCTCGACCACCGCGGCGGCACAGTGGCCACGGTTCACCGACAACACCGAGCGGCTGCGAACCCTCGACCCGCAACAGTCCGGCGTGGAAACCAACTTCGCCACGACACACAACTGCGGATTCTGGGCCGGACTCGGCAGCTGAGCGGGCCGACTCGGTCAGCACGCAACTTCGCGGCGAACCGGATCGGACGGATCGTCACCGCGACAGCGGAACGCGAGTAACCGTCGTCGCGGAGGGGATGGCTTTCACGGCCATCCCCTCCGCGATTTCTCAACGGAGTGCGCTGGTGAAAGTGGCCAGATCAAAGTAATCCCGCCATACGGCGATCTGATCGTCCACTATCTCGAAAACACCCATCACCGGCAGGCGCGCCTCCGCGCCGTCCTTACGGCGCAACACATCCGTGCGTTCGTTCATGATCACGCTGCCGTCGCCGATCTGGCGATGCACGATGAAGTCGATGCCGTCGTAGGCGGCGGTGAACCCGACGATGAACTCCTTGATCGCCTCGCGGCCCTCAATGGATTTCATGGGAATGTTGTGATATACGGCGTCTTCCGCGAAGTAGGCCGCCAGTTTCTCGGGATCGGGAGATGCCCACAGCTCGCAGAATTCGGTCACCAGCTCGCCGGGTGTGCGTTTCATTCTTCGACGCCTCCTGTTCGATCGAGAATTCAATGATGACCGAAGATTATCTCAGGAAGCTGTCGCCAAACCAATCCGGAATCAACATTCTTGTCACGGGGCTTTGACCCCGGTTCGGGCCGGCTGTCGAGCGGTCAGATGGCGCCGACGCGCAGCGCGTAGGACACCGCGTGGGCGCGGTTGTGCAGGTTGAGCCGGGTGAGCATGTCCCGAATGATTTTCTTGATGGTGCGTTCGGAGTAGCTGAGTACTTGGGCGATGTGGGGGGTGTCGGTGCCGTCGGCGAGGAGTTTGAGGACGTCGACTTCGCGGGGGGTGAGGCCGCCGGCTTGGAGTCCGTTGCTGGCGAGCATG
>DATATE010000274.1:0-5695 GCA_036268955.1 Pseudonocardiaceae bacterium
TTCCGTGCCGATGGCAACCCGACCGTGCCCTACTGCCTGTTCGCGGTCAGCTCCGATGCGACTGACACCAAGTGGGTCAACTGGGACTCCACCGCCAGGTGCACCGACCTGGTCGCCTCCAACGATCCTCAGCGCCACAGCTGATTCAGGCCAAGAAACTGTGTGGGGCCGGTCTCCCGGCCCCACACGGGCAATTACCGAGATCGTCAGCGCCGGGAGTCGTCATGGACTTGCTCAACCAGGTGAAGAAGCAGTGGGATCGTCTGGCGTCGCTGATCCTCAGCATCGTCGGCGCAGTGATGCTCATCTCCGGCTGGGTCGGGGTCAGCGGCACGAGCGTGCTGTCCGAGCAATCCCCCTACATCGTCTCCGGCGGTCTGGGTGGCATCTTCCTGCTCGGCATCGGCGCCACGTTGTGGATCTCGGCCGACCTGCGCGACGAGTGGCGCAAGCTCGACCGCATCGAGCGGGCCCTGCACGAGGGCGTGCTGCGTTGGGACGACGGCGAATCCAACGTGCTCACGCAGGAATTCGCCGCCGAGGAGTGCGAGAGCACGGCCTCGGTGAACGGTTCGGCCCGGCATGCAGTCCTGGCCGGCGATGTCTGAGTCCCGCCGGGCGACCGGCAGGGGAGCCGGGTCCAACCCGTCCGAACCGTGGGCGCCGCAGGTGGTGCTCGGTTGGGTTGCGGCGACGCTGACCTCCGCGGTCGTCCTGATCGTGTGCTGGTACGCCGTCAGCGGCGACTACAGCTTCGATGACCAGAAGACCGCGCTGGACCTGGCAATCGTCGCGGTCGTGGTGACCAACCTCGCCGGGGCGGCCGCGTTGATCAGCGGACGCCGCGCGGTTGCGCTGCGCCGGCGACAGATGCTCGCCGACATGCCCACTCGGTCGCTGCGGTCCGCCTCGCCCGGCCCAGAAGCCCTCGACGGCACCGCGCCGGTCGCGCTGATCGCCGGCGCCGGGCTCACGCGCTACCACCGGTCGACCTGTCAGTTGGCCGCCGGTCGGGACTGGCCCGAGGCCTCTCGCGCGTCCCACGAGCTGGACGGTCGGACGCCTTGCGGAGCGTGTCGGCCATGAACACTTTCCTGAACTATTTCGTCCCGGGCATCTCGGACGGCTCGGTCTACGCCCTGTGCGCGCTGGGTCTGGTGCTGACCTACAAGACCTCCGGCGTGTTCAACTTCGCCTACGGCGCGCAGGCCGCGGTCGGGGCGTACATGTTCTACGAGTTCCACGACTTGCCCAGCCGCCCGTGGCTGAAGCACATCCTGCCCTCGGCGTTGCAGGGCCCCTATCCCTGGCCGGTGGCCTTCCTGCTGGGCCTGCTGATCGTGGGTGTGCTCGGCGGCCTGTTGCTCGAACGCCTGGCCGCGCTGCTCGCCGAGGCACCCACGGTGATGACCGTGGTCGCCACCGTCGGTCTGCTGGTCGGGCTGCAGTCGCTCATGACGGCCATCTACGGCGCGGCCGACCTGCGGACCCGCGACTACCTGCCGACCAGCGGCTTCACCCTCGGTGACGTCAATGTCTCCTACGGCGACATCATGGTCACGGTGTTCTGCGTGCTCTCCGCGTTCGCCCTGTTCGCGTTCTTCGGCCGGACCCGGTTGGGCAAGGCGACCACCGCGGTGGTCGACGACCCGAACCTGCTGTCGCTGCAGAAGATGAGCCCCACCGCCGTGCGTCGCCTCTCCTGGGTGCTGGGCTCCTGCTTCGCCACGATCGCCGGGATGCTGCTCGCGCCCAAGCTCGGTGTCTCGGTCGGGACGTTGGTGCTGATCGTGATCGCGGCCTACGGGGCCGCGGCGATCGGGCTGTTCGAGAACTTGCCGTTGACCGTGGGCGGCGCGTTCGTGATCGGTGTCCTGGTCAACTACCTGCCCTCGCAGATGCCACACGTGTCCAACCTGTTCTTCGGTCGGCACAACCCGATCCTCGACGACGGGTTCCCCCGCAACACGCCGTTCATCGTGCTGCTGCTGGTGTTCCTCACGGTCCCGGCCCGCAAGCTGACCGAGCGCGGGGTCCGCAACGCACGCAAGTTCACCCCGCCCCGACAGTTCCCCACGGCGGTGACCGCGGGCGGTCTCGGGCTGCTGCTGTTAGCGGCGATCATGGTTCCGCACATGGTGGACGACGCGAAAGTGTCCCAGTACGCGGCCGGTCTCGGGTACATGATCATCTTCCTGTCCCTGGGGATGCTGATCTGGATGTCCGGGCAGATCTCCTTGTGCCACATGGGTTTCGCGGCACTGGGCGCGACCACCATGGGCCACCTGCTGACCACCGGGTTCTCCCAGCACCTGCACCTGGGCCGGCTCTACCCGCCGTGGCCGGTGGCTCTGCTGATTGCCGGCCTGGCCGCGGTGCCCTTCGGCGCGATCGTCGCCATCCCGGCGATCCGCCTGGCCGGCATCTACGTCGCGGTGGCGACCTTCGGCTTCGGCATCGTTCTGCAGTACCTCGTCTATCCGGTCTGGTGCTTCTTCGGACAGCCACCGTTGGTGCCGATCCCGCGCCCGGGCGATGATTTCCGACTGCTGAAGACCGGGCAGCACGGCACCACGCCGGGCATCTTCGGGGTGGATTTCGTCTCCGACGAGCGCTACTACTACCTGTGCCTGATCGTGACCGTACTGATGGCCGCGGTGGTGCTGGTCGTCCGTCGATCCCGGTTGGGACAGTTGCTGCGCGCCTTGTCCGACTCCCCGGTCGCGGTGGAGACCCATGGCGCGAACGCCACGATCATGCGGGTGTTCATCTTCTGCCTGGCCGCGTTCATGGCCGGCGTCGGTGGCGCGATGCTCTCCGGAGTTCCGGAGCAGGCCAGTGGTACTCCGGGCGGCATCTACGACTACACGTTCTCGCTGATCATCGTTGCGGTGCTGGGGTTCTGCGGGCGTCGCCCGATCGTGTCGCCGCTGATCGCGGCGATGGTGTTCGAGGTCTCCAAGGTGTACCCGCCGTTCGACCACCAGAACTTCGTGAAGTGGGAAGGCGTGCTGTTCGGGGCCGCCGCGATCCTGGTGGCGATCTGGCCCGCCCTGAAGTTCGACGGCTTCGGGCGGACCGGTCGCGGCGCGGAGCGCTACGACAACCCCGGGCCGGTGCGGGAGCGGTTGGCGGACCGGCCGGTGCTGCCCGTCGTCGTCCGCGCCCCGGATCGCGAACCGGTCCTGTCCGGCAGGGGAGAGCGGACATGAGCGAGGAGAACTCCGACCGGATCGACCTGGACGTCCGCGACGTCACCGTGCGGTTCGGCGGCATCGTGGCGGTCAGCAGCGCCAATGTCTTCGCCAAGGGTGGGGAGATCACCGGTCTGATCGGGCCGAACGGTGCGGGCAAGACCACGTTCTTCAACGCCTGCTCGGGGCGTAACCGGCCGGAGTCCGGCTCGATCGTGCTCGGCGGGGAACACCTGGACGGGCACGGTGCGGCCAACCGTGCACATCGTGGATTGGGCCGCACGTTCCAGCGGATGGAACTGTTCGACAGCCTCACCGTGGAGGAGAACGTCCGTACCGGCCCGGCGGCTTATTTCTCCAGCCACCGCAAGGTGTTCGGCGTTCGGAATCCGCTGCTCGGTCAGCTGTACTCCACGCGCAAGGAGACCAAGGAGATCAACCAGCGCGCCGAGGGCGCGATGCGGCACTGCGGGATCGAGAAGCTGGCCGACAAGACCACCGGTGGTCTCTCGACCGGGCAGCGGCGCCTGGTGGAGCTCGCGCGGGCGATTGCCACCCCGTTCAAGTTCCTGCTGCTGGATGAACCATCGTCGGGGCTGGACGTGGCCGAGACCCACGCGTTCGGCAAGGTGCTGACCGATCACGTTTCCGAGACCGGCTACGGGATTCTCATCGTCGAGCACGACATGGCCCTGGTGGCCGATATCTGCACGCGGATCTACGTCCTGGACTTCGGCAAGATCATCTACGAGGGCACCACCGCGGAGGCGTTGAGCAGCGACACCGTCAAGGCCGCCTACCTGGGGGAGGTCTCACTTGCTTGAGCTACGCAACATCACCGCCGGCTACGACACCGGAACCGTGCTGCGCGATGTCACCCTGACCGTGCCGGACAACGCGACCGTGGCCCTGCTGGGCCCCAACGGGGCCGGGAAGACAACCCTGCTTCGGGTCGCCTCGGGCCTGCTCAAGCCCTACTCGGGCCAGGTCGTCATCGACGGCGAGGACCTGACCGGGAAGAAGCCGCATCACCTGTCCCGTAAGGGAGTCATTCACGTCCCGGAGGGTCGCGGGATCTTCCCGTCGCTCTCGGTCCAGGACAACATTCAACTGCAGTCACGGCCCAGCGAGTTCCGCAATTCGCTGAAGAAGGCCTACAACGTCTTCCCGCGGTTGGGTGAGCGGCGCAACCAGATCGCTCGGACCATGTCCGGTGGTGAGCAGCAGATGCTCGCGTTGTCCCACGCCTACGTCGGGGAACCGCGGGTGGTGCTGCTCGACGAGGTCTCGATGGGGCTGGCCCCGAAGATCGTCGAGGAGATCTTCGAGTACCTGCACGACCTCGCCGCCAAGGGCGTGGCCCAACTGCTCGTCGAGCAGTACGTCTCGCGGGCTCTGCAACTGGCCGATTACGTATACATCCTCGACCGTGGACGCATCAGTTTCGCCGGCGAGCCCGGCGAGATCTCGGAGGAGACAATCATGAATTCCTACCTCGGGTCGTTGGCGTCATGACCCGGCCGCGCCAGTTGGCCGCGGTCGTCGCCGCGGCGGGGACGGCGACGGCATCGCTGCTGGTCTTCGTGGTCCCGGCCGCCGGTGCCACGACCTCCGACAACCGGTACTCGTTGTTCGCCCAGGGCGACTCGCAGTACTACCAGATCGACGGGCAGGAAATCCCCGTCTCACCGACGAACTCGGCAGGGTCGCTGACTGCCCAGGCGCAGACCGACAACACCGGCCAGACCAGCGCGTTCGCCGGCGCGCCCTTCTACGGCAAGAGCGCCGAGACCGGCCCTGGCACGGTCAATGCCGTGCCGAACCAGTTCGGGGATCCCAATCCGGTGGTGCCGTTCTCCCACTTCCCCGGCTACGTGACCGCGAGCATGCCCTCGCAACCGAAGAGCGATGAGTCGAACTACTACTACAAGGTCCACGCCGAGGCCGCCGACGACGGTGCCAAGGCCTCGGGCAGCAACGGTGCCCCGGACTCGATCCCGGCACCCAACCAGCAGCAGGTCGCAACCGCCGAGGTCAAGCAGTTGGCCGACGGCACGACCCTGACCACGGCCGAAGGCTCGGCCTCGGGGTTCATCGAGGGTCCGCTGGAGGTCGGGGACTCCGATGCCAAGGCTCTGATCAAGGACGCCGGCGGGGCACCGAAGATCGAGAGCTCGGTGTTCGGCAAGTTCTCCATCGGTGGACAGGCCTTCGGCTACAACAAGTCCGGCTTCACCTACCTGGGCCAGTCCGCGGACAAGAAGGCCGCGCTGGACTCGGCCAACGACGCACTGAAGGCAGCCGGCATCGAGCTGGAGATCGCCCCGGAGAGCACGACCACCGACCCGGTCAGCGGCATGACCCGCTACGTCCTGGGCGGCCTGAAGGTCACCAGCACCTTCACCTCACCGACCACCTCCAAGTACACGATCGGCTACATCCTCGGCCGGGTCGAGGTCTCCTCGGTCAACGCGCCGAACAGCGCGGCCGTGGCCACCGGC
>DATATE010000275.1:0-40937 GCA_036268955.1 Pseudonocardiaceae bacterium
CCACGTGGTCGTCCACGAGCACGTAGAGTGCCGTGAGGAGGGTGTTCAGATCGTTCGTCACAGACTGATCATGGACGCCCTCCTCCCATGCCCGGACAGCGGCATCCCTTCACATGATCTTCACCGCATCAATCATCTAGATTGGGTTCGTCCGAACTACCCGCTTCGCGCTTCGTCAGGAGGGCCGCATGGCCGAGCAGGAATCCGCCGACAGCATCGACGACAAGTGGGCGAGGGCGGAGAAGGCCGTTCGGGACGAACTGGACGAGGTCGAGGTAGCGGCGCTGATGACCGTCGACGAGGTCAAGGACACCGTGCACGACGCTATCGACAAGATCAAAGAGGTCGGGCACCGCATCGAGGGCGACCGGCACGACGGCAGCGCGAATCGCCAGAGCCCGAAGCACGGCAGCCCGAATCACGACCGCGCGAATCACGACAGCACCGGCCACGACAGCACGGAGCCCGGCAAGGACTGAACCAGGACCGGTGCCGGTTCGGCCAACGCGAAGTCCGGTTCCGGATGAGAGATACGAGGGCCGGTTCCGGTGGCGACACGAGGTCCGGTTCCGATCGTGAGATGTGAGGCCCGGTTCCGGTGGGGAGATGTGAGGGCCTGTTCCGGTTGGCTGAGACGAGGCCGGTTCCGGTTGATTACGAACGAGGCTCCCTCTGGTTGGAATCGGCTGCCGGCCAGTCAGATCGGGGTGCGAGACCACGGATCGGCAATCCGGACCGCTGATCGTTTTCTGAGCCGCTGCCACTGGCAATGATCATCAGCGTCGAACTCGACGCCTGCGGGTGGTCTGTGAAAATCTGCCGTGCGGCCGGATTGTGCTGCTGTGCCGGGAAATTCGGCGATCAGCGGCGGATGGCTTGTGACGGGTCGGCTGCGGACGGTCATGGTGATCTGTTATGTTGGCTACGCATCAACGGATTGGTCGCGAGGCCGATCCGAGGTGTGTTTCGCCGGCTGTTGGTCAAGAGCAAGCCGGAGTTTCGCTCGGGGTGAGCCCCGGACTGCTGTCGGCCAACTCGCGGAACATCGCCCTGAATCGTCCGGGTCGGGCCGGTCGATTCAGGGCTTTTCCCATTCCGGCCGAGCCTCGTGAACCGCGCCCGACGGCCGGCATGCCGCTCCCGCCGACGGCCGGAGGCGCGCACGACGGCCGCGAGGCCGCTCGTGGCCAAGGCCTGGCACTCCTCGGCCCTTCCAATACGCGCCGAGCACTGCCTTTCAGCGGGTACGAACGGCCGCGAGGACACTCAGACCAGTACTTCCTCGTGCGAATCGTTACCCATCTCCCTGGATTCGCGCCGACCGCGAAAAAACGCAGCACGGCATGCTGCGTGTTGCCCGCTCGGTCCCGTACTTTGACCAAGGTGTAGATGGTGATGCACTGCCCGCGTCATCGGGCAGTGCCGCCGGTAGCGGCAGCGGCAGTCGCACGGGCGGACGGCAGCGGAGGACGAGTGCATGGCGGTGCCGAACCTGGACGCGGACGGTCCGCAGGACGGTCTGCGCTTCGGCGTTCTCGGGCCCGTTCAGGTCCTCGTCGACGGCAGGCCGGTCCCGGTCGGTAGCCCAGGCGTCGGTTCGCTGCTGGTCCTGTTGGTACGCGCGGCCAACCAGGTGGTCTCGGCCGCGCGGATCATCGACGGCCTGTGGGGCGACAATCCGCCGGCCACCGCGCGCACCATCGTGCACGGCTACGTGTCCCGGCTGCGCAGGCTGCTGCGCACCGCCGACCCGGACGGCGCCTACGCCAAGATCGTGACCCGGCCGCCCGGCTACGAGCTGATCGTCGAGGAGTCCCGGATCGACCTGCACCGGGCCCGTCGTCTGCTCGACACCTCCCATGGCCAGCCGGCCGCCCGCAGGGCCCAGTTGCTGCGTGCGGCCGCGGCGTTGTGGCGCGGGCCGGCGCAGATCGTGCCGTCCAATGTGGCCGTCGAACTCGGCGAGCTGCGGCTGGTGGTGACCCAGGAGCGCATCGAGGCCGAACTCGAACTCGGCCGGCACGCCAGCCTCGTCGGCGAACTGCGGGCGCTGGTCGCCGAGCATCCCTTTGACGAGGGTCTGCTCGGACAGCTGATCCGCGCCCTCTACGGTTCCGGCCAGCGTGCCGACGCGCTCGCGGTCTATCTGCAGTTCCAGCGGCGGGTCTCCGCTGAGCTGGGCATCGATCCCGGTCCTGTCCTGCGTGAGCTGCACGAGCTGCTGCTACGCGATGATCCAGCGCTGCGCGGCGGCCCGACCGGTACTAATCCGTCGATCGTGGTCCCGGCCCAGCTGCCGCCGGCCACCATCGCGTTCACCGGCCGGGACAGCGAGTTCGGCTGGCTCTACCGGCTGCTGCTCGGCCGGGATCGGGTGGCCACCACGGTCGCGGTGATCACCGGCGCGGCCGGGGTCGGCAAGAGCGCGCTGGCGGTCACCTGGGGGCACCAGGTCTCGGCGGAGTTTCCGGACGGCGTGCTGTTCGCGGCGATGCGCGGCTTCGACCCGAGCCATTCGCCGCGCGCGCCGTCCGAGGTGTTGCCGCGCTTCCTGCTCGCGCTCGGCGTGCGCACCGAGGATCTGCCCACCGAGCTGGACGAACAGGCCACGCTGTACCGGTCGTTGCTGGCCGCCCGGCAGGTCCTGGTCGTGCTCGACGACGCCCGCGACTCCGAGCATGTCCGGCCACTGCTGCCCGCGGGTTCCGGTTCGCTGGTGCTGGTCACCAGCCGCCGCAGGCTCGACGGTCTCGTCGCGCGCAGCGGCGCCCGGCTGCTGTCGCTGGACACCCTGCCGGCCGATGCCGGCGTTCGGTTGATCTCGCAGGCCGCGACCGACGCCGGTGTCGAGATCACGCTCGCGCAGGCCGAGGCGCTCGCGCAGCTGTGCGACAACCTGCCGCTGGCGCTGCGGGTGATCGCGGCACGGCTGGCCGTGTACCCGGAGCGGGCCGTCGACGACCTGATCGTCGAACTGTCCGACGAGCACACCCGCCTTGCCGCGCTCGACCTGGAGAACGCGGACACCAGCGTCAGTGCCGCGCTGGACGTGTCCTACCGGGGTCTGCATCCGGCGATCGGCAGCGCGTTCCGGATGCTCGGCTTCGTGCCCGGCCTCGCCGTCGACGCCTATGTCGTCGCCGCGTTGTGCGGGACCGACGTGGACTCAGCGGCGCGCAGGCTGCGCGCGCTCGTCGAGGCGAACCTGATGTCCACCTCGGGGCCGAGCCGGTTCGTCATGCACGACCTCGTTCGGCTGCACGCCAAGGGACTTGCCGAGACCGAACTGTCGCCGACGGCCGCCGACGAGGCGCTCGGCCGGTTGCTCGGCTACTACCGGGCGACCTGTGACGCGGCGCGCCGGCAGCTGCATCCGCCAAGCGACGACCTCGACTTCTCCGCGATGTACCGGCGGATCGCCCGACCGCCGCTGCCCACCGCCCGGCATGCGCTGGACTGGTTCGAGGCGGAGTGGCAGAACCTCAACGCGCTGCTGCGGGTCACCGTGGCCGCGGGCCGACACCTGGAGGCCTGGCACCTGGTCGCGCTGTGCTCGCACTTCCTCAGTACCCAGGCCAGTTACGCGGCCTGGTCGGAGTGGGCCACCATCGGGCTCGCCTCGGCGCGGACGGTTGGCGACACCGATGGTGAGCTGCAGATGCTGATCGTGCTGTCCACCGCGCGCAGCCGGTACGGACTTGCCGGTGAGGCGTTGGAGGACGCCCAGTTGGCGCTGCGGATCGCCACCAAGATCGGCGACCCTCGGCATATCAGGACCGCGCTGGGCAACGTCGCCAGCGGACTGTACGGACAGCAGCGTTTTCGGGAGGCGTTGCTGTGTGACCAGGAGGCCCATCAGCTCGCCGTCGAGGCAGGCGACCGGATGGCGCAGGCCCATGCGCTGAACAACATGTCCCAGGTCGAACGGGAGATGGGCCAGCGTGAGGAGGCCGTCGAACACGTGCGGTCGGCGGTGGAGCTGTTCAAGGAGCTTGGCGACTTCGGCTACTACCTGCTGGCACTGAACAACCTTGCCGAGCTGTGCACCGAACTCGGCAGGCTGGACGAGGCGGAGCTGTTGGCAAGGCAGGCACTCGCGCTCTCTCCCGCGCACCGTCCCGATCTGCAGCGCGCGTTCACCGTGGAACTGCTCGGCATGGTCCTGCTGGCCAGAGGTGATCCGAGTGCCGCGGATCAGCTGCGTGAGGCGCTTGCGCTGTCGGAACAACTCGGCTCACCGAGGGCGGGCGCCATCCGCGCGGTCATCGCCTCCATCGCGCGAGATTGACCGCGTCGAACGTCCAGGCTTGGTCGTACTGCTGGTTCAGGTCGGTAGGGCGCAACCGATGGTGGATCGGCTCGTTGAACCTCAGACCGGCGCCGTGCGACTGCCTGTAACTGGGTAATCAATGGCGTTCCCTGTATCGAGGGACCTCGACAGCGCTATCGCGCTTCGGACGGTGACGCGATATAGTCGACTCCGAGTGAGCGAGTAGACACGGGAAGTGTCCTCGCCGGGGCCGGGGCGGAACAATAACCTCCGGCAATCGTTTGCATCGCGGAATTCACTGCCGTGTTTAGCATTCGTTTAGCGCGTGTGCAGCTCACCCTGAAAGGGTGAACCTTGAGTCGGTGAGGTGAACCTCCGCCGACACAAGGGTGGTACTGGGAAGAGTCAGCTCTGCCGCCCGCCATTCCGGCCGGCGCCTGGGGGAGGCGCCGGCCGGGTGCGTACCAACCGGTATTTTCGGTACATCCGCCGTCTATCGGGCACCCCGGCAGCTTTCCGGCTCTCTGACCAGCTTCCCGGTGCTCTGACCAGCTTTCCGGCGCCCCAACAGCAGTCCGGCCGCCCCGACAGCAGTCCGGCGCTCTGGCAACAGCTCAGCCCTCCGCGCCGACAAGACCTGCGGCCAGATGCGCAAGACACCCGGTCCAAAGCGCGCAGGGACACGCGGTCAGGCGCGCGGCGGGCCCAGCGGGGCGAGTTCCGGTCGCTTCGGCGGCAGGTCGTCACCGGAGGATCGGCCGCGCAGGTGCCGGCCGATCCAGGGCACGAAGTGCTCCCTCGTCCACTGCCAGTCCGAGCGGCGCAGGTCCAGCCAGTCGGCGGGCGGGGCGGGCGGCCACGGCTCGTTCCAGTCCTGCTCGACGGCGACGCCGAGGACCTCCGCGGTGCGCAGCGCGACCCGGCGATGCCCTTCCGGTGCGAGGTGCAGCCGGTCCGGGCTCCAGGCCCTCGGGTCCTGCAGGATCCGCATCGACCAGGTGTCCACCACGAGGCAGTCGTGCCGGTCGGCGATGGCGCGCAGGTGCCCGTTGTAGGTGGCGACCCGGCCGCGGACGTGCCGCAGCACCGGGGTCGGCCGGGTGTCGAAGCCGGTGAAGATCAGCACCTCGCTGCCGGCCGCGCGCAGCTTGGCCACGCCCTGTTCGTAGCGTTCCGCGATGACGTCCGCATCGCCGCTGGGCTTGAGGATGTCGTTGCCGCCCGCGCAGAAGCTGACCAGGTCGGCGCCGGATTCCAGCGCGAACGGGAGCTGGTCGGCGATCACCTGGTCCAGGTACTTGCCGCGCACCGCGAGGTTGGCGTAGCGAAGTTTCGGCTGGTCAACGGCGAGGATCTCGGCGAGCCGGTCGGCCCAGCCGCGGAACTGACCATCCGGGCCGGGGTCGTTGAGGCCCTCGGTGAAGCTGTCCCCGATCGCGACGTAACTCTTCCACCGGTGCACGACGTTTCCTCTCTCACCCGCCGCTCTGCCGCCGGCTGCCGCCTGCCGGCCGGGCATTGTGCTGTCGCTTAGCTTAGCTAAGCAGTCTTTCTTGGTGGGCGTATTCGGCAGGAAGTGTGTCCGAATCCGCGGCCCGCTCAGTTGTGGCTGAGTCGGAGCCAACTCGCTGACCTGCGCCGTGTTGTGGAAGGCGCTGGCAACCGGTCCAGGTTGGGGCCTTCCTTTCCTGCCGTCTGGCAGGTTATTTTCGTCTCAGTCTAGTTTATTGTTGGAAGTTCACTGGACGTCGTTCGAGCTGGCCAGTATTTTCAAATGGTCTGGACCATTGGGAGGCTTCAGTGGAGACGGTTGTCGCAGCGCCGAGGGCGCTTGTCGATCGGGCCATCACCGGCCCCGCTTACGTTCGTGTCCACGATGGACAGATCGTCGAGATCGGTACCGAGAACAGTGCCGGATCCGGTTCGGTGGAGGCCTTCGACACCGGCCTGCTCACGCCCGGTCTGGTCGACATTCAGGTCAACGGAGCTTTCGGTATCGACTTCGCCGAGGCCGACGAGCAGAGCATGCGGCTGGTCGCGACCTCGCTGCCCAGCACCGGGGTGACGAGCTTCCTGCCGACGCTGATCACCGCGCCGGTGCCGGTCATCCTCGAACAGGCCCGTGCCGTGCTGAGAGCGGCGGCCGCGGTCGCCGACGTGCCGGGTGCCCGGTCGCTCGGCGTGCACCTGGAGGGGCCGTTCCTGTCCCCGGTCCGGCACGGTGTGCACGAACCCGCGCTGATGGCGCTGCCCACCCGCGACCTGGTGAAGGCGATCTTCGCCGACAAGGCGGTCATGGCCGCGCTGCGGATGGTCACCATCGCGCCGGAGCTGGCCGGTGCCCTCGATGTCGTGCGCCGGTTGAGCGCGGCGGGCGTGCTGGTCTCGGTCGGCCACACCGACGCGACCGCCGCACAGGTGAAGGCCGCCGCCGATGCCGGTGCCCGGATGGTCACCCACCTGTTCAACGCGCAGCGCGGTCTCGGCCACCGGGAGCCGGGCGTGCCCGGTGCCGCGCTGTCCGATCCGCGCTTCACCCTCGGCCTGATCGCCGATCTCGCGCACGTCGCTGGCGACATCTGCAAACTGGTCTTCCAACTGGCCGGTGACCGGGTCGCCCTGGTCACCGATGCCGTCGCGGCCGCCGGAATGCCGCCCGGCCGCTACCAGCTCGGCGGCGAGGACGTGCTGCTCACCGACGACGGCGTGCCGCGCTCACCGGCCGGCACGATCGCCGGCAGCGCGCTGACCCTGGATCGGGCCGTGCGCAACATGATCTCGATCGGCATCGACCCCGCTGTCGCGCTGTGCGCGGCAACGGTGATCCCGGCCGACGTGATCGGCGAGCCGACGCTGGGCCGGTTGGCGCCGGGCGCGGTCGCCGACCTGGTCTGGTGGGACGAGAACATGCGGCCGAGGAAGGTCTGGGTCGCCGGCGAGGTCGTCTTCGACGCCGCCGATCCCGCCAACGCCGAAGCCCGTGAAATGGCCTTCCGCGCCGGCTGAGCCGATCTCGGCCGGTTTGCCTGCCACGCGCCGCCCGGCCGGTCACCGCGACCCGGTGACCGGCCGGACGGCTGCCAACCTCAGGCCCGGCTCGAATCCGGGGGCCAACCGGTCAGTGGCGGAGAACCTGTGCGGCGAAATTGGGCACACCGCATCGAGCCAGCCGGGCGGCGAGTCCACCGATGGTTCGCGGCTCTCGCGTGTTCGCCAGTATTTGTCCGTCCAGGCATTCGAGGACGACGCGTGGATACAGGTCCAGTTGGTCGAGCAGGAAGTCGTCCGGATGCACAGCGGTGATGCCGTACGGCGCGAGTGCGGCTGCTGGAAAATCCTTGAGGTTCGCCGTCGCGATGACTTCGGCTGCTGCGCGCACCGCGACGGCCAGGACATGTCGATCCTTTTCGTGGTTGCCCATTTCTGGCACGAGCGGCTCGTACCCGGTCACCGAGGCATCGGGAAAACTCGTGACCATCGCGGCGATTCGGCGGTCCACGGCTGCCGGAGCAAGGCCGGCGTTGGAGATCAGATTGCGGCGTAGCTCGTTCATGATCTCGGCGGACCACAGTGGCCGATAAGTTTCGGCGTCAGCCAACGACAGCAGAGTGTCGGCCAGGTAGTCAGGTAGTGGGGATAGAGGACGCAGGTATCGAGAACGGCGGGGAACAAGGACACGGATCTGCGGCGCTGCTATCGGTTCACGGGAGGCGGTCCGCTGGTGGCCTCGTAGCCGCCTGATTCCTCGCTGTCACGCATCATCTTTGTCAGCGTGTCACGGCGCTGGACACGCATTCGATCTTGGTAGTCCAACGCATCGGTCAGTTGGATGCGGCGGTGCCGCCCTCGCAGGATGAAAGGCAGCTCACCGGACTCCGCGATCTTGATCAGGGTCGGCCGCGACATGCCCAGCAGATCGGCGGCCTCCTGCGTGGTCAGCAGAGTGTTGTGCGGCGCCACGGTAATTGCCAGCCCCTGTGCCATCGCCGCTACCACTCCCTGCAGAACCCGGTAGACGGGTTCTGGCAAAGCGACCGTGGTCCCATCCGGTCCAACCAGAGAGGCATGATCGCCGGAGGACGAGACTGCCAGCACCCGAGTCAGACCGGCAAGACCGTCATCATCGTCGGGAGGGAGCACGGTCTGTTCGCCAACGGTCGTACTCATCCGGACGGACCACCTCCTCGGGCAACAGGCTAACAGATAAACGAAATATTCGAAAACCAGGGTGAGTCCGGCCGCGCCGAGCCAGTACCTCGGTGAGGCCGGCCGAACTCACCGGATGAGAACAGAACCGGGTCCCGGCGAGAGGAGACATCGCCGGGACCCGAGTGCTGATATTCGATGGCCCGCGCGGGACCTCTGTGGCCCGAAAGGAGCCGGTGGCAGGGATATCAGCGGGTCTTGGTTACCTTCTTCAGGCCGCGCGGCTGGTCAGGGTCGCCGCCTCGGGCCAGGGAGAGTTCGAGGGCGAGGCGCTGGATGGGCAGCACCTCAAGGATCGGCGCCACCTCCTCGGCGCTGTCCGCGACGCTGATCCTGGTCTTGGCCGGCATGCCCTTGGCCGCCGAGCCGACCGCGAGCACATCGGCGCCGCGCCCGTGTACGACACCGAGGACCTCGCGCATGGCCTCGCCGCCGCGTCCGTTGCTGGTCACCGCGATCACGCCGGTTTCCGAGTCCAGCGCGGCGACCGGGCCGTGCAGCAGGTCGGCGCCGCTGTAGGCGCGAGCCGAGAGGTAGCTGGTCTCGGCGAGCTTCAGCGAGGCCTCCAGCGCGGTGGACAGCGAGTAGCCGCGCCCGGTGGTGACCATCCGCTCGACGAACCGGTACCGCTGCGCGGCTTCGGCCACATCGGCGGCCGAGCCGTCCAGGGTGGAGGAGGCGAGTTCGCCGATGTTCGCGACCTGGCTGCCGTCGCCGCCGCGAATGGCGTCGACCAGCAGGTACAACCCCAGCAGCGTCGAGGTGTAGCTCTTGGTCGCGGCGACCGCGAACTCCTTGCCGGCCCGCACGTCCACCGAGAACTCGGCGGCCGCGTTGAGGTCGGAGTCGGAGGTGTTGGTGACCGCGACGGTCAGTGCGCCCCTGCTCCTGGCCGACTCGGTGACCTCGATGAGGTCCGGGGAGCCGCCGCTCTGGCTGACGCTGACCATCAGCACGTCGGTCAGGTCGGGTGCGGCGCCGTAGAGCGTCGTCGTGGACGGCGAGACGAGGCCGGCCGGGAGTTGCAGCAGGACCTCGATCAGGTATTTGGCATACAGTGCCGCATTGTCGCTCGACCCGCGCGCGGCCAGCAGCGCGAAGCGCGGTTTGCGCGCCGCGACCACCTTCGCGACCTCTGCGATCTCCGCCCGGTGCTCGACGAGCCCGGCCAGCAGGCCGGGTTGGTCGGCGACCTCCTTGGCCATGAGCGCGCCGGCCTTGGCCGCACCGCCGTCCTGCTCGGAACGGTCCTGTTCGGAAAGCTGACCCGTCACCGTGTCCTCCGCTGCTCGCGATTCACATTCGCCGAAAGCTTCACCTCAGCGTGTCAGCCGCCAAGGGTGCCGGCCAACAGTTCGGCGCCCGCGCGCAGACACACCCTGGCCGCGCCGTGCGTGTCCACCACCGCTGCCACCCCAAGGGTAGGGCCAGGGACGCCGGTCTCCACCCGAATGAGGTCTAGACCACTGTCGACCAGCTCACCGAGCAGGTCCACGACCCACGGGTAACGCGGTGCGTCCCTGGTGACCACGACGACCGGCCGACCCGAGGCCGCCGCGACGATCCGCGCCACCGAAGCATCCGCTGTGGACAGTCGAAGGATCTCGGTGTCCGGTACCAGCGCGATGAGCTGGTCGCCGAAGCTCCACGGCACCTCGCCGACGGCGATGGTCGGCGCCACGGTCAGCTCGACCACCAGCGGCGGCACGGTCAGTTTCGCCTCGCCGCGCACCACGATCGCCCGCCGCGCGGCGACAAGGCCGATCGAGTGGTCCCAGTCGGTGCTCCCGCCGTCGGTGCCGGCCGGGCCGCCCAGTTCGCGGGTCCGGTTGGCCGCCTCGTAGAGCCGGTCGAGGGGCAGCACGTCGGTCACCACGGCTTCGACAAGGGCGTCCACCAGTTTCTCGACGGTGCCCTCGTCGGTGTAGGTGCCGCCGATGACCAGGGTGTCCGCGCCGGCCTTCAGCGCCGCGATCGCGCCGCCCGCCATGCCGGCGGTGCCGGTGACCGCGCCCATGTCGATCGCGTCGGTGACGACGGTGCCGGTGAACCCAAGCTCCTCGCGCAGTACCGACACCGCCTTCGGGCTCAGGCTGGCCGGCTCCTGCCCCCAGGCCGGGATGACGAGGTGGCCGAGCATCACCGACCGCACCCCGGCCGCGATCGCGGCCGCGAAGGGCACCAGTTCGACCTCGCGCAGGGTCTGTTCGCCGCGCGATAACACCGGGAGCGTGGCGTGTGAGTCCTCGGTCGCGGCGCCGTGGCCGGGAAAATGCTTGGCGCAGGCCGCGACCCCACACCGCTGTAGGCCACGGACGAAGGCCTCGATCTGCTGGGCGGCCCGACGCGGATCGGAACCGAAGGAGCGGACGCCGATGATCGGGTCCAGCTCGGTCAGCGTCAGATCGGCCGACGGCGCGAAGTTCGCGGTGATCCCGCAGGCGACCAGCCGTCGGCCGAGGGCGGTAGCGACCTGATCGGTCAGCTGCGGATCACCGGCCACGCCGAGGGCGTAGTTGCCGGGTATCTCCGACCCTCGGCCGGCGTCCAGTCGGGTGACGTCGCCGCCTTCCTCGTCGATCGCCACCACCGCGTCGCCGCGCTCGGCGGCGAGCCTTGCCGAGAGGGCGGCCACCTGGTCGTCGTCGACAACGTTGCGGCCGAACAGCAACACGCCGGCGAGGCCGCCATCGGCGATCCATCGAAGTACCCACTCCGGTGCCGTGGTGCCGGCGAATCCCGGTAACAGCACACCGGCCGCCAACGACCGCAGTTCGGCATCGACCCGACCGCTCATGCGGCTCATCCCTTCACGGCACCCGCGGTTACCCCGGCCACCAGATTCCGTTGCACGATAAGGAAGAAGATCACGACCGGCACGGTGAACAGAGTGGACGCGGCCATCGTGCCGCCCCAGTCGGTGCTGAACACGGTCTGGAACGTGGACAGCCAGACCGGCAGGGTGAACTTGTCGGTGTCCTGCATGAACACCAACGCGTAGAGGAACTCGTTCCACGCGGTGATGAACCCGAACACCGAGGTCGCCACGAGGCCGGGGCCCAGCAGCGGGAGCGTGACCCGGCGGAAGGCCTGCCACCGGCCGCAACCGTCGACCATCGCGGACTCTTCGAGGTCGACCGGGATGCCGTGCACGAACCCGCGCAGGGTCCACGCGGTGAACGGCAGGGTGCAGCCGAAGTAGACCAGGATCAGCGATGGCAACTGGTTGAGCAGGTTCAGATCCCGCATGATCAGGTACATCGGGATCAGCATCGCCTCGAACGGCGCGAGTTGCGCGATCAGCAGCAACAGCATGAAGCCACGCCTGCCACGGAAGCGGAACCGGGCCAGGGCCACGGCCATCAGCACGCCGAACACCAGCGAGCACAGCACCGCGGTCAGCGTGACAAGCAGGCTGTTGCCCAGGAAGACCAGGAAGTCCGGCCGGGTCACCGCGTCCGAGAAATGGCTGAAGGTGATGCCGGAGGGAATCAGGTCGTAGTTGGTGGAGAAGATGTCCAGGTTGGGCTTGAGCGCGCTGGAGGCCATCCAGTACACCGGGAACAGGAAGATCAGCGCGACGATGATCGCGATGGTCGAGAACCCGATCCGCTTGCCCCTCGTCGTCTTCACAGGTCGACCTCCTGCGAACGCAGCAGCATCCGCACATAGACCACGGTGATCACCACGATGATGGCGATCATCAGGACGCTCACCGCCGCCGCGGTGCCGAAGTGGTTGTTGGCGATGCCGTCCAGGTACTGCAGCACCGGAAGCGTTGTGCTGCCGCCGTTCGGGCCACCCTGCTTGATCGCCCACACCTGGCTGAACACCTTGAAGTCCCACAACAGCTGTAGGAACATGGTCAGGGCCACGATCGGCGCGATGCCCGGCCAACTGACCGAGCGGAACGTCTGCCAGGCGTTCGCGCCGTCCAGCGCGCAGGCCTCGTAGGTCTCGGTGGGAATGCTGACCAGTCCGGCGTAGACGGTGAACGCCACGAACGGCGTTGCCTGCCAGACGATCAGAATCCCGATGATGATCAGGGTCGAGGCGCCGGTGCTGAACCAGTCATGGTTGGCGAAGCTGGTGAGACCCAGTTTGACCAGGGTCTTGTTCAGGATGCCGTAGTGCGAGTCGAACATCCACTGGAACACCGTGGTGGCGGCCAGGATCGGCATGGCCCAGGCCAGTACGAGCGCGACCTGCAGGAAGATCCGCACCGCCTTGCCCAGCTTGGTCAGCAGCAGGGCGATGAACAGGCCGATGACCATCGTCGAGCCCACGCAGCCCGCGGTGAACGCGACGGTCCGCACCGCGTCCGACCAGAACGACGGGTCGGACAGCACGGTCTTGAAGTTGTCGAAGCCGACCCAGACGGTTCTGCCGGTGACCAGCTCACCGAGATCCAGTTTCTGGAAGCTGATGACCAGCACCAGAACCGCGGGGAAGCCGATCAGCGCGGCGATCGCCAGCAGCGCAGGGCTCATCAGCAGGTAGGGGGTCAGTTTCCCGCGGCGGGGGCGGCGGGCGATGCCGGTCGAACGCCGGCCGCGCGGCGGCGGAGTACCCTCCGCCACCGCGCGTGTTGTCGAGACTGCCGTCATGAGGTCAGCTTTCGGCTCAGCTGGACGCTTGCAGGATCTGGGTCAGCGCGGTATCGGCATCCTTGGCCGCCTGATCGGTGGTCTTGGTGCCGGTGAGCACGTTGGTCATCATGTCCTTGAGCGGGTTCTGACCGTTTTCGACCGTGGCCCACTGCGGAACGGCGGGCGTGGACTTGCCGTTGTGCGAGGCGGTACCACCGGCGGATGCGACCGGGTCGGCGGCAAGGCCACTGGTGTTGGAGATGGTGCCGGGGATCCAGTCGCCCAGGGTCTCCATCTGCATCTGGTAGGTGGAGTTGGTCATCAGCTTCAGCCAGTCCTCGGCGAGGTCCTGGTTGGCGCTGTTGACCGGCACGGTCAGCACCGAACCACCGAGGAAGACCGGGGCGGTCTTGCCGGGGGTCATCGAGGGGATCGGGAAGGCGCCGATGTCGGCCTTGATCGCCGGGTTGGACTTCTCGGCCTCGGTCGCGTCCGAGGAGGCGCCGATCATCATGGCCACGTCGCCCTTGGCGAACACGTCACCCTGCTGAGGGTTGGCCTCGTCGTTGTCCTTGGGCGCCGTGGTGCCGGAGGTGTCGACGAGCTGCTTGTAGAAGTTGATGCCCGCTTCGGCCTGCGGGGTCGCCAGGGTGCCCTGCCACTTGCCGTTCACGTCCTTGGCGACGTCGCCGCCCTGGTCCCAGATGAACGACAGCAGTACGTACCAGTCCTGGCCGGCGAGGTAGAGCGGCTGGAAGTTCGGGTCGCTCGGGTCGGAGCCTTTAAGCTTGTTGATGTCGTCGATCCACTCGGCGTCGCTGGTCGGCGTCGAGGTGATGCCGGCCTGGGCGAAGAGCTTCTTGTTGTAGATGACGACGCGGTCACCGGCGTAGAAGGGCACGCCGTAGTCCTTGCCCTGCCACTGGCCCGCCGTCTTCATACCCGCGTTCCACTGGCCGCCGCCCAGGGCGCTCTCCCAGCTGGTCACGTCGGCCAGGGTGCCCTGCGAGGAGTACCCGGAGACGTCCGTACTGCCGATCTCAACGACGTTGGGCGGGTTCTTGCTGGCCAGCGCGCCGGTCAGCCGCTGACCGATGCCGTCCCACTGCTGCACCTGGTAGTTGACCTTGACGCCTGGATGAGCCTTCTCGAACTGCGCGTCCAACTGGGTCATCAGCGAGTCGGGCGCCGATCCCTGCATCAGCCAGACGGTGAGGGTCTGATTGCCGCCGCTGCCGCTGCTGCTCGATCCACTCGAACAGCCGGCGACGGTCAAAGCTACCGATGCGGCCGCGATGGCCACGATCGTCCAGCGCTTCACTGTTGCCGTCCTTCCGTGTCCGGTTTTACCTTAAAAACCAGACTGGTTTAGACCAATGCGGACCAGCGTGGTCCACACCACAGTCAGAAGTCAAGAACGATGCCGAATCGATGCCAGTGTTTGCCTGGACGACTACGCACGACAACGCCCTGACTACGCAAGCGGACGACTTCACGAAAACTGCTGACAGGCTAGCCATGCGGAACGACTGTTATTGACTTGTTCGACCTTCCTCGGCGGGTGTGATCGCGCGAACGGGTCTGGACAGGGCATCCTTGTGGGTACGGGTGAGTCAAGGAGGGCCCATGCTCGAAACAACGTCGACCGGCGACGTGGACGCGGCCGCACGGGCGCGCGTGCAACGCGAGCCGAAGTACTGGGGCCTCAAGCGGCATCTGCTCGACCTGCTCAGCTCCATGCCGCCGGGTTCGCCAATCCCCACCGAGCGGTCACTGGCCGCTGAGTTCGACGTCTCCCGGACCACGGTCCGCCAGGCGCTTGCCGAGCTGACCGTGGAGGGCCGGCTGCTGCGGGTGCAGGGCAAGGGCACCTTCGCCGCCGAGCCCAAGGTCGCCCAGCGGCTCCAGCTGTCCTCCTACACCGAGGACATGCGCGCCCAGGGCCGCCAGCCCTCGTCCAAGCTGCTGGAGATCTCCGAGGACCCTGCCGACATCGACCTCGCCCGGCTGCTGGCCATCAGGGCAGGCGCCAAGGTGCTGCGGATGCACCGGCTGCGGCTGGCCGACAACGAGCCGATGGCCATCGAGACGACGCACCTGCCGCTGTCGCGCTTCCGGGGTCTTCGCCGCTACGTCAGCTCCGGCGGTTCGCTCTACCAGGTGCTGCGTGAACGCTTCGGCGTCGAGATGGGCCATGCCGAGGAGACCATCGAGACCGCGCTGGCCAGCCCCGAGGAGGCCGAACTGCTCGGCGCGGATGTCGGCCTGCCGATGCTGCTGCTGTCTCGGCACTCCTTCGACAGCACGGGGAACCCGGTGGAATGGGTGCGGTCGGTCTACCGGGGCGACCGGTACAAGTTCGTCGCGGGCCTCAACCGGCCGTGAGCGAGCCCGCGAGCGAACCGACGGCACAGGGAGCATTGCTCACAGGCCCCGAGGTCTACGAGGGTGCGCCGTGAGTGAGCCTGCGAACGAACCAGTGGATACCGGGAGCAGCGGTCGCGGAGGTGCCGTGCGCGGCGAGGTGGCTTCGTGACCGCTCTCGCGGAGCATCCGGAAGCGGTCCGGTGGGGGACTCCTCGGGCCCGTGGTCTGCTGGCCACCACGATCATCGGCTCCAGCATGGCCATGATCGACGGCACCATCGTCAACGTCGCGCTGCCCAGAATCGGGGAGCAGTTCCACGCCTCGGTCGCCGGATTGCAGTGGATCGTGGACGGCTACCTGCTGTCGCTGGCCGCGTTGGTGCTGGTCGCGGGCGCTTTCGGGGACAGATATGGCCGCAGGCGCGTCTATCTGATCGGCATCGCGCTGTTCGGTGCCGCCTCGCTGCTGTGCGGGCTCACCCCGGACACGACGCTGCTGGTCGTCGCCAGGATCATCCAGGGCGTCGGCGGCGCGCTGCTCACGCCCGGCGCGCTGGCCATCCTCCAGTCCGGCTTCGTCAAGGACGACCGGGCGCGCGCGATCGGCGCCTGGTCCGGCCTCGGTGGGGTGGCGACCGCGATCGGCCCACTGCTCGGCGGTGCGCTGATCCAGGTCTGGTCCTGGCGGCTGGCGTTCCTGATCAACCCACCGATCGCGGTGCTGTGCATCGTGATGGCACTGAAGTTCGTGCCGGAGTCCCGCGACGAGGAGGCCTCCGGCCGGCCTGACCTGCTCAGTTCCGCGATGGTCGCGCTCGGCCTCGCCGGCATCACCGCGCTGCTCGTCGAGGCCCCCGGCCAGGGCATCACCAACCCGCTGGTGCTGGCCGCCGGCATCGTCGGCGTGCTCGGCCTCGGCGCGTTCGTCGTACTGCAACTGCGTGCGCGACACCCGCTGGTGCCGCCGTCGCTGTTCGCCAACCGCACCTTCACCCTGGCCAACCTGCTGACCTTCGCCGTCTACACCGCGCTGGGCGGGGTGCTGACCTTCATGGTGTTGCAGTTGCAGGTCTCGCTGAACTACCCGCCGACCCTGGCCGGCCTCGCCAGCCTGCCGATCACCATCCTGATGCTGCTGCTGTCCGCGCGGTCCGGGAAACTCGCCTCCCGGATCGGCCCTCGGCTACAGCTCATCGTCGGGCCGCTGCTGATCGCCGCCGGCATGCTGCTGCTGCGCGACGTCACGCCCGGCGCCTCCTACGTCTTCGGTGTGCTGCCCGGCGTGCTCGTCTTCGGCCTCGGCCTGTCCGCGGTGGTCGCCCCGGTCACCGCGACCGTGCTCGCCGCCGCCCCCGACCACCTGGCGGGCGTCGCCTCCGGGGTGAACAACGCGGTGGCCAGGACCGGCGGCCTGCTCGCCGTCGCGGTCCTGCCCGCGGTGACCGGCCTGTCCGGCGCGGCCTACCGCCAGCCCGCGCTGCTGACCGCGAGTTGGCGGATGGCCCTGCTGATCTGCGCGGGCCTCGCCGTAGTCGGCGGCCTGCTCGGCTTCGGCGTGCACAACGCCACCATGACCGGCACCGGCACCGGCTCCGATTCGGACGCGGGCTCCGGGACCGAGGCGGATGCGGCCGAGCCGGTCGAGGACACCCCCGGCCCGCACCCCGGCGAGTGCCTGAGCTGCGGCGTCGGTGCCCCGCCGACCCACATCCGCCCCAACCGCCAGCCGGCCTCCGGCTGACCGGAGCCCGACCGCGGCTATTCGCTCAGAATCTCCACGAAGAGGTCCCTGTCGATGTTGCGGCCGGACAGGACCGCGACCGTCTTCCCGGCCGGCAGGTCGGCCTGCCGATAGAGGTACCCGGCGGTCGTCACCGCACCGGCCGGCTCGGCGACCAGCCCGGACCGCCTGGCCAGGGTCGAGACCGCCGACCGGATCTCCTGCTCACTCACGGTGACAATCCCGTCGAGTACCGCCCTGAGGTGCGCGAAGGTCAACTCCGAGGGTTCGGCGCGCAGGCCGTCGGCGATGGTGCGCACCCGCTGCTCGGCGGGCCAGTGCACCCGATGACCCGCGGCTAGGCTCGCCGCGGTGTCCCCGGCCAGTTCCGGCTCGACCGCGAACACCTTCGTCTTCGGGCACAGCGCCTTGATCGCAACGCCGACGCCTGCGGCGAGGCCACCCCCGCTGACCGGCACCAACACCAGGTCGACGTCCGGTAGGTCCTCGGCGATCTCCAGCCCGATGGTGCCCTGGCCGGCGATCACGGCCGGATGGTCGAACGGCGGGATCAGCGCCGCCTTGCGGCTGCTGGCCAGCTCCTCGGCGACCTGTTGCCGTTGCGACAGCGGCACGAGGACCACCTCGGCGCCGAGGGCGCGGGTGGCCGCGATCTTGGTGGCCGGCGCGGTGTCGTCGATCACGATGACCGCCGACACCCCGGCCGCGCGGGCCGCGTGCGCCACGGCCTGGGCGTGGTTGCCGCTGGAGTAGGCGACCACCCCGTTGGCCCGCTGTGCGACCGACAACTCGGCGAGCGCGTTCGCCGCACCACGAACCTTGAACGCGCCGATCGCCTGGAAGCTCTCCGGCTTGATCCACAATGGCCGATCCGACGTGCTCCATTCGCATGGCAGCAAAGCGGTGCGCAGCACGGTGCCGTCGATTCGCTTGGCAGCGGCCCTGATGTCGTCGATCCCCACGAGTTCCATGCCGTGCATTCTGCCGGTTGTTATGGTGTTGAACCAAGGTCTCGACCTGTCGATCACTATCCACTGTGGACGATTCGAGTGGTGGCGGTGCTCACCTTCGGTGAACCTGGGGAGTGCTCGGCGCGTCACCCACGTTGAAGAGAAGGAATCGATTCACCAGCAGAGCTAGTCGAGTGTTAGGGAAAATGACCAAGGAGACACAGCAGCAGACCACGAAGTCAGTGCCGGTGAGCGAGAAGAGGATCAAGCCGACCCAGGTGGTCGCCACCGCACTGGCGGCGGTGACCGCTGCCTTCCTCGGGTCGCGCCTCGGCGTCGCCGGCACGGTGACCGGGGCCGGGGTGGCCAGCATTGTCAGCACGCTCGGTGGCGCCGTCTACCAGAGTTCCCTCGACCGCACGAGCCGCCGAGTGGCCAAGGTCGCGAAGGTGGCCAAGGTCCGCACCGCCCGCCGTGGCCGCCTCGACCCCGCCGCCGACCAGGCATCGACCCAACTCTCGACCCAACTCTCGACGCGGCCGGCGACGCGGCTCGACCGGACTCAGCCGCACCGCCCGTCGGTCTCCCCGACTCGGACCGGCGACGTTCGAACCACCAACGTTCGCACCAACAGTGTCCGGGCCGAGGCGGCGCGGCTGGATGCGGCGCGGGTCGACGGCACGCCCTCGGCCGAACCCAAGACCGAGGTCATGGGCGCCTGGGCGCCGACCCGCCGCTTCGAGCCGGTGCGCAGGCCCGACCCGATCGCCGACGCCACGACCGAATGGCTCAGCAAGCCGACCGAGGTCTTCCACCGACCCACCGAGGTGGCCGACCGACCCACCGGCGTCTTCCACCGCCCCGCCAACGCCGCCGCCCCGATCCCGGCCCCGACCAGGTCCGGCGACGTGGCTGCGGCCGACGCCGTGACCAGCGTCAACGGTGCTGCCCACCCTACCGAGGCCATCGGCGACCCCGACCTCGTCGGCCCGCCGCCCGGTAACGCCAACCGGCGCAGGTTGCTGATGGCCGGTGGCGCGACCGTGCTGGCGTTCGTGCTGGGCATGGGTGTGGTGACCGGCATCGAACTCCTGGACGACCACCCGTTCTCCGGCGGGAACACCGGCACCACCATCGGCAGCCTGTTCGGCGGTTCGACCCAGCAGCCGACCAAGCACCCGGTGACCCCGACCCACACTCCGACCAGCACCCCGACGCCGACCACCGCCCCGTCGACACCCTCGACCAGCGCCCCGACCACCGCGCCGACCACGACGAACACCCCGGCGACGAGTACCCCGTCCAGCCAGACGACCACCCCGTCGACCGGCACCAGCGCCCCGACCACCACCCCGGTCGTGCCCACCGGCAAGGGCGGCGCTCCCTGATCGGCTAGTTCTGCTTGACCAGCCGGGCAAACACGCCGGGTAGCTCGTCGAATCGGGCCTGTTCATCGGTGGTGACCAGGATGCGATCAGTGGTCGGGGCTAGCTTGGCGGCCGTGGACCTTGCTGAGCTGACCGACAAGCTGGTCGCCGTGTCCGGCGGCTATGCCCGCCGTTACCGGGTCGTCCAGGACGACAACTGGTTCGTCCTCAAGCTCCAGGAGGAGATGGGCGAGTTGACCCAGGCGTATCTGATGCGCGCGGGGCAGGCACGGGACAAGGGGCTGTCGGCGGAGGAGATCGAGGCGCATTTTCGGGCCGAGGTGGCTGATGTGGTCGGCCAGGCGCTGGTCGTCGCCCGGCATTTCGGGGTGGATCCGGAGGCCGAACTCGAACGGAAGTGGCTGGCCTGGGGACCCGACCAGCAACGAATGGGCCAACATCCGGCAGACCAGCAACCGGCTAGCGAGTAGGCGTCAGCTCGGCCAACTGTCCGCGTAGGGACGGCTGGCCGAAGAGTCGGATCAGGTGAGCGCTCTGATGAAGGCGGGTGCGAGGGCGGTGACGCGACCTTCGGCTACGTCGCCGCGGAGCGCCTCGACAGCCATCGTGACCCCCTTCGTGCCGCGACCACCAAAAAGCTCTTCCAGGAGACGCCTGCCCCGTACGGCAACCTCGCCGACCCTTTCGTCGGTTTGGAGGGCGTCGAAGGCGGCGGCCACCTCGAGAGCTTGTGTGGCCATCATGATCCGGATGACATCACCTGCGTCCTTGTTGACCAGTCGTTCGGGATACTTGTCCGCCCTCGTTGCGCGGTCGTGGATCTTGAAAGACTTGGCGACCAGGAGCGCGCAGACGCCAGCAACGTTGACCGTGATCCGTCGATCGTCTGCGGGATCTAGGCCGGCGACCACCATCGGTGATCGGTCGACACAAGCTAGTTCGATGCCCTCCACCCAGCGAGCGGACATCTGGCCGTGCGGTGGGATCTGGGCGCTTCGCTTGCCGGTTGGCGCGAGACTCTTGCCGATCAGGAGGTCAAGTTCGACCGGAACCTCGATGTCGCCGATCTGTTGGCGTTTTTGCCACAAGCCGGGCTGGTGATCCATGACCGCGAAGCCGGCGTCCTCCAGGGCTTTGTTCAGATGTGGTTCTTTCGGCAGACGCTGGGGATCGATGCTCAGATCGCCATCCGAGGTGAAACCGGCGGAGCGGATTGCCGCTTCGACGGTTCGTAGGTAAACCGCTTGCGCTCCGATCACGGTGATGGCATCGCGATGCGTCTCAAGCGCCTCCAATCCGTCGAGCAGCACTCGTCGTGCGACGACCGTGATCTGATCTCGATCAACTCCGTCGGGAATTTTTGACACGGGTGCCTCATGTTGATCTGTGCGATGGGGAAGGCGAGTTCTTGAGTGGGCTGTTCTCAGCCGGACGGGAGGGCGACTTTGCGCCACGAAGACTCGTTCTCGGCCATGCGGGCGAGTACCGCTTCGCCCTCGGCCGGCATCCGTCCGGTGCCGGATAAGCAGTCGAGAGCCAGTTGGCTCAGGGCGACGTGCGGTAGGCCGGCAACATCCCTGGAGCGTTCAAAGACGACATCGTCGTAAGCACGCAGCACCAGGACATCGGCCCCCTCGTCCACCCGAAGCAGACCAACTTCCGCTGCCAGAAGGTCGGGGGTGTGCGGGCCTGCGACTACGTACAACATCAATTGGCCGCCGGTGGCAAGCGGGGCGACAGCGCGAGCTGCGAATGAGCCGGTCAGTGCGACTTTCTCGGCCGGGTTCCGCTTTCTGGCCGCGCGCAAGTTGCTCAGCGCGGAGTCGACGCCGTTGGGTGCGAGCATGCCGACATAGGGTTTGTTTCTCCTGGTTCCCAGGAGACTGACCTGCTCGGCGCGTGCTCGCAGCAAATTCTGCCAGTCGACCTCGGTAATGACGCGTCCATCACGGCGAATGAGGAGCTGGTCTTCAAGCGTGTCCAGCAGTTTGGACACCTGCGGAAGGCTGACCCCGGCTTGTTCGGCCAGGCTGGTCGCACGATAGGGCGGTGCGAAGTCGGCGAGGAGTCGGACCAGCCGGCCTGCCTTGGCGCCAACCAATGTCGTCCGCTCCCCGCGAGGTCCTGTTCCGCGTGGTTCTCGGCTGGCACCTTGGGTGTAGATGGCGATTGCTGGCCGTGCCGACCGGACGAACACGTTGCCGGTGAGATCAACATAGCTGACGTGGTGATCCCGCAGAGTTCGTTGGTCGTGAGCGGATATCCAAGGGGCGATCACCAGCAGATGAGTAAAAGACTCGACCCGCTCAAGCAGATCGAGTTTGGGTAGCAGGTCATCTTCGATCGATCGAGGTGAGACCTTGCTTCTCAGGTCGGTGAGGAACTGGGCACTGCCATCTGCGGACCCCAGTTCCAAGATGACATCCGTGTCGGACGTGTGAGTTGACTCTCGATCGGGCCGGGCGGTCACGGTCCAGCCGTCTCCAAGAAGCTCCCGCAGGCCTTGTATGGCCTGATCAAGGCGCATCTCGAGTGCTGAGTCAGCAACTTCCACCTGGCCAGCTTGCCACAGAGGCGCCCGCGAAAGCAAGAAAACTTTCGTCATATGACAACTTTCGTGATCGACGAAAGTTGTCATATGACGAAAACTATCGCCAACAAGCGACTTTCGTTGGAGACGAAAGTCGCCGGAAAACGAAAGTTATGGCCGATCAGGTCGGCTGGGCCCGGCCAGCCGACAACCAGGCGGCCGTAAGGGGAGCAGCCGGTCAGCGAGTAGGCGCCCGCATCGCCTCGGCCAGGTCGGCGGCCGCCTGCCTTGGGTCGTCGGCCTCGGTGATCGCGCGGACCACCACGATCCGCCTCGCGCCGGCCGCCAGTACCGACGGCAGCCGGTCGGCGTCGATCCCGCCGATGGCGAACCACGGCCGTTGATGGTCGGCCTCGGCGGTCGCGCGGACCAGGTCGAGGCCGGGGGCGGGCCGGCCGGGCTTGGTCGGCGTCGGCCAGCAGGGGCCGGTGCAGAAGTAGTCGACGCCCGGTTCGACGGCCCCGGCGGTGGCCTGGGCGGCCGAGTGCGAGGACAGGCCGATGATCATGTCGTCGCCGACGATGCGCCGGGCCATCGCCGGGGTCAGGTCGTCCTGGCCGAGGTGCAGGACATCCGCGCCCGCGGTCAGCGCGATGTCGGCCCGGTCGTTCACGGCGAACAGCGCGCCGTGCCGGCGACAGGCCGCCGCGATGATCTCCAGCGCGGCCAGTTCCTCTTGGGCCTCCAACGCCGGCAGCCCGGCCTGCTTGTCGCGCAGCTGCACGATGTCCACTCCGCCCGCCAAGGCCGCGTCGACGAACTCGGCGAGGTCGCCCCGTTCACGGCGGGCGTCGGTGCACAGGTACAGCCTGGCCTGCGCCAAACGTTCCCGCAGCTGCTGCCCGTGAGCGGTGATGGTGGCCACGATCGCCGAAGTTACCCGTCCGCCGCCGCCCCGCGCCACGTGCGCGGCACCACGCTGGCCGACCCGGTGCGCTGCGCTACCGTGGAGGTTGGTCCGCACGGGAGTCCGGGGAAACCGGGCTGAGAGGGGGCGTGAAACCCCGCCCCGACCGTCGAACCTGATCCGGATCATGCCGGCGCAGGGAGCGAAATGACACTGAAGACATGACGCGGCAGCAGGTGGCGGTGGTGGGCGCCGGGGTGATCGGCGCGGCCATCGCCTGGGCGGCCGTTGATGCCGGGTTCGCCGTGACGGTGGTCGATCCGCGACCGCGCTCGGGCGCCTCCTGGGTGGCCGGGGGCATGCTGGCGCCGATCACCGAGGCCTGGCCGGGCGAGGAGCGGCTGCTGGAACTCGGCGCAGCGTCGTTGGAGAGCTGGCCGGACTTCGCGCGACGGCTGACCGGGCAGGGAGCCGAAGCCGGACTGCGAGGCGAGGGCACCGTCGTCGGCGCCGTCGACAGCGCCGACAGGGCCGAACTCGATCGCGTCGCGAGTTATCTCGCCGCACTGGATCGCGAGGTCGAGGTGCTGACCGGCCGCGAGCTGCGTGTTCTGGAACCCTGCCTCGGCCGGGCGGTTCGGGCCGGCCTCTCGGTGCCCGGTGACCTCGCTGTCGACAACCGGACCCTGCTGGATTCGCTGCTGCGTGTCGGCGCGGAGCGCGGCGTCGTGCACAGGGCCGAGGCGGCGAGCGCGGTGCGGACCGGTGGTGTCGAACTGGCCTGCGGCGAGGTGCTCGCCTGCGATATCGCGATCATCGCGGCCGGTGCGGCCAGCGGCGCGCTGCATCCGAGGCTCGCGGGCGCCCTGCGTCCGGTGAAGGGTGAGATCCTCCGGCTGGCGGCCCGCGCCGGTTCGCTGCCGCCGCCGAAACGCACGGTGCGCGGCCTCGTCCAGGGCCGGCACGCCTACCTGGTGCCGCGCGACAACGGCGGCCTCGTACTCGGCGCGACCGAGTACGAGGCGGGTTTCGAGACCGGCCCTCGGGTTTCCGGGGTTCGTGACCTGCTTGCCGACGCCGAACTGCTGATGCCGGCCATCGCCGACTACGAGCTGCTGGAATGCGCGGCCGGGTTGCGGCCGGGCAGTGTCGACAATCTGCCGGTGCTCGGCTGGCTGGCACCGGGGGTGCTGGCCGCGACCGGGCACGGCCGCAACGGGATCTTGTTGACCCCGGTGACCGTGGACACCGTGCTCGCCCTGCTCCGGGACAAACCCGTGCCCGAGCCGGCCGCGTTCGCGGACCCGGCGAGGTTGGAAGGAAAGACAGCATGAGAGCGAAGGTCAACGGTGCCGAGTGGGACCTCCCGGACGGCGCGAGTGTCGGGGACGTGATGCGCAGGCTCGGTGTGCCGGCGGCCGGTGTCGCGGTGGCGCACGAGGGCGCGCTGGTGCCGAGGGCGTCCTGGCCGGATACCCCGGTCAAGGACGGCGACACCATCGAAGTGCTCACCGCCGTGCAGGGAGGCTGACCGACCATGACCACGACAACCCCCAACGACACCGGCCAGGCGCAGGTCGGGCAGACGCGAAGCGCGCAGGACCCGTTGGTCATCGCGGGCCGGGAGTTCGGCTCCCGCCTCGTCATGGGGACCGGTGGTGCGGCCAACCTTGAGGTGTTGCGGCGCGCGCTGCTCGCCTCGGAAACCGAGCTGACCACCGTTGCCATGCGCCGGATGGACGCCGAGGGCGGTACCGGGGTCCTCGACCTGTTGCGCCGCCTCGGGATCGAGACGCTGCCCAACACCGCCGGTTGCCATACGGCCGCCGAAGCCGTGCTCACCGCCCGGTTGGCGCGGGAGGCACTGGCGACCAACTGGGTGAAGCTGGAGGTCATCGCCGACGACCAGACCCTGCTGCCGGACCCGATCGAGCTGCTCGACGCCGCCGAGCAGCTCGTCGACGACGGCTTCACGGTGTTGCCCTACACCAATGACGACCCAGTGCTGGCTCAGCGTCTGGAACAGGCCGGCTGTGCCGCGGTGATGCCGCTCGGTTCGCCGATCGGCACCGGTCTCGGTATCCGCAACCCGCACAACATCGAGCTGATCGTGGCAAGGGCCGGTGTTCCGGTGATCCTGGACGCCGGTATCGGCACCGCGTCGGAGGCGGCGTTGGCCATGGAACTCGGCTGTTCCGCGGTGTTGCTGGCCACGGCGGTGACCAGGGCGACCGACCCGGAACGGATGGCACTCGCCATGCGTGACGGGGTCCGCGCCGGCCGAAATGCCCGACTCGCCGGCCGGATACCGCAGCGGTTCTGGGCCAAGGCGTCCAGCCCACCCAGAGCCGCACCAACTACCGTGGACAATGAACAGCGGTAGTGCGCGCAGCGCGCACGTACCGTTCAATGCGGGTTCGCCGAAGTTGGGCGCGGATGCGGATGCGCCGTGCGGGTAGGAGACGGGGCCGGACGTGACGAGCGTGCGTTCAGAGGTGGCTGAGGTGGCCGAGGTGATCGATCATGAGGACACCTCACGGCTGTATGTCGCGGTGGGCCGGCTGTCCCGGTCACTGCGCCGGATCGGAGCCGGTTCGGCCGAACTCGGGCACGGTTCGGTCTCCGCGCTGACCACCCTCGTGAAGTTCGGCGCCATGCGCCTCGGGGATCTCGCGGTGAAGGAGGGCGTTGCCCCGCCGACGCTGTCCCGGATCATCTCCGGCCTCGCCGACGAGGGTTACGTCCGCCGCGAACCCGACCCCGACGACGGCCGCGCCTTTCTGGTCACCCCGACCGAGGCAGGCGAGCGGATCGTCTCGGGCCTGTTCTCGACCCGCTTGCAGGAGCTGCAACGGCGGATCGATCGCCTCTCCGCCGAGCAGTGGGGCGTCCTGTCCGCCGCACTGCCCGCCCTCGAAGCCCTGGTCGCCGAGGACGACAACGGCTGAGCCGGGCAAACTGGGCGCGCCTCGGCCTGCCCGTTAACGGTGGCGAAGTCCGAAAATCGGCCGCGCCGTTCACAGCCTGCGACCACGCGGCGTACTTGAACGATTGCGTAGTCGTTCATCTGGGCGCTGTTGGTTGGACGGTCGACAAAGCTACCTTCTGTTCGCGAATCATTTTCGGGTTCGCCGTTTCCGGGAGGTAACATGTTGGTCGATCGCGTTCGCTGGCGGGCCGCCTCAGGCATCGTTGCCGGGGCTCTGCTCGCCATCTCCGTCACCGTCGTGGCGGGTACCCCGGCCCAGGCCGACCCCGGCTCGCTGCCGCTGTCGGAGACGACCGTCACCGGCATCCACAACACCTACGCCGCGCCCTATACGTATCTGGCCCAGGCGCTGGACGCGGGCGCCCAGATGATCGAACTCGACACCTGGGACGACGTGCTCACCCAGGAGTGGAAGGTCAGCCACAGCGACCCGACGGGCAACCAGAACAACTGCGTCACCGCGTCCAGCCCGGCCGACATCTACACCGGCAGCGCGAACAAGGACTTCAGCGCCTGCCTCGACGACATCAAGTACTGGTTGCAGGCGCACCCCGGCGCGGGCCCGATCTACATCAAGGTGGAGAACAAGGACGGCTTCGCCCCGTCGCTGGGCATGGGCCCCGCGCAGTTCACCTCCTACGTGAACAACGAGATCGGCAGCATCCTGTACCGGCCGTCCGACCTGCTCGGCAGCTACCCGAGCTTGGACGCCGCAGCCAAGGCGAATGCCTGGCCGACCCGTAGCCAACTCGCCGGCAAGATCATCATGTATATGATCAACGGTGCGGTCGAGGTGGACAACCCGCTGGTCAACCCCAAGAGCGAGGTCGCGCTGGCCACCTACGACCAGAGCCTCTACACCTCCGGCCAGTTCTCCCAGGCAACGACCTTTCCCGCCGTGCTCAACGCGGCGAGCGGTGACCCGAGGACCCAGTTCGCCGCGAGCCTGCAGCCCTACTTCGTGTTCTTCGACGGCGACGCGAACACCTACGTCACCAGCATCGACACCTCGTTCTACACCAACAATCACTACATCCTGACCATGACCGACGCGCAGAATGTCGCGCCGGTGCTGGATGACACCAACCCACCGGTCGCCGATGCCCAGGCCAGGGTCGCGCAACTGGCCGCGGACGGCGCCAGCATCGTCTCCAACGACTGGAGCGGACTGCCCGCGGTGCTCAACGAAACCCTTACCAGGGGCTGAGTTCCCGCCGGTCGGCCGGCGTCCTCGACTGGCGTCCTCGGGTGCGGAATCTCCCGAGGCGCCAGTCGTCTGTCGTGATTGGACAATCAGGTACGGCCGAGGAGCAGCGCGGGCATCGGGACCGTGGTCAGTACTCCCAGCGCAGGCCGACGAAACCGGGCGGCAGGTCGAAGGCGATGTACTGCGCGGTCCCCTTGGCGGACAGCGGAATCTCGGCGATGTCGCGCATCTCCTTGGCATGCGGCGGTTGCCAGAACTGCACGACCCGGCGCGGCAGCGCCTTCGGCGAGAACCGCATCGTGATGCAGTAGTCCCGAAAACCCGCGCTGGAACCGAATCCCCAGTTCCGATCCCAGCTGGCCTCGGCGAGGCGGTTGCCGGGGACCTCGTCCGGATACTCGACGTCGTACTCCACCAGGCAGCTCTCGCCCCGGCTCAGCGGCCGGTCCAGCAGCAGTTCGACCGCGAGCGCGCCGCTCGCCTCGTCGAGGCAGGCCCTGCCGATCTCGTTGGTGCTGCTCGACCAGCCGGTCGGCATGATCCGGTTCTCCCTGGTCAGGATGAAACAGGTCCGGTCGACGTCGTCGTGCTGCGCCTGCCGGATCGCGGAGGTGTGCTCGGAGCGCAGGGTGCGCGACCCGGACACGACGCACTGCTGCCGCACGCTGACCGGCCGGGTGTAGTTGGCGACCCGGTCGATGGCACCCAGCGCCAGCTGGTCGATTCCCGGACTCTGCAGGATCACCGCGAGCCTGGCCAGCGCGTCCCCACTGCTGCCGGCCCCGTCGACGCCGTCGAGCAGGGCGAGCAGCGCGCCGTCCGGCAGCGCCAGAATGTCCTCCAGCGCCCGCACCACCAACCGGGAGCCGGCACGTCTCGGCTTGACCTGACCGCGTTGCCAGTAGCTCAACGTCGCAACGCTGACGGGCAGTTCACGCAACCGGAGCTTGGCTTCCACCCGTTCCAGGGTCAGACCGCTGGCCCGGATCGCCAGCCGCAGCGCCTCGTGGAAGGGCCCGGCGCGCAAGGCCTCGGCAAGCGTTTGCGCCGTTGGTGTGGCCATCAGGACTCCTGACTGGCAGGGCGAGCGCTGGACATCTGAATATAGCTCGGTACGGGGTCGGCCCCCGCGCTCGCCGGGCCCGATTTGATCAACGCCCCGGCTCACCTGCTCGATCAACGCGCGATCACGGTTGACAACCGTGTCCACCGGCCGGTGGACAACCGGGTTCCATCCTCCGGTCGTCCCTGATGATCATGGTCGGGCCCACGATTGAATCATGACCAAGACCAAGGAACCCGCCGCCGATCTCCGTCTCGCCGAGCCCCGTCGCACCGGCGACGACCTGGCGCCGGCCGAAACGGTGCCGGCCGATCTGGCGTCGGCCGGTGCCGCGCCGGCGTCGAAGCGGAAGGTCGTCATCGACCTCAGCCTCGCCATCGGCCTGCCGACCCTCGGCTACTACGGCGCGAAGGCCTTCGGTGTCAACGACTACTACGCGCTGCTGATCGGCACCCTGATCGCCGGTGGCCGGGTCGTCGCCCTCGCCATCAGCTCCCGGCGCCTCGACGCCTTCGCCGCGTTCATGATGCTCGTGTACGGCGTCGGTCTCGCGGCGGGTCTGATCTCCGGCGATGCCCGCCTGATGCTGGCCAAGGACTCCCTCAGCGACGGGCTGCCCGGCATCGCCTTCCTGGTCAGCTGCGTCATCGGCCGGCCGTTCCTGTACTACGCGATCCAGGGCCTCGCCGCCGACGACCCGGCGAGGCTGACCCACCTCAGGCGACTCTGGCGGACCGACTCCGGTTTCCGGCGCACCATGACGCAGCTGTCGCTGGTCTGGGGCGTTGTCATGCTCGGCTTCTCCCTGGCGCGCCTGCCGCTGGTCTACCTGTTGCCGATCAACGTGATGGCCGGTGCTTCCAACGCCGCGTTCTACGTGATGATGGTCGGCCTGACGATCTGGTCCTTCCGCTTCGGCAAGCGCCGCGGAACTCGCCGAGGCCGGCTGACTCGGCGACTCAGCCCCCGCCGTCGTGCGCACCGAGCGCGGCGGCGGTCAACGCGTCCAGCCAGACCCGCGCCTCATCGACCGGCACGGTCCCCGGCGCGTCGAGTGCGCCGCGCACAACCTCCGCCGCAACCTGAATCCACATGGATTCGGTGATCCGGAACAGGTCGTCAGCCGGCATGAGGAGCCCGGTGCAAACGGTGTCGGCCGGTCGCGACGGCAGCCCGCTCGGCGGCGAGAACGTGATCGACGCGCCGAGCGATCGCCGATATTCGGCGCCGCTGCTGGAGTGACTTCAGTCCTTCGCCGGCCAGCAGCACCACCGACCAGAACATACCGACCAACACCGTGGACAGCAGGATTGCCAACCCGATCGACATGGTGAACCTCCGGTGGGGCGCGCCTGCGCCGGGGGAGGAGGCAGCTCATCCGGCGCAGGCGCGGTTGTGGGGAAGCGCCGACGAGGCTGTGGGGCGGACACGACCTGAGCGGAGGGACAACAGTTCTCCAGGTCATGAACCACAACCCCGTCGACGTCATTTACAGTACTTCACGTACAGTACGTCGAGTCCAGTGCTGAACGGGTGAACCTTCAGAACTACGCAACGTCACTAAGGTGAGCGCATGGCAACGGGCCGAACTCGCCGCAAGAGCAAACTGGGGAAGTACATGAAGGCGCTTCGCCAGCGCCGCGCCCCGAAGCTGATTCCTGAGCAGGTCGCCACACTCGCGCGGACCACCCGACCGACCGTCAACCGGATGGAGTCCGGCGACACCCTGCCGAGCGTGCATCTGCTCGGCACGATCCTCGGTGTCTACGCGGCTACCGAGGACGAGCGCGAGGAAGCGATCCGCCTCTGGGAGTACGCGAACGCGGACACCACGGTCGTTGAGCACGCCGCCGACCTCTCCCCGAAGTACCTCGCCTTTCGCTGGGACGAGTCAGAAGCGGTCAGCGAGCGGACGATGGAACCGGTCGCGATCCATGGATTGCTTCAGACGGCCGGCTATGCCTCGGCGATCGCGGACGCGGCGGGTTTGTTCAATCAGAATCGGCCGGCCGACTGGGAACAGCGCGCGGCCGACGAACGCCAGGCACGTCAGCGATTGCTGGGCAAGGACGGCCCGCTGGCGCTGCATTCACTCATCGACGAAGGCGTGATCCGGCGAGTTGTCGGTGGCGCGGACGTGATGGCCGAACAACTCCGGCACCTGCTCACCGTTGGCGCCCAAGACAATGTGACGATCCAGGTCGTGCCTTTCGCGGCAGGTGCCTACGGCACGATGTCCGGTCCGGTGAGCATCCTCAGCTTCGCTGAGGACGACGGCCCGGACCTTGCCTACCTGGAGCACGCGGCCGGCGGGGAGTCGGTGGAGAATAGGGACGATGTTGCGGCCTTCATCAGTACCTTCGAACGGATAAGCCGCAACCTGGCACTGCCTCCGGATCAGTCGGCGGACCTGATCAAGGGGGTACTGGACCGACTTGAGGGACGATGAACGAGAAGACCTGGCGGACAAGCAGCTACAGCGGTAATGCGAACAACTGCGTTGAACTGGCGATTCGGCCGAGCTTGATCGATGTCCGGGACACCAAGAACCGTGACGGTGGGTCGCTGGCCTTCGGTGCCGCGCGGTTCGGGTCGTTCCTGGCCGTGGTCAGGTCTGGAGGGCTCAGCTCAGGAACGCGGTGACCTCGGCGAGGAACTCGTCCGGTCGGGTCGCGTGGATCTCGTGGCCGGCCGGGATGGTGGTGAACCGGGCGTTCGGGATGCGGTCGGCAAGGTCCGCCAACTGTTCCTGCGGGATATGGCTGGTCGGGCCACCGCCGATGACCAGCGTCGGGGCGGTGATCTCGGCGAGCTGCTCCCACCATTCGGCGGGCGGGTCGGTGAGCTGGTCGCGGAGGGCGAGGACCGCCCAGTCGAAGGCCAACGGGCCCTCCGGCCGCCGTGGCGGCTCGGGTGCCTGCCTGGCCAGCGGCGGGGCCGGGTCCTCCAGGATGAGGCGGCTGACGGCGGCCGGCTTCTGCTCGGCGACCAGGTAGGCGACGACGGCGCCCATCGAGTGGCCGATCAGGATCGTCGGCGCCAGTTCCAGCTCGCTCAGGAAGCCGAGCACGTCGTCGCGCATCAGGGCGAACTGGTAGGCGCCCGGCCGGTCGCTGTCACCGTGGCCGCGCAGATCAACGGCGTAGACGCAGTAGTCCACGGCCAGCTTCGAGGCGAGCTGCTGCCAGCTCTCGCTGGTCTCGCCCAGCGCGTGCAACAGCACGACGGTGGGTGCGAAGGGCGCGCCGAACCGGCGGTATGCGAGCCGGATCCCGTTGACGTGCACCGCTTTGAGATCGCTCACCTGAGCGAAGTTACCAGCATCATCGGCCGAAAATCCCGTTTTCGCGGCGGGTGAACCACCTGGCCACGCTGTGCTGATAGCCGGCCGGCAGGTTCAGCGTCGGCACCTCGGCCGCCTCGAAAAGGCCGATCTCGGTGTGTTCCTCGGACAGCACCGGCGGCTCGGCGCTGAGCAGGTGGCAGCCGTAGGTCACGATGAAGACCCGGACATCGGCGTCCGGAATCGCGATCCGGTACAGCCAACTGTCCAGGATCGGGCCGACGCGGACCCGCCAGCCGGTCTCCTCGGCGATCTCCCGAGTCAGGCAGTCCTCGGGAGTCTCGTCGAGTTCGATCCGGCCACCGGGCAGCTCCCATTCGCCGCGTTCGTTGCGCAGCAGCAGAACCCTGTCCTCCCGCAGCAGGACACCCTTGATCGAAACGGGATACCGGGCCGCCATCAGACCGGCTTCGTGTCGAGTCGCCAGAACGAGGACACCGGGCCGACTCCCTTGCCCAGCGGGTAGGCGTGCCGGACGGCCTCGGTGACGAACCGCTTGCCGAACCGGACCGCCTCGGGCACCGGGGCCCCACCGGCAAGGCAGGCGGTGATCGCCGAGGCCATGGTGTCGCCGCCGCCGTGCGTGTTGCGGGTGTCGAACCGGGGGCCGGGCAGCTCGATGAACACCGTGCCATCGTAGAGCAGGTCGACGCATTCGGTGTCCTCGGTGAGATGACCGCTCTTGATCAGCGTCCACTGTGGACCGAAGGAGTGGATCGCGTACGCGGCTTCGGCGAGCTGGTCGCGGTGGCGCACGTCGACGCCGGTCAGCAGCCGGACCTCGTCGAGGTTCGGGGTGACCAGCGTCGCGCGCGGGAACAGTTCCTCACGCAGCGCGTCCAGCGCCTTCTCGTGCAGCAGCGCGTCGCCGTGCATGGAGGCCGCGACCGGGTCGACGACGAACGGGGTCGAGTACGACCGCCCGATGCCGGCCCGGTCGCACGCCACCGCGACCGCTTCGATGATCTCCTTGCTGGCCAGCATCCCGGTCTTGGCGGCACCGACGCCGATATCGCTGGCCACCGCCTCGATCTGGGCGGCGACCACCTCCGGCGGGATCTCGGTGAAACCGGTGACGCCGAGCGAGTTCTGCACGGTGACCGCGGTGATCGCGGTCATCCCGTGCACCCCACAGGCGAAGAACGTGCGCAGGTCCGCCTGTAGGCCGGCGCCACCGCCGGAATCCGAACCGGCGATGGTCAGCGCCGTCACCGGCGCCATTCCAGGTACTGACAAGTTCACCCCAACCTCTTACGGCGTTACCACTGGCAGGTACACCTGGTTGCCGCGCTCGCGGAACTGCGCCGACATCTCGTCCATCCCTGCCTCGATCGCGTCGACCGTTGCCATCCCGTGCTCTTCAGCGTACTTCCGGACGTCCTGGGTGATGCGCATGGAGCAGAACTTCGGCCCGCACATCGAGCAGAAGTGCGCGGTCTTCGCGGGCTCGGCCGGCAGGGTCTCGTCGTGGAAGGAACGTGCGGTGTCCGGGTCGAGCGAGAGGTTGAACTGGTCCTCCCAGCGGAACTCGAACCGGGCCTTGGACAGCGCGTCGTCCCATTCGCAGGCGCCGGGATGCCCCTTGGCGAGGTCGGCGGCGTGCGCGGCGATCTTGTAGGTGATCACGCCGGTCTTCACGTCGTCGGCATTGGGCAGGCCGAGGTGCTCCTTGGGGGTGACGTAGCAGAGCATCGCCGTGCCGAGCCAGCCGATCTGCGCCGCGCCGATCGCCGAGGTGATGTGGTCGTAGGCAGGCGCGATGTCCGTCGCAAGTGGACCAAGAGTGTAGAACGGCGCCTCACCGCACCATTCCTCCTCAAGGCGGACGTTCTCGGCGATCTTGTGCATCGGCACGTGGCCGGGGCCCTCGATCATCACCTGCACGTCGAGATCCCGCGCGATGTGCGTCAGTTCGCCGAGCGTGCGCAGTTCGGCGAACTGGGCCTCGTCGTTGGCGTCGGCGGTGGAGCCGGGACGCAGGCCGTCGCCGAGGGAGAAGGTGACGTCGTAGTCGCGCAGGATCTCGCACAGCTCGGCGAAGTGCGTGTACAGGAAGCTCTCCTGATGGTGCGCGAGGCACCAGGCCGCCATGATCGAGCCGCCGCGCGAAACGATCCCGGTGACCCGGCGCGCGGTCAGCGGGACATAGCGCAGCAGCACACCCGCGTGCACGGTCATGTAGTCGACGCCCTGCTCGCACTGTTCGACCACGGTGTCCCGATAGGACTCCCAGGACAGGTCGGCCGGATCGCCGCCGACCTTCTCCAGCGCCTGGTAGATCGGCACTGTGCCGACCGGAACGGGCGAGTTCCGCAGCAGCCATTCGCGGGTCTCGTGAATCCGTTTGCCGGTGGAGAGGTCCATGATGGTGTCCGCGCCCCAACGGGTCGCCCACACCATCTTCTGCACCTCGTCGGAGATCGAGGAGGACACCGCCGAGTTGCCGATATTCGCGTTGATCTTCACGAGGAAGCGTTTGCCGATGATCATCGGCTCGGCCTCCGGGTGCCTGTTGTTGGCCGGGATCACCGCTCGACCAGCGGCTACCTCGGCCCGGACGAACTCGGCGTCCATACTTTCGCGGGTCGCGATGAACCGCATCTCCTCGGTGATCACGCCCGCCTTGGCGTAACCCAATTGGGTGGTTGTTTTACCAGCTTCGCCGACCCGCGCCTCGATCCATTCGGCACGCAGCGCCGGCAGGCCGGCCTGCGGGTCGATGGTCGCGGTCGAATCGGTGTACGGACCTGAGGTGTCATAGAGATCGAAATGCTCACCATTGGTCAGGCTGACCCTGCGAAACGGAACGCCGTCACGATAAACCTTGTGTGAGCCCGAAATCGGGCCGGTGGTGATCTGAGGGCGAACGGAATCGTCGCTGAACATGGTCGTGGCATCCCTTCCTACGCCGGCATTATCCGGTCAGGTTCGGGCGGTCGGCGGCGCCGGTTCGCACAGTGCTCGATATCAAGCAGGCGAAAACCAGCCGCCCTCTCAGCCCGCTATGGCGCGAGCTCCCGCGGAGATTCGATTATTCGGTTGTCGACCCCGAGGCTAGCGAGGATTGTCATCCGGTGCCAGGGCCGATCGGGGCGTACGGTTCCGCTCGTGCCGGAGCGGCCACGATTTCCTCCCGGTTGTCGGCGGATGAAACGGCCATCCGCGGTACGGCGCTGCGCGGACTGCGGTGAGCTGGTCGGCCGCGGCTACCCCGAGTGCTCCTCCTGCGTCGGCATCCTGGAAGGGCTCTGGCTGGCCGACTGGCACGCACTGTGTGAGGTTCGCGACGTCACCTCGGCCGACGGCCAGCGCGACCTCGCCGAGCGGGTACTGGCCAGCGACATCGGCGTGTACGAGTGGACCTGTGTCGACGTGGCCATGTCGCTGGTGGACTGTCCGTCCTGCGAGCGGGAACTGGGCACGGGGCCGCTGGGCTGCGTGCTGTGCGGGATCGCCGACGAGACCCGTTGGGCCTGGTATCACGAGGCACCCGACGGCGCGGTCAACCCCAACGAGCACGCGCTGCGCAGGGCGCGGGCGGCCCTGCGCGCGCCGCACCGGTATCGGGCGACGGTGCTGTTGAACTGGCGGCTGGCCCTGCCGTTCCTGCTCGCCGGTCAGATGACCGACGGTCGGCCCGCGCGGTGGACGACCGCCTACCTGCGTGCCGGCCGGTACGAGGAGTTGGCCTCCGCGCTGAGCTACAGCCAGCTCAGTGCCATCCGCGAACTGCCCTGGCGCTGAGCCGTCCCGGAGCCGAAGCGCACCGGAATGAGAGCCCTGGGAGTCGGTTGGCTGCCGCGTGGCGGCCGGTTGGTCGCTGCCGAGAGGCCCGGTCGGCCGTGGCTCGGCGGCCGGTTGGCGGCGTCGAAATACCCGACGGGTACCGCGGAATTGTCGGCCCGCACCGCTACCCTTGAACCGGTAAAGGCAGCCGGCTCCTGGCTGCGGTGGGTCGGGTGTCGGGAGGTGGCGTCGGGTGTTACTCGTCGCCGAACGGGTCCGGCTCGGTGGCCGGGTCCCAGCTCAGTCCCGGCTCGCCCCAGCCCTTGCGCTTGAGCATCTTCTTCGCCTCCCGCGCGTTGCGCCCGACCAGTCGGTCGAGGTAGGTAAGGCCGTCGAGATGGTCGGTCTCGTGCTGGAAGCAGCGGGCCAGATAACCGGTCCCCTCGACCTCGACAGGGTTACCCTCCGTGTCGAAACCGGTGACCTTGGCCCAGTGCGCTCGACCGGTGGGGAACGACTCGCCGGGCACCGAGAGGCAGCCCTCCCAGTCGTCGTCGGGGTCGGGCATGCCCTCCGGCCGCTCGGAGGTCTCGATGACCGGGTTGACCACGACGCCACGATGCCGGACGCCGTCGTCGTCAGGGCAGTCGTAGACGAACACCCGCAGATCGGTGCCGATCTGGTTGGCCGCGATGGCGGCGCCGTTGGCGGCGGCGTTCGTCTCGAACATGTCGTCGACCAGGGCGCGCAGCTCATCGTCGAAACGCTCGACCTTGCGGGTGGGCGTGCGCAGGACCGGATCTCCCACGATCCGGATCGGATGAATCGCCATATCCGTCACCCTAAAGGGCACTCCCTGGTGACTTGCCGACAGACCGGCGACGGTGATGCGCCGTCACGTGGTGTAATGACCAGTGGGGAATCACACCCGTGTGATTTGATTGAGAACTCGGGATCCCCGACCGTGAGGCGAGGAGCCAGATGGACGCCGCAGAGGCCCTGACACCGGCCCAGGAGCCGGAGGGCAGCCTGACCGCGCGCGAACACGAAATTCTGGCGTTCGAGCGCCAGTGGTGGAAGTACGCCGGAGCCAAGGAGCGGGCCATCCGCGAACTGTTCGACATGTCGCCGACCCGGTACTACCAACTGCTCAACAAACTCGTCGAGAAGCAGGAAGCCCTCGCGGCCGATCCGATGCTGGTCAAGCGGCTCCGTCGGCAGCGCGTGACAAGGCAGCGGACCAGAGCCGCCCGCAAGTTTGGATTTGACCCCCGGTGAGTGAGCGGAGCGAGCGAACAATCAAGCACAGCGCACCCGGCGCCTGCGCGCTGCCCGGACCGGAGGGTGGCCGGCGATGAGCACCTCTCCCACCGGTCCTGTCCGGCCCGCTCGGCTGGCCGGATTCATCCTGCTCGGCGTGGCCGTCGTCGCCGTCGGCCTCGGCATCTTCGCACTCGCCGACAGCGCGTCCGGGCAGACCGCGAGCCAGCCGCCGACCAGCGTGACCTCGCCGGAGACCGTCCCGGTCACCACACCGAAACCGACCACCACCGTCAAGCCGACGACCACGACCGCGGCACCGACCACCACGACGACGGCACCGACGACCAGCTACCCCGCAGGCCAGACCACCACGGTCATCCCAGCGCCGCCCGCGAACACCGCCCCGGCCGCGCCGCCGCCGGTGATGGTCCGGGTCTACAACAACAGCACCATCAAGGGCCTCGCCGCCGAGGCCGCCGCCGACCTGAAGAACGCCGGGTTCGACGTTGTCGAGGTCGGCAACTACTCACAGGGCATCGTCCCGGCGACCACCGCGTACTACAGCCCGGCACCCGGCGAGCAGCAGACCGCCCAGGCGATCGCGGCGAAGTACTCGATGCGGGTCCTGCCGCGTTTCCAGGGCATCGCCGATGCCAGTCCTGGTGTCATCGTGATCGTCACCAACAACTTCAAGGGCTGATCGCCCGCACCGCGCTCAACTGGTCCGCTGTTCGGCATAGGCGGCCAGTTGAGCCAGCTGCACCGGATCGAGTGACGGCCGCACGGCCTGTTGTGCGGCGCGCACGTGCTCGGCGGTGACCTCGGTGGCGTCCAGCGACTCACGCATCGCGGTCAGCGCGGCCTCCCTGACCAGGGCCGAGCAGTCCGCCGCCGAGTAGCCGTCGAGGGACTCGGCGACCGCGGCCAGGTCGACCTCCTTGGCGAGCGGGGTGTTGCGGGTGGCCGAGCGCAGGATCGCGGTGCGCGCCGAGGCATCTGGCGGCGGCACGTAGACCAGCCGCTCCAACCGGCCGGGCCGCAGCAGCGCGGGGTCGAGCAGTTCCGGCCGGTTCGTCGCGCCGACCACGACCACGTTCGGCATGGCCTCGACACCGTCGAGTTCGGTCAGCAGCGCGGCGACCACCCGGTCTGCCACCCCGGAATCCGAGGACTGGCCGCGTCGTGGCGCCAGCGCGTCGACCTCGTCGAGGAAGACCAGGGTCGGCGCGGCCTGCCGGGCGCGGGCGAACAGGTCGCGCACGGCGCGCTCGGACTCGCCGACCCACTTGTCCATCAGCTCGGCGCCCTTCACCGACAGCACGTTCAACCGGCCGGTGCCCGCCAGCGCGCGGACCAGGAATGTCTTGCCGCAGCCGGGCGGACCGTAGAGCAGCACGCCGCGCGGTGGGGCGATGCCGAGGCGACTGAAGGAATCCGGGTACTGCAACGGCCACAGCACCGTCTCGGTGAGCGACTGCTTGACCTCGGCCATGTCGCCGACGTCGTCGAGGGTCAGATCACCGGTCAGCAGAGTGTCCGATGTGGACATCGAAACCGGTCGGATGGTGTGCAGGGCGCCCAACAGGTCCTGCTGGCCGATCTTCGGCTCCTCGGCCTCCCGCTGCCGGATCGCCGCCCGCACCGCGGCTTCCCGGTACAGCGCACCGAGGTCGGCGGCGACGAAACCGGGGGTGTGCTCGGCGATCGTGCCAAGCTCCACATTGGACTCCAGTGGTACCTCGCGCAGCAGCACCCGCAGCAGTTCGGTGCGCACCATGGCATCCGGCTGCGGCAGCGCCAGTTCGCGGTCGACGAGTTCCGGGTCGCGCAGCCTGCGGTCGGTCGCGCCGGCATGCGCGCTGGTGCACAGCAGTGCGAGGCGCGGGGTGTGCACGACCGCACGCAGCGCGTCCAGCACGATCGTGGCCACCGGCGGCGAGTTCGTCGCCGGTAGCAGCGCGTCGACATCGGTCAACAGCAGCACGCACGGTCCGGTCGCCGACGCGATACCGACCGCAGCGTCGATGGCCTCGCCGATCCGCTTCGCGGCCGCGTTCGCCTCCAGCGCGGCGATGCTCGGCGCGGCCAACTCGACGACCTCGGCGCCGACACTGCGGCTCACCGAGCGGACCAGCGTCGCCTTGCCGACCCCTTCCGGGCCGCTGACCAGCGCGGCGAGCCGGGCGGTCGAGCCGAGCTTGCGCAGCAGCTCCGGTCGTTGGAAGGCTAGTTCGAACCACTCCGCCAGTCGCTTCGCGGCCTCGTGCGCGCCGACCAGATCGGCGACCGGCGGCACCGGGACGGCAGGTAGTGCCAGCGGCGCGGGCGGCGGGGTGGGCGCGGCAGCGGCCGGTGCGGTACTCGGCGTCGGCTCCCCGGTCCGCGCGCCGTCCCGCCAGGAGACCACAGTGGACGGACGCATCGCGACCGGTCCGGCCGGTTCGGTCTCGGTCACGGTGATCAGCTCACTGGTCCAGTGCGCCCCGATCGCGGTGGAGAGCAATTTGCGCACGGCGTGCACGTCGGAGCCCAGTGCCGGTTCGAGATCCTGGGGCAACAGCGACACCGCGTCGCCGACCGTGAGCACCTTCCCGATCAACGCGAGCCGGACCGTCTCCGGCGGCACCAGGCTGTTGGCAAGGCGCGACCCGGACACCGTCACCGTCCGCGCCGCGGCCACCTCAACCGGCGCGACAACCAGTTCGGCGCCCTCACTGATGCCCACGTTCGACATGGTCACGTCGTCGACGAGCACGACACCCACCGGATTCGCCCGGTCGGCGGCCACCGCCAGCGCGGAACTGACCCGCGACCCGGTCAGCCGGACCGCGTCCCAGGCCCGCAGGCCGAGCGCGGCAAGGACCTCCGGATGCAGTCGGACCACCCCGCGCCGGGTGTCCAGTGGGGACGGGGAGAGTCGGACCGTCAGTGCGATCTGTAGCGATGCCACGCCCCGAGCCTACGGAAAATCCTCGGCCGAGGTCGGCTGGTCGGGCGTTTGGTGTTCGGCGTTCGAGCGGAGAGGCGCACGAACCTAGAGGTAGCCGAACCCTGCATGGCCGCGGCTTCAGGATGACGCTGGAAGAAGCTCTGGTCGGCGACGTCCATGATCACCCTGACCCACCAGATCTTCGGCGCCACCAGACTGCGCGGAGTGTCCGGCATCGATCAGCTCGGCACCTTGGCCAGTAGGTCTGACACCTGCCCATCGTCGTACACGATCTTCTCGATGTGTTCGACGGCTTCTTGTGGGCTGTTCGCCACCAGCACGCCCGGCTGGCCACGGAGCTTCGCACCCCAGTTGGTCCCACGAACGACCGCGTCCATCAACACCACAGGGCGGCCATGCGCGACCGCGAGGCGGGCCTGGATTCGGGCGCCGCTCTGCTCGCCGGCCTCGACCACGATCGTGGCCCGGCCGTAAGCGCTCATGGTCGCGTTTCGCAGCGGGAAGCTGGACTTGCTCGGGGGTGAATCCGGCCAGAACTGAGAAATGACAAGGCCGTCGCGTGCTATCGCTTTCTGTAGGCTGGCATTGGACGATGGGTAGTACTGGTTGATTCCGGTTCCGATGACCGCGACCGTCCGTCTGCCCGATTCGAGTGCGGACGTATGCGCGGTGGTATCAATGCCGGCCGCCAACCCCGAGATGACGGTGATATCCACCTTGGCCAACAGGCGGGCCAGTTCTCCGGCGTTCCGAATCCCGAACTCCGATGCCGAACGCGAGCCGACGACCGATACGCCCAACTCGTGTTGCCGCAGGACTCCTTGGGTGAACAGGACCGGCGGGAACTGGTGGACCTCCAGCAGTTGTTGCGGATATTCGCGGTCCATGAAGGTGAGGAACCGGAAGTCTGCCTGCTGCCATCGGTGGACATCATCGAGGGCCTCGGTCAATGCGTCGGTCGAGGTGTTCTCGGTGAACAGGTCCGGGGACTGGTGCTTGTCCCAGATGGCTTGCGCACTCCGCGTATCGGCCACCTCGGCGGCGACTTCTGGCCAGGTCAGTCCGTCGGGTCTGGTCTTGAGGAGCGCGACGAGCGCGGCCCGTTCGCGATCGTTCCACTCCGGCATGACCGACAGGTTAGAACGGCCAGCGGTTCACTGGACGGAAACGTGACCTCCCGACGGGAGTGTCGGAGTCATGCGTACAGCCCACCTCGCCTTTCCTGCCGGCAACCCATCCAAGGGTCGAACATCAGTTCGACAACTATACCGGGTATTTCGGTTCCGCGCTGTCGGGTCGGGTGGTCGAGTAGCGGGAGTCCATTGCTGAACCCCGCCCCCTCAGAACCGGCCATGCGGGTTTTCCCCGCAACCGGCTCAAGCAGGCCGCTAGGGCGTGCTGGCGTTGCCGATGCTGACTGAGCCCGTGCCGACGTCGGCGTACCGACGT
>DATATE010000276.1:0-72874 GCA_036268955.1 Pseudonocardiaceae bacterium
CTATCAAAACCCGGCCGGTCCACCCTGACACTCACACCGACCACTGGTCGGACTGGCGCAGACTCCACCAAACCCGTGCCCGCCGAAGCCACTACCAGCGACAACGACTCAAATACAACACCCTGCCGCTGTAGTACTAGATCTTTAATGCCCAGGGTTGTTGAGCTGTTTTATTGGCTGTAGGGACTGGGGTAAGGTAGGTGTAGGTGGAGGTGGATTCGGCCGTTGGTTTCGGCTTTGCTGTTGATAACCGAGTGCAGGATGCCGTTGTACAGGAGATCCCAGAGCAGTTGATCGGACTGGGCGGTGGCGAGCGAGATGGTCAGGCGGCGGCCGTCTGCGTCTCGCATGGTGAGGGATACCCCGGTGGGGGACGCCGAGGTGGTGACCTTGACCAGTTCATAGGTGCGCACCCATGCCTTGCGGCCGCGCACCCATTCGACTCCGGCGGAGCACTCTGTGCCTTTGCGTTGGGTCAGGCCGACCAGGAGACCGATTACGGCTAGGCCGGCCCATAGTTCCCAGTAGTGCACCCAACGGAACTGGAAGCCGTCGCGCAGCGACAGCAGGAACGCAGCGGCGATGACGGCGCCGATGGTCGCGTAGATGGCTGCTCGCCTGGTGGAGTGATACCAGGCGAGCACCGGCGCCTGGCCTGGAGGTGGCGCGGGTACCGACGCGGGATCGGGCACCGGGAGGGTGTCCGCCGTCTGCGACGTCGTGGACGGTCCAGGCCGACCGGGGGCGTGCGGTGGACGCGGCAGCCCGGTCGCTGGGTCCGGGATAGGCGGCAAGGCTGCTGGATCCATGTACCGCGTTCTGGCCATCGTCCGCTCGACGCCCTTCCCTTACCGACTCAGTGGACGTCGGTGATCTGGTCACCGGCCTTGCCGCCCGCGAAGGAGCCGATGATGCCACCCACGATGCCCCCGATGATGCCACCTGCGGCCGTACCGATGATCGGTACGACACTCCCCGCTGCCGCGCCGAGTTCGGCGCCTGACATGGCCCCCACAGCGCCGCCGGCAAGGCTCAGCCCGGTCTCGGCGGTAGCCTGCAACGGAGTTCGATTCCCGTCGAGGACTTCCAAGCCACCGAAGAGGATCGTGACCCCGGCGCCGACGACGGGCAGGTTCTTTAGCGCACCATTACCCAGCTTCAACAGCCCCGAGCTGTCTTCCGCCAGGGCGCCGGGGTTCTTGGCGATGAAATTCCGGATCGACTGGGGCACCTTGCCAACCGTTTTTTCGATATTGGCCGCTTGTGCAGACGTCTCCACTGCGCCAGCACTCGCGAGCATTCCGGCTCGGACGGCGGCGGCGCGGCCCGCGTCGGTCAGGTCTGAATCGAGCGCCAGTTGCTCCATCCGTTGAGCGTGATCGCTGATGTCCTTGGCGTCGTTGTAGAGATCGTTTGCTGCGCCTTGCGTTCCACTGATGATGCTCAACGCGTACCGGCCGCGAAAGAACTGATGCTGACCAGCTCGTTGGTTGTGTTCGATGCATCCTGCATCGGCGTTGTCAGGTTGTTGTGCGCTTGAGCTTCCAACTGTCGAGCGTCGTTGACGGTTGTCTGTGCTTCGTTGAACGCCGATAGTTTCGTGTTGTACGCGGCCTGCGCCTGGTAGAATTCTGCTGCTTCTTGACCAGTGACCGGGCCCATCTGGTGGCTGGGTGCCGCCCCCAACAGCCTCGATGCTGGTGGGCGTTACGGACAGTCCGGCGGCCGATGCCACGGTTCGCGCTTGGGCAATCCGGGCGTTGACGGTGTCGAGGTCGGCGGCGAAGGCGTTCAGGGCTTCCTGTGCACTGCTCACCGCCGCGCTCAGTTTGATCGAGTCTGAGCCGACTTGACCGATGTGGCCTCGGAAGCCGTCTGCAGCGGTCCCTTGCCAGCATGACTCCGACGACGTTTGAGTCGTGCTGGCCGCTGTGAACGCGGCGTCAATGCCATTGTTTGCGCTGCCAAGCCAGGCCGCAGCCTGCCGACACGACGCGGAGTTCCCGTTGACCACGGTATTGATGTCGGCCACGTTCGGTTTTCGCTCCTTCACCCGCTGATCAGATAGCGACTGCGGTCCGGTCAGCCTGGCTCCAGCAATTGCCCTTGGAGCTGGGTCAGCCCCGTCTCGACTTCGTTGTCCGCAGCGACGTAGGCGCCGTTGTTGACGTTGATCTTGTTCGCGGCAGATTGCTGCTGCGCGATCAGCAGTGCCGTCGACTTCACGATCGCGGACAGCGCATCTCCAACATTCGCGCTGGAGATACCCGCATCTGGCGCAGCCGGTGCGGGAGATGCCGCCGTGGCCAGGTCATCGGCGCTGTTTCGCAACGTCGTGACCAGGTTCTGCAACCCATCGTGGTCTGCACGAACCGAACCGCCGGACATGGTCAGCTCCTTCAGCGAGAATGACGTAGGTGTACAGGCAGGGGCGTGTCGATCAGCAACGTGTCCGCGCCAGCCAACCGACAGACGTCTCGGCCGGCACGAGAAAAAGTCTCATGCGACACCCCATCCTTGCCACCACCGCACTGATCATCGGCGCCCTCGGCATCACCGCTACTCATGCCACATCGGCCACGGCGACGCCAGCAGAATCCGTTGCGGCGCCCACACTGGCCGCCGTCAGCGTGTTGCGGCCCTGGCTTGAGCACCGCCAGCCTGCCCACGCGGTACAGGCACCATAGGCAATGGTCACCGCACCGTGACGACCGGTCGCGGTGCCGGCCCGCGTGCGCACCGCGCTCTGCGCGACCAGGAACGCCCACGCTTACCAGGCTTTCAGTTCACCGAGCTAAGATCGACATCGCTGTTACTCAACAGGTCCTCGGCCGCACAACTCGATCATCCGATCCGGCCGAGTGACGCGCCGCCCGCGATAGCCAAACGTCCCGACAACACGGGCCGCGACGCGCCGATTGCTGACATTTTCTTGTTCCCTGTTTTATTCACCAGCCTTCTTCACCGCGCAAATACCTGGCCCTGGTGACGGTCGTGACCCTGGCGCGGTACGGTACCGGCCGCTTGGTTTCGAGCTGGGGATTGCCGTGGGGACGGGGGATGTCGATGGCCGGAGATTCACGCGCCGCGCAAGTGGTGCGATTCTGGCGAGCGGTGGAAATGTTCAGTCCGCAGGGCGTGCCGAAACCGACAAAAAACCCCCGCTTAGGCACTGACGAAATCGTGCTCGACCTGGCGGTCGATGGCATCGCTCCCTGGGATCGGGAGCACTGGATCGCCAAGGCCAAACTGCCCAAGGACAAGGTGTGGCAGTTCAGCGTCTACGGCGGAATTTACGGCCTTTCCGCAGTTCGAGAGGCGTTGACCACCGTTTTCGGTCGTGACGACAACGAATTCGTGCAACGCGACGATTCGCAGACCGCGATGTTCGCGTTCACCCTCGACTCCGAGGGCTATCTGGTTGAGGACTCGCCCGCGTTGTCCGCGTGTGCGTGGGCGATCAGCAGGCTCCAGGACCCCGGACCGGATGCGCCAGGCTGGTTGGAGGGGTTCAGGAGCGAGGAGGATTCGTTCATCGCCGCGCTCAACCGGCTGGTCCCCCCGAAGCGGAATCGTTTCGGCTCGGCGGGCAACGGTCTTGCGGCAAAGACCGGCAAGGCCGTGCTCGGCCAGGTCAAGGGCGCGGCGACCGGTGCGGTGTCGAGCGGCGCGAAGGCGGCTGGCGATGCGGTCAAGGTGACAACGGCAGCCGCGCTCACGACCGTGGCCGGCCCGGTCATTGGCGGCATCGCGGGCGCGGTGGCCGGTGCGTTCGTGGAGAAGCTGCTCACCCCGCGTCCGTCGACGTCCAAATCGAAACCCGAGGCTGAGACCCCCGCCCCGGACCAGGAGAAAGCTCCGGACCAGCGCAAACCTGAGCAACCGTTATCCGAACCACCTCGGATGACGCCGCGGCTCGTGCACGCGTTCGTGTCGCGGCTCGGCCAGGCGTTAGGCGTGACCGACCTGCTCAAGCTCGACGGGGTACGAGTGAAGTGCGTTCAGGTCCACAAACGCACAGCTGAGGAGGCCTCCGAACAGAACTTTCTGAACAGCTTCATCACTGACGACCTGCTCCGCATCGAGGACGCGGTGCGCGGCGGCGACGTCGGCGACGGCATCAGCTCCTATCTTGCCGACACGGTCTCCATCCCAGCCGGCAACAGGGTCGATGTTCGCGCGTGTCCGGACGACGTCGTGGCCAGAGTCGCGCCGAGCCGTATTCCCGGCGGGCGTTGGCCGACCGGCATCGACCGGCCACTGGTCCTGAGTCAGCAGTTCGCCGTCAACCAGATCATGGGTGAGTTCGCCTCGGCGTCCGGTGTGTTCGCGGTGAACGGGCCGCCCGGTACCGGCAAGACCACGATGCTGCGCGACGTGCTCGCCGCCATTGTCGTCGACCGCGCCCAACGCATCGTCGACCTGCGGCTGGCCCACCCGACCGGCGCGTTCACCGAGCGCACCGACCGAGTCCCCGTGACGTCGAAATATACCGCGGCTGTGCGGTGGCTGCGGCCGGAGCTGACCGGTTCCGAAATCGTGGTGGCCACTGCGGGCAACAAGGCGGCAGCCAACATCACCGCGGAGATCCCCGGTATCGGCGCGGTGCCCGGCGCCGAAGAAGCGGCCTGCGAGGCCGACTACTTCACCGAGTTGGCCACCAATGTCCTCGGCTCGGACGCCTGGGGACTGATCGCGGCCAAGCTCGGCAAACGCAGCAACCGCATCGCGTTCGTCAAGCATTTCTGGTGGGGTGACCCGGCCAGCGGGGACAAAGAGCCGACCGGTAACGAGAACGGGTCTGCTCAGGAACAGCCGGAGCCGATCATGGGCATGAAGGAGATCCTCGACGAGGCTGCCGCGCAACCGTTGACCGCCGACATGTGGGCCGAAGCTGTGGGCCGGTTCAAGGATGTGCGTGCCGAGGTCGACCGGTTGGCCGCCGAGCGGCAGCGGGCCGCTGACGCGATCGCCCGCATCATTCAACGCAGGAGGGAACTCCCCGGTTTACAGGCCACCGCCGACGCGGCACGCGCGGAGACCGCACGCCGCGCCGCCGATCTCGCTGCGGCGCAGGCCCAGTTGGCCGATGCCGAGAAGAAGGTCGACGAAGCCGACACGGCGTGCGAGAAGCACGCGAAACGCCAACCCAACTTCTGGGTGTCCCTGGCCACCTTCTTCCGCGCCGGACGCGAGTGGCACAAGAAAGCAGGCGAACTCGACACGGCACTGGATCGGGCGACGGCCGCTGCTGACGCGTTGCGGCCAGCCATCAGCCACCACAGGGCAGCGGTCGGCCACGCCAGCATCGCGCAACGACGTCACGAGGTCGCCCTGGACAACACCGCGCATGAGATCGCCGCGTTGGACAGCCAGCTCGCGCAGGCTCGCGCGCAGTGGCCGGAACGCCTACCGCACCGGCCGGATTTCGCCACTGACGAGGAGTTCCAGCTGTGTGCGCCGTGGGCCGACGCCGCATACACCGAGGCCCGCAACCGCCTGTTCCTCGAAGCGCTCCGCCTGCACAAGACGTTCATCCTGGCCACCATCCAGTCCGAACTGGACACACTGGCCCGCCTCGCGGTCGAGCTCACCGACCGCGCAACGGCACTGGCCGCCGAACACCACGCCGCACCGTCGGACACCGAGGTGCGCGAGGCACACATCAGGCTCGCGGCCGAACATGAGGCCAAGCGCCGAGCGGACGCCGCACTGCACGAGGCGGTCACGAACGCAACCGAGCGGCTGGAGCAGGCACGGGCCGCTCGCGCGGCGACCGCTGAGTTCGCCGACGACGTCGGGCTTCCCACCGAAGCGGAGGCGCTGCGCGAGGTGCGGGCCGCGCTCGGCGACTATCGAGTGGCGCTGGCCGGGTTGTGGCCTGCGGCCAGGGCGGCCGATCGGGCCGGCCGGGATGTGTTGGAGGCAGAGCAGGAGGTAGCCGCCGCGCTTGCCCGGCGAGCCGAATGCGTCGCGTCTGCCGAACAGGCACGGGCCGAGGCGGCGGCCACGACGGAACGGCACCGGGTGTTGGTCGACACGGCAGGTGCCGGAGTCGACGAGCTGTACCGCAAGCTGGATGCCGTCGCCCGGCAACTGTCCGAACGGGACGATCACGAGCAGCAGGCACGCAACGACGAGCGAGCGGCCATCGGCGAACGCGGCAAGGCCGAGGGAAAGCGACTCGCGTTGCGGGAGTCGATCGACACAGCTGCCGCCGAACGGGACTCCGCGATCACGACGCTGCGCACCTTCGTGATCACCGGCCTTCTGCACACCGTGCTGCCCGGCCTTGACGTGCCCGACCCGACGGCGAACTGGGCGCCGACACCCGCGATCACGCTGGCCCGTGCCATCAACGCCGCGCTGGAGGCGACCGACGACGCGGACCGGGCCTGGGAGCTCGTGCAGCAACGGGTGTCCGCCGAGCACAAGCTGCTCACCGACGCGCTGTCCCGGCACGGCCATTCGGTAGGTATGACGGTCCGCGACGGGATCATCGTGGTGGACGTGCTGTTCGCCGGACACCGCCAGGACATCCCGACACTGGTCGCCGGCCTCGCCGCCGAGACCGAGCACCGGGCCATGCTGCTGTCCGCGAAGGAACGCGAGATCCTGGAGAACCACCTGATCAACGAGGTGGCCGGCACCCTCCAGGAATTGATCACCGGCGCCGAGGAACAGGTCGACGCGATCAACGCCGACCTCGCCGACCGCCCGACCTCCACCGGGATGCGCCTGCGGTTGCGGTGGCGGACCGCACGCGGCGCACCGGATGGCCTTGCCAGGGTCCGCGACCGGCTGTTGCGCCAGACCGCGGACGCCTGGACGGCCAGCGACCGAGCACTGGTCGGAGCGTTTCTTTCCGAGCAGATCAACAAAGAACACGCCGAGGACGCCGCCGGCGGATGGGTCGAGCAGTTGACTCGTGGCCTGGACTATCGCGCCTGGCACGAGTTCACCATCCAGCGCCACCAGGACGGCGAGTGGCGCTCGGCAACCGGCCCGGCATCCGGTGGTGAACGGGTATTGGCCGCGTCGGTGCCCCTGTTCGCGGCCGCGTCCTCCTTCTACACCTCGGCAGGCAACCGGCACGCACCCCGCCTGATCGCGCTGGACGAGGCATTCGCCGGAGTGGACGACGACTCCAGGGCGAAGTGCCTCGGCCTGCTGGCCGCGTTCGACCTGGACGTGGTGATGACCAGCGAGCGGGAGTGGGGCTGCTACCCGCAGGTGCCCGGCCTGTCCATCGCACAGCTGACCCGTCGGGACGGCATCGATGCCGTACTGGTCACGCCGTGGCGATGGGACGGGCGGGAACGAGCGGCCGTGGACCGGCCGACGCCGTACGTGCCCTCGCGACCAGAACACCATGCCTCGGCCGATCTGCTGTTCGAATGAGGCGGGCGGGGTAGGAAACGACGATGGGCGAGCACGGTGACGACGAGCAACGGCTGCGGCGGCTGCTGGGTGGCGACGACCTCGGGTGGCTGCTGGAACGGGTGCGGCGCCGGCTGGAACTCGGTAGGCCACTGACCGGGCCGGTCACCCTCGCCGACGCCGACGCAGACCAACGCCGCGCCGTGGGACGACTTCTCGGGCGCCGGATGGGCGCCGGTCGGTCCCTGACCGTGTCGCTGGACGACGTCGACGCACTGCTGCGGACCAGTGGCGCCGCACCGGATGGCCTCGCCGCCGCCGCGGAGGTACTGCTCGGCACCGTGCCCAACCGAGCCGTCGACGCCGCCATCCGGCAGGCGGCCTGGTCGGCGGCTGTCCGGCCGGTGGCCGACCTGGCGGCACGGCGGCGCGAGTTCGAGCCATGGCGCAGCTGGTTGGACGCTACGGGGTTGCTGCGCAGGCTGGCCACCGATGTTGCGGACGCGGCGGCATTGGCCGACCAGGCAGTACGTGTGCTGGACGCGGTACCGTCACCGGGCATCGCACTGGGCCGACTGGCGGCGACGGTCACCGGGGACGCACACGCACTGGACGAGGGCCGACCTCTGGCCACGCTGTGCCTCAGCGCGATTCGCGTACTGACCGGGGGTACGGCGGCGACCGCCGAGGTGCTCACGACCGATCGTCGAGCCGCCTGGGCCGCCGTCGGCGTGCACCGGGACGAACTGTCCTCCACCGTGCTGTGCCTCGGCCTGCCCGGTGGGACGTCGACCATGGTCGGCCGCATGCTCGCGCTGGCCACCGAGGCCGGCGAGCCGTGCGCGTTGACGCTGCGGCAGCTCAACCGCGACCTGTCCACAGTGGGCAGCGACCTCGGCGCCGGCGGCAGGCTCGTCCATCTGTGCGAGAACCCGATCGTCCTCGCCTGCGCCGCCGACGAACTCGGCTCCGCATGCCCACCATTGCTCTGCCTCAACGGTCAGCCTTCCACCGCCGTGATTCGCCTGCTCGACCTGCTTGCCGGCGCCGGCGCCAGGTTCGCCTACCACGGCGACTTCGACTGGGGCGGCATCCGCATCGCCAACGCACTGCGGGCGCGGACCGACTGGACACCCTGGCGCTATGAAACGTTGTCGTATCAGGCCGCGCTGTCTTCGGCAGGTGGTGGGGACCTCACCGGCCGCCCGGTCGACGCCTCCTGGGACCCGGATCTGCGTCCGATGCTTGAGCGGAACGGCATACATATCCAGGAAGAACTCGTCCTGGCCGACCTCGTCGACGATCTCGGCGCCGAAGCAACCCGACAGCGGAGCGGTTGACCGGAGCCGTACCGGACCGCGACACAGGTCGGCGGCCCGGCCCTTTCCGCCCCGATGGCGGTGCTGCGTCCGAGGCGGTTGGAACATCTCGCCGGCCGTCGGCATACGCGCGACGTCATCGCGGCCGGTCCTGCGGACACGGTGCCGCACAGCCGTTTCCTGCCACAGCCTGTCGAAGCCACCGCCAACGACGACGCCCTAGACGGTCTCGACAGTGACTTCGAGATGCTGAAGTCCCCGCAGGCCATTGTTGATGATCGGTGTCTCGGTCACGATCTCGAACCTCGCGACCCGGTCGGCGAGCCGTTCCAGGAGGGCCGTCATCTCCAGCCGGGCCAGGTGCATTCCGACGCATACGTGCTCACCGCGCCCGAACGCCAGGTGGTCGGAGGGACGCCGGGTGATGTCGAACCGCGCGGGCTCCGGGTAGTGGCGCTCGTCGCGGTTGGCCGAGCCGTAGAGCAGCGCGACCCGGCTGTCGGCTGACAGCGCCGTCCCGCCGATGTCGTGGTCTTCGGTGAGGACTCTGGTGAACTGTGGGACCGGAGACTCCAGGCGCAGCGACTCGTTGATCGCATGGGGAATCAGCGACCGGTCGGACCGCAACAGCTCCCATTGTTCGGGATGTCGGGCGAAGAGCGCGACCGCATTGGTGATCGCGAGGATGGTCGTGTCCAGGCTGGGCGTGACGTAGTCCAACATCATCACCGGGCACTTCTCGCGAGGCAGTTCCCCCCGGTCGGCGGCCTGGTAGAGCTGAGCAGCCCAGCCGTTCACGTCGATGTTTCCGGGTATCGCGTCGTTGACCGCGAACGCGATGAATTCCTCGACCAAGGGCTTGGCCTTGCTGAAACGCTCGTCAGCGGGGCCCTGGATGTCCCAGATGGCCGCCGCCCACTCCAGCATCTTGGCGCGGCCCTGGTCCGGCAGCCCGACCAGGTCGGACACGACCGCCATCGGCAGGTGCACGGCAAGTTCGGTGGCGGCGTCGAACCGCCCCTTGTCGACCAGCCTCGTGACAACGAGGTCGGCCTCGGTCTCGATCCTGGGCGCGATGTCACGCATCCGGTCCTGGCGCAGAGGACGGCCGAGTACCCCGCGCATCATCGTGTGATCAGGCGGATCACTGCACAGCGTGATGCCCTCGAGTTCGGCGTTCGTCCCAGGGTCGACGAAGACGCCGCGGGCCGAGGTGAACGTTTGCCAATCCATCAACGCGGCGCGCACCTGTTCGTAGCGAGGTAGCGCATAGAGATCGTACCGGGACAGGTACACCACCGGCCCCAATGCGCGGAGTTCATCGTAGATCGGGTACGGGTCGACCCGCGCTTCCCTGGTGTAGAGATCGACATCGCTGACCGGCAGGTCGGACACGCTGGCTCCAGACAAGTATCGGACGGTAGTTCATCGTGGACACGGGATTGGCGAACGGTTCGTTCACCACCGTCACTCACACCGCCTCGGCCGGTGCGGACAACAGCGGTCTCCTGTCAGCGGCACGCGAATTTCGCCAAGCGACGAAAGCCCGGATCGAATCATTCTACCTATGTCCCGGACACCACCTGGACAGTAAACGGGTGCCCTCCAGGCTCATCCCGGAATCGTGGTGCCACCCAGGTTTTGATGTCATCTGAACTGTTTCGACACGTCAACGACAGCGGGCTCACACTTGAGGGGACCGCCATGTTCGCGATGACGCCGGATGCCCAGTCGATCAGCCGCATCCGGCGCAGGGGCTCAGCCGTATCTCACCCGGTAGCCGTCCGCATGCCGAGGGTGACACAGTTCGTTCTTCGGCGCTACGCTGCCACCCGTGTCGCGCCGTGAACCAGCGTCCATCGACCCGGCCGCCAGCCACGTGCACGGTCACCAGATTCCTGTTGACCTGGGGGTCCTGGTCACGGTCGGCGTCACACCGCTCCCAACACTCGAACGGCAGACGGGGGCGGGAGAACCGCGGTGCGCGGGATGGCCGTAGGCCGGTGTCCGTGCCCCGATGCCACGAGCTGGATCATCATCGATCACCGAGAAAGGTCCCCAGCGTGAGCAACATCGAACTGCCCGTCCCCGGCCAGCACACCATGCACGGCAAGAAACGTCTCCGACGCGTCGTTCCGCTCATCACCGCCGCCGCACTCGGCGCCGCACTCATCGCGGCCGCCGCCGGCCCCGCGAGCGCCGCCGTCCTGGAGCCCGCGCGAACGGCACCGAACTCGCTCGCCGCCCGCGACAACGGCCTGTCCGCCGCATCCGAAAGCGCCCTCGTGGCCAGCATGAACAACCGGCTCGACCGCGCAACCGCCACTGTCAACCGCGACGGCGGCGGCGTCGATATCGTCGATATCGCTCAGGTTGTCCCGGCTGCCACCCCGGACACGACCATCACCGTGGTGCCAGGGGTCACGCTCACCATCGACAACACCGGGATCCAGCTGAGCATGACCAAGGAGGCCGTCACCGAAGTCGAGAACCTGGCGGGCTTCGGGCAGAGCGTCGCCTCGCTCGTCGGTTCGATACTTGCCGTTGCCCAAGTCCCGGACGGCCCCCAAATCGCCGCCATCGTCGGCGCCGCGCTCGGTGTTGGCAGTAGCTTTCTCAAGCTCTGCACGGCCCCTGACGGGAGCGCTACTTTCACCGTCCCGTACCCGTGGCTTGGTCTCCCCTCCTGTAGCGGCTTGAGCCTCGTCGCTTAGCAGCACGCCGACCCGGCCGACTCCGTGGGCCGCGCTGCATGCGCGGCCCACCAGCCGTGTAGGGAAAGAGCCTGGGATCACCCGGTCCGCGCCAGGACGAGTCTGTAGAAAATCGGTTCACCGGTCGTCGTCACCCGGTGCTGGAATCGCGACCGCTCCATGACGACGAGGTCTCCGCCAGCCGTCAGTCGCCCGATGGCGGCGCCGAACCCGTTCGGGTCAGACTCGTCCATCCACCGCTCATCGATCGTGAACGATACCGGCGCACCGGGGGGAAGCAGCCCGAGTGCGGTGACAAGCGCCTCCGGCGTGGCATGCGTCCCACCGAACGCACCGGCCGAAATCAGCCCTCCTGGTGAGTACGAGCGGAGCGCGTCGTTGTTCGCGCCATCGCCGACGAGATAGCCGGCGTAGACGCCCGGCCGGTCGCGCATACACGCCGTCCGCGCGGCAGGCAGCGCGTCGACTCTGACCACCTGGCCGATGCCGGCGCGACGCAGGAGTTCCCCGACCAGTCCGGTACCCGCACCGAAATCGAGGACCGTCAGGGCAGCCGGCGCCGAGCCCAGTTCCGCCACCGCGCGCAGGAAGCCTTCGGCGGCGACCTGCGGCGAGCGGCACCGCAGCCGCTCCTGGACCACATTCTCGTAAAGGCCAGGTACGGCGTAAATCCGCGAGTACTCGTGCAGGTGCATCGTCTCGTGTTCGTTCAGCACGATGTACTCACCGTCGGTCGCGGGCGGGCCGAGCAGTCGGACGCTCGCAAACGCATCTGCCATGATCCGAGACTAGGTGAATGCGCGGCCCGGCCGCGAGTCACCAGATACGGATCTCCTACGCGGTCACGGCGTCGTTGAAACCGAGACTCTCCTACTTGCTCAGCCGCAGATCTCCCTGACGGTCGCAGCCGGGATGCCGTCGTAGTCGCACACATCGGTGCCGGCGTCTTGCCCACGAGGCGATGTGCTGTATTCGTCGTCCCCGAAAAGAATGCCGATATCAGCACGTTGTTTCGTCATTGCCCGATCAGCTCGTTGGGGTCTGCACCCCGTTGAAGGCATCGAAGAACGTGCGGAGCAGCTTTCGGTCCTGCACGTAGAGCGCGCACAGATCGGTGCCCGATATCTCGTTGAAATTGTGCTGTTGCGGTCCGTTGAACCAGGCCATGTCGCCGACGAGTTGCCCGGCCTGTAGCCGTCCCTGCTGCAACTGGGTGAGATAGGCGAAATAGGCCTGCACCTCGTCCGGGGTCGCGTTCTGGTTGCCCATCTCCCAGATGCCGAACTCCTGCCCGGCCCCGTCGGCCCAATCCGCGATCGGTTCCACGCCAACCTTTTCTCGGGCCCACGAGTGCGCGTAGAGGTCGACGGCGTATCCGTCGAGGTAGTGCGCGGCGGGCCGATAGGATGCCCAGGTGCTCTGCGCGCGCCCGCTGAAATCCACGAACAGCGGATAGTACGGGTGGACCGAGTCGTAGTACCGGGCGTAGACATCCTGGAACTGCTGTGCCGTCAGCTTCTCTTCGAGACCTTGCTCCTGGTACAAGGTGACCTTTGCGTCGGTGATTCCGGCCTGCTTGATCGCCTTCAGTGCGGTGCTCAGCGCGGTGGTGTCGGTTCCGTTGACCGCCGGCTTGAAGCAGAGCAGGCCGCGGCACTTCTGTTGACCCGTTGCCGGGTCCAGCAGGCTCTTGATTATGGTTCCGACGTCCTTGGCCGTCGTCGGCCAGGTCTTTGGGCCGCGGAAGTAGCGCTTGGCGACCTCGAAGTCCCGGCCCACGTCGGAGTTGAAGTTGGCCATCGCCTCCTCCCAGGTGGTGCCCTTGGGGTAGGCGTTCGGTGTGACGGTGGCGCCGACGCGGCAGCCCTTCGGCGGGGTGGCGGCCCCGCTGGAGGTGGCGGCTGCCGGGGCCGCGGAGGCTGCCGGGGACATCAGGCCGCAGGCGGCGGTCACGGCGAGTCCGGCGGCTGCGACAGTGCTCGCCTTGAGCATCGTTCGCCGTGATATTTCAGCGGACATGTGTCCTCCCCGTTCGTGGGCTCGGCCTCGGCATCGTGGCCCCGTGCTCAAACCAACCCTCCCTGGCTGAACACCACCTGAAGACCGTGGAACGTGGCCGTTCGCCCGGCCGTGCCGTGCGGCCGGATGCGTTCGCCGCGTGAGGGTCCGTGTATCGAGCGGTGTTTTCGGCGACTTCACAGGACCATGCCACGGTATTCAACTAGATGGTTGACGACGACGCCCTTCGGTTCTACCGTCTTACACAACCAGATGGTTGTCGAGGAGATGGCATGGCGGACGATCAGTTGTCTCGGGTGTTCGCGGCGCTGGCCGACCCCACCCGCCGCGACATCGTGGCTCGGCTTGCCGTGAACGACGCGACGGTCGGCGATTTGGCCGCCCCCTACCAGGTCAGCGTGCAGGCCGTCTCGAAACACCTGAAGGTGCTGGAGGATGCGGGCCTCGTCAGCCGCAGCCGCGACGCGCAACGCCGGCCCTGCCACCTGCAAGCGGAGGTGTTCGACCTGATGACCAAGTGGATCGAGCGCTACCGGCGCGCGGCCGAACAGCGGTTCCGCCGCCTCGACGCCGTGCTGGCGGCCATGGACGAGAACGCTCAACAACCCGATCAATCCCACCGTCGAGGAGCGGCATCATGAACACCGACATCACGCACGAGACCGAGATCAGCGCACCGGCCGATCTGCCGACGATCACGATCGTCCGCGAGTTCGACGCCGCACCGGAGAAGGTCTTCCGGGCCTGGACCGAGCCGGAACTGTTCGTGCGGTGGAACGGCCCACGCAGCATCGACAACCGGATCGAGCATTGGGACGCCCGCACCGGCGGCAGCTGGCGCTACGTGGCCCTGCGCGACGGCGAGCAGATCGCCGGCTTCTACGGCTCGTTCCACGAGCTTCGGCCCGCCGAACGACTGGTGCAGACCTTCACCTTCGACGGGGCCCCGGACGGTGTCAGCCTGGACACCACGACCTTCGAAGCACTCGCGGATGGGCGGACCCGGGTCACCGTCGTCTCGGTCGTGGAATCGATGGAGACCCGCGACGCGATCCTGTCCAGCGGCATGGACGTGGGCGTCCGCGAAGGCTACGAGAAGCTCGACGAGCTGCTCGACACCCTCTGAACCGCCGATCCAACCGGACCTCGCGCGAGTGCGGGCCGGCGGTTTCACCGTCACGGTCGATACGGCCGATGCCACGTCAGGAGGCCATCATGGCGAGACCGGCTGACCGTCCTCATCGGACCAACAGCACCGATGGCAGGCCGATGGTCGAACAGTTGCGTGGTTACATCGCCGCGATCCCGGCCGAGCATCGGCCGCTGTTCGATCGCCTACACCAGTTGATCATCGACGCACATCCCGGCGTCACCGTGACCATGTCGTACCGGATGCCCACATACCAGGTCGACGACTGCCGCGTGCATCTCGGCGTCTGGAAACACGGCATCTCGATCTACGGCTGGCGACGCGAGAACGATGGCGGGTTCCTCACGCGTCACCCCGCCCTCAGGACGAGTACCGGGACCATCCGGCTACGACCCGACGACGCTGACGAGATCGGGGATGACGAACTCCTGGGACTGCTACGTCCTGCCCTGAAGACCGGGGCAAGCTAGCAAGGCCCCGTGCGCGCTGCCGCACGATCAAGCGCGAAACACGAATGGGATGCTCGGCGCGAAATTCGGGGTAGCGGCGACCACTTGTTGTTGATCAGGGCGACGGGTGTGGTCTGGCGCCATGGGTGTCGATGAGGGCGCCGAGGCCGTCGAGGACGCGTTGCAGGCCGAAGCGGTAGGCGTGGTCGGGGCTGTAGGCCGCGCCCTGGGCAGCGCCCGCTGCGGCGCCGACACGGGACGCGGTGGGGTATTTGTCCTGGTCGAAGACGCGGGTGAGTAGGGGGGCGTTGGCGGCCCACCATTGCTCCTCGCTCTTCGCGCTGCCCTGGCGGATGGCGACCGCTTCTGCCGCCGAGCGCGCGGCGGCGTGCACGAAGCCGAGCAAGAAGGTCAGGGCCGCGTCCATCTCGACGTCGTCGAGCCCGAGTCCTGCGAACGCCCCCAGTTCATGCTCGTACTTGGCCATGAGCCCTGGACCGAGCGGGGGCCGGCTGGTGGCGACCTCGGCGACCCAGGGGTGGCGGTCGAACAATTCCCGGTTCTCCTGCGCGATGGCGGTGAGGCGCTCGCGCCAGGGCTTTCCGGACAGATCGCCGAGGGGCATCTGGCTGTAGACCGTATCGAGCATGAGGTCGAGCAGTTCCGCCTTGCCGGGCACGTAGGTGTACAGCGACATCGGCACCACGCCCACGATGCGGGCGACCTGCCGCATCGTGACAGCACCCAGGCCGTCAGTGTCCGCAAGGCCGATCGCGGCGGCGGCGACCTGCTCGACGGTCAGGCCCTGGCGTGGGCCGCGTCGGGTATCCGTGGGGTCGCCGGACTCGCGCCAGAGCAGCTTGAGGGTGCGTGCCGGGTCGCCGGCGCTGCTGCGTTCGGTGGACATGGGAACATCTTCCCCCGCCCTATCGTTGTACGACGTACACTGTACGTTGTACGCCATTAAAGTGGCGTCCGCCGCCCGACCCCTGGAGTCTCCTGTGAAGATCACCGCTTCGGCCGTTTCGCTCACTGTCGAGGACGTCGAGGCGTCCGCCGCCTTCCTGACCAGCCATTTCGGATTCCGCCATGAGATGGCCGCCGACGGGTTCGTGTCGTTGACCCGCGAGGACGCCGGCATGACCGTCGTCTTCCTCCGCCGCGGCCTGTCCGTGCTGCCCGACGACCAGCGCGACGACAAGGCCGACGGCGTGATCCTCGCCTTCGTCGTCGACGACCTTGACGCTGAACTGGCGCGCCTGACCGCCGAGGGAGTCGCGATCACCATGCCATTGCGCGAGGAGCCCTGGGGCGAGCGCGCCTTCCAGGTCACCGACCCCAACGGGATCCTCGTCCAGCTCGTGGACTGGAACGCCACCCACCGACACGTGACCCGGTGAGAGGTGGGTGCCGCGACACACGGCGGCATCCGCCCTCTGGTACCTGAGTCCCTGCCGAGCGCCACGGCAGTCCCCCCGCACGCACGAGAAAAGGCATTTCCATGCGCACGTCTCAACGGGCCTACGGCCTGGTCGCCGGTGTTCAGGCACTCCTCTGGGCGGCACCGATCATCGTCCTGGCCACTGGTGGTGACGGCATCCCGTCACCGGGTTCCCTCAACGATCCATCCCACGCACTGGCCGTGATCGCGGCATCGCCGGACATCGCGATCGTCACCACCGTGATGTGCACGACCGGGGCCGCCCAAGTCGTCGTGGTCCTGGCCCTCGCCGACCGGCTGACCAGCGGCCCGGCCCGCCTCACCCGGATCAGCACGGCATTCGGCATCATCGCCGCCGCCTTCCTCATGATCGATGGCGCTCTCGGGATGGCCGCGCTGCCCCAGCTTGCACACCTCGCCGTACGCCCCGACCTGGCCGACGCCGGTTATCTGGCCACCGTCGGCATACGAAACGGCATCGACCGCGTCATATCTCTCACACTCGGCATGTGGGCGCTCACCGCCAACTGGGCCGCCCTCCGACGGCAACGCCTGTCCCGCTCCCTGGCCGCGCTCGGTCTTCTCGTCGGCGTCACGGGTATCGTCGGCACTCTGGTCCCCGCTGCCGGTACCGCCAGCATCATCCTGCTCCTGGTCTGGACATTCGGCTTCGCCGGCGTGCTGCTTCGCAAGGTTCCCGGCACGGTGCCGGAAGTCGTCACCCGCACCAGTTGAACCAGCTGTGGAACACGGTTCCGCGGTGACGGCGCGTTCGTTGATCACGAGAATTCGGCTGAACTCCGGAACGATCTGATTCGGCCAGGAATTCCGGACGGCTACATCGACACTTACCGAGTCCACGCTTCGGCCACACCAGGCCGCAGTGACCTACTGGCGGCCATTCGAGTGGTAGTACTGCTCCAATTGGTTCCGGATATTGATCCCTCCGCATCGCCGCACTTACCGTCGATATGAGCGGTTGGTTCGTTGGGGCACAGTCGGGGCGTGTTGGCTGTGTACACCTGCGTCGCTGGTTCGCGGTCGAGGCGGGGGTCGCGTTGTGCCGTATCGGTCGGGGACGGATGCCACATCGTTGCTGTCGGCGATGGCGTCCGATTCCCATGGTTCGATCTCGCTGTCGGTCTACGAGACCGCGCGGCTGGTGTCGTTGGCGCCGTGGCTGGCCGGGCACCGGCAGCGGCTGCGTTTCCTGGTGCGCCGTCAGCGATCCGACGGAGGATGGGGCGAGTCGGACGGTTATGCCCTTGTGCCGACGCTGAGCGCCACCGAGGCACTGCTGGTCTGCCTGGAACGGGATGGCCCGTCGGTCGACGGGACGCTGGTCGCGGCGGCTGACGCCGGGCTGCGCGCGCTGAGCCGATGGCTGCGCCCCGGCATCTCTGTTCCGGTGCCGGACCTGGTCGCGGTAGAGCTGATCGTGCCGGCGCTGGTCGCCGCCATCAACGCGAGCCTGGACCGACTCGGCGCGCGGCTGGGTGCCGAGCGCACGGGCTGGCGCGAGGTCCGGCTCGTGCTGCCGGACGGGATGGACGACCGGCACTTGACGCGGTTACGCGCCGAGGCAGAATTCGGCACCGACCTTCCGGCCAAGCTTGCGCATTCGCTGGAGGCGTTCGGCGAGGTCGCGCCCGGCGCGTCGTTCGCGCGCCCCCGGCTCGGCGGGGTGGGTTGCTCGCCTGCGGCGACCGCGGCCTGGCTCGGCGCGCAAGCACCGCCCGACGGTGCCGGTCGAGAGCCGGTGGCGTACCTGGAGGCGGCCCAGGACCGCGCCGACGGTCCGGTCCCGGTGTGTACGCCGGTCCCGGTTTTCGAGCGGGCCTGGGTGCTCGCCGCCCTGGCGTCCGCCGGGGTGGAGGTCACGGTTCCCGCCGAGGTGCTTGCCGGCTTGTACGCTGCGGTCGGCGAACTCGGTGCCGCCGCGGGAGACGGCCTGCCGACGGACGCGGACACCACGTCCACGGTGCTCTACGTGCTGGCTCGCGCCGGCCGTCCCCGGTCACCGGCGAGCCTGTGTGCCTATCGGGTGGGCGACCACTTCACCAGCTTTCCGTCCGAGCGCACCGTGTCGACCACCACGAACGCCCATGTGCTGCGCGCAATGGGCGCCTGGCTGGCCCACCGGCCCGGTGAGTCCGACCGCTATGGCGAGGCCATGGCCGCGTTGTCGACATGGCTGTGCGGCCAGCAGGAGGCGGACGGCACCTGGTCGGACAAGTGGCACGCGTCCCCGTACTACGCGACGGCCTGCTGCGCGGTGGCGCTGGCCGAGCACGGCACCGGGCAGCACACCGGTCCCGCGGCGCGCAGGGCGGTGGACTGGGTGCTGGCCACCGCACGCGAGGACGGTTCCTGGGGGCGCTGGCGCGGCACGCGCGAGGAGACCGCCTATGCGGTACAGGTGTTGCTGCTGGCCGGTACCGGCCAGCCCGGTACGCGGATCACGACGGCGGCCGCGCGCGGCGCGGCGTTCCTGTTGCGGCCCGAGGCGTCGGAGCATCCGCCGCTGTGGCACGACAAGGACCTGTACACACCGACCAGGGTGGTGCGTGCCGAGGTGATCGCCGCCCTGCATCTCGCCAGCGCCGACCCGGCCGTGTCCGCGCTACTGGATCGCACCGACACGGCGGGCGGGGGGTGAACCCTGATGCACCGCAACGAGTTGGCCATGGCGCTGAGGACACTGGCGTTCCTGGACTCCCACGCCGCCGACCCCAGCGGCCTGGTGGAACTGCGCACCCAGCCGACCCGGCGGCTGCTCGTCTGGCATCCCGATGCCCTTGACCAGATGTTCCGCGCCGACCCGCAGCTGTGCCACGCGCCGAGCCGCAGCCTGTCCCCGTTACTGGGGCCACGGTCGTTGCTGTGGACCGACGGCGCGCGCCACCTTGCCTATCGACGGCTGCTCGCCCCGCTGCTGCGCGGACCGTCCTTGCCGGCGCAGCGCGATGTGGTGTCCCGCATCGTGCATGCCGCGCTGGACGACTGGGCACCGGGAACGGTGATCCGGTTGCCGGCGTGGACCAGGTCGATCGCGCTGCGCGTGATGGGCCGGATCGTGCTCAACCGGACCGATGACGCGCTGCTGGCACCGTTCGCCGGATGGATCGACCGGGCGCTCGGCTGGCGTCCGAGGACGCTGGCCTACCGGTACCTCGGCCGGGGTCTGCCCCGATCCGGCCCGACGCTGGACCGGGCGCTGGTGCGGGCCGCGTACGAGGCGGCACAGGCGCCGGTCGGGACGCTGATCGGCGCGCTGTTGGCCGGTACCGAACCGCTCGGCGCGCTCGATGACGATGAACTGCGTGACCAGATCGTGACGTTGTTGTTCGCCGGGCACGAGACCACGGCATCGGCAACGGCGTGGGCGCTGTACTGGCTGCATCGCGACGACGAGCTGCGGCACGAGGTCCGTGCCGAACTGGTGGACACCGGCAGCGACGGTTTCGACGCCGCGCGGGTTCCGTTGCTCCAGGCGGTGGTCCAGGAGACCTTGCGACTCTCGCCGCCCGCGCCGGTGGCCGGCAACCGGGTGCTGCGCACCGACGGCGAACTGCTCGACATGCCGGTACTCGCCGGCACGGTGCTCACCCCGAGCATCTACCTCGCACACCACCAGCCGGACCGGTTTCCCGACCCGCACCGGTTCGACCCGAGGCGGTTTCTCGGCCACCGCGCGCCTGCCCAGCACTACCTTCCCTTCGGCGGTGGGTCCCGGCACTGCCTCGGCAGCGAACTGGCCATGATGGAGATCCGCCTGATCATCGCGGCCGTGCTGCGCCGGCACGTGCTGCGGTACGTGAACCCGGAGGCCGGGGTGCCGACCTTGCGCGGTCATGCCATGGCACCGTCGGCGAACCTGCGCATGGTGGTGGTCGAATGACCACAAGCCCCGTCCGAGGGCCTGCGCGGAAGAGGGCGCACCAGTGACCGATTCCCTCGCGCGGACGGTCGACAAGGCCGGCTATGGCTGGGCATTGGCCAGGGTGCATCGGCTGGAGTACCCGCTGCCGGTCTACTACCTGTGCTACGCGACCTGGGGTGCCAGCTATGCGGCTGGCGACGTCCGGGGGCTGCCGCACTGGCCGGTGCTGCTCGCCGTGCTGGCGAACCTGTTGCTGCCGGTGGCGATGAACGCGCTCAACGCCGCCGTGGACGTTCGCACCGACCTACGCAATCCCGACAAGCGTGACCTCGCCACCGCGGTGCTGCGCCTCGGCGCCCGCAGGGTGATCTGGGTCGCCGCGGCCGAAATGGGCTTCTCCCTGGTGATGGCGACCGTGGTGTCGGCGTGGGTCGGGCACTGGTTCGTGCTCGCCGCCGATGCCGCGATGATCGTGCTGCACCTGCTGTACAACCTGGAACCGGTACACCTGAAACGCCGGGGCTTCGCCAATCCGGTCGCGCTCGGCATCTCGTTCGGATTCCTGCCCTGCCTGGTGTCCTACGGCGCGGTGCGTGGCACCGTGGACCCGTCGGCCTGGCTGGTTTTCGCCGGTCTCGGGACAATCGTCACCGGCCGCGCGCTGTGGTGGCTGGTGCCCGACCGGACCGCGGACGCGGCCACCGGGATGCGGACCCCGGCGGTGCGCTACGGCGCGTTCCGGATGCTGCTGGTTTCCTGCTGCATCACAGCGGCCGGACCGATACTGCTCGGCTGGGGGCTGTGGTGGCGCTACGGTCCGGTGTGGGCGTTGGTGGGGGTGCTGGCCAGCGGCGCGTTCCTGATCGGGCAGGTCACCGTGGTTCGACGCTCGGCCGACCGGACGCTGCCGAACTCGGTGCGGATGCGCCGCCGCAACATGACGCCCATGATGATCGCGAACGTGGTGCTGGCACTGCTGCCGCTGATACCCCGGTGAGGTCAGGGTTTCCTGGCCACCACCGCGACATCGGGGAACAGTTCCGGATGCCGGTCGTTGTCGGTGTCGGTGCCGTCCGGACGCCATAACGGAACCGGCACCACACCGGGCGCTATCGGTTCGAGGCCGATGCATAACTCGGCGATCCGCTGTTTGCCCCGGAAGATCAGCGTGGGCAGCGGATTGCCGTACATCTGGCCGAACATCTCCATCGCGGCGAGTATCCCGACATCGCGACCCATGTGGGAGACGGCAAGATAGCTACCCGCGCTCACCGCGTTCAGGTACGTCCGCACGATTCGCGCGGGATCGTCCGAGTTCGGTACGAAGTGCAGAATGTCCACAAGGGACACCGCGACCCGCTGGTCGAGATCGAGCAACTCCCGCACCTCGGGCGAACCGAGCACCTGGTCGGGCCTGCGGAGGTCGGCCTGCGCGTAGCCGACGTTGGCCGTGCCGTCCAGCATGGCGCGGCCCTCGGCCACCACGACCGGATCGATGTCGACGTAGACGACCCGGCACTCGGGGTCGATTGCCTGCGCGATCTCGTGCACGTTGCCGGCGGCCGGAACCCCGGAGCCGAGGTCGACGAACTGTCGGACCCCGGACGCGACCAGATGGCGTACCACCCGGCCGAGGAACGACCGATGAGCGCGTACCCCGTACGGCAGTTGCGGCGCGCACACCATGATCTGGTCGGCCAGCACCTGGTCGGCGTTCGTGTAGTGCCGAGGATCGGCGCCTTCCAACCAGCACAGCCGCGCTCTCGCGATGCTGGCCTGCCCCGACGCGCTCTGACCAGGGGCCCATACAGCCGGAACCGTCCGGCCGCCTTCACCAGTCACCGAATCGTCTCCACGAGACCGGAAGCGTAGCCAACCGAGACGGCGTCGTCCACGAGTTGATCACGTAGCTGCGGCATCACCCGAATAGGGTAGCCAGGTCCCGCCGGCCTGGCGAGACCCTCCTCCTCACGACCCGACTCGGGACACCCGGTCAGCGCGGTGAGCGTCGACTGTGGATCGTCGACGGATCGTCGACCGGGCCCTTCGCCGCGTCCTTCGCCGCGCAGCCCAGCCGCCTGGCCTCGTCTTCCGGCCTCGTCATTCGGCCTCGTCGAGAACCGCTACGCTTCGGCACGCTGAGTTCCGTGCAGCGACTCCGCGCGAGTTGGTCACCGGATGACCGGTCTAGCGCGGCGTCAGCCGGAACACCCGTGCTCCGTTGGCCCAGGCGGCGTGCAGGTCGGCCGGGTTCGGATTGCCGTGCTCGTCGAAGCCAATCTTGTTGAAGCGCGCGAAGTTCTGGTTGTCCTGAGCGATAATCCCGTACTGTTCAACCACTCCGGCCTCGTCGCCGACCACTTCGACGTCAGCCAGCCGGCGCTTGCCCTTGAGACGGATTTCGACCGGTTCACCGGTCCGCAGGTTGCGGCCCCACTGGAAAGGCGACCCGATCAGCAGTACCTCGTGCCGGGTGTACGCCACCGGCACCGTGTACCGCCTACCCGACCTGCGGCCGACGACATACAGCGTGACCAGGCGGTTGCCGAGGGCCCTTGAGATGAACGGTGCGCGCAGCAGGCCCCGGACCACCCAGTTGGCCAACCCCTGGAGGGCGAGGGTCTGCGCCTGGCCACCCGTGGCCGCCCGCCTCGGCGGCTTCGACGGCTCAGTCATCTGTCCACCGTAGCCCAGCGTTGGTCCACCACATGGGCGTCGGTAACAGCGGCACGACTGTTGGCAGGTCCGGTGTCTGTTGTCCGGCGCGCAGCGCGGTGACCGGGCAACCAACGACGGTGAGCGGGTCAGCGCTGTCGGCTATCGGGTGGGCGGGTGCCGGTCGGGCCAGCGTTGCCGCTGCTCCAGTTGGCCGGCCAGGGCGATCAAGAGGGCTTCGGTGCCGGCCGGGCCGAGTAGTTGCGCACCGATCGGCAGGCCGTCGGTGGTCAGTCCGGCCGGCACGTTGATGGCGGGCCAGCCAAGGGCGTTCCACGGCCAGGCGTACGGGCAGGCCGAGATGATCGCCCGGTTCAACGCTCCCGCGCTCAGATCCTGCCAAGCGCCGATCATCGGTGGCCCGGTCGCGGTCGTCGGCGCGAGCACGATGTCCACCCGGCTGAAGATCTGCCCGACCTGGCGTTCCGACCAGGCTGCCGTCGGGCCGACCAGACCACGCAACGGTCGCCCCAGTCGACGGCCCGAAGCCATGTTGTGCCGGGTGCGCGCGTCGAGCAGGCCGAGGTCCGGCAAGGTGGTCGCCCATGCGTCGAGACCACCCGCCGAACGAGCGAGAAAGTTCAGCCCGACCAGCCCGTAGCGTGGCTCAGCGGTGACCACCTCATGGCCCAGTTCGGCCAGTACCTGGCCCAGGTCCAGTACGGCCGCCCGCAGTCGCGGGTCCAGCCGTGGCCGGTAGCCGGTGAACGGCGGTCGCAGCGATACCGCGATCCGCAACCGGGACGGCGGCCGGTGCGCCGCGGCCAGAAAGCTGTCCGGCAGGTCAGGACGCCGGCCGGCGAGCACGTCCAACAGCAGGGCCGCGTCCGCCGTGGTCCTGGCGAGTGGACCTGGGGTACTCACGCCACCGAACACCCCACCCGTCGAGCGGCCGATCCGGCCACGCTGGGGTTTGATGCCCACCAAGTGGGTCCAGGCCGCCGGGATGCGGATCGATCCGGCGCCGTCGGACCCGATCGCGACCGGTACCAAGCCTGCGGCGACCGCGGCGGCCGAGCCGCCGGAGGATCCGCCGGGCGTGTGGTCCAACCGCCACGGGTTGCGGGTCGCCCCGAACGCGCTGCCCTCGGTAAACGGCCACTGGCCCAGCTCCGGCGCGTTCGTCTTGCCGACGATGATCGCCCCCGCCGATCTCAGCAGCCGCACTACCTGCGAGTCCGTCGCGACCGGCGGAAACGTACCGGGACAGCCGAAGGCCGTCGGTTCCCCGGCGACATCCTGGTCGTCCTTGACCGCCAGTGGAACGCCCAGCAACGGCATCCGGTCACCGGCCCGCAACCGTCGGTCGGCCTGTGCCGCCTCCGCCAGTGCGGTCGGCCGGACCAACCGGAACGCGTTGACCGTCGACTGGCTGGCCTCTATGCCCGCCAACGCCTGCCTGGCCAACTCCACCGCGGACACTTCGCCCGCAGCCAGCAGTTCCGCGAGACGGAGCGGCCCGACACGCAACGGAACGCCCGAAAACGGCTCCGACACGCCTATCACGGTAACCCCAGACGGGCCACTGGCCGGAAAGATGCACGACCCGAGCGGTCATCGGCAGGCGTCGCGCAGGCCACCGTCGGAGTCGGGCCGCCTGCGAGAAACTCGTCGGCTACCAAAAGGAAACTGGCGGCGTGCGCCCCGGCTTAACAACATGGCAGCGAATATCGGGTTGGTGTCATTGAGTCGGTAGTGAAGGTTTCCGTACCTGTCGAATCTGGCTGACGGTAGGAGAACGACCGATTCGTCTGTCCTTTTAGCCGCCCACCGACCGATGGTCTGGGTGTAGGACCACCGATGCCGTTGGCACCTGGCATGGCCCGGATCGCAGCGGACCGACAACCGTGCGCAGGTGCGCCTTCGGATTGGCGGCTGCCCGCGCCATTGCGCAGGCCAGAGTCGGCGACGGCCGCGTCAACCTGAGCACGCACGGCCGCCGTCGAGAGCTGGACAACGCACCGTAGCGCGTGTGCGCCTCCGTGGCCAGACACGTCAGTCGCTGATTTGCATTCACATGTAACTGCTTACGTGTTATTTATCGGGATATTGCGCCGTGGTGTCAGCGGAGTTACGGTCCCTGTACCGCTCGGCCCCGGCATCCACGCCGGTCCGCGAACCGGATCGGCGCCTCGCCGCCCCGGAGTCAGCAGGCGTCGGGACGTGTCCGTGGCTCCGTCAATTCCTGCCCGCGCACCGTTTCCTCCGCTGAAGTCGCAGCGGCCGAAACGGTGAAGGTTCCGCATTCAACGTCGAAAGCGAGTACCCGATGTTTCTCTCCATCCGAAATCTTCGACGAATGGGTGTCGTGGCCGTTGGTGCCGCCTTATTGGCCGGTGGTGGTGCCGCGTTATCCGCGCCGGTGGCTTCGGCCGGGGCGGCGGTCGGGGGTAGCGGCGCCAACCTGCCTTATGTCGAGACGCAGGCGGAGAATGCCGCGACGAACGGCACGGTGATCGGGCCGAGCTATACCCAGGGGCAGTTGGCTGATGAGGCCTCCGGTCGCAAGGCCGTGACGTTGCAGGGTGCTGGCAAGTACGTCAGGTTCACCACCCCGGTGGCGACCAACTCGATTGATATCCGTTACAGCATACCGGATTCCGCGGACGGGTCGGTGTATACCGCGCCGCTGTCGCTGTACATCGGCGGTAGCAAGCAGACCGACCTGAGCCTGACCAATGCCTACAGCTGGTACTACGGCAGTTATCCGTTCACCAACAACCCCGGCGATGGCAACCCGCACCATTTCTACGACGAGACCCACCGGCTGTTCGCCACGACCTACCCGGCCGGGACGACGTTCACCCTGCAAGTGGACAGTGAGGACACCGCGTCCTCTTACACGATCGATTTCGCCGACTTCGAAAAGGTCGGAGCCCCGGCCGCGCAGCCGGCCGGTTCGGTGTCGGTGACCAGCAAGGGCGCCGACCCGACCGGCTCCGCCGACGCCACCGCGGCGTTCACCGCCGCGATCAGCGCCGCCGGCGCGGGCGGCACGGTGTGGATTCCGCCGGGCACCTACGACATCCCCGGCCACATCAGCGTGAACAACGTGACCGTGGCCGGCGCGGGCATGTGGTATTCCACGGTCACCGGCACCGCGCCCGGCTTCTACGGTAACTCGGCGCCCTCCCCGAGTACCAACGTGCACCTGCAGAACTTCGCGATCTTCGGCAATGTCCAGGACCGTGACGACAGCGCGCAGGTCAACGGCATCGGCGGCGCCCTGAGCGATTCCACCGTCAGCAACATCTGGATCGAGCATATGAAGGTCGGTGCCTGGCTGGACGGGCCGATGGACAGCCTGACCTTCAGCGGCATGCGCATCCGTGACACCACCGCGGACGGCATCAACTTCCACGGCGGTGTCACCAACTCGAAGGTGACCGACAGCGACATCCGCAACACCGGTGACGACGGCATCGCCACCTGGGCCGATGCCGGTATCGGCGCGGACTCGGGCGACACCATCTCCGACAACACCGTGCAGTTGCAGCAGTTGGCCAACGGTATCGCGATCTACGGTGGCCACGACAACACCGTCACGGGGAACCTGGTGCAGGACACCGGCATCACCCAGGGCGGCGGCATCACCGTCGCACAGCGGTTCACCTCCACCCCGGTCGGCAAGACCACGGTCAGCAACAACACCATGATCCGCGACGGCGACCTCGACCCGAACTGGCAGTTCGGCGTCGGCGCGCTGTGGTTCGACGGCAGCCAGGGCGCGATCACCGGCCCGATCGACGTCACCAACGCCCTGATCGAACAAAGCCCCTACGAGGCGGTGCAATGGGTCGAGGGCACCGTCAGCGGGGTGTCCCTGACCGACGTGACCATCTCCGGCACCGGCACCTTCGCCCTGCAGGAACAGACCGGCGGCGCCGCGACCTTCACCAACGTCACCGCTACCGGCGTCAACGGCCCCTCCCCGGTCTACAACTGCGAAGGCACCAGCTTCGTCGTCACCGACGGTGGCGGCGACTCCGGTCTCACCGGCAACCCCTACTGCGGCGGTTGGCCGACCCCGGTCTACCCGGACTACCCGACAACGGAGTGACACTGGTGAAGCGCCATTGTGCACGCGGAGCGCGTAGCTTGTTGGCCAGTTCGCTCACGGCCGTTCTGGCCGCCAGCGTGTTCGCCGCCGTTGCCGGCTCGGCATCGGCGGCGTCGGCCGACAGTCCGGCCCACGATGTCATCGCGAACCTGTTCGAGTGGAACTGGGACTCGGTGGCCGGCGAATGCACCCAGGTGCTCGGCCCGGACGGCTACGGCGGAGTGCAGGTCGCCCCGCCGGAGGAATCGCTGGACCTGACCGACAACAGTCCTCCGCACCCGTGGTGGGACGTCTACCAGCCGGTCAGCTACCAGCTCAACAGCCGGATGGGCGACCGCGCGCAGTTCTCCGCGATGGTCACCGCCTGCCACAGCGCCGGCATCAAGGTCTATGCGGACGCGGTGCTCAACCATATGACCGGGCACAGCGGTGGCGTCGGCTATGCGGGAACGTCCTTCTCCAGCCAGTACGTCTATCCGAACCTGTACTCCAGCAGCGATTTTCACTACTACCCGGCCAACTGCCCGAACTCCGACGACACGGTTACCGACTACGACAACCAGGCCGACGTGCAGGAGTGCCAGCTGGAAGGCCTTGCCGACCTGTATACCGAACAGGACGACGTGCGCAGCACCGAGGCAGGCTATCTCAACGACATGGAAAGCCTTGGCGTTGACGGGTTCCGACTGGATTCCGCCAAGCACATGAACGACAGTGACATCGCGGCGATCGAGTCGAAGCTGAACAGGACCACGTCCGGTGTGACCCCGTTCATCTATCAGGAGGTCGTGCCGGGCGGCGTTGTCGAGCCGTCGATGTACGAGGGCACCGGTGACGTCCTGGAGTTCACCTACGGTCAGCAACTCAAGGCGCAGTTCCAGGGCGACATCTCCAACCTGCAGACCTTCGGCCAGTCCTGGGGCCTCGAACCGTCCGCCGACTCGGTGACCTTCGTGGACAACCAGGACACCGACCGCAACGGCAGCACGCTGTCCTACAAGGACTCTCAGTATGTGTTGGCGAACATCTTCCAGCTGGCGTGGGGGTACGGCACGCCTCAGGTGTATGCCAGCTTCACGTTCTCCAGCAGTGACCAGTCGCCGCCATCGGATGGCAACGGATTCGTCTCGGACACCGACTGCGGCAGCGGCGCGTGGAACTGCACCGATCGTCAGCAGGCGATCGTCGGCATGGTCGGCTGGCACAATACGGTGGCCGGCACCTCGGTCGGCAACTGGTGGAGCGACGGCAGCAATGCCATCGCGTTCAGCAGGGGCAGCGCCGGCTTCGTCGTGATCAACAACGAGGGCTCCGCGATCACCAGGACGTTCACCACAGGACTCCCCGCCGGCAGCTACTGCGACGTCGTCTCCGGCACGGTGTCCTCCGGCACCTGCACGGCAACCGCGGTCACCGTGGACAGTTCCGGCAACGCCAACATCACGGTGCCGGCCAATGATGCCGTGGCAATCGACGTGAACGCCCAGTGAGCGGAGCAGCGACCCCTTCGACGCGATCTACACCCCGCTTCCGAGCCAGATCACTTACCTCACCTCGACCTGGCCTCGCCGGCCGTCCCACCCGGCGCCTGTGCCGGTGGGCACCTTTCGTTCTCCCGGTCGGAACGGTTCTCGGCGTCCAAGTGACACCTGTCAGCCAGGAAACGGAGTCTCGCTACGGATTCGCGCGTAACGCACGGGCACATCTTGTGCTTTCCGTCGGCGAATATCCGCCGATATGTCAGCCGCGCCAGATCAACCAGGGAATTCCGGTCCTCCTCGCTTGCGCGCGGTATCCCGTGTGTCTTGATGCGGTACGGGTCAATCTGCCGGCGGGAGTCTTCGCTATACCCTGATGTTCATGAGATACCAGACCGTGTGGCGTACGGGTGTGCTCGCGCTGCCATTGCTCGTTGCCGGGTTGCTCGTGGGATGCGGTGGTGGCAGCACCAACACCTCGACCAACAGCATCGCACATCCGAAGAAGGTCACCAGCGCGACGAAATGCGAGAGTCTGGTCAGCGCAGGCGCCGTAGCCACGGTAACCGGGTTGACCGCTACCCGGCAAACCGATTCTGCCAGTGCTGCCGATTGTGGATTCGACCTGGCTGGCAAGGCTGGTGCCGACGCCGGGCAGGTGACGATCGGGCTCGGCCCCAATCACGCGGGCTCGAATGGTGTGGCCACCGCGGCCCAAGCCGGGGGCAATCCCGCACAGCAGCAGAAATTGTCTGGACTTGGGCCAGGACAATACGGCTGTGCGCTCTTCGTCACGCTCAATGACAACGCGTCGCTCAACACGTTGACCGTGACCGTCCTGACTTTTCAACCGACCCCGGACGCCTGCACGAGCGCAAAGGCAGTAGCCACGAACGCGTTCGATCAGCTGCCCGCCGCATGAGGGGAATCTCGACATCATGGATCGGCCCGGACCTTTCGAGGGGCCGGTCGGTCAGGGGTAGCTGGTCAGGTCGGCAACGCTGTTGCTGGAGTTGGACGGGCCGCCGGTGCCGTTGATGATGTGGTCGATCGTGCCGACGCCGCCGAGGGACACCGTGACGAGGTCCTGGAACTGGACCCCGGAGGTGTCCGGTGCCTCGAAGGCGTTCGTTGCCTGCACACTGGAGTTGGTGCTGAAGTAGCAGTAGCTGCCAAGGCCCCACGCCTGATGGCTGGTGACCGAGTCCGCGACCTTGTATGCGGCGTAGCCGTCGGTACTGCCGTTCATCCAGCTGGACTGGTCCGGCGGATCGTAGGGCATCTCGTTCTGGAAGAAGTACGTTCGGCCGCCGTTGCCGTTCCACAGCACCTGATACTGCTGGTAGTGCTCGACCGCCAGGCCGTACATGGTCACGTCGGCCCCGTTCACGACCAGTCCGTTCGCGGCCGTGTTCGAGGTCCAGCCGACTCCGGTGCCGTGGTCGGCCCGCCACAGCCACAGGTCGTCCCCGATCACGTCGTTGCTGTTCACCTGGAGTGTCTGTGTTGCCTGCCCCGGTGTCGCCCCGCCGATACGGAAGAACACATCGGAGAGCACCGTGGGGTCGGCGGAATGGTCGGCCGACGATCCGCTCGGTCCGATCTGCATCAGTACCGGCGAGTTCCGGGTACCGGCGTCGATGATCAGGCCGGCGATCCGGACACCGTTGACGTCGGCCACCGACATGGCGCTCGTGCCGTTGCCGGCGACGAGGGTGGCCAGTCCGAGCCCGAGCACCACGGTATCCGGCCGGGTGACGTTGATCGAGCCGTCGAGCTGATAGACACCGGGCGTGAACAGGAGATTCTGGCCGCTGGCCAGCGCGGCGTTGATGGTGGCCGCGCTGTCATCCGGCGAAGCGACGTAGAAGGCGCTCAGCGGCAGCGAGGAGCCGGGCGTCTCGCCGTTCGCCCACGTGGCACCCTGCGAGTTCGTGGTGTCCGCCGGCACGAAGACGTTGTAGTTGCCGGACTGGTCGACGTAGAGGTACGGCTTCTCCGCGCTGACCGGTGTCTGGTCGATGGTCGTGTCCGGCGGGTTGGGGAAGCCCTGGGCGGGCGCGCCGGTGTCGCCGACGAAGACCATGTTCCAGTTCGAGCCCGCCCAGCTGCCGAACTGGTCGTTGCGCGAAATCCACTGCTGCTGGCTTCCCGAGTCCACCTGACCATCCACAATGGAGTCGCCGAGGAAGCCGCCGCTGGACCAGCCACCGTTGTCGTCGAGCACCATCGATCCCTCGATGTGCATCCGCCGCATGGGCGAGGCCTGCGACACCGCCCACTCGGTGGTGACGGAGGACGGCTGCACGGTCAGGTTCTCCGCGCCGCGCCAGAAGTTCTCGGTCGCGTTGCCGCCGTTCCAGCTCGCGTCCGCGTTCACGCCGCCGGTGATCGTGGTGTCGTTCGGTGACTGGCCGAGTCCGAGCACCTGGGTGTAGAAGCCGACATTGACGTTCACGTTGTAGGTGCCCGGTTTGAACAGCAGGGCGTACCGGCTGGTGCCGAACTGGTTGGATTCCTGTTGGCTGTACACGGAGTCCAGCTGGCTCTGGATCGACGAACTGGACATCGACGGGTCGAAGACGAGCACGTTCGGCCCGAGCGGTGAGTCACCGGCCGCTCTCGGATGCGTGCTGGTCGTCGTGCTGGTGGTCGGGCTGGCCGCGGCGGTGGTCACGCCGGCAGCGCCGAGCGCGACACCGATGACACCGGTGGCCAGCAGCGCGATCACGCTGCGCAGGACACGACGTCGCTTTCCTGTCGAATTCATCGGGAGTCCTTTCCGCCTGATCCAAACCCGCTGATCCAAGACCTGTTGGCGCAGCTCAGCCGGTGATCTGGTTGAAGATGTTGGAGTAGGCGTAGCCGGTCGCCTTGTCATAGGCATCGACTTCCCAGAAGGACAGCCCCTGGATTCCGTTCGACGATGCGAAACTCTCCAGGGTGGACGCGTCGGACTGGGAGAAGTACTCGTTGTCGTCGTTCTGGCCAGCGATCGGCGTCAGGCCGATCATGCCGTACGCCTGGGAATTCGAGATGCCATAGAGGCTCGCGAGTTGCCCCGCGCTCGCCTGTGCCGCGGACATGGCGTCGTTGAGCGGGTTCTCGCCGTCGCCGAAGTCCATCGTCATGAGGTTGACGACGCTGACCTTGACCCCGTTGTTCTGTGCGTCCTGTAGCAGTCCGAGCTGCTCGGACGGCAGCCCGTCCGGGGCAACGGCCAGTGTGTAGTCCACCTGCACCGACGGGTCCTGGGCCTGAAGTGCGGCAAGCGCCTGGTCGCGACGGGTGTTGGACGCGGAGTCGTCGAGCGTGCTGCCCTCGATGTCGAAGTCGAGCCGGGTGACGCCATAGGTGTTGACCACGTTGGCGTATGCGGCGGTCAGGTCCGAGACCGAGGTGCAGGTCTGGGCGAGTTCGCCACCTGAGGCACCACCGAAGGAGATGATGACATCACCGCCGGCAGCCTGCAGCGAGTTGATCTCCGAGGTGAACGCGCCGACCGAGTCTCCGCCGTCCTCCCATTCCGGGGTGCAGCCGGACTGCGGCGTCAGAAATGCCAGCGTGTAGTACTTGAGGCCGGTCGCGCCCATGTCGTCGGCCATGTCGCCGGCATCGCCGTCGGCTATCTGGAGATACGGCGCCGCGTAGTGGGCCGGGAACGAGGCTGGTGACGCGGCGGCGGTCTGCTGACCGAGACACACCAGCGCTGCGCTGGCGACAAGGGGTATCGCCGCGAGGACGGGGCCTGCCGAACGAATTCGCATGATCGCCTTCCGCTTGCCGGGGAGGGCCATCCCGCAGGGTGGCCGAATGGCCGAGAAATGGCCGGATCGTTAATGTACGGCTTAAATTAAGACAAGAGCAGAAGTGCTGTCGTGTCAATACATGCGGCCGGACCGGTCTGGTCCACGTATTCACCGTTGACAGGGCGTCGTCCCAGAAGGACGGTATGGTCAAGTGTGAATGCCGCCGTGACAGGCAGTCAGGGTTGTCTAGACCTCTGCGCTCTGGTATCCAGGTTTCAGTCGTGAAATAGACTGATGGGAATAATTTTTGACCACGATCGACCGGCGTTGATGATTCTTGGACAGTTCGTATCCGTTGGCGTCAAACCGAGTGCTGAGCACTTTCGGTCGCCGATCGGGTAGTCCACTGCCCGCACCGTTCTTGCTCGATCGCACCGTTTTCGGCAGGGGCCGCTCGACGTGCCGCAGCGGAGGCGCCGGCCGGTCTGCTCGGCCTGAGTGTTCGCGAGGTGGTCAGCGAACTCGGCGGAACTGTCGGTGATCGGGCGGGCGACCGGGAGCGAGCGCGGGCGGCGCGTGCCGGCCTGTGGGACCGAGATCGGGATCGGGGAGGACGAGCTGTCCTCGACCGTCCTCGCAGCAGGGCCGCGCAGCGTGGGGGACGGTCTGGTCGATCGGCTGCTCCGGAGGCGCGCCGAGACCGGTCAGGCGACGTCTCTCAGGCAGCTCAGGGTTGCCGTCGACGGCGAAGGGCTCCGGATCGTGGCGAATGTCGTGGCAAGGACGGGGTGCGCGGCCCTGGCGGATGAGCGGCGATGACTATCTCGGCGCCGTCGGGTCCGCACCGACTCCACGGTCGCCGTCCGTCTCGGCTGGCAGCTGCTGACGAGGAAGCCGCACGGAGCGCTGTCCGGCGGCGAGCAGGCAATCGCGCTGCATCTGCGGTTGCCCCTGTTCGCCGCCGTTGCCGCGCGCTACCAGGCACCCCCGAGGCGCCGAGGGTGCTCCTGCTCGACGAGGTCTTCCTCGGTGTCCGAGGTTGCGATCACAACCCGTCGGCGGGCAGGTCCGCTTCCTCGGGCAGCACTGCCGAGTCGATCCGTTCGATGAGCGGGAGCTGCTCCAGGAATCGCTCCGTGGTCCAGAACTCGGGCTTTCCGCCCGGCACGGGGTCTTCGCCGCCCTCGGTGAACAGCGCCTCGACGCCGCCAGGAGTGAGGAGGAACACCATTCGGGTCTGTTCGTCGGTGAGGTTTCGGAACCGGTGCCGGGTGCCTCGGGGGACGAAGACAAAGTCACCGGCCTCGGCGACGAAGGTCTCGGTGCCGTTCAGTATTTCGAGTGCGCCGGAGATGATGTAGAAGCTTTCGTCACTGCTGTTGTGGACGTGCGCGACCGGGCCGTTGCCCGGTGGCACCCAGGCGTCGATGAAACCCAGCGTGCCGTTGGTTGTCTCGGCCGTTGCCTTGACCTCGTAGACGTCGCCGGAGACCCATTTCGTCACGCCTTTCCCGGCGGGCACGTGCAGCGCTCGGGGTAGGTTGTAGTCGGGTTTCGCCGAACCGTCTTCCGGCAGTATCAGACTCACTGTCGCGCTCCCTCATGCGGATTTATGCAGATTATGCAGATTCAGGTGGATTGATGATTCTTGTGCGCATCGCCGTGCGCTGTGCGCTCTGCGCTCTGCGAATTCGACGTAGGCCGCAGCTTCAGTCGCAAATGGACGATTGGGGCCGACATCGTTCCTCTGGTGAATCTCCTAGTGTTTCGCTGAGTAGTTCCTGACTGTTCGGTCAGCGGCGCAGCTCGACGGCGTCCGAGGACATCCTTGTCGCAGGGCGGGTGAAAAGTCGTCACCGGATTCAGGTGATTGCGTCGACTACGCTGGTCGTGTGCTGCCAAGGCAGGCCGGATGACGGCGCTCTCGGCCGGGCAGGAAAGCGTGCTGATCGATCGCCATGATCTCCTCGCCGCCCTGGACCGCGCCGCCTCGCGTACGGTCACGATCATCTCGGCTCCCGCAGGAGGCGGAAAGACGTCGCTGGTGCGCGCCTGGGTGGATCGTCCTGGTCGGGCGCTTCGCGTCGCAGCCGTGTCGGTGCGGCGCGATCAACGTGACGCCCAGCAGTTCTGGCTGAGCCTGCTCGGCGCCGTGCGAACCGCGGGCGGTGCCACCGAACCGATCGCGGCGACTCCCGGTTTCAACGGACCGGCCATGGTGGATCGGGTCCTGTCGGAGTTCGACGCCGATCGCCGCCCGCTCATGCTGGTGATCGACGACCTGCACCAGCTCAACTCGCCGGAGGCGTTCGAACACCTCACCAGCCTGCTGCTGCGACTGCCTCCGCACGTGCACGCGATGCTGGCGGTCCGCCACGATCTGCGGCTCGGCCTGCACCGGTTGCGGCTGGCCGGCGAACTCGCGGAGATCCGGGCCCCGGAACTCCGGTTCACCGAACAGGAAGCACGTGACCTCATGGCGGCCGAGGGCATCGGTCTGTCCGACGGCGCGATCGCGGTGCTGCACCGGCGAACCGAGGGCTGGGCGGCGGGTCTGCGGCTCGCGGCGATCTCGATGGCAGGTCATCCCGATCCGGCTCGGTTCGTGGCCGAGTTCTCCGGCAGCGACCGCACCGTCGCCGAGTACCTGCTCGCCGAAATGCTGGAACGCCAGCCCGACCGGGTCAGGAACATGCTCCTGCGCACCTCCCTGCTGGATCGCGTCAACGGCGAGCTTGCGGATGCGCTGAGCGGCCGATCGGGCTCCGAACAGATCCTGCTGGAACTGGAGGATGCCAACGCTTTCGTGGTGTCGGTCGATCCGGAACGCACCTGGTTCCGCTATCACCACTTTTCAGTGGGCTGCTGCGGCTGGAACTACGCAGGACGCTGCCCGAGGAGACCCCCGCGCTGCACCGGTTGGCCGCGCGATGGTTCGCCGACAACGGGCACACCGCCGACGCCGTCCGGCACCTACAGGCCGCGGGCGACTGGTACGAGGCCTCCCAACTGCTCGCCGATCACCTGTTCAGCATGACGCTCGACGGCCGCGCGGAGACCGTCCGTGCGCTGCTACGAGCCTTTCCGCTGGGGTTCTGCTCGGCTCACGTCGAGTTGGCCGTTGTGCACGCCGCCGACGACATCGGCAAGGGACGGCTGGACGATGCGACCGCGCGTCTGGCACTGGCAAGGTCCCATCTCGGCGCCATCCCGGCGCTGCGGCAGCCCCGGCTGCGGATCACGATCGCCTCGCTGGATCTGCTGCTCGCCAGGCAGCGGGGCAACTTCGCCCACGTCATCGAACAGGTGAACCTGCTGGCCACGCCGATCGTCGGCCGGTCCAACGCGGACCTCACGCTCTCCCGTGACCTGCGTGCGCACGCGCTGCTGAACCTCGGGACTGCCGAAGCCTGGTCCCTGCGTCTGCACGATAGTGAGCGGCACCTCGACGAGGGCGCCGCGCTCGCCCGCGACATCGACCGGCCCTATCTCGAAGTCGCCTGCCTTGCGCAGCTCGGGTTCGCGACGAAGGTCAACTCGTTCACGCTCGCCCGGCGACACTGCGAGCAGGCGATAGCGCTCGCCGGTCGGCACGGCTGGGACGCCGAGCCCGTGGTCGTCCCCGCGCTGGCCACGCTCGCGGGTTTGCTGATCTGGACGGGCGAGTTCGACGACGCGCAGCAGTGGTTGCGTCGTGCCGAGCACGCGGCAGCGGCCGGCGTCGATCCGGCCATCCGGTTGCTGCTGCACCTGAAGGCGGGGATGCTGCACGCCGGCCGTGGCCGGCACTGCCAGGCACTCGCGGAGTTCGATGCCGCCAAGGGCGTGCAGGCGATCATGGCCGGCGAGCACGCGATCACCCCGCTGGTGACCAGTTGGACCATGGCGACGCAGGCCCGGCTGGGCAGGGTCGAGGAGGCTCGCGCGTTGCTCGCCTCGCTCACCGAGACGCAGGCGGCCAGGGGCGAGATCCGCAACGCGGCCGCCGTGATCCGCCTGGCCGAGGGCGATCCGAGCGGTGCCCGCCGTGAGCTGCGGCCCCTGCTCGACGGCACCTCGGCCCTCATCCATGACGCCGCGCTCGTCGAAACCCACCTCCTGGACGCGGTCGCCGCCCGGAAGCTCGGTGACGCGCGGGCGGCGAACGCGGCGGTCGAGCGTGCGCTGGGCGTTGCCGAGCCGGACCGGCTGATCCTGCCGTTCGTGATCATCGGCGCACGGGAGTCGCTGGAGACCGTACCGAGGTCGGAGACCGCGCACGCCGCCTTGCTCGCCGACATCCTCGACGCACTGGGCGGCCCTTGCCCGACCACGACGGACGATCTCGCGTCGCAGGCCGGGGGACTGTCCCGGAGTGAACTGCGCGTGCTGCGCTACCTGCCGACCAACCTCACCCGGCCGGAGATCGCCGGCCAGCTGTCGGTCTCGCTGAACACCGTCAACACACACGTGCGCAACATCTACGCCAAACTCGGCGCCCGCGACCGCACCTCGGCTGTCGCGCGGGCGCGGGAGCTGCGGCTGGTCTCGGCCGGCCGTGACAACCAGCTCGCGGTCACCTGATCCGGGTAGGCGAATTCACCAGGCTTGACGTAGGCGAGTTCACCGGGCTTGGCCCTCACACCGGCTCGGCCGACCACTCGATGTCAGGTCTCCTCGCGCACACCGGGAAGCCCTTCGCATCGCTCAGGCCCAGCCGGGCGACCAGCTGGTGTCCCGGTGCCGCTGCGGCGGCGACGATCTCGGGGGCGATGTCGACGAGTCGGAGCTTGGCACCGCGGAAGATGCGGAACTCCGTCCCGTCGAAGTCACCCCAGAACAGGCCGAGGTGGCGGTCGGTGCGCTCGCCACGGACGTTCGGGCCCACGAAGTCCAGACCATCGGCGTCCCGCCCGACCGTGACGGTGCACTCCCAGCGGACGGACGGGGCATCGCCGGGCGCCACGTCGGTGAGCCGCCCCGGTCGGTCATTGACCGCGACACCCGACGGGTCCTTGCTGGAGGTCCACAGACCGACATGCACGGAGTTGTGTTCGCCCTCCGGTCCGGGATGGCAGCGCAGGCCGGGCAGGTCGTGGCCCTCGACCACCACGGACATCGAGGTCGGGTCACCGAGCTGCCGGCGAGGTGCTCTCGGGGCGCGGACAGCCGGCGCGATGCTCTGCCGGTAGGCCTTCGTCAGCCAGTCGAGGACCTCGTCGTCCACGTCCTCGGGCGAGGTCAGCGCGATCCGGAGGTTGATCGTCCCGCTGCCGACGTTCTTGGCGACCACCAAGCGGCCCCCAGGGTTCACCTCGACCATCCGCAGGCCGAGGTCGACCCGGTTGCGGGTGGTGGGCTGCACGACGGCGAACACACGACGCGGGGACAGCAGCGAGACACACGTCTTGCGCGGTTGCACGGTCGCCTCGCCCACGGCCGGCAGTACGGCGAGGACCGCGTCCAACACCGGCCGCAGGGCCGGGCGGTCGGCGTACTGACCAGCGATGAGTTCCTCGGCATCGGGTTCGGCCATGCGGCCAGCTTAAACAGGCACGGAACGCATCCGCCTGACGCCGAAAGGGGGACCCCTTGACCTGGAGCGCGCTCCAGTTCGTAACGTGCGGGAATGACAACAACACTGGTCACCGGAGCGAACAAAGGCCTCGGCTTCGAGACCGCCCGACGACTCGTCGCCGAGGGCCACACCGTCTACCTCGGCAGCCGGGACGCTGAACGAGGACATCGGGCGGCCGAACAGCTCGGCGCACGGATGGTCCAGCTCGACACCACCGACGATGCGTCCGTGGCGGCGGCGGCGCGGACCATCGGGGCGGACGGCGGGCTGGACGTGCTGATCAACAACGCGGGTGTCGCAGCGGAGTGGCGGAGTGCGGACAACGGGATGATCGGCGCCGCGGACCTGACCGCCGAGGTGATGCGGCAGACGTTCGAGACGAACGTCTTCGGCACCGTGCGCGTTCTCCACGCGTTTCTTCCACTGCTGGGGCGTTCCGCCGCCCCGGTCGTGGTCAACGTGAGCAGCGGCCTGGCCTCGCTGACCCGCCTCAGCAACGCGGACGCGCGCGGCCACGGCTACCTGGGCGTGGCGTATCCGGCGTCGAAGGCCGCGGTCAACGTGATCACCGTGCAGTATGCGAAGGCGTTTCCGGCCATGCGGATCAACGCGGTGGAGCCCGGCTTCACCAAGACCGACCTGAACGGCAACAGCGGCACCCAGACCGTCGAGCAGGGTGCCGAGATCATCGTGCGCATGGCGCAGGTGGGCCCGGACGGACCCACCGGGGGCTACTTCGACATCGACGGCGCCCTGCCCTGGTAGCCCGGACCGGCTCACCTACAAGGCCGCCTCGGCCGCGACAGGACCGTTACGCCTCTTGTGGAAGTGAGGCCGTCAGCCGAACCGGACGAGGGAGTGGAGTTCCTCGGTGTTCGGGTGCCCGAGCCCGGAGAGGATCGCGATCGCCTGCTGCCAGCAGGCCCTGGCCTGCTCTCGCCGGTCGAGATCGGCGAGAGCGTGGCCGAGGATGCCGAGCCACTCGCCCATCCCGTCCCGTTGGTCGGACAGGTCGAGCATGCTGGCGGGCAGCCAGGTCGCCGTGCTGAGGGTCGGTTGCTTGATGGCGAGCCACAGCCGCACGGTGTCCGCCCTGTGCTGCTCGACGCGCTCGGTATCCCCGCGCATCCTGGCGAGCTGCCCCAGCACGTGCACCGCGAACCCTTCGGCAGCCAGGTCACCGTGCTCCCGCGCCAGCCGCACCGCCTGCTCGCCGAGCCGGTCCGCGTCGGCCGGGTCGTCGAGCAGGGCCGAGGTGCGGGCGAGGCCTGCGATGGTCAGCACCTCGCCCCGGATGTCGCCGGTGGCCCGGCAGCGGGCAAGCGTGTCAAGGTAGTCGGTTCGGGCCTGGTCCGGTTCGCCACGCAGGACGGCCGTGACCGCGGCCACGAAGCCGACCTGCGCCCGCGCCCGCTCCTCGTCCGGTGCGAGCAGGGACCGGACCCTGGCCAAGGCGGTCTCGGTGCAGGCCAGCTGCTCCTGGGTGATCAACGGTCGGCCCGGCGACCAAGGCGACCAGGGCGTCGAAGGTGGCGGAGGTGTCGGCGACTCGGGCGGATCGGTGGGTCCGAACTCGGTGCACACCATCCGGGCCACCACCACGGTCAGCTCGGCGATCGAGTCGAGTTCGATCCGCTGCACCAGCCGGTACAGCGCGTCGGCGGCGCCGCGATCACCCCTGGCGACATCAGCTCCCGCGCTGTCGTCGGAGCCGGTCAGCCAGGTCCGTGCCGAGGACATGTCGGCCAGCGGCATCGCGACATAGGCGGCATCGGCCAACGAGGCCCGCGTCGCATCGTTGTTCAGTCCGAACGCGACGGTGGTGATGGGGACGTTGAGGTGGAAGTCGAGCAGCCGGCTCAGCGCGTCGACCCGGTCGGCGGCTGGCTCGTCTTCCATCGCGTGCGTACTGGCGAACAGCCGCACCAGGTCGTGGTAGCGGTACCGACCCGCTCCTGCGGACTCCAACAGGCTCAGGTCGACGAGGCCCTCGCACAACCGCTCGGCCTCGGCGAGCGAGCGGTCCAGCACGGCCGCGGCCGAGTACCGGGAGAACCCGTGCGGCCCGGACACCGACAGCAGCCGGAAGGCCCGAGCCGACTCCGGCTCCAACTGGTCGTAGCCGAGCCGGAAGGTCCCCGCCACGGCCAGGTCGCTGACGCGCAGCTCGTCCAGCCTGCCGCGCTGATCGGCGAGCCGCTCGGCGAGCAGCGGCATGGTCCAGTTCGGTCGGGAGACCAGTCGGGCCGCGCTGATCCGCACCGCGAGCGGCAGCCGACCGCAGGCGTCGACGACCGCGCGAGCGGCCTCGTCGTCGGCGCGCGGGCCCGCGATGCGGCGCAACAGTGCCAGCGCCTCGTCCGTTTCGAACACCGGCAGCTCGAACTTCCGCGCACCGGGCAGGCTGGTCAGCTTGGACCGGCTGGTGATCAGCACGGCGCAGCCGCCCGTTCCCGGCAACAGCGGCATGACCTGCCGTGCGTTGTGCGCGTTGTCCAGCACCAGCAGGAACTTTCGACCGGCCAGCGTCGATCGCAGCAGCGCGGAGCGCTCGTCGACACCGTCCGGGACGGTGTGCTCCGCGACACCCAGCGCGATGAGGAACGACCTCAGCACCTGTTCCGGCGGTGCGGGCGCCTCGTCGACGCCGTAGAGCTGCGCGTACAACTGACCGTCCGGGAAGTTGTCCTTCACCTGGTTCGCCACGTACACCGCGAGCGCGGTCTTGCCCACCCCGCCCAGCCCGCTGATCACCGAGACCGACATGGTGCGATCGGTACCGGCCAGCACGGACGCGGCGAGCGCGCCGGCGATCTCGGTGCGGCCGGTGAAATCCGCGATCGTGGCCGGCAGTTGGGCCGGAGCGCTCGGCCGGGCGCGCCCGCTCGCCTGCCGCGTCCCGGTCTCCACCGCCGCCAGCGGCACGTCCTGCCCGGTGAGGATGCGCTGGCGCAGTTCCCGCAGCTCCGGCCCTGGCTCGACGTCGAGTTCGGCGACGAGCCCTCGACGGCCCGACGCGAAGGCGTCGAGGGCCGCGGTCCGCTGCCCACTCCGGTAGAGCGCGATCATCCGCTGGGCCAGCAGCCTTTCCCGCAGTGGATGCGCCGCGACCAGCTCGCCGAGTTCGGCGGCAATCTCCGCGTGTCGCCCGGACAGCAGGTCCAGCTCCAGCCGGTCCTCCAGCACGGCCAGCCGCCGCTCGGTCAACCTGGACCGCTGCAACCGCGCGTACGGCCCCGGCACGCCGGCCAGCGGTTCGCCTCGGTGCAGACCCAGCGCCTCGTGCAGCAGCGTCGAGGCCTCGGTGATCGCCCCTGCGGCCTGCCTGCGACGGGCCAGCGCCACCTTCTCCTCGAACACCCCGGTGTCGACCGTGTCGGCGGCCACCTCCAACGCGTACCCGCTGCCCGCCGAGCGCAGCACGCTCGGCAGCGTCGGGTCCGGCTCCAGAATCCGGCGCAGCCGGTGGACGTAGTTGCGCAGGGCGCCGACGGCGCGGCTGGGCGGTGTGGTGCTCCACAGCCCGTCGACGAGCTTCGCCGCGGAGACCGGGTGTCCCTCGGCGAGCAACAGCATGGCCAGCACGGACTGCTGTTGTGGCGGCCCGACCGCGAGGTCCGTCCCGTCCTGGCAGACCTGTACCGGCCCCAACACTCCGAACCGCAGGTCGTAGCCCACGAAACCCCCGTCCCCGACGACCTCAGTCTTGTTCGGCGTTCAACCTGTTTATATCTGACGGCCGGGATGCTCGCTCCGATCCGGGGGCCGTACCGTTGATCGGGCGTTGATTTGTCGGTGATCAGGATGCTCGACACTTGTGGTGTCGGGATGACGTGGCGGACACGTGTGCCCGTGGCCGCCCGGTATCAGCTGGGCGTGTTTGCCATGGACACGCAGGAGGAGGCCCGGTGGCGGGGCAACCGGACGAGCAGGCGAACGCGACGGCGCCGGCCGATCAGGATTTCAGTCAGGACTTCACCGAGCTACGGGGTGCCGTGGCGCAAGTGGGACAGCTCACTGCCAATGTGCGCGACGGCAAGGTGACGCTCGATCCTGCCGCGGGCGCGCAGTTACTGGCCGCGCTGCGCACGCACACCGAGGACATCACCAGTTGGCAGGGCCAGGTGGGTGAGCTTTCCGGCTCCCTGCCGTTGGGCAACAACCCGGTCGGCAACGCGATGGGGGTGAAGTTCTCCCATCGGGCCGACGGTGACAGCATGTCGCTGGCCTCGGTGCTCACGCAGTACCAGTCGGCGGTTGCGGACGCCACCGCGGCGATCGAGCAGGCCATGCAGCGCTACGCCAGCACCGAAGACGACATTCAGCAGAACTTCGGCCGTATCTCGGCGAGCTGACCGCAACGACGAAGGCGGGCGATCCACCCTGAGCACGAATCCTGGGCCAGCGCCCGAACAGGAAGTAGCGCAGCCGTCCTGGCTCAACGACTTGGTCCGGATCGGCGGCGGCCGGGCGATCACCGGTTCCACGAACTGGGCCGCGATGTCGCACGAGCAGCTGTACGCCGCGGTGTGCGAGCAGAACGACCCCAGCGTCGTGTACGGCGTGTCCGACAAGTGGATCTCGCTGGGCAACAACATGCTGGACTCGGCGAACTCGCTGCACAAGCAGGTCGCCGCCAGCAGTTCCGGCTGGCAGGGCGAGGCCGCCGAATCCTCCCGGAACGCGGTTACCCAGTTGGTCGACTGGGGCGGGAAGGCCTCGCAGACCGCCCAGTTCATGGGCCATCAGCTCAACCAGCAGGGGCAGGTGATGGCCGCCGCGAAGGTCAACATGCCCCAGCCGACCGAGTTCAACCTGACCGTCGCCGCCGCGGCCGATCCGGGGATGGCCGGGTTCACCGACTCGCTGATCGATACGCAGCCGTTCCAGCAGATGGCCCAGGAGTCGCACGCTCGGGCGATCGACGTGGCCACCGCGATGGAACAGGGCTCCACCCAGATCGATGCGGCCACCCCAGAGTTCGAGCCGGTGCCGATGGTGACCTCGGCCAAGCCGACGATCCCGGCCTCGCCACGTCTGGTGAGCCCGAGCGGTGAGCCGGGCCTGCAGTCCTCGGCACCCGAGCCGCTCCTACCGTTCCAGCAAGGCATCACCCCCGCGACGGCGACCACCGGTACGGGCACCCAGCAGCTCACTCCTGTAGTGCCTGGCCAGACCCAGCCGGGCACTCCCGGATCGACCGGCACAACGCCCTCGGGCTATCAACCGCCCGCGCCGGCCCCTGGCTATCAACCGGGCGTGACGCCGCCCGTTGGCAACCAACCGCACGGCGGTCCGAGTTACCAGCCGGTGAATCCGGGCAGTGGCCCCAATCCGGGAGGGAGCAGCGGCCCCGTCGACTGCCCGACTCCGCCGGACGTCTACACGGTCCCGTCGAACACCACCACGACCTCCGGTTTCCCGTACACCGGACCCGGACCCGGCATGCCCTCGAATGGAAATCCCCAGTGGCCCGGCGGGACGGGCCCGACGCCCTCGCCGGTCGGCGAGCAGCCGCCGGGCACCAGTGGCGGGCCTTTCCCGTTCGGTGGCGGCCCGTCGCAGTCGGGCCCCTTCACCGGCGGCGTCGGTGGTTTCGGAGGGACCGGCACCGGCACCGCGGGTTCGGCGGCCGGGGAGGAGTCGGTCCGCGCCTATCAGCCCGGCGCGATCAGCTCGCGGCTCGGTTCCGGATCGACCGGATCCGGTGGGAGCAGCAGCTCGGCGAGCGGTGCGGCCGCGGCCGCCGCGGAGAGCGAAGGCACCGGAACGGGCGCGCTGGGTTCCGCCGCCCAGCAGACACCGGCCGCGTCGGGTATGTCCGGCGGCAGCGGCAGCAAGCGCAAGGAAGACGACAAGGAACACAAGTCCGCAGGCTATGTGCAGGGGGAGGACATCTTCGAACCGCTCGGCGGTGAGCTGCCCCCGCCGGTCATCGGCGAACGCCGACCGAAGTCCTCGAAGTGAGGGCGACCACCGTGTCGAGTGCGCGCCGGATCTTTCTGTCCACTGTGGAATACGATGTGCTGTGGTCGCAGTTGGGCCTTGGCCGGATGCCGTACCCGCTGGGTGTGCCGAGCGTCGGGTTCCTTGCCGAGGAGCGGGCCGGGTTCATCGCGCAAGCCTGGGAGGGCCTTGCCGAACGGGGCCTCGCCGAGGGCACTCACCTCGACGAGGAGGTCGCGGAACTGCTGCGCCTGCTCGCCCACCCCGCGCTGAGCGTCGATGTCCTCGGCGACGTCGGCGAACCCCTGCGCGCGCTGGCCGTCCGCGACGGTGACGCGGCAGCGGTCGCCATGCTCAACGGTGCCGGGCTGACGTTGAGCGCGATCCACCACACCGCGCTGTCCAGCAGCCTGACCGGGCTGCTGCCGTACGCGGAACCGGGGCCGGGACACGCTTTCACCTTCCCGCACGGTGTGTTGCGGGCGGCGCTGGCCGACGAGGCCGACGAGGACGTGTTCTTCGGCGGCGACGAGCACGATGTGCTGGTCCGGGCCGGGATGGGGGCCGGCGATGCCAGGTTGCTCGCCGAACTGGTCGATGCCCGGCGCCACGGCGGCCAGTTCGGGATCAACAGTCGGCACCGGTCCCGTGGCGTCATGGTGCGCGAACCAACGCTGGTGACCTGGTTGGACACTGCCGCGGGTCGCTATCTCGTGGTAAGGGAACAGGACTGGGTGAGCGTGACGCCGACCGGCGCCGACCGGATCGCCACGCGCCTCGATCAACTGCTGGCGAGGGCGGCGGACGACCGCTGAGTGAAGGAAGGGGTCACGAGATGGCTACCGTGATCGGCACCGATCAATGGCTTGCCCAGTACAAGAACAAGATCGCCGGCGTTCAGCAGGCCGCCGCCGAACTGCGGGAGAACCTTGCCGCGGCAACGGTCACCACGAGTTCGCCGGACGGGGCGGTGACGGTCACCATCGCGCCCAACGGTGGTCTTGGTGACCTGAAGTTCAGCCATCGCGCCGCCGAGCACAGTTATGCCGAACTCGCGGCGCTGGTGATGAAGACCGTGGCCAAGGGCCAGCGCGCGGTGTCGGAGAAGGTCGTCGAGGCGTTCGAGCCGGTCGGCTCGGGCACCAGCGCGATGGAGTTGCTCACCAGCCTCGCGCCCGAGGAGGACCCGGAGGAGCAGGCGCCCGACAACCCGTACGACGATCTCGCCGCCGGCGCTCCGCCCGCGCCCCAACCGCCCGCGCCGCCGCCGGCCGCACTGCCACCGGTATCGATCGCTGCCCCGGCCGCCGCGCCGCCGCGACCAGCGCGGCCGGCCGTCGACGACGACGAATTCGATGAGAGGCCCTGGTAGACATGGCGCTCAGGGAGAACCTGCGGGGTGGCTCTACCGAAACCGCTCAAACCGAGCCCGCTGATATTCAGCGGCCTGCTACTACGATCGGCATTCCTGCCACTGGGAATGGTTCGTTCCTGGGTTCCGGCCAGGCCACGCCTTTTCTCGGTGATTCCGGTGATTCCTCGGGTTTCACCGATCCTTCTGGTGCCACCGATCCTTCCGGCTACGACGACTCGTCCAGCTACGACAACTCGTCGAGCTACGACGACTCCAGCGATGTCACGGATTCGAGCGGCTACGACGATTCCAGCGATTCCTCCAGTGACGACGGTTCCGACGGTTCCGACGATTCCACGGACTCAAGCGATTCCACGGACTCAAGCGATTACGCCGATCCCAGCGATCCCAGCGATCCCAGCGGTTCCGGTGATTCCAGCGGTTCGGGTTCCAGCGACGTCGACTCGGCGATCAGCCAGATCGAGCAGGCGGCCGACCAACTCGGTCAGAGCGTCATCGGCCAGTCCGCGATAGGCGCGCTGTCCACGATCGTCTCGTTCGTCGAGGACCCCGTCGGCACCATCCTCTCCGCCGGTCTCCAGTTTCTGATGCCGGTCATCGATCTGGTCGTCGAGCCGCTGAAACAGCTGGAATGCGATACGGGCGCGGTGGGCTCCTCCGCCCAGCAGTTCCAGCAGCTCGGACAGACGTTGACCCAGTTGGCGCAGGAACACGCCCAGGACGGCCAGTCGACCAGCGACAGTTGGCAGGGCGACGCGGCCGACAGCTATCGCACCGTCGCCAGCAACACCAGCAGCCAGCTGTCCTCGCTGGGGCGGGCGATGAACTGCACCGGAGAGGTGACCAAGGCCGCCGGTGGCCTGGTCAGCGGGTTGCGCAGCCTGATAACCAAACTGATCTCCGAGTTGATCGAACGGCTGCTGCCCGGCGGAATCAGCGCGCTCGCCGCCGCCCCGGAGACCTTCGGCACGTCCATCGCGATGTTCCTCGGCGAGGCCCTCGGCGTCGGCACGCAGGTCGCCACCCAGATCGCCAGCAAGATCAGCAGCCTGAAGAGCGCCCTGTCCACGATCGACAACTACATCAGCCAGCTTGGCTCGATGGTCGAGCAACTGGTCGAGAGCATCTTCGGATCGTCCGACGGCGGCCAGGGTTCCACAGGCTCCACTTCGGACACTCCAAGCGCCGCCACCACCAACGGGGACACTTCGGACGGAGACACCTCCGACGGTGACTCCTCGACCGGGGACTCGTCGACGGCTGACCCGTCCGACCCGTCTGACCCCTCCGACCCGTCTGGCCAGGACGCCCCCTCCGGCATGGACACCTCGGCGGCCGGTCCGTCCGATCAGGACACACCGCCTGACGACTCCGCCGCTACGGACACCTCGGATACGGGCGACGGCACACAGCCGGGTTCCGGCGCGGGGTCGTACACGTCGCCGAACATCAGCACGCCGTCGATGCCGACCGGCGGCGCGGACACCACCGCCGCCTCCTACCCGAGCCCTCCGGTCAACACTCCCTCGATGACCAGCGGCGACTCCGGTGGTTCCGGTGGGAGTGGCACAGGCGCGCCGTCGGGTTCCGGTGCCGGGTCGTACACCCCGCCGAACATCAGCCTGCCCACGATGCCCGGTGACAGTTCGTCGGATGGTGGCGGCTCGTCGATCAGCGGTGGTGGTGGCTCGATGCCGTCGGACTCCACCGGTGCCGCCTCGTTCACGCCGCCGCCGATCAGCACACCGTCGATGGGTGGTGGCTCGTCGGGTGGCGGTGGCTCGTCCTCGGGTGCCAGCGGCGCTTCGTACACTCCGCCGAACATCAGCCTGCCCACGATGCCCGGTGACGGCTCGACCGACTCCGGTGGCTCGGATTCGATCGGCGGCGACCTGAACCCGCTGGGGTCGACGGGTTCCAGCAGCTCTGGCTCCTCCGGCAAGGGCACCGGCGGCACCGGTAACGGCACCGGCTTGCCAGGGACCGGCAGCATTTCCGGTGACCTGGGCCCAACCGACCCAACCGCCACCGACCCGACCGCCACTGATCCCGCCACTACCGACCCGACCGCTGCGGCGACCAGCGCGGCCCTGCATCACGCGGAGCAGTCGGCGGACAAGGCGATCGAGAGCATGCCCGGCTACAACGGGACCGGCCCCACCTCGACCGCACTGCACCAGGCCGAACAGGCGGTCAACCAGTCGATCGAAGCCACGCCCGGCTACACGCCGACCAGTCCGACCGGCCCGGCCGCGGCCCCCGATCCGCTGGGCCCGCTCACCTCCGGCCCGCTGACCACCTCCGGTTCGCTGGGCGATCCGACCATGGCCGCGTCCTCGGGCGGGCTGGGCGGCGGCGGATCCATGTCGGCCGGACACGTCCCGGCCGGCGGTGCGGTGTCACCGGGTCTCGTCTCCGGCACCCTCCCCGGCGGAGCGGCCGGTACCAGCATGTCCGCCGGTCCGGTGAGCGGTGCCGATGTCAGCGGGGCCACCGCAGGCTCCGGCGCGCAGAACCCGAGCGTCGCCGGGGCGGTCCCGGCCGCGGGGCAACAGCAGGGCTCGGCGAGTCCGATGGGCAGTATGGGTCGTGGCAACAGCGGCGGCGGCGAGCAGCAACGCAAGTCGGCGGGCTACATCAAGGGCGAGCAGATCTTCGCGGTACCCGGCGATGAACTCCCGCCTCCGGTGATCGGCGAGAAGCCGCCGAAGAAGAAGTAACCGGTCAGCCGGTCGTCGAAGGACCAGTTGAAGAACCTGTCGCGGAACCCGTCGAAGCAGCGCCGGACGGAGCCGGCGAGGGAGCTGCCGGGGGATCCGGCAGCTGCCGGCCGAACAGGCGCAGCAGTTCGTGGTAGCCGTACCGGCCGGGCGCGAGCGACCGTAGCAACCCTTGGTCCACAAGGGATTCGCACAGTCGCTCGGCAAGGCCGGGCGGCCGGTCCAGGATGGTCGCGGCGACCGAAACCGGCAGCTCGGGCAGGTTCGAACCGGCCAGCAGCCGGAAGGCCCTCGCCTGCTCGGCATCCAGCGCGCGATAGCTGGGCAGGAAGGTGTCCGCGACGCTGATCTCGGCGGTGCCGAGTTCAGCCAGCCTGCCGCGTTCATCGGCCAGCCGGGCGGCAAGGGCGGCGATGCTCCACTTCGGCCGGGCCGCCAGCCGGGCGGCGGCGATCCGCACCGCGAGCGGCAGGTGTGCGCAGGCGGTGATGATCCGTTCGGTCGCAGCAGGCTCGGCACGCACCCGCTCGGTTCCCACCATGCTGGTGAACAGGGCGAGGGCGTCGGAGTGGCTGAAGACGTCGAGCTGGGCGGTGGAGGTGGCGGGCAACCCGGCCAGGATCGTCCTGCTGGTGATCAGCACGGCCGAGCCGGGCGTACCGGGCAGCAACGGCAGCACCTGCTCGACGTCCAGTGCCTCGTCCAGCACCACCAGCATCCGCTTACCGGCCAGCGCGGTTCGGAACAGTCCGGCACGGTCGTCCATTGTGGACGGTATCTCGGCCTCGGAATGGCCGAGCGCACGCAGGAAAGCGCCAAGTACCGGACCGGGACCGGCAGGCGGGTCTGCCAACCCGTGCAGATCGGCATAGAGCTGCCCGTCGGGAAAGTGCCCGGTCAGCCGATGGGCCACATGGACGGCGAGCGCCGACTTGCCGGCGCCTGCCATCCCGGACACGGTGCAGATCGCCATGACCGCCGGTCGAGGAGCACGCAACTCCGCCACCAGCCGGTCGGCCAGTTCGGCGCGGCCGGTGAAATCGATCAGATCGGCGGGCAGCTGCGCGGGCGGGGTCGCCGAGCCGGCGGCTGCCGGCTCGGTCTCGGCGTCGAAGCGGCTCCGCTGATGCAGGCCGATGCGAATCCGCTGGTGCAGTTCGGCGAGTTCCGGGCCGGGGTCGAGGCCGAGCTGGTCGGCGAGCAGGTGCTGGATGTCGGCGTAGACCTTCAACGCGTCGGCATGCCGGCCGGACCGGGCGAGTGCGGTCATCAGCAGGGCACGCGGGCGCTCCCGCAGCGGGTGCTCCGCCGACAGCGCCACCAGATCGGGGATCAACTGTGGATCTTGGTTGAGTTCCAGGCGAGTTTCGAGGAATGCCTCCAGCGCGTCCAGTCTGCGCTCGGCCAGCTGGACGCGTTGCGCGGCGAGGAACGGACCGGAAAGGCCGGTGAGCGCTTCGGCGTGCCACAGCCGCAGGCAGTCGGCGAGCAGTTCGTTCGCCTTGGCCGGTTCACCGGTGTCCCGGTGGATGCGTGCCTCGGCGAGCTGGTCGAACACGACAGCGAGATCGACGCAACGGGCCGGAACCCGCAGTGCGTAGCCGTCGGCGACGGACACCAGTATCCGGGCCGGGGCACGTCGGGTGCGGTCCGGTTCGAGCAGCCTGCGCAACGCGGCGACGTGGGTGCGCAGTGCGCCGATCGCTCTCGGCGGCGCCTGGGCACCCCACAGTCCGTCGACGAGTTCGGCGGCGGTCATGGCCTGCCCTCGGCGCAACAGGAGGCTGGCCAGCACGGCCTTGCGCTGGGCAGGCCCGAGTGACAGTTCCTCCTCGCCGCGCCAGGCCCGTACCGGCCCGAGCACCGCAAAGCGCAACTCGTCGCGTGCCACGATGCCTGACCCTAACGACCATCCCGGCAGCCGGCATCACGGCCTCGGTGTTCGGCCGGCGGCGGCAGCAGTGACGTAAGAGTAGGGAAGCGGCGCTGACCAGCGCTTATGCGTAGCGAATGACGTGCAGTCCCAGCGGGTCCTCGTCCATGACCGGCTGACCGCCCTCCATCAGCGCGTCCACGAGCTGCACCCCGCCCGGCTCGGTGCTCGCCAGCAGCAGGTTGCCGACCGTCTCCCGGCCCCGGCCGTCCTGGCGGCGCACCCAGACCAGGGCTCGGGAGCTGGGCGGGAAGTCGGCGATCTCGCCGAGCACGGCCGCCCAGTCCTGGTGCCGACTGGAACTGAGCACCGGACCGAGCCCACGCATGGTCGGCTCGAACCAGACAGCGGCACCCGCGTCCGGCGGGTCCGGCAGTTCCGCATCACCCTCGTCCCACTGGGCGAGCCAGGTCCACGGGTCCGGATTGGGCAGCCCGAACGGTGCCTCGCCGGCCGCCTTCGGCACCACCAGCGCCGCGTCCAGCATCTGGTCCTGCCAGTCGTGGGTCTGCTGGAATCGCCTGGTGGTGCAGGCGAACAACCAACCGCGCGCGGTCTCGTCGGCGGGGTCGGGATCGACGAGGACGGAGCCGCCGTCGTAGGTGCTGGCAAGCCACTGGTTGGCCTTGTCGATCGCGGCGGGCAGATCCGTGGCCGGTCGTTGCCATGGCGCGATGACCGTGGCGCCCTGTGGAGCGTCCTGCCGGTTGAACCGGGCCAGGATGAGCTGCTGGACCTCTTCGTCGTCGAGCACGGCCACGGTGCCCTGCTGCCCGTCGAGCACGACCGCCGCGCCATCGCGGTACTGCGCGTACAGCAGGTGCCCTGTCAACTCGACGCCGTGGAACTGACGTTGCAGCCAGACAACGCCTCGGGTTCCCGGCCCGCCCGCCACGATCGCCGAGCACACCTCCGCCCAGTTCGCGCAGGTCGACACCGCGGCGCCGGGGAAGTGGCCGGACAGCAACCGGCCCCACCAGTCGGGTGTCTCATCGGTGGGGCGCCAGGGCAGCGCGGTCGCCGGACGGTGGTCGATCGCGGCATCGGTCGCGACGAGGCAGTTGCGGGCGTTGATCCGCCAGCGCCACGGCTCTGCCCCCGGCACGGCCGGACCGGCCAGGTCGATGTCCTCGTCGAGCGGGTCGGCATTGCCGACCGGGAACGGGTCGAGGCCGGATTTGGGCACCGCGATCGTGCTGGAGAGCATCGGCACCGTCGGCCGGCCGAGGTCCTCGGCCCACCGGCAGCCGAACAGCCAGTTCCGCTCACCCTCGGCGAACGGTTCCGGATCGGCGAGGATCACCAGGCCGCCGTAGACCTGGCCCAGCCAGCTCGCTGCCCTGTGGCCGGGGTCGGTCATCGCTGCCTCTCATCGATTTCTGTTCGGATTCGACCGCCTGAACGACAATCAGGCGCAACGACAATCACGTGTTGTGGCGCATGTACCGGATATCGCTCGGATTCGTGCCGGTGTTGGCCGGCAGGTAGTTCTGCGCGTCAATGTAGTTGATGACGCCACGACCGTCCCTGTGCACGTTGAAGAAGTGCCCGACGTTGGTATTGGCATGGTTGATGAACATCGACCCCCTCGCGCCGTTCGGCTCGTTCACCATTGCCTGGGTCGCGGCGTTGTAACTGTTCATCGGCCGGTACGCGGAATTCGTCGCCATCTCCAGATCCGTGGTGCGTACGGGATAGCTCGGCACGGCGGGGTAGGTTCGGCCGTCCCTGATGCTGGCGTCCGCCGCGACCGTGACCGGACCGCAGTTGGTGTTGTGGCCCGGCCTGCCGGCCTGGTAGTTGGCCAGGTTGACACCCTGAAGTTGCGGATAGTGCCGCTGCATGTAGGAACGGGCGGCGGGATAGTTGATGGTGCCGTTGCGGTCGGCGAAACTCTGCAGCGATACCACCGATCCCGGTGGCCGGTAAGGGGAAACCGGACGAGCAGGCGCCGATGGGCGGGTCGGCCGGACACCGGTCGGCCGGTAGGTGGTGTTGACCGGGCGGCGGCGCGGCGGCAGCGAGGAACTCGGCCGGTACCGGGACGACGATGACGACGACGGACCCTGGTAGCTGGAGGACGAGGGGCGAATCCTCGACGGACCCTGGTAGCTGGACGAAGGGCGAGAACTCGACGGCCGGTAGCTGGCGGAGGTCTGACTCGACGAGGACGGCCGGTAGCTGTCGTAGGCGTAGCGCCTGCGGCGAGAGTCGCCGGGCATACCGCCGACCTCGCCCGGCGAGCCGCCGCTCACCGAAGGAGTGTTCCCGTTCGGCTCGATGGCGCTGAGCCGCTCGCTGTGCTCGGTGTCGGTCGCGGTGATGTTCTGCCCGGTCTGGTGCAACAGCGCGGACTGGCCGTGCAACCGCTCCCCGGCGTTGCCGACGGCGCTCTGCACCCGAGAAGCCAGCTCCTGATGCCCGGCCGCGGTGGACTCGCCGACGATGCCCAGCGCGCTGCCGTGCAGACCTGCGCCCGAGGCACTGCTGCCGGCCTGCGAGACCTGATCGGCGCGCTGGCCGATCCGGTTGGCGTTCTCGTGCAGCGTCGGCACATGCGCCGAAAAGCCCTTACCAGGCACTACCGACCCACCTCAGTCCATGTCCACAGGTCGCATCGCGACCAACGTAGGGCACGCCGATCATCGCCCGATCAGCAGCCGATCATCGAGATCGGGCGGCGGAGCCCACCGGTTCTGTCGGACCCGGCTTCTAGATTGGCGGGCGTGAACCGTACCGATCGCCTGTACGCCATGGTCGAGGAGTTGCGGGCGGTCGCGCCTCGCCCGCGCAGCGCCCACTGGCTGGCCGGCCGTTTCGAGGTCAGCGCGCGCACGATCGAGCGGGACATCAACGCGCTACAGCAGTCGGGGGTACCGATCTACGCCGAGGCCGGCCGCACCGGCGGCTACTGCGTCGACAAGGCGCGCACGCTGCCCCCGGTCAACCTGACGCCGGGCGAGGCGGTTGCCATGGCGGTGGCCCTGCGTGGCCTCGACGGCACACCGTTCCGGGCGACGGCGGGCTCCGCGCTGCGCAAGCTGGTCGCGGCGATGCACAGCGACGACGCGGCGGTGGCCCGCGACCTTGCCGCCCGCATCCACCTGCTCAGCGGCGGCGTCGGAGGAGCCGGTGTCACTCCGTCGATACCGCGCATCGTGGCCGACGCGCTCCACCCCCGCCGTGTCCTGCGGATCAGCTATGACGACCGCGAGGGCGCCGGCACGCTACGCGAGATCGAGCCTCTCGGCTACGTCGGCACGGCGACCCACTGGTACCTGGTGGCCTGGTGCCGGCTGCGTGACGCCCTGCGCGTGTTCCGCACCGACCGGATCACCTCGGTCTCGGTCACCGCCGAGGTTCCCACGCCGCGCGCGTTGCACAGCGAGGATCTCGACATCCCGCGCGGGAGCATCAGCCAACTCAGCTTGAGCTGACCGCCGACCGGGCCCGCCACGTGGCCGGCCCGGTGGCAGCGGCTCAGGGCCGGGCGGGCGGCGTGAACACCCCGAACTGGTTGCCCGCCGGGTCGAGGAGGTAGGCGAAGGTCACGCCCCCTGGGTTGGTCTTGGGTGCTCGCGCGACCGTGCCGCCCGCCTTCTCGACCCGCCGGCAGGTGTCCTCGACGTCCTCGACGACCAGGGTGAAGATCGCGTAGTTGGGCAGCTCGCCCTTGGTCGCGAACAGGCCACCGCCTATCCCGTCGGCGTCACCGGTGGTGAAGAGCTGGTAGCTCAGGTCCGGGCTGTTCGGATCGCCCTTGGCGACCGTCCAGCCGAACACGTCACCGTAGAACCGCTGCGCGGCCGCCGGGTCGTCCGTACCGACCTCGAACCAGCCGATGCCGTTGAATCCAGGCATGTCATCCCTCTCGCGTCCGAGCCGGGCGTATCCCGGCTCGGACCACGATGGAGGGTGGCGGCGACAACCCCCTGTCGGTGTTTGCGCGCGAATTCTGGACTGCGCGCGTAACCGGTCAGGCCTTGCGGTCGGCGAGGAGTTTCTCGGTACCGACGAGGCGGACGCAGACGGCGAGGCCGCCGACGGCCGCTTCGACCTCGGACAGTTCGGGGTAGGTCGGCGCGATGCGGATCAGGTTGTCGTCCGGGTCGTTGCCGTGCGGGTGGGTGGCGCCTGCCGGGGTGAGGGCGATGCCGGCCTCCTTGGCCTTGGCGACCACCGCGCGGGCGCAGCCGTCGGGCACCCGCAGGCTGACGAAGTAGCCACCGGCCGGCTTGGTCCATGAGGCGAGGCCGGTGTCGCCGAGTTCGGCGCCGAGGATCTTGTCGACCGCGTCGAACTTGGGGCGGATCAGTGCCGCGTGCCGCCGCATGTGTTCGCGCAGTCCTTCGGCGTCGCGCAGGAAGCGCACGTGCCGGAGCTGGTTGATCTTGTCGGGTCCGATGCTGCGCTTGACGGTGTGGGTCAGCCACCAGGCGACGTTGGCGGCGGAGGAACCGAAGAAGGCGACGCCGCTACCGGCAAAGGTGATCTTGGAGGAGGAGCCGAAGACGAACGCCCGGTCCGGGTTGCCCGCCGCCGCGCACCGCGCGAGCAGGTCGGCGATCTCCGCCGGTTCGTCGGTGAGGTGGTGCACGGCGTAGGCGTTGTCCCAGAAGATCCGGAAGTCCGGGGCGGCGGTGGTCATCGCCGCCAGCCTGCGCACGGTCTCCTCGGAGTAGACGGTGCCGTCCGGGTTGCTGTACTTGGGCACGCACCAGATGCCCTTGATCCTCGGATCCTCGGCAACCAGCCGTTCGACGGTGTCCATGTCCGGACCCTCGGCGGTCATCGGCACCGCGATCATGGTGACGCCGAGCCGTTCGCAGATCCCGAAGTGCCGGTCGTAACCGGGGACCGGGCAGAGGAACGCGACCTCCGGTTCGTCGACCCAGCGCCGTTCGCCACCGGGGACCACCCCGAGCAGCGCGAAGGCCACGGCGTCGTGCATCAGCTCAAGGCTGGAGTTCCCGGCGGCCAGCAGTTGCTTGACCGGCACCTGCAAGGCCCGCGCGAAGATCTCCCGCAGTTCGGGCAGCCCCTGTAGCCCGCCGTAGTTGCGCAGGTCGGTGCCGTCCGCGGCGACCGACGGCACGCTGTCCGTCAGCAGCTCGTTGGCGAGGTCCAGCTGGGCCGTCGACGGCTTGCCCCTGGTGAGGTCCAGTTTCAGGCCGCGCGCGACAAGACCCTCGTAGTCCTTGCGGGCGCGGTCGCGCTGGGCGGTCAACTCGTCGATGGTGGGTGCTGGAACGGTCACCGGGGTCCTCTCAAACCTGAATCACGAAGGGCGGAACAGCCATCGTGACAGTTTAGAGACCTGCTCACAGCGTCGGCGTCCGCATCACACCATTGACAGCATGCTGTCCAAATGACAGAATACTGTCATGATGATGAGCGAGCAGTCGAGAACAGTTCATGTGGCCGTGTACGACACCTTCGCCGACTGGGAGACCGGCCACGCCATCGCGCATTTGCGCAACGGCAACTGGCACCAGCGGCCCGGTGGCTTCGAGGTGCGGACGGTCGGGATCAGTCGGGAGCCCGTGGTCAGCATGGGCGGGATGCGGGTCGTGCCGGACCTGTCCCTCGCCGAACTCGACCCGGCCGACAGTGCCATGTTGATCCTGCCCGGCGCGAGCGGTTGGGACCTCGTCGACGAGCGGCTGACCGAGGTCAGCGCGACCGCGCGGGCCTTCCTGGACGCCGGGGTACCGGTGGCCGCGATCTGTGGTGCGGTCGCCGGACTGGCCCGCGCGGGTCTGCTCGACGACCGTGCGCACACCAGCGCGGCACCGGAATACCTTGCCGCGACCGGATATGCCGGTGGCGCGCACTACATGCAGGCCGACGCGGTCAGCGCGGACAACCTGATCACCGCAGGCCCGACCGAACCGGTGGCGTTCGCGCGGGAGATCTTCGCCCGCCTCGATGTCTACCGACCCGAGGTCCTCGACGCCTGGTACCGGCTGTTCGCCAAGAGCGACCCCTCCGCCTACCCGGTGCTCGTGGCCGCGCGGACCCCGGCCGGGGCCGCCAGGTGAGCGGACCCACCGCGCCGGAACTGTTGTCGCGCACCGCGTTGGCGGTGTTCCGGGTGCACGGGCAGATACTGGAGGTCTCCGAGGAACTGTCCCGCCCGGTCGGCTTGACCGCGGCCCGCTGGCAGGTGCTCGGCGCGGTACTGCACGAGCCGCTGCCGGTGGCCGGTATCGCCAGGGTGATGGGGCTGACCAGGCAGAGTGTCCAGCGCATCGCCGATCTGCTGGTCGAGCAGGGACTTGCCGAGTACCGGCCGAACCCGGCACACCGCAGGGCCAAACTGCTCATCGCCAGCCAGGAGGGCCTCGCGGCGGTACGCCGGATCAGCCCCGCGCACCGGGTACTGGCCGAGGAGCTGGCCGGACAGTTGGGCGCCGAGACGTTCGAGCAGGTGACGCGGTCACTCGAACAACTGGCCGCCGCATTGGCGGCAATGGGGCACTGACCTGGGGCACCGGCCTCAGGTCGGTTTCTCCGGTTGCAGCGTCGTCGACCAGAACAGCTTCCGATCGGCCTCGCGCACCAGCGCGACCGGGCCGACCGGCCGGCGGCGAAGCAGGCTGCGGCCGGTCGGGATGGCGGTCACCGCGTCGTTGTCGGCGAGGGTCTCCAGGTCACGGCGCCGCGTCACCCGGCCGACCAGCCGGGTTCCGGCCAGCCAGGTTCCGGACAGCGAAACAGCCAGATCACCGGACAGCGACACGGCCGGATGACCGGCGGGAACCAGGACGAACCGGCTCCCGGTCGTGCTGCGCTGGCGCCTGCCGCGCCGAGGGGCCGCGCGCCCGACCACCGACATCCCACTTGCCGGCCGACGGCCGAGCACCTTCGGGGCGCGGATCGTTCGCACCAGGGCGATGGCCAGCCCGACGATCGCCGCCAACACCGCGAGCACGAGCAGCGAATCCAGGATCACGCCGAAGATCGCGCCGCCACGGCTTTCCAGGTTGACCCCGACCGGGTCGTTGTTCGCGTCGATCGGCGGCGCCCAGCCGGCCACCCGCGCGCCGGTCGGATAGTTGCCGATCTCATCGGAGCACACGTCGAAGTAGCCGGCCCGAACCGTCGGACCGTCCTGCCAGGTCAGCACGACGCTGTCCAGCGTGCAGGTCCGGGTGCTTCCGGTGTTCGGCAGTACCCGGTTCACCGTGCCGGTGATCGGCTGGTCGGTACCGAACGCCCGGCCCCATTCGGCGGACGTGGTCGCCTCGCTCAGCAGGCCCGCGATCAACAGGCCGAGCAGGACCGCGAAGGCGAGACCGACCGCCTGCCGGCCCAGCATGCCGCGCCGAGCGCCGCCGTCGTCAATGGGCTCGGTACCGACGATCATGCCCTGGATCATAAGGCGGGGCCGGAACTTTCCGCCGCGGACCTGTCAGATCCGGCCTGCTGTTCGTCGTTCCCGGTATGAACGAGACGCCGCGCGTCAACGGCACCACGCCCCTCATGTCCGACGCACCGTTCCTCGACCGGCTGATCGTCAGGGGCAAGCGGCCCGAGTTGACGATCGTCCTGCACGTCGAGGAGCTGTATGCGCACTGCGCCAAGGCTTTCCCGCGTTCCTCCCGCTGGGACCCACAGACCTGTACTGACCTCGTCGACCCAGCGGTCAGCACCGACCGATCGGTGGACTCATGCGACGATCGGTACATGCCAGGACTTGATCTCACCCCGGACGAACTGCTGACGACCACCCGCACGGTCCGCAAGCGACTGGACCTCGACCGGCCGGTCCCGATGGAACTGATCAGGGAGTGCCTTGGGATCGCGCTACAGGCGCCGTCGGGCAGCAATCGGCAGACCTGGCACTGGCTGGTACTGACCGACGCCGACCAGCGGGCCGCCATCGGCGAGCTGTACCGGCGCGCCGTCGAGAACTACCTTGTCTCCTCCGGTGCCGCCGGCAAACTGTTCGCCGACGACCCGCAACGGTCCAAGGTGCAGACCCGCGTCGGCGACAGCGTCGCCTACCTCGGCGAGAAGATGGGCCAGGTCCCGGTGCTGGTCATTCCGTGTCTGACCGTCGACTCGCTGCCGAGCGGAAACCAGGCCGGGCTGTGGGGTTCCCTGCTACCTGCCGTCTGGAGCTACATGCTCGCCGTCCGCGCCCGAGGCCTCGGTACCGCCTGGACCACTTTGCACATGCAGTACGAACAGCAGGCCCAGGAGATCCTGGGCCTGCCGGCGAACATTCGTCAGGCGGCGCTCATCCCGACCGCGTACACCATCGGTACCGACTTCAAGCCCGCGCCGCGCCAGCCGCTGGACGACGTGCTCCACATCGACCGCTGGTGAACAGCCAGCCGGTCAGGCCCCGTAGCGGAGCATGAAGTCGCGCTCGGTGTCCTGCCCGCCCCGAGGGTCCGGCGCAGGCTCGGTCTCCTGCGTGGTGATCGTGTCCTCAAGCCGGATGTGCTCCGGCAGATGGCGGTAACGCTCGGCGCCGGTCGGTTCCCCCGCCTGCGGCTCAAGATCGGTGAAATCAGCCATCACGATCACCTCTGCTACCCGGTGTTGTCCTGGTATCCGGACTTGTCGACCAATTCCGGCGGAGCCTCTCCGACCGTAACAACTCGCGTCAGCGCCGGTTTGTTCCGACGAAACGGTCCACGAAGCCCTATCCTCTGGTGATCCCCGTCCGCTGATGGATGCTGATGGATTCGGTGGGGGGATCTCAGCTCTGGTTCACTCTGGTTCAGCGGAGGCGCGTGTGCAGGACGAGCAGGACTCGGCAGCGCGACCGTCCGCGACCGGTGCCGAGGCGCTGATCGGTCGAGCGGGCCAGGCAGTGGGTTGGCTGGCCAAGACCGGTTGGCGGGTCACCCGAGCGCTGCCCGGCGGCGAGATCGCCGAACAGCAGCTGCGCAGGCTGGAGCACGCCGCCGTCAACGAGATCCGCCGCAGACTGGAGCCCGCCGACACCACCCCCGGCTTCGCCTGGCGACCGCTCGGCTCCAGCGCACTGGACCCCAAGGTCGACCGCGCCACCCTCGGCGACCACGAGCTGGTCACCCTGGTCCGGCCGATGAACGGCCACGTCGAACCGCTGCGCGCCGGCATGGCCGAACTGCTCAACCGCTCGGCCAACTCCGATGCCGAGGCGAGCAAGGAGTTTCTCTACACCACGATCCTGCGTCAACTCGTGCCCGACGAGGCCAGGATCATCGCCGCGCTCGCCGACGGCGTGGCCCGCCCGCTGATCCACGTCGCCGAGCGCAGCGCCATCGGCGCCACCCAGCGCACCGTGCTCGCCAATGCCTCCACGGTCGGCCGCAACGCCGGAGTGGCCACCCCCGGATTCGTGCCGACCTACCTGACCCGGCTCTACCGGCTCAGTCTCGTCGACATCGGCGAGGAGGACCCCGGCCTCAGCGACCAGTACGACATCCTGCTCACCGACCCTCTCGTGCGCTCGGCGGCGGCCGGGGCCAAGCGGGTCAGGTTCATCCGGCACACCGTGCGGATCTCCACGTTCGGTCAGCAGTTCTGGGCCGAGTGTGACCCGACCATCGGCGGCCAACGGCGCCATATCTCACCCTGAGCGGTCTGGCGCCACGTCCGTACGCTCGTAACATGTGACAGAGTTCACCGAGCTTCACTGACGAGTAGGTACGCCGGGCGAGGGGTGGGTGAGATGGGCGCGATCCTCGCTGACGTGGGCAAACACTGGTACATCTACCTGTCCATCCCGATCATGGCCGCGATCATCGGCTACGTCACCAAGCTCGTCGCCATCCGGATGATGTTCCGGCCGCTGAACTTCGTCGGAGTCAAACCGTTCGGCTGGCAGGGCATCGTGCCCAAACGTGCGGCACGGATGGCCGCGATCGCCTGCGACACCATGACCGAGCAGCTGATCAAGCCGAGCGACGTGCTGCGCAGACTCGATCCCGAGCTGATCGCCAAGGAGATCCAGGACCCGCTGCGCGAGGTCGCCGCCGAACTGACCCAGGAGATCGCCGCCGAATTCCAGCCCGGACTGTGGGAGTCCCTGCCGGACTCCATGCGCCGCCTCGTGATCCGCCGCGTCCAGGCCGAGACGCCGAGACTGCTCACCGCGATGTTGCAGACCGTCCAGGACAACGTCGAATCCGTCTTCGACCTGCGCGACATGGTGATCACCAACCTGGTTCGGGACAAGGCGCTGCTCAACCGGATCTTCACCGAGGCAGGCCACCGCGAATTCCAGTTCATCGCCCGCGCGGGCCTGCTGTTCGGCGCGGTCATCGGCGTCATCCAGATGGTCGCCTGGGCGCTGTTCAAACAACCGCTGATCATGCCCTTCTTCGGCGTGATCACCGGCTGGTTCACCGACTGGCTCGCCCTGCGGATGATCTTCCGGCCGCAACAGCCAACCCGCTACCTCGGCATCTTCACCTGGCAGGGCATGTTCCTGCGCCGCCGCGACGAGGTCTCCGAGTCCTACGCGACCCTGATCGCCGAAGAGGTCATCACCCCGCACAAGGTCATCGAGGCGGTACTGCGCGGCCCGCTCGCCGACCGCCTGTTCGCGATGATGCAACGCGAGGTCGAACAGGTCATCGACCGGCAGGCCCGGTTCGCGCAGCCCTTCGTCCGGCTGGCCATCGGCAGCACCCGGTACATGGAGATGAAGCACGCCATCGCCGACAAGGTCCTCGACCGGATGCCGGAAACCCTCGACTACATCGCCGACTACGCCAAGGACGCGATGGACATCCGCAACCTGCTCATCGACAAGATGCGCGACCTGACCACCGAGGAGTTCGAGAACCTGCTCCGCCCGGCCTTCCAGCAGGACGAATGGATCCTGATCACCTGCGGCGCCGTGCTCGGCGGCGTGGTCGGCGAACTCCAGTCACTGATCCTGGAGCACTTCGCCCACTGACCGCACGAACCCCAACCACCCTCCGGCCGGGAAGGCCAACAGCGGCCCGCTCGTGTTCTTGGAGTCCCGAACCCCAACCCCCGGCCCCGCAAACGCCACCTCGACACAGTTCGCCGCGTCGCTGCTGTGAGTACTCTTGCGCCACCGTGCGAAGTTCACGGAGTTCCTACCTCGCCCTTCAATTCCCGGATAGTGCCAGAAACCAACTTCGCCGATTCTATCGGTTTCAATGCTTTGCCCAGGACGCCGCTCAGCGCGAGCCGAAGTTCCGCGAGGTCCTTGTCGTCGTCCAGCCACATCGAACCAGCCTGGGTCTCGACCATCCCGACCGTTGCCTCCTCGGCGAAGTCCATCAGGACGAACGGGCCGCGCAGTCCGGCGTGTGTCCCCGACTGCAAGGGGAGAACACGGAGCGTGATGTTCGGCCGTTCGCTCATGTCCACCAGATGGCGTAGTTGGCGTCGCATGATGTCATGATCACCAATCACCCGGTGCAAGACCATCTCGTCGACAACCGCCACAAACTGGACTTCCTGATGTCGCAGTCGGACTTGCCTGCCCACCCGAGTCGCGATCAACTCGTCCAGTTCGGTCGTGGTCAACTCGGGCCGCAGGCCGCCGATGATCGCTGCGGTGTACTCGGGAATCTGCAACAAGCCAGGCACAAGCAGCGACTCGAAATTCTGGATTCTGGTCGCCCGCGACTCGAAGTCGATCATGTCTCGCCAGGCTGTCGGCAACGTGGAGCCACCGCCGACCCAGAGGTTGCTCTCGTCGATTTTCCACACCAGGGCAAGGAGTTCGCGGCGTTCCTGCTCCGGTACCCGGTAGAGGCCGAGCAGCGTCGCAACGTCCTCGATGTGCAAACCACGGTTGCCGGTCTCCATCCGGCTGACCTTGCTGGCCGAGATGCCCAGTTCATCGGCGACCTGGGCGCCGGACATGCCGGCTTGCTCTCGATAACGGCGGAGAGCATTGGAGATCCTGCGAGATCGGATGCTGGTGTTGACCGAAGACGGCATGAATTGATCATTGCCATTGCCGGCCGGGCAACACAATGACCCAATCGGCTGCCTTGCTTGCCGTCATGGCACGGTGTCAGGGTTCTTGGCATGGCGGAGGTAGACAGGACCGAATGGATGGCGGCATTAGCCGAAGACGCTTCATATTTTCGGCCTCGACTGTTCGCCATCTACGGCGTGCAGCGGGCGCTGAAAGGATTCTGGCCGGAGCACCCATTTCTCGGCTGGGGGATGGACCACGGCGACGGGAAGGGCGCCATATTCCGCGAGGACGACGACCGCAGCATCCACACCGCCGATTCGGCGGAGCAACTGCTGATCGGCTTCAAAACCCACGCCGAAGCCGAACTGGTCTGGCTGGAGGACGACTAGACCGCGTTGTTGCGAGCCAACTCGTAGGCGTGCGTGAGGGCGTCCGCCGCTGGCATCTCGATGTCCGGCGTGACGCCGACGCCCGCCCAGTTCGTGCCGGTGACCGGGTTGATCGAGCGTGCGTCCGGGATGGTGGCGACGAGGTCCTCGGTGATCTTGTGCCAACCGCTGCTCGCGGAGGTCGCGCCACCTCGGGTCTTCTCGCCGACGATGGTGCCACGGCCCAACTGCTGGAGGTTGTACGCCAGTTCCTCGCCTGCGGAGAAGGTGGTCGAGCTGGTGAGCACCCAGATCGGCTTGCTGCCGCCGAACCGCCTGCCCGGCACGTAGTGCGGTGTCCAGAACTGCACTGTCAGGTCATGCGGTCGCACGTAGACATCGTTGAGGTGGGTGAATTCGTCGAAAAGGTACCCGCAGATCATGGCAACCATGGCGGAATGGCCGCCTCGGTGGCGGCGCAGGTCGATGATCAGCGCCTCGGTGTCCGCGATCAGTGTCATCGCGGCGGCGGTGCTGTCCCCGTACCGCTGGGGGTCCTGCAACAGCGTGTTCTGGAGGTAGCCGATGTTGCCGTCGAGGATCTCGATCTTGTCGAAACCGTGCGCCCTGGCCGCACCCTTGGGCCGAGGAGGCTCGTGCAACAGTCGGAGATGTTCGTCGGCGCTGACGGACCGCAGGTCGGCGGTGACCGTGGCGGCGAACTCGGCATCGTCGACGAGATGTTCGTATTCCTTGCCGCGTAACACTTCCACGACCTGCTTGGCGACATCGGGGAAGACGTAGTCGGCGGTCACCAGTGCGATCACGGCATCGATCAGCTCACGACGAGTGGACATTCCGCCACGTTAGCAGCGCGGGGGAATGTCCACTGTCGGATCAGCGCGGGAAAGTCCTCGCGGCTTCAAGGAAAACGTTGTTCTCGTGCGGCTCGCTGACGGTGACCCGCGCACCGTCGCCGGGGCCGCCGGTGACGAAGGCACGCACGATCACCTTGTTGTCGATGCAGTGCTCGTTGAACGCGGCGGTCCGCTCACCCAACGGCAGCCAGACGAAATTCGCCTGCGTGGGCGGAACCTCGTAGCCCATGGCGATCAGTTCGTCGCGGACCCGGTAGCGCTCGGCCACGATCGCCTTGCAGCGCTGCATCAGCTCGTCCTCGGCGTCCAGCGAGGCGATCGCGGCGATCTGGGCGAGCGAGTTCACCGAGAACGGCACGAACACCTTGCGCAGCGCCTCGGTCACCGGCTCCGGCGCGATGCAGTAGCCGACGCGAAGCCCGGCCAGTCCGTAGGCCTTGGAGAACGTCCGCAGCACCGCGATATTGCCGTGGCCACGCGCCCACGCCTGGGTCGTCACCTCGATGCCGTCCGGGACCTCAGGATCGTCGACGAACTCCCGGTAGGCCTCGTCGATGACGATCAGCACGTCCTTGGGCACCGCGTCGATGAACCCACGCAACTGGGTCCCGGTCAGCGCCGTGCCGGTCGGGTTGTTCGGCGTGCACACGAACACCAGCCGGGTCGCCGGGGTGATCGCGGCGAGCATGGCGTCGAGGTCCAGCCGATGGTCGGCGGTCAGCGGCACCGGCTTCTGGATCGCGCCGACCACGTGGATCTGGGTCGGGTAGGCCTCGAACGACCGCCAGGGGAAGACCACCTCGTCCTGTGCGGTGCAGGTCACCTGGACCAGTTGCTGGCACAGCGACACCGACCCGCAGCCGAGCGCGACCTGACTGGTCGGCACGCCGAAGCGCTGCGAGATCCGTTCGGTCAGCGCGCCCGCTCCACTGTCCGGGTAGCGGTTGATGTCCGCGCCGGCGTTCGCCAGCTTCTCCCGGACGCTCGGCAGCGGCCCCGCCGCGACCTCGTTGCTGGCCAACTTGATCGAGCCAGGCACGTTCCGTCCGGGCACATAGGGAGCAAGTTGGTCAAGGTCGGCCCGGATGCGTGCGGTCATCGTCGATCTCCTGCTCGGTCGGACGTGGTTGGCCTGCGGGGCTGTGCTGCCTCACGGTGGCTATCCGCCAACGTACCCATTATCCGCCACGACCGGCACCAACATTTGCCCGCGCTCGAACCCCTTACATCTCACCGCTGTTCCTCACCGTCGCCTGCCGTTCCGTGCTGTCAGGCAAAGGGCTCGCACGAAGGGCTCGCACGGGCGAGAAAGATCACTTTTTGCCGGAGCGGCCACCGATCCACCGATTGCGCGATGACCTGGTCCGTTATGGATTTCCTGGCAGTTCGCGGAGTCGCGTTGACTTGCGTTCACCCTCGCGTGGTTGGCTTGTGTCATGACCCAGACCCGAACCGAGCGCATCGAGCTGACCGACGGCCGATCATTGCGGCTAACGGTCGCCGAGCCGGACAACGCCGTCCGAGGCGGTCTTGTGGTGCTGCACGAAGCCCGTGGCGTGACCGATGTCGTGCGCGGACTGGTATCCAGCCTGGCTGACGAAGGCTGGCTCGCTGTCGCTCCGCACCTCTACCGCGGCGAGGACGCGGACACGTTCGACGGCGCCGCCGTCGAAGAGCGGTTGAACAGTCTCGACGGCGAGTCGGTACTCGCCGACACCGACGCCGCCGCGATGTGGCTGGCCCAGCGCGGCGTCGCCGCCGACCGAACCGGGGTCGTCGGCTTCGACCTCGGCGGCGCGGTCGCCCTGGTCGTCGCGTCGAGCAGAACCGTCGCGGCCGCGGTCAGCGTGTCCGGCGGCGGCATCATCGAACCCATCGCCGAAGGCCTGCCCGCCCTCGTCGAGGTCGTCGGCGAGCTGACCTGCCCGTGGCTGGGCATCTACGGCGACCAGGACGAGGCCATCCCGGTCGAAGAGGTGGAGAAACTGCGCGACGCCGCCGCGCACGCCGAGGTCGCCACCGACGTGGTCCGCTTCGCCGAGGCCAACAACCGCTTCGACACCAACCCGGAGGCCTCCTTCGAGGCCTGGCAGCGCACCCTCAACTGGTTCGACATGCACCTGCGCTGACCCCTGCCCCGACCTCCGCTTTCCCGACCCCGTACGGCCCGCAGCCGTGCGGGGTCACCTGTGTCCTCATCCGCGTCCTTGCTCTCTCGCCCGTTCCCTCGCCCGTTCCCTCGCCCGTTCCCTCACCTGTGTCCGATCCGGTGGGCTGACGCGGGGGCCCGACCTGGGTCTGACAAACCACCCCGGCGACCAGACCTGCGGTTGATGCGCGCGGGCGCCCGGACGTGGTTGGCTCTGGGTATCCGGCATTCTTAAGACAAGACTCAGGAAACGTGATCCACTGTGAGCGGGTGATCACGGAAGGTTGAATACTGTCCGGTGGCAACGCCAGGGGTAATTCGGACGTCTGTTTGGATGCCCGACCGGGTGGACGAGTGACACGATTCGGCGATCAGCTAGGAACAGGACATGACGGACGGTTCGACCAACGGCGATGAAGCCCTCGGCGTACCCGAACCCCAACGGGGCGTTGCGCATCAGCAAGCCCCGGCAGACACCCAGGTCGACTCGCAGGTGAAAGCCCCGGCCGACACCCAGGTGGAAACCTTGTGGACGCCGACGCCGGAGGCCGTGGCGACCACCCTCATCGCCCGATTCCGGGCCTGGTTGGCCGCCACCAAGGGCGTCGAGCTTGCCGACTACGCACAGCTGTGGCGATGGTCGGTCAGCGAGTTGGAGGCCTTCTGGGGCGCGCTGGCCGAGTCCTTCGAGGTGCGCTTCCACCAGCGGCCCGAGGAGGTGCCGGCCGAGCGGGTCATGCCCGGTGCCCGCTGGTTCCCCGGCACCACCCTCAACTACGCCGAACAGGCCCTTCTCGGCGGCGACGGCAAGGCCGACGACGATCCCGCCGCCTCCTTCCAGCGTGAGGACGGTCGCACCGAGCAGCTGACCTACGGCGAGGTCCGCACCAGGGTCGCCGCCGCGCGAGCCGCCCTCGCCGGCCTCGGCGTCGGCCGGGGTGACCGGGTCGCCGCGCTGGTCGGCGAACTCGTCGTCACCGAGCCGGTGCCGTCCATGCCGGTGTTCTTCTGGAACGATCCGGACGGCAGCAGGCTGCGCGAGGCCCGCTTCGGGACCTATCCGGGCATCTGGCGGCACGGCGACTGGATCAAGTTCACCGAGCGCGGCTCGGCGGTGATCTACGGCCGCAGCGACTCCACCCTCAACCGCGGCGGCGTCCGGATGGGCACCGCCGAGTTCTACCGCGTCGTCGAGGCGTTCGCCGAGGTCGCCGACTCCCTGGTGATCGACACCTCCGGCGCGGGCCGGACCGGCGGCGAACTGCCCTGTTTCCTGGGCCTCGCACCAGGAAGCGAGCTGGCCACGGTCGAACCGAAACTCCGTTCCGCACTGCGCGAACAACTCTCTCCACGGCACGTACCCAATGCGTTCATCGTGATCGACACGGTGCCACGCACCCCCAACGGCAAGAAATGCGAAGTACCGGTGAAGAAGATCCTCTCCGGCATGCCGGTGGACCGGGCGATCAGCGCCGACGCGCTGCGCGACCCGGACTCGTTGCGCCCCTTCGTCGAACTGGCGGGCGGCCAACACTGATGAACCCGCTCAACACAGCTGGCCCCATGCTGCCCACAATCCGGCCGGCAAGCGCCCGCTTCGTCCCGTCACCGACCACCCGTCCGATCTCACCCGCGTCCTCGCCCTCGTACTCGTCCTCTCCGGCGAACAACGGCGCCACGTCCCTGGTGGATGCCGGACCGACAGCGACCTCCTCGATGAATGCCGGGCCAACGAATGCTGCCTTCGCCTCGTTGACGAACCGCCGCGTTGATGGCGCCGCCTCATCGAAGAACAACCGCTCTGTCTCCTTCATGGCCGGCGGCGATGACCGCCACCAGTAGCCATTCGCAGGCCACCAAGGGATGGCAGGACCGCGGCAACCTCACCGTCCGGCTCATCTGCTGGTCGACCAGGCTCGTCGGCCTGCTCACCCTCGGCGAGGTGATCTTCCTCAACCACCGCAAACCACGGCACCCGATGACCCTCTGGTTCGACCTCCCTGTCGAGGCCACCGTCGCCGCCGTCGCGGTAGCCGTCGCCGCCGGTGTCGGCCTGCTCCTACTGGCGACCGGCCTGCGCCGCCGCAAACGCCGCGCCTGGCAGATCGCCGTACTGACCACCGCCGTGATCACCGTGCTCAGCATCTTCTTCCACCACGGTCCGGCGGCCAGCATCACCGCGCTGGCCCTGCTGATCGCGCTGGTACTCAAACGTCGCGAGTTCGCTGCCCTGCCCGATCCGTCCATGGGCAAATGGCGAGCCATCGCGGTCTTCGTCGAGATGCTGGTCGGCGGGGTCGTCGTCAACTACCTGATCCTGCTGTTCAACCACCGTGACCTGCTCGGCCGCCCCGGCAGCATCCCGATGCTCGAACACGCCGCGCTGACCCTGGTCGGCATCGAGGGCCCGATCAACTTCCGCAGCGAGTTCCTCGACGATGCCACCGCCACCCTCGGCCTGGTCTTCGGCATCGGCGCTGTCCTGATCGGCGGCTACTTCCTACTGCGTTCCGCCGAGCCGAGGCCGGGCCTGAGCTTCACCGACGAGTCCCGCATCCGCGACCTGCTCACCGCGCACGGCAGCCAGGACTCCCTCGGCTACTTCACCCTCCGCCGCGACAAGTCCGTTGTCTTCTCCCCGTCGGGCAAGTCCGCGGTCGCCTACCGCGTCCTGGCCGGCGTCGCGCTGACCTCCGGCGACCCACTCGGCGACATCGAGGCCTGGCCGGGCGCCATCGAGGAGTACCTCGCCGCCTGCTGGCGACACGGCTGGGTCCCCGCCGTCCTCGGCTGCTCCGAGCGGGCCGCGACCGTCTGGGACCGGCACGGCCTCACCGTCCTGGAGCTCGGCGACGAAGCCGTCGTCGACGTGCCCACCTTCAGCACCCAGGGCCGCAAGATGCGCGGCGTCCGCCAAACCATCGCCAAGGTCGGCCGTGCCGGCTACACCGCCAGAGTTCGCCGCGCCAAGGACATCTCCGACGCCGAACACACCGAACTGGCCACACTCGCCGACTACTGGCGGGGGACCGAGACCGAACGCGGCTTCTCCATGGCCCTCTCCCGCCTCGCCGACTCGGCCGACCCGGAATGCGTCCTGGTCACCGCTGAGCAGGACGGCCAGGTCCGCGGCATGCTCCAATTCGTGCCCTGGGGCACCGACGGCCTGTCACTCGACCTGATGCGCCGCGACCGGGACGCCGACAACGGCCTCAACGAGTTCATGATCACCGAACTGCTGGCCAACTGCGCCGACCTCGGTGTGCGCAACGTCTCGCTCAACTTCGCCATGTTCCGCGCCGCCCTAGAACGCGGCGAACGCATCGGCGCCGGCCCCATCGCCCGCCTCTGGGCACGCGCGCTGCGGCTCGGGTCACACTGGTGGCAGATCGAGAGCCTCTACCGGTTCAACGCCAAGTTCCGGCCACTCTGGGTGCCCAGATACCTGGTCTTCCCGGCCGTCCGCGACCTCCCCAGAATCGCCCTGGCCGCCATGGAGGCCGAAGGCTTCGGCGGTCGCCCACCCGCCCTGCTCCGCATGCTCCGCCGAAACTGAAAGCCGAAGGCTATCCGCGCAGGTCCTGGCCGTCTGGATCATTAGCAAGGGGGGCGTTTTGCCCCAACGGCCAGGCCCTGTGTAGGCTATCCGCCGAGTGGTCAAGAGCCTGGGAGGCTTCGCCTAGTCTGGTCTATGGCGCCGCACTGCTAATGCGGTTTGGGGTTACCCCCCATCCCGGGTTCAAATCCCGGAGCCTCCGCAACGCTCGGCTTCGGCTGAGCGTATAACTGAACATGATGTACACGCGCCCGTAGCTCAACGGATAGAGCATCTGACTACGGATCAGAAGGTTAGGGGTTCGAATCCCTTCGGGCGCACCAAACCCCCAGGTCAACGGCCTGGGGGTTCAGCGTTGCTCGGACCGTTGCCGATTTATTGCCGATTTTCACTTGGTCAGTCCCGGCACGGTGTCTAGGGCGTCTGCACTCGCTCGGGACGCCTGGCCCCTGCCCATGTAGCTGTTGAGGGTCATGGACGGGTGTGCGTGCCCGAGCACGTCCGCGATCTGGCGTGCGGACAGTCCAGCGTCATCCAGCAGTGTGGCGACGGTCTTCCGGAACGTGTGGAAGGTGACCCACTCGTAGCCGGCGCGCTTCCTGAACGGCACCCAGTAGCGGTTGTTCAGGTTCGACGCGTTGAGGTAACCGCCCCTGGTGTTGGGGAAGATCGGCGCGTCAGGGCCAACAGTCCCCAGTGTCGCCTTCCGCTCTGAGAGCATCCGCGCACACCAGGCCGGCAGAGGAATCGTCCGGTCAGCCGTTTCGGACTTGCCCTTGTTGCGGACGGCACCCCGGCCCCGAACCTGGATGATGTTGCCGGTCATAGTGAGCGCCTTGGCCTCAGCGTCGAAGTCTGACCAGTGCGCTCCCAGAGCCTCGCCGAGACGCTCACCAGTGGCCACGAAGAACCGCACCAGGTCCGGAAGGTCCCGGAGCAGTGCCTCCTCGTCCGCGTCTAGCTTGGCCAGGAAGTCAATGACCTGTTCGCCAGTCAGCGCGCGTGGCTTCTTCTTCTTGGTCTTCGCGCGCCGTTCGGTGAGCTGCGCGATCTCCTTCGTTGGGTTGCGCTCGATTGCCCCCGCCTGCACAGCGAAGGTAAGCACGTTCCCGATGACCACCTTGGTGTGCTTGGCCAGGCTCAAGCTGTAGGACTTCAATTTCGCCTGGCAGAGGTTGTTGATTACGGGTGCCTTGATCTCTACCAGTCGAAGATTGCCCAGGGTCGGCAGCACATGTTTCCGCAAATGGTCTCGGTACGTATCGACCGAACCCAGAGAATAGATGCCGTTCTCCGCGTCGGTCTGGTACTGGTCGAGCCACTCCCGAGCTGCGTCCGAGAAGAAGGTACTGGCGGTCAGTGACGCACCAGGAGTCCGAGCCACGAAGTCCTTGATTGCATCTCTGACTGCGGCCCTTGCTTTCTCTCTCGTAGAACCGCGTCGACGAATGTCCGCGTAAGTTCCATCCTCACAGCGGTACCAGCATCGCGCGACGAAAACGGTCCCAACCTGCTTGACCTTGATCTCGCCGGCCGTGCCGGGCGGCAGCCGTAGCCGCCCCATCAGACACTGCCCTGTTCGGTGATCCACTGCTCAACGTCGCCGGGCTGGTATCGGACGTACTTGCCGATCTTCCGGCCAGTCGGGCCGTAACCCTTGGTGCGCCAGGCGTAGATCGTGTTGACCGGCACACCCAGGTAGTCAGCCACCTCCCCTACACTCCACAACTTACCCATCACGCAACCTCCCTTTCGTATCTACTGATCCGTTGTTCGCGTATGCGCTCGTAGATGGCTGATGCCAATTCCCTCTCTGCCTCGGTGTTGTAGCCGGCGCCCGTGGTTTGCCAGTCGTTGATGACGATGATGTCGTCATCGGTGACGCCGAATCGTTCGAGCAATTCCACGTGACGCCATTCCGCGCGTTCGGCCCGAAGGTCGCGGAATGAGCGCGAGTAATGCTTGGACTTGGACAGGAAGTGGCCCCGGAAGCCGAGCATGTGCGCCCAGCGACGCAGGAACCCCAAGCCCGGCAGGCCCCCCAGGTCCCACGCGGTTTGGATCATCGCGCGGTGATGCTCCGAAATGGACAGGTTCTCGATATCGACCTCGGACCGGATCGGCCGGTCGGCTGCTTCGCTGGTCGAGGTGCCCTTGGTGGCGTACTTCGCGATATAGCCGGCCAGGGCGTAGTCCGTGATCTCGCCCTGTCCCGTTTCGATCTTCTCGGCATCGGTTGGGCGGATGGTCTTAACGTCCACCTGTTGGCCCCAGGTGAACCGGTAGCCGGCCGTATCCCCATCAGGGGTGGCGAGAGTCCGGCGAACCTCGGTGGACACGGCAGCGGCCTGGACAGCGGCCGTCAGCAGGTCCGGATGCGCCCACCGAGGAGCCGGGTCATCCGGTCCGCCGGGGCCGTCCAGGCGGATCACGGCGTGGAAGTGGATCAGACCGCGTCGCTGGTATTCGGCGACCTTGGCGTAGGACAGTCGGGCGTGGTCATCGATCTCCCGCACTCGGATACCCGCCGCCATAGCCAGTTCCCGACGGAGGCGGGTAGTAAACCGGTGCCACAGGTCACCGGAGTGGGCTTGCCACAGGACCGCACCCGCGTAGTCGTAGGTACCGGGGTCGATTGGCGCGCCAAGGCGGGTATCGGCGTCCAGGTGGTAGGCACCGCACACACACGGGATGCGCTTGCCACTGCCCTTGCCCCGCCGTTGGGAGTGCACCGGGCCGAAGCTGGGCGCGGTGAGGGTCACGAACAGACGGGGCTTGCCTGCCACCGATGTAGGGATGCCCTTGCCTCCACACAGGCCGGCCCGGAGCAGGTGGAAGCAGTCCGCTGCGTACCGGTCCGCGCAGGCCGGGCAGACCGAGGCACGGCGGTTGCCACAGCGGGCCATGACCTGTCCGGAGCGTTCGGCGAGGGTATCGCCGGTCTCGGCGTGCTCGATCCGCCACAGGCCATCCAGGTGGATGGGTTTGGCGCACCCACCTGTCGACTCGACGTGTCCGCGCCAGGATCGGAAGTCCGTTGACTTGACCCGTTCGGCCAGGCGTTCGTCCAGGCTGCCCAGGACGGCAGCACCGTTGTTCATCGGGTGCACCGGGGAGCGTCGAGGGCCGCGATCAGGTAGCTGATCGGGGGATTCACCACGGCGCACAGGGTCTTGACCGCGTGCTTGGCCGTTGCGGTGTCCGGGATGCCCGAGCGATAGCGCGGGGTCGGCAGCACATTCGCGACGACGGGGACGCGGACGGTCAGCGTGGTGTACGCGGAGAGCCGATCGTTGTTCCAGGGCTCCGACCACGCGTAGATGCCTTGGTTGACGTCGCGCTGTGGTTCCCAGGTGCGCACGTTCCGGCCAAGGGCCTCCGGTACTCGTAGTGGGTGTGGAGCGACGAGGCGGACGGTCAGGGCCGGGCGGCCGTCCTCGTCCCAGTGCGGTTCGGCACCGACGACGCGGGGGTGAGTCTGGACGTAGCCGGGGGCCATGATGGGGCTGCTAGCGATCTCCCATGCGGAGAAGGCGAACCAGGACACATCGGCGGTCGGTACGCCGTCATCCAGGAACAGGCGTGCGTTCTGGGCGAGGTAGGCGCCGTAGCGGGACACACGATCGCTGGCGTTGTCGCGGTCGTAGTGGTCGTCAACAGTGAGTGCGAGGGGTGGTGTAGACATGGCGGTGCTCCGTTTCGCGTGCGGGATGGGGTGTAGGAAGCCCTGGCGCGTCGATTGCTTGCAGGCAGACGCGCCAGGGCCCTATTCGTTGGGGTGTAAGGGAAAAGGGATGTCCTCGCCGGACCGGCAGGTCAAGGAGAGGGTGGGAGAGCGGGAGGGTTGCGGTTCGTGTGTGGCCCAGGGACGCACCATCTCCCCGACCTCCCGGAGGGCTATCACGCAGGACCTCGGGGCGTGGCACTTGGTCGGTTGACCTCGGTGGGGCGGGAGGGCCGCACCCCGAGAACCTGTGTGATCGGTGTCGCCTGCCACGGCGAAGGGACCACCGTTTGCCATGAGCTAGGGACCAGCTCGGGCCGGCGGTCGCGGGCCGTGTGTTGATGGTGGTCCAGCCGGTGGAAATGGTCAACTCTGGGTGTCCTCGTCCCGGTCGGCGAGG
>DATATE010000277.1:0-29194 GCA_036268955.1 Pseudonocardiaceae bacterium
GGCTCCTGAGCACTCCCGTTTCACTCCCCGCAAGCGTACCTTCATCCTTAAAGGACTGTCAAAGAAGATTCTTTGACTTAACGAGAAAGCCCCTCTGACCTGCGATTTCCGCGAGATCAGAGGGGCTTGATGTCTAGTGGAGCTGAGGGGGTTCGAACCCCTGACCCCCACACTGCCAGTGTGGTGCGCTACCAGCTGCGCTACAGCCCCGTGAGGACCATCGGCCCTCGCGACGTTTGGTAACAGTACTCGATGTCGGTTGGGGGTTGAAACCGGGGGTCGCCTTTGATCCGACACGAGGCGTGAAGTGATGTGGCGCACAGTGGCCGGTGGCCGGTAGTGGCGGGCGGTTCGGCTGGTGGATATGCCGCGGCGGCGCCCTCCGGGGAGGGCGCCGCCGGGATGGGGGAGTCAGGCCTTGGACTTGGCGCTGTTGATGATGGTTTCCAGCCAGCCGGTGGTCTGGTAGTTGACCGGCTGGCCGTTGTACACGATGGTCGGCGTGCCGAAGCCCTTGGTGCCATCAGAGTCGGTTTGGTACAGCGACTGGTCGCTGTTGGCGGCGAGCATGTTCTTGTTGATCTGGGCCTTGTAGGTGCCGTTGTTGATCAGGTTGTTGAAGGTGGCCCCGCTGACGCCGAGCCGGTTCGCCAGGCTGGTCAGCTGTGCCTGGGTCCAGCCGGCTTTACCTTCTTCGGGCTGCTTCTGGTACAGGCTGTAGTGGATGTCCATGAATTTCTCTGGCGCCACGGTCGCCACGGCGAGGGCGGTGTTGGCGGCCAGGGAGGAGTAGCCGGGTGGGGAGGAGCTGTTGTCCAGCAGGTTCAGCATGTGATAGCGGACCTGGATGGTGCCGGCCTCGAGCTGCTTTTCGATGTCGGTGAAGTTCGACGCTTCGAACTCGTCGCAGATCGGGCACTCGAAGTCCTCGTAGGCGTCGAGGGTGACCTTCGCGGTCGGCTTGCCGACCAGGACCGTCGCGTTCGCCTTGTCCAGGACCTGGGGGTAGCTCGACGAGCCGGGGACGGTCTTCGCCGGGATGATGGTCTCGGCGCTCACGTTCTTCTGGTGCTGGCTGTAGAGCACTCCGCCGACCACGCCCGCAGCCACCAGGACGACGACGATGACGCCGATGATGATTTTGGTCGAGTCCTTGCGGACGCCCCGTGCGGCCGCTACCGCCGCGGCGGCCTTGGCCGTCTGGTCCTGCTTGATTCTGCGATTCTTGCGCTGGGCGCCGCCCACCGTCATCTTCTCCCTACGGCCGACGGCGCCGCCGGCCCGCTTGTCGGGACCGCTCTCCCTCGCGCAGCAGTCTGCTTCATCCGTTATGTTCCTGATGACCGAAGTGCGCGCTTCGGAAAGGGTCATATCACGTGATTTACCTTACCGACGATACCTGAGGCTACCCTGAGAACTCCAATGCCTCCCGACCTTGTCATGGCAGGCCGGACCCCTGATAGCCGCCCTGTTTCGAGGTCGGCGCGAGCACGCTGATAGTGCTGTTGTGCAGGCAAGGCTGCGCTTGCCAAGGCTGTCCTCAGTCCATCATGGACATTTATTCTCAATCGGTGACCAACGTGGAAAAGGTGGGACCCGCCGAAATCGGCCACACGCACGCCGACGTTTCGGGGGGCTGGTTGCGGCCGGCGGTATTCGGCGCCATGGACGGGCTGGTGACCAATATCGCGTTGGTGGCCGGGGTCGGCGGTGCGGGGGCCAGCAGTCGGGTCATCGTGTTGTCCGGGATCGCCGGGCTGGTCGCGGGGGCCTTCTCGATGGCGCTGGGGGAGTACACCTCGGTCGGTACCCAGAACAATGCCATCGACGCGGAGGCCGCCGTCGAGCGGGCCGAGCTTGCCAACAACCCAGAAGCCGAGCAGGCCGAGCTGATCGAGATGTACCGGGAAATGGGGCTGAGCCAGGAAACCGCGGAGCGGGTCGCCGACGAGGTGCATGCCAGTCCCGAGCTTGCGTTGCGGGTGCACCTGACTCAGGAGTTGGGGGTGAACCCGGACGAGCAGCCGTCGCCGATCGTTGCCGCGGTGTCCTCGTTCATCTGCTTCGCGGTCGGCGCGATCATCCCGCTGCTGCCGTTCCTGTTCGGCTTCGAGTTGCTGTGGGGCGGTCTTGCGGCCGGTGCGTTCGGCCTGTTCGTGGCGGGTGCGGTGGTGGCCAGGTTCAGTACGAGGACGTGGTGGTTCAACGGCCTGCGACAGTTGTTGTTCGGTGCGATCGCCACGGTGGCGACGTACTGGGTGGGGGCGCTGATCGGGGTGGCTACCCATTGACCGGTCGGATGTCGGGCCATTCCGCGGACCGGCCGTGCGTTGATCTGGCGGTGAGTGGGTTGTTGAGGCCGTGACGGGTGGCCCCTGTTCAGGTCTCGGTGGAGGCCGGTTCGGGTGTCGAGATCGTTCGGTCGTGCCGGCGGGGCGGACCTGGGGCAGGCTGGGCGGTGAAACCGTCCCGGCCGAGGAGGCAACCAGATGACGAACACCCGATCGCCGAGCACGGGGGGCACCTCGGATCGGCTGTTCCGGATCGCGGTCGTGCTCAAGGGGATCGACGGCGGGGTGCAGTTGATCGGGGGCCTGCTGCTGATCGTGATACCGCCGGCCGCGATCACCGGGGTGGCCAACGCGATCATCACTCGTGACCTGCTCGGCGACCCGGACGGCACGCTCGCGCAGCATCTGCAGACCGCGGCCGGGAATTTCGCCGGCGGTGGGACCAGGCTGTTTGCGATCGTGTACCTGCTCGCCCACGGGGTGATCAAGCTCGCGCTGGTCTGGGCGCTGCTCAAACGCATCCTCTGGGCGTTCCCGGTCGGCGTGGTCGTGCTGAGCGCATTCGTGGTCTACGAGGTGTGGCGCGCGGTGCACACGCACTCGATCACGCTGCCGATCTTCGCCGCGTTGGATGTGGTGATCATCGTGTTGGTGATCAGGGAGTACGTCAAGCTTCGGCGGGAGCGGGAGCGGGTCGGTGCCGGGGCCGGGACCGGGGCCGGGGCGACGACGGTCGATGGCGGGGTCACCGGAGTCGAAGGGGGCGAGGGCTGAGTGCTGAGGGCTGAGGTCGGCTCGGCGGAGGGGCCTCGACTGAGGGGCCTCGACTGAGGGCCTCGGCGGAGGGGGGAATGTGCTTTTTCGGGGGAGTGCCCTGTTCGACCGGTCGGCTTGGGTGTTTCTGGGCAGCGTTTCAGTATATTTGGTCAGACGTTGTTATGGAATGAGGTTGGTCGCCGGTGATCGGTGGCCGCTGATCAATTGTTACTTTTGCTCTGATCGTCTGCTGCTCTTGTGGCCATCGGACCGTGGCTGAGTTGATATTGCGTTCTTTGTGCTGGGCTGCTTGTTCGCTTGTCAAGCGCCGTTGGGCGTAAGGTCATACGTCAGCGGTTCTGCTGTGACCAGGCGATCACTCGATGTGTTTTTTCGGCCGGGTGGCTTGGCACGCGGCCGCTGAAGGGTCATCAGAATAGGCCTTTTGGACATTGCACCTTTTTCTTTGTCCGATCGGACTAGCTCGTTCAGGAAGATGTAGATAGGATTCGCCGGTCTTTGGGCGCAGGTGTCTTGCGGCAAGTGCAACCGATGTCGGGGCGGTGGCGAGATCATTCTCGTCGCCTTAGGTGGTGCGACCCCGAAATGCCATGCGACCGAGCGAGCCCAGTGACGGAGGTGTCGTGGTCGCGCGTCATCAGGATGGCCCGGCGAGTGCGCAGCGCAATGCGGTTGTTTCGATTCAACGGAAGGGGCGGGCCCCGAACTCGCCGACAGTGACGACGGCGGCGTCGAATCCGACAGGACCCAGCGGTCCGGCGGGGCGCTCGGCCGGCGGTGTGCTGAGCCGGTCGACCGGCAAGCTGAGTGGCGGGTTCCGGTCGGTGCTGCGACCGAGATCGATCAGGGCGAAATTGGTCCGGATTCTGGCCTTTTCGCTGCTACTGGTACTCGTGCTGCTCGGCTTCCTGGTCAGCGGGCAGATCAGTGCGTTCTCCGCGGCCAACCAGACCAGTCGGACCGTTTCGGTCGCCCTCGCCGCGCAGGGGCTCGTGCACCAGTTGCAGGAGGAGCGAGCGCTGACCAACGGCGCGCTCGGCGGAGCGAGTGAGTTCGCCTCGCAGCTCAAGCCGCAGCGCGCCAAGACCGACAGCGCGCTGGCCGCGCTCGACCAGACGATCAGCGATCCGGCCAACGCCGACGCGGGTGCCCCGCAGGTGCGCTCGGCGCTGACGAACCTGTCCGGGTTGACCGGTATCAGGGACGCCGTGGACAGCGGGTCGGCGGACGGCACCCAGACCTTCCAGTTCTATACCGACGCGATCTCCTCGATCAACGCCCTCACCCTCGGAGTCAACGAGGCGTCGGACGCGACCCTGCGGCGTGGCCTTCAGGCGCTCTACGCGCTGGGGAACGCCAAGGAGTACATCGGCCAGGAAGGCGGCATGCTCGACGCGGTCTTCGCGGGCACCGTGTTCACCCAGGCCAACTACACCACCTTCGCCACGATTCTCGGCGAGAAGCAGGCCGCCCTCGCCGACTTCAGCGTCTACGCCACCCCGGCGCAGAACGACGCGCTGGCCGGCGCGCTGACCACGACAGCGGCCACCGAGACCAATGAGGACGAGGACACCGCGGTCGCCAATGTCGGCGATGTGCTGCCGGTCAAGGTGAGCCCGACCACCTGGGGCGACGCGATCACCACGGTCATCAACGACATGCGGACCGTCCAGCAGTCCGTCGGCGCCGACATCACCGCCCGCGCCAACACGCTCGCCGCGGGCGTGACCAGGGCGTTGGTGATCATGGGCATACTCTCGGCGCTGACCATCGCGGCCATGATCGCCCTGGTGATCGGTGCCGCCCGGTCGGTCATCGGGCCGCTGAGCCAGCTGTCCAAGGAAGCCGACGACGTGTCCGCCCGACGCCTGCCGGATGCGGTCGCGGCATTGCAGACCGCATCGGATGCTGCCGGTGTGCCACCACCGGCGCCGGTCGTCGTACCGGAGGGCGCGGCCACCGAGATCGCGTTGATGGCCGATGCGCTGGACCGCGTGCAGGGCGCCGCGCTGGCCCTGGCCAGCCAGCAGGCGCTGATCCGGCACAACACCACGGCGTCGCTGGCCAACCTCGGTCGGCGAAACCAGAACCTGGTGCGCCGGCAGCTGTCGCTGATCAGCAAGTTCGAGCAGGAGGAGCTGGACCCGGCCGCACTGAGCAACATGTTCGAGCTCGACCATCTGGCCACCCGGATGCGCCGCAACGCGGAGAGCCTGCTGGTGCTGGTCGGCGAGACGAGCCCTCGGCCCTCGGCGCAGCCGCTGCCGGTCGCCGACGTCATCCGCGCCGCACTCTCGGAGGTGGAGGACTATCGGCGGGTCGTGCTGCGGCGGGTCGACGACGCGCTGATCAGCGGTCCGGTGGTGACCGAGGTCGCGCACATGCTCGCCGAACTCGTCGAGAACGGCCTGATGTTCTCCCCACCCGATGTCGAGGTGGAGATCTACGGCAGGCGTGCCGGCGACCGATACCTGCTCGTCGTGGTCGACTACGGCGTCGGCATGTCCTCGGCCGACCTGGCGCGGGCGCGGGCCCGGCTGCGGGACCAGGAGAACTTCCTCGTCGCGCCGACCCGGTTCCTCGGTCACTACGTGGTCGGTCGGCTCGCCAAGCAGCTCAACATCGCCGTGGAGCTGGGTGAGTCGCCGGTGACGGGCATCACCGCCCGGATGCTGCTGCCCGCCGAACTGCTCATCGAGCAGCCGGCCGGTTCGCCGAAACCGCCGGCGCAACCCGCTGTCCTCGGCCGTGGATCTGCTGGTCAGGGTGTGAACGGACGAGGTCAGTTGGGCGGAAGGCCATTGGGCGGGCGCAACGTCTCCGAGCGGAGCATGCCAACCCCGGATCGCAACGGCCCAGACCGCAGCGGCTCGGATCGCAGTGGACCAGACCGCAGTGGACCAGACCGCAATGGCTCGAATCGCAACGGGCCAGATCGCAACGGGCCGGATCGCACCAGTCCGGAGCGGCGCGGTGGCGTCGAGCGGGGGATGCCGGAACGACCGGCGCCCCGGACGCCCTCGCGGCCCTCGGTGCCCAACCGGCAGCTGGCCGCCCCGGTGGCGGGCAGTCCGGCGCGCGAAACTCAGGGTGCGCAGGCTCCCGGTCGAGGCGCCAACCACTCGGCGCCGGTTGAGCGGACCCGCAACGGCCTGGTCAAACGGCAGGTCAAGGGCAGCCAGCCCAAGGACAACGGAGCCGCTCGACCGCCGGTCCGCCCGCGCGAGGCCAACCCGCTCGGTGCCGGCCCGAACGGTCCCAACGGACCCAACGGCCCTGGCGGCCCGGAAACCGGAGCGCATCGCGAGCGTAGTGCCAATGAGGTCGGCGGCATGCTGTCAGCGTTCAGCAGAGGACACCAACGCGGTGAAGCGCAGGGACACGGCTCGGCGCCGGTCGACCGGGGGCAGACTGGACGCACGAACGGCAGGCCATCGCCATTGGTGCAGGAGGAGGATTCCAGGTGAGTGCTGAGTTGGGTACGGACCCGCAGAGTTTCAACTGGTTGATCAACAACTTCGTCCGGGAGACCGATGGCGTGCTCGACGCGGTCGCGGTGTCCTCGGACGGGTTGCTGATCGCCAAGTCGGGCGGGCTGGACCGGACCGCGGCCGACCGGCTCGCCGCCCTGGTGTCGGGGCTGGCGAGCCTGGCCCGCAGCGCTTCGCGGTACTACGAGTTCGGCGGCATGAAGCTGATCATGATCGAGATGCGCAGGGGCTTCCTGCTGGTGTCCACGATCTCCGACGGCAGTTGTGTCGCCGTGCTCGCCGACGAACAGTGCGATGTCGGCCTCATCGGCTACGAGATCGCGCTGCTGGTCGAACGCGCCGGCACGTTGCTCACCCCAGCATTGATCGGCCAGCTCAGAGAGACGCTGTTGCGATGAACGACGACGGGACACGGCTACCCGATCCGAGGATGATTCCGGCCACTCGGCCACAGTCCTGGTTCGACACCGCATTCGAATCCGACGAGTTCGGCCGGCAGGTGCCGGCCGGCTCGGCCGGTGTCGAGGCGGCCGGTGACGGCGGCGATGACGACGACTCGTTCGTCCGACCGTTCATCGTCACCGGCGGCCGGACCCGGCCGCTGCACGACGGGCTGCGGATCGAAACCCTGGTGGTGTCCTTGCCGGAAGCGCTGACCGCGCCGCTGCACTTCGAACAGCGGCAGATCGTGCACCGGTGCCGAACACCGCTCTCGCTGGCCGAGGTCGCGGCCCTCATCGGCGTTCCGCTCGGCGTGGCCCGAGTGCTCGTCGCGGACCTCTACACCGACAACTTCGTAACGCTCAGGGAGCCACAGGCAGTCCCCGAGCACGTGCTGGAAAGGATCAGAGACCTTGTTCGGGCACTCTGACCACGGCGACATGTCCGGTTCGGGCTACCCGTCCGCGATCAAGATCGTCATCAGCGGTGGTTTCGGCGTCGGCAAGACCACCTTCATCGGCGCCATCTCCGAGATCGAACCGCTGACCACCGAAGCGGCCATGACCGAACGCTCCATCGGGGTCGACGACGCGTCGTTGCTGGAAGCCAAGCACACCACCACCGTCGCGCTGGACTTCGGCCGGATCACCCTCGATCCGACCTTGATCCTGTATCTGTTCGGCACGCCCGGCCAGGACCGGTTCGACTTCCTCTGGGACGACCTGACCGACGGCGCGCTCGGCGCGGTGATCATCGCCGACACCCGGCGGATCGAGGACTGCTACCCGGTCCTCGACTACTTCGAGGCGCACGGCACGCCGTTCCTGGTCGCGGTGAACGACTTCGACGGCGCGGACATCTTCGACGTCGAGGAGGTTCGGGAGGCGCTGGGCGTCAGCCCGTCCGTTCCGGTGCTCTACTGCGATGCCCGCCGACGCGAGTCGGTGAAGGAGATCCTGGCCGCGCTGATCGAGCAGGTGTTGCTGCAGCGGCAGGCCGGCGCGCCCGCGTAGTCCCAAGCCGACCCGGTACGAGCCGGCACCAGGTCGGTCAGTTGGGCGCGACCAGCCTGATCTGGTAGGCGAACACAACGGCCTGTACCCGGTCGCGCAGTTCGAGTTTGCCGAGTATCCGGCCGACGTGCGTCTTCACGGTGGCCTCGGAGACGTGCAGTTCCTCGGCGATCTCGGCGTTGGACAGCCCACCCGCGACCTGGGTCAGCACCTCGACCTCGCGCTCGGTGAGCCTGCCGAGCCGAGGATCGGTGCCGTTGGCGCCGCTGGCCCTCGGATCGGGCAGTTGCGGCGCCATCGCGTCCAGCAGTCGCCGTGTCACGCTCGGCGCGACGACCGCATCGCCACTGGCCACCGCCCGGATCGCGGAGAGCAGGTCCTCCGGCGGCACGTTCTTGAGCAGGAAGCCGCTCGCCCCGGCGCGCAGCGCGGCGAAGGCGTACTCGTCGAGGTCGAAGGTGGTCAGGATGAGCACTCGGGACCGCGGCGAGTCGCGGACGATCCGCAGGGTCGCGTCGATGCCGTCGACGCCGGGCATCCGCACGTCCATCACGACGACGTCCGGATCGAGTTCGCTGGTCTTGGTGATCGCGACCGCGCCGTCACCGGCCTCGCCGACCACCGCCATGTCCTGCTGGGATTCCAGCACCAGCCGGAAACCGAGGCGCAGCAGGGGTTCGTCGTCGACGAGCAGGATTCTGATGGTCATCCGCTGTTGCCCGATCCGGCCGCATCGTCGATACGGGCCTCGCTGCTGTGCTGTTCGGGTTGGCCGGAACCGCCGATCCACGCGTGTACCCGCCAGCCGCCGGCCGGGGTCGGGCCGACGTCGAGCGTGCCGTCGAACAGGGCGACCCGTTCACGCATCCCGGTCAGCCCGTGCCCGCCGACCGTCCGACCGCCCTTCGCCCCGCCGGACCCGTTGTCGGTGATGGACAGTTCGATCACCGGATCGTCGTAGCGCAGGCGCACGGTGGCCTCGGTCGGCGCGGTCGCGTGTTTGAGCACGTTGGTCAGGGCCTCCTGGGTCACCCGGTAGATCGCCAGCGCCACCGTGGCGGAGAGCGGGAACGGTGCGCCGCTGATGGTCAGCGAGGTGGGCAGCCCGGCCGAGCGGACCTGGTTGACCAGGTCGTCGAGCTGTTCGACACCGGGTTGCGGGGCGCGCAGGGTGGTCGGCTCCGCGCCGCGCAGCACGCCGAGCAGTCGTTGCATCTCGGTCAGCGCGCCCCGGCCGGTGTCGGAGACCTGCCGGGCGGCGCGTTCGGCGTCCGGAGAGCCGGTGCGCGCGGCGAACGCGGCACCGTCGGCCAGTGCGATCATCACCGAGAGATTGTGCGCGACGATGTCGTGCATCTCCCTGGCGATCCTGGTCCGCTCGCTCGCGGCGGCGATCTGCGACTGCTGGTCGCGTTCGCGTTCGGCCCGCAGCGTCCGGTCCTCCAGCGAGGCGAGGTAGGCGCGGCGAGTCTGGATGTTCACCCCGAGCACGAACGCGGCCAGCGCCATACCGGACAGGAAGATGAAGCTGGTCAACATGCCGGGTGGCGGCGTCCAGCGGATCACCGCGCCCAGGATCCCGGCCTCGAGCACACCGCCCGCGACCAGCGCGGGCCTTCGCGGGCAGTGCGCTGCGATGGTGTACAGCCCGACCAGCAGCGCGGCATCGGCGACCAGCACCAGACCGATCGACCACTGCGTCGCGGCGACGACACACATGAAGCAGAAGACGGTCAGCGGATACCGGCGGCGCCAGATCAGCGCGGCGCACAGTACGAGACCGAGGGTGAGGCCGACCGCGTCGTGCTGGCCGACCAGTTCCGCGCCGCGGAAGTTGCCGCTGCCCCGCGAACCGAGCAGCCCCATCAGCAGCAGCGCGAAGCAGGCGTCGGCGAGCATCGGATGCCGGTTGAGCCGATCACGCAACCAGGCAATACCCGGCCAGCCGGCCGCCGCCTGGCCGGCGAGGGTGACCTCGCTCGACCGGGCGGCGCCGGATTCCTCGTCCGCGGTCGATGATCCCGCGGTGCTGGCCGTCACTGTCCTATCTTCTCCCGCGAGGAAGTGTCGCGCTTCGCTCAGGCGTCGCGACGTTTGAGCAGTATCGCCGCGATGGCCGTGGCCACCACCCCGTACAGCACGAACACCCCGAATCCGGTCCACGGTGCCAGCGAACCGGGGTCCGGGTGCAGCGCCAGGACGGACTCGCCGGCGTTGCTCGGCAGGTAGGGGTTGATGTGCTGGCCCCAACTGTCCGGCAGCGCCTCACCGAGCGCCGGCAGAACCAGCAGCAGACCGAACAGGGTGGCGATGGAACCGGCGGTGCTGCGCACGATCCAGCCGATGGCGACGCCGATCAGGCCGACCATGGTCAGGTACAGGCTGGTGCCGATGACCACCCGGAACACCCCTGGCGCGCCGAGGGTGGTGTCCAGGTGCTGGCTGCTCAGCAAGGCCTGGCCGACGAAGAAGGCGGCGAAGGAGGCCACCGTGCTCACCACGAAGGTCACCGTGGCGAACACGATGAGCTTGGCCCACAGCACCGGCAGCCGCTTCGGCGCCGCGGACAGGCTGGCCCTGATCATGCCGGTGCCGTACTCCCCGGAGATCACCAGCACGCCGAGCACGCCGACGATCAGCTGCGCGAGGAAGTAGCCGCGCAGGCTGACCCCGGCCGCGTCGAAGTGCGCCCGCGCGTCCGCCGGCATCACCGACCACTTGGCCGCGGTGACCCCGGCGAACAGCGCGCCGAAGCCGACCATGCCGATCACGGTGGCCGCGACCGCGATGACCGAGGAGCGCAGCGACCAGAACTTCAGCCATTCCGAGCGAAGGACCCGCAACTGGGTGACCTTCATGTTCCTCGGCAGGGTCGCGGCCGGGCGCGGTGGGTTCGCGCCTGCCCCCCTGCGCTGGAGGTCGACAGTGCTGGTCACGATGCGATCCTTTCCTGGGTTTCGCCCTGCTGGGTGATGCCGTGGTATTCGACGGCGTCCTGGGTCAGCTCCATGAACGCCTCTTCCAGCGAGGCCTGGATCGGGGTCAGCTCGATCAGCGGCACCGCGTGCGCGCAGGCCAGCTTGCCGATCGCCTCGCTGTCCAGACCGCTGACCTCGATCAGGCCGGGCTCGACCGCGGTCACGCTGACATCCGGGCCGACGAGCAGGTCACGCAGTTGGGTGGCCTGCGGCGTGCGGACCCGGACCAGGTTGCGGGAGGCGCTGCTGGTGAACTCGGCGACGGACACGTCCGCGATCAGCTTGCCGCGACCGATCACCACGAGGTGTTCGGCGGTCAAGGCCATCTCGCTCATCAGATGCGAGGACACGAACACGGTGCGCCCCTCCGCGGCGAGGCCCCGCAGCAGGTTGCGAATCCACAGGATGCCTTCCGGGTCAAGGCCGTTGACCGGTTCGTCCAGTACCAGCGTTGCCGGATCGGCGAGCAGGGCCGAGGCGACACCGAGCCGTTGCCCCATGCCGAGGGAGAAACCACCGACCCGCTTGCGGGCCACGTCCTGCAGCCCGACGAGTTCGATGACCTCTTCGACCCGCTTGCGCGAAATGCCGTGTGTCAGCGCGAGCGCGAGCAGGTGGTTGTAGGCCGACCGTCCCGTGTGTACCGCCTTGGCCTCCAGCAGGGCGCCGACCTCGTGCAGTGGCGCGCTGTGCTCGGCGTAGTGCCGGCCGTTGACGGTGACCTCGCCCCTGGTCGGACTGTCCAGGCCGAGAATCATCCGCATCGTGGTGGATTTCCCGGCTCCGTTCGGACCGAGGAAGCCGGTGACGATGCCGGGCCGCACGGTGAACGTGAGATCGGACACCGCGGTTTTCTCGCCGTACCGTTTGGTAAGGCCACGAGCTTCGATCATGTTGTCCTCACTAGGAACCTGCTGAAGTCTGTCGGGAAACACTGGAAATGCCGGGAAATCCGGGCTCGCCGGGATAACACGAACCTACGGCCGGAGCGGGTCCTCGCACGAGGACCCAGGGACGGATCTTGCGATCGCGTTTCCTACGACCTCAGGGGGAGGCCGTACACCTTGCGGCGTACGGCGCGGGTACCGCGCCCCGCCGTCGAGATGACGGTGCGGCCCGGCGCGCTCGCACGCTAGCGTGACGACCAGCAGGCCGAGGGCACCGTCGAGGTTGTGCCGAGCCGGCCGGAACTGGGGAGGACGCGGTGGCGGAGATCGACGGTGCGAGCGCCGGCAGGACCGAGATCAGTGGCACGGTCGAGGACGGCTTCGAGGGCGTGCGGGAGGCGTTCGCGGCCAGCCTCGCCAGAAGGGACGAGGTCGGCGCCGCGGTCTGTGTGTACTTCGACGGCCGACCGGTCGTCGATCTCTGGGGTGGCATCGCCGACCGGGAGTCCGGCCGGCCGTGGCGGGCCGACACGCTGGAGATCGTCTACTCGGCGACCAAAGCGGTCACCGCGACCTGCGCGCTGCTGTTGGTCGAACGCGGTGAGCTGGACCTCGACGCGCCGGTGAGCGAGTACTGGCCGGAGTTCGCCGCCGAGGGCAAGGGCGGCGTCCCGGTTCGCTGGCTGCTCTCCCATCGGGTCGGGCTGCCCGTGCTGGACAACAAGGCCTCGGTCGCCGATGCGCTGGCCTGGGAACCGATGGTCGAGGCACTCGCGGCGCAGCGACCGAGCTGGGAACCGGGGACCGCGCACGGTTATCACGCGCAGAGCTACGGCTTCCTGGTCGGCGAGGTGATCCGGCGGGTCAGCGGCCGCAGGCCCGGCAGGTTCTTCGCCGAGGAGGTCGCGGGCGGGCACGGCATCGAGTTCTGGATCGGTCTCCCGCCGGAACTGCACGATCGGGTCGGCACCCTGATCGAGGTGGCGCCGCCGCGCCCGGCCACCGTCGATCCGGACGTGCTGGCCCAACTGCCCGACGGGCTGCGCGCACTGTTCGTGGCGTTCACGGACCCGAATTCGCTGACCTCGCGGGCCTTCGCCCTGACCGACCAGCCGCTGGACTTCAACTCACCCGAGGTGCACGCCGCGGAACTGCCGGCCAGTAACGGGATCTGCACGGCGCGTGGTCTCGCCCGGTTCTACGCCGGACTGATCGGGGAGGTCGACGGCGCCCGCATCCTCACCGAGGACACGCTGCGCGCCGCGCTGGTGGAACAGTCCTACGGCGACGACCGCATCCTCAAGCAGCCGAGCCGGTTCGGTCTCGGCTTCATGCTGCCGGTCGAACAGGCCGTCGTGCTCGGCGGACCGACCTCCTTCGGCCACCCCGGCCGGGGCGGCGCGCTCGGATTCGCAGACCCCGCTCGGGGCATCTCCTTTGGCTACGTGCCCAACCGGATGCGCAGCGGCGTCGCGGGTGACCTGCGTTCGGCGCGGCTGGTCAAGGCGGTGGCCGCGGCGCTGGCCGAGGTCGGCTGAGCCGCCCTTCGTGTGGGCGGCCATTACCCGCGAGGTAATGGCCGCGACCCCGTCCCTGTCGTACCGTCGACGCGGTGAGGACCAGATGACCACGGTACCGACGGCACCGACCGTTGCCCGACCGATCGGCGAGCTGCTGCGCGAATGGCGTGAGCAGCGGCGGCTGAGCCAGCTGGAACTGTCCAGCCGGGCCGAGATCTCCAGCCGGCACCTGAGTTTCGTGGAGACCGGCCGGTCCGCGCCGAGCCGCGCCATGGTGCTGCACCTGACCGAGCAGCTCGATGTGCCGCTGCGCGAGCGCAATCGCCTGCTCCTCGCGGCGGGCTATGCGCCGGTCTACGGCGAGACCACCATGGACGCGCCCCGGATGGCCGCGATCAGGGCCGCCGTTCGCCAGGTCCTCACCGGCCACGAGCCGTATCCCGCGGTGGTCGTCGACCGCGCCTGGAACCTCCTCGACCGCAATGCCAGCGCCGGTATGTTCACCGCTGCCGTCGCACCGGAACTGCTGCGACCGCCGGTGAACGTGCTGCGGCTGAGCCTGCACCCGGACGGTATGGCCGCGCGCATCGCCAACCTCGGGGAATGGCGCGCGCACCTGCTCGGCCAACTGCGCCGCCAGGTCGCCGTCACCGCCGACCCGCAACTGGCCGCGCTGTACGCCGAACTGTGCGAATACCCCGGCGACACCGAGGAGATGGCCGGCTCGGACGCGGGTGGGGTGATCGTCCCGCTGCGGCTGCGCCACGAGACCGGCGAACTCGCCTTCCTGAGCACGATTTCGACCTTCGGAACCCCGCTCGACGTCACCGTCGCCGAACTGGCCATCGAATCCTTCTTCCCCGCCGACGAGCACACCGCCGCCGTACTGCGCGGAAATTCGCCCTGAGCATCCCGACCACCGGTTAAACCGCCGGCATCGGCGCGGAAACCCGGCCGTCACGAGACGTACCTAGGGTGGCCGCTCGGGTACCAGCAGATTGCTCGCGTCGACGTTGCCGCGGCTGGAGTCGGGAGGCCGCGATGAGCACGTCGACGACACAACCGCAGACCACCGAACGCACCGGGCGGGCGGCTCGGTGGTCGAGATGGGCGAAGCAGGAGTCAGCGGAGGACTACTCGCTGCGCTTCGCGCCGACCAGCTATCGGCGCTGGACGCCGTTCGTGGTGGCCGGCACCGCGTTGGGCGGCATCGCCTACCTCGCCGACTACTCGATCGGCGCGTCCGCCGTGCTGACCAACGGTGCGCCGAGCGCGATCATCGGCATCCTGCTGGCCGCGGTGGTCATCTTCCTGACCGGTATCCCGATCGCCTACTACTCGGCCCGCTACGCCGTCGACATGGATCTGCTGACACGCGGCAGCGGCTTCGGTTACTTCGGCTCGACGCTGACCTCGCTGATCTACGCCAGCTTCACCTTCATCTTCTTCTCGCTCGAAGGCTCGATCATGGCGCAGGCATTGCAGTTCGGCCTGCACATCCCGTTGCCGATCGGCTATCTGCTGACCGCGCTGGTGATCATCCCGATCGTCATGCGCGGGATGAAACTGCTGGCGAAGGTGCAGACCTGGACGCAGCCGTTCTGGCTGGTCCTGATGATCGTGCCGTTCGTCGCGCTGGCCGTCTACCAGCCGCACGCCTACCGCGCGTTCACCCACTTCGCCGGTACCGACGGCACGCACGGGCACGTCAACCTGCTCGGCATCGGCCTGTCCGCCGGGGTGGTCCTCTCGCTGATCGGGCAGATCGGTGAACAGGCCGACTACCTGCGCTTCATGCCGCCGAAGACCGCGCACAACCGGCGCGGCTGGTGGCTCGCGGTCTTCGCGGCAGGCCCCGGCTGGGTGCTGCTCGGCGCGGTCAAACAACTCTGCGGCGGGCTGCTCGCGGTGTGGATCATCGGCCAGGTCGGCGCGACCGTCGCCGTGGAGCCGATCCAGCAGTTCGTGCACGCCTTCGGGCTGGTGCTGCCGCTGTGGGCCGGGGTGCCGATCGCGATCTTCTTCGTGATCCTCTCCCAGATCAAAATCAACATCACCAACGCGTATGCCGGCTCGCTGGCCTGGTCGAACTTCTTCTCCCGCACCCTGCACTACCACCCCGGCCGGGTGGTGTGGATCTTCCTCAACGTCGCGGTCGCGCTGTTGCTGATGGAACTGGGCGTGTTCGGGTTCCTCAACGCGGTGCTCGGCTTTTACTCCAACGTCGCGATCGCCTGGATCGGCGCGGTCGTCGCCGACCTGGTGATCAACAAGCCGCTGCTCAAGCTCAGCCCGGCGCACATCGAGTTCAAACGCGCGCACCTGCGCAGCGTCAACCCGGTCGGCTTCGGTGCGATGGTGATCGCCTCGGTGATCTCGGTGGCCGCGTTCTTCGGCGCCTTCGGCGCGTTCGCCCAGGCCTACTCCGCGCTGCTGGCGCTGGCCATCGCGCTGGTCCTGTCTCCGATCCTCTGTCTCGCCACCAAGGGCCGCTACTACCTGGCGCGGGTCGACGAACTCCAACCTCCGCTGCACGAACCCGACGGCTCGCTGTCCACCGCGAGGCTGACCTGCGTGAGCTGCCAGGATTCCTTTGAACGACCGGACATGGCAGGCTGTCCGTTCAACGGTGGCCCGATCTGCTCGCTGTGCTGCAGCCTGGACACCTCGTGTGGCGACGCGTGCAAGAAGCCGGTAGACCTGCCGATGCCGACCGTGGCACCAGCAGGCTGAGCGCGGAGATGGAAGGGGTTGCGCGGTGTTGCTCTCCCCGCACGAACAGGAGAAGTTGCTGCTGCACGTCGCGGCGCAACTCGCGCACCAGCGCAGGGCCCGAGGGCTGAAGCTGAACTACCCGGAGGCGGTGGCGATCATCAGCTCCTGGGTGCTGGAGGGCGCCCGCGACGGTCGCGGCGTCGCCGAGCTGATGTCCGGCGGCCAACAGGTGCTCGCCCGCGACGACGTGCTGGAAGGCGTGCCGGAGATGGTGACCTCGGTGCAGGTCGAGGCGACCTTCCCGGACGGCACCAAGCTGGTCACCGTGCATCGGCCGATCCAGTGATCCCCGGCGAGATCGTGCCTGGCGACGGTCCACTGTGGATCGCACCCGAGGTGGATAGGCTGGAGCTGACCGTGGTCAACGCGGGTGACCGGCCGATCCAGGTCGGCTCGCACTACCATTTCGCGGCCACCAACCCGGCCCTGGCATTCGACCGGGCCGCGGCCTGGGGACACCGGCTCGCGATACCGGCCGGCACCTCGGTGCGCTTCGAACCGGGCGTCGACCGGGTGGTCGCACTGATTCCGTTGCGCGGCAACCGGATCGTGCCCGGCCTTCGGCCGGAGCAGGCAGGCGAACTGGATGGTCGGTCCCGATGACCGAGATCGACCGCGCGCACTACGCGCGCCTGTTCGGGCCGACCACCGGTGACCGGGTCCGCCTCGCCGACACCGACCTGTTCATCGAGGTCACCAAGGACCACACCCGAGGGCCGCAGGACGCCGACGAGGTGGTGTTCGGCGGCGGCAAGGTGATCCGCGAGTCCATGGGCCAGGCGCGCACCAGCCGCGCCGACGGCGCCCCCGACCTGGTCATCACCGGTGCGCTGATCCTCGATCACTGGGGCGTCGTCAAGGCCGACGTCGGCGTGCGGGACGGCCGGATCGTCGGCATCGGCAAGGCCGGCAACCCGGACATCATGGACGGCGTCGACCCGAAGCTGGTGATCGGCCCCGGCACCGAGATCCTCGCCGGCAACGGGCAGATCCTCACCGCGGGCGCGATCGACGCGCACGTGCACTTCATCTGCCCGCAGCTGGCCGCCGAGGCACTCGCGGCCGGCATCACCACCCTGGTCGGCGGCGGTACCGGGCCGGCAGAGGGCACCAAGGCGACCACGGTGACGCCCGGCGCCTGGTACCTGGCCAGGATGCTGGAGTCGATGGACGCCTTCCCGGTCAACGTCGGCCTGCTCGCCAAGGGCAACACCGTCGGCGAGGCCGCGCTGCGCGAACAGCTGCTCGCCGGGGCCAGCGGCTTCAAGCTGCACGAGGACTGGGGGACCACCCCGGCCGCGATCGACGCCTGCCTGCGGATCGCCGACGAGTACGGCGTGCAGGTCGCCATCCATACCGACACGCTCAACGAGGCAGGCTACGTCGCCGACACCCTCGCCGCGATCGCCGGCCGGACCATCCACACCTATCACACCGAAGGCGCCGGTGGCGGGCACGCGCCGGACATCATCACGGTCGCCAGCCATCCCAACGTGCTGCCGTCCTCGACGAACCCGACCCGCCCGCACACCGTGAACACCGTCGAGGAACACCTCGACATGCTGATGGTCTGCCACCACCTGAACCCGGCCGTGCCGGAGGATCTCGCCTTCGCCGAAAGCCGCATCCGGCCGGCCACCATCGCCGCCGAGGACATCCTGCACGACCTCGGCGCGCTGTCGATCATCTCCTCGGACTCGCAGGCCATGGGCCGGATCGGCGAGGTGATCATGCGCACCTGGCAGACCGCCCACGTGATGAAGCGCCGTCGCGGTTTCCTGCCCGGCGACGGCGGTTCGGACAACGGTGCCGACAACCTGCGTGCCCGCCGCTACGTGGCGAAATACACCATCTGCCCGGCCATCGCGCACGGCCTCGACGCCGAGGTCGGCTCCGTCGAGACCGGCAAACTCGCCGATCTTGTGCTGTGGAACCCGGCCTTCTTCGGGGTTCGGCCGAGCGTCGTGGTGAAGGGCGGGATGATCGCCTACGCCGCGATGGGCGATGCGAACGCCTCCATCCCCACTCCGCAGCCGGTGTTGCCGCGCCCGATGTTCGGCGCCTACGGTGCCACCCCCGCCGCTACCTCGGTGCACTTCGTCGCGCCAGCCGCGATCGAGGCCGGGCTCGCCGACCGGCTCGCGGTGAACCGCAAGCTCGTCGCGGTCGCCGACACCCGCTCGCTCGGCAAGTCCGATCTGCCGGAAAACGATGCCCTGCCGAGGATCGAGGTCGACCCGAACACCTTCGCGGTGACCATCGACGGCGACCTGGTCACCCCGGAACCGGTGACCGAACTGCCGATGGCCCAACGCTATTTCCTGTTCTGATGACCGCCCTCTCGGTCCTGCTGCTCGCTGACTCCCGGCTGCCCAACGGTGGCCACGCCCACTCCGGCGGCGTCGAAACCGCCGTCACCGCCGGCCTGCTGTCTACAGTGGACGATCTGCTGCTGTTCCTGCGCGGCAGGCTGGCGACCGCGGCGCCGGTAGCGGCCGGCTTCAGCGCGGCAGGCTGCCTGTTGCCGGCCGACGCCGACTGGCCGGTCTGGGATCGGGCGCTGTCCGCGCGGATTCCCTCGGCCGCCCTGCGCACCGCCTCCCGGTTGCAGGGCAGCGCGCTGCTGCGCACCGTCACCGGCATCTGGCCGGTTCCCGCCGGCCTACGCAAACTCGGCAAACCACACCAGCCCCTCGTACTCGGCGCGGCCACCTCGGCCGGCGGCGGAACCGCATCGGACGCGGCCACCTTGGCCGTGCACCACCTGCTCGGCGGAGCCTGTTCGGCCGCGGTCCGGCTGCTCGGCCTCGACCCGCTGGCCGTCGCCGCCGCTCAGGCCGGGGTCGCCGAACTCGGTACCGAGGTCGCGAAGGAGGCCGCACTGGCCGCCGAGATCGCGGTGGCCGGCGACGATCCTTCGGCGCTGGCGGCCGTCAGCGGCCCGCTGACCGAACTGCTCGCCGCCGAGCACGCCCAACAGGAGGTGACCCTCTTTGCATCGTGAGGACACGCCGACCGTGCTCGACGCGGCCCGGCCGCGCGGCAGGGCATTGCGCATCGGGATCGGCGGGCCGGTCGGCGGCGGAAAGACCGCGCTGGTCGCCGCCTTGTGCCGGGCCCTGGCCGATGAGCTGTCGGTGGTCGTGGTGACCAACGACATCTACACCACCGAGGACGCGGACTTCCTGCGCCGCAACGGAGTACTGGCCGAGGAGCGGATCCGCGCGGTGCGCACCGGCTGCTGCCCGCACACCGCGATCCGCGACGACATCACCGCCAACCTCGACGAGGTCGAGGAACTGGAACGGCTGCACGATCCCGACCTCGTGCTCGTCGAGAGCGGTGGCGACAACCTGACCGCGACCTTCAGCTACGGCCTGATCGACCGGCAGATCTTCGTCGTCGACGTGGCGGGCGGGGACAAGGTGCCACGCAAGGGCGGCCCCGGTGTCACCCGTTCCGACCTGCTGGTCATCAACAAGATCGACCTCGCCGAACTGGTCGGTGCCGACCTCGACGTGATGCGAAACGACTCCGCTGCGCAGCGCGGTGACCGGCCGACCGTGCTGATCTCGCTGCGGGCCGAGAACGGCGTCGCGCCGGTCGTCGACTGGGTGCGGCACGGCATCCTCGCCCATCGCGGATGAAGGCACAGGCCGGCATTTCCGCCACCCGCGACCGGTTGCGGTGGCAGGACCGGGCACCGATCGCGCTCCGGCCGACCGGCCCCGGCCAACTGTATCTCGTGCAGGCCGCGGGCGGACCGCTCGGCGGCGATGAGCTGTGCCTCGACGTGCGGGTCGGTCCCTCGGCCGACCTGCGGATTCGATCGGCGGCGGCCACGGTCGTGCAGCCGGGACCGGGCGGTGAACCGGCGAGCTGGCAGGTCAGGGCGAACGTCGAGGCCGGCGCGAAGCTGGACTGGCGACCCGAACCCGCCGTGGTGTGCGCCGACGCCGACTACCGCAGCCACCTGCGCGTCGACCTCGACCCGGGCGCCCGGCTCGAACTGCGCGAACAGGTGCTGCTCGGCCGGGTCGGCGAGCCCGGCGGCCGTTATCGCGGCCGGCTGACCGTCACCGTCGGCGGGCAGCTGCTGCTGGACACCGAGACCGTGCTCGACGGCCGGGACGCCGCGTTGTCCGGGCCGGCCGGCAGCGGCGGCTTCCGGGTGTTCGGCAGCCTGCTGACGGCCGGCCGCGACTGCCCGGCCGTCAGCGAAACCGCGAACCGGACCTCTGAGCTGGTCAGCGCGGTACTGCCGCTGGACGGGCCCGGCTACCTGATACTCGCGCTCGGCGCGACTTCGGCCCTGGTCAGCTCCGCACTGACCGCCGAAGCCGAGCGGGTCGGCAGCTCGCTGACCACGCGGGTACGGGCCTGCGCGAGTTCGGTCAGCGCTTCGGGAATGGCATCGCGCAGCTGATCGACATCCGGCAGTGCTGCCGCGTTCACGTGCAGTCCGATATGGACACTGTTCTGGTAGCTGCACAGCGCGATGCCGAGGGCGTGCCCGTAGGCGATCGGCAGCACCGGGTAGATCTCGCGCAGCGACGCACCGGCGAAGGACAGCGGCACGTTCGGCAGCGCGAGATTCGTGATCACCGTGTCGAACAGCAGATTCGCCGCGCGGCCCAGCAGCGGCGTGGCCAACCGGTGCAGGACGGCAGGCGCCCGGTCGGCGAGGACCGGCAGCGCGCCGGGCCCACGGAACGGGCCTGCCGCCTTGTTCCGGTCCATCTCCGCGCGGACCGCACGCAGCCTGCGCACCGGATCGCGCAGGTCGACGGGTAGGTCGCAGAGATAGCCGGACAGCCGGTTGCCGGTGCCCGAGGTGGCCGCGTCCCTGCGCCGCTGGTTGACCGGGATCAGCGCGCGCAGCGCCAGCTCGTCGACGCGCTGCCCGCGCTCGCCGAGCCAGTTGCGCAGCGCACCGGAGAGCACCGCGAGCAGCACATCGTTCGTCGTACCGCCATGCAGCGCCCTGACCTGCTTGATGTCCGCGACCGACAGCCGAAGGGTCGCCAGCTTGCGGCGGGTGGAGGGGCCCGCGCGCAGCGGAGAGTCCGTTGCCATGGCGCGGGTGTTGCGCAGCACCGAGGCGGTGATGTCCGCGGTCTGCCGTGCCTGGCGCAGCTGTTCGGGCAGTCCGGTCACGGTGTCCTTGACGAACTTCGCCGGTGCGCCCAACAGCGTGGGCGCCTGTTCGGCCTCGGTCGCGGCGGCCGGGGTGAACCCGTCGAGCAGGCCGAGGCTGAGCATGATCGCGGCGGCTCCGTCGGCCAGCGCGTGATGCAGTTTGGCCAGGATCGCGAACCGCCCGCCCGGCAGGCCGGTGATCAGGTGCAGTTCCCATAGCGGCCGGCTCATGTCCAGCCTGCGGCCCATGATGGTGCCGGCCAGCGTGGTGAGTTGGCTCTCCTGGTGCGGGCGGCTCAGCCGATGGGCGTGAATGTGGTGTTCGGCCTGGAAATCCGGATCGTCGGCCCAGCGAACGCCGGTCAGCGACAGCCAACTCGACTCGATCCGTTGCCGCAGTCGGGGGATTGCCGCCGCCCGTTCGCTCAGCAACCGCACCAGTCGGGTGGGATGGCTGGCTTGGCTCGGCGCGAAAATCGCCACCGCGCCGATACTCATCGGTGCGGAAGGGCCTTCAAGACAGAGGAAGGCAGTGTCCAATCCGGTCAGTTGAGTTCTGTTCACCGAGCCTCCTTTGCTCACCGGCATGCTGGTTTCGTGTTCAGGTTTCGTGTTCAGAACGTGCGGGAAGATCGAGGGAGAAATTGGTACCGGCGTCGCTACCCAGCAAACCCGGAGCCGATAGCCGGCAGGTAGTCGTCAGGTTACGAGCACGAGTCAGTGCTCCACGATCGGGTGATAGGCATGTCCGCAATCTGCCCGAAACGCCGTTGACAACAACAAGGTCTTAGCTGGAGCCGAGGCCGTTTCACTTTCGACGGTTGTGTTCGGCGGTGTTCGGCTCTGTTCGGCGATGGACGGTCGGGTCCGGAGGTGACGGTGCACATGATCGAGGACGTCCCAGCGGACCTCGCCCCCGAGGACCTCGCTGCCGCCTCCGCCCCCGCGCCGGTCGCCGACCCGACCACCGATGACGTCGAACTGCGGTATCAGGTGGTGCACGGATACCGGCGTGCCTTTCGGCTGGCCGGCAGCGGTCCGGTGCTGCTCCTGCTGCACGGCATCGGGGACAGTTCGCGAACCTGGCTGCACGTCTTCTCGACCCTGGCTCGGCGGTTCACCGTGATCGCCCCCGATCTGCTCGGCCACGGCGGTTCGGACAAACCGAGGGCCGACTACGCGGCCGCCGCCTACGCCTGCGGCATGCGCGATCTGCTCGCCGTGCTGGACATCGACAGGGCCACCGTGGTCGGGCACTCGCTCGGCGGTGGCGTCGCCATGCAGTTCGCCTACCAGTTCCCGGAGCGATGCGAACGATTGGTGTTGGTCGGTACCGGCGGCATCGCCCGCGCGGTGCACCCGTTCCTGCGCTGGGCCGCCGCGCCCGGCGCCGAACTCGTGCTGCCACTGCTCACCGCGCCACCGGCGCAGCAGCTGACCAGGATGAGCTCGCCGCTGCTGCGGCTGGCCGGCGGCTTCGGCCTCGGCAGCGACCTGCACTACGTGCTGGAGCGCTATCACGCGCTCGCCGAATCGAGCGCGCAACGCGCCTTCCTCCGTACGCTGCGCTCGGTCGTCGACCGGCGTGGCCAGGTGGTCACCATGCTGGACCGCTGCTACCTGACCGAGGGCATGCCGACCCTGCTGGTCTGGGGCGAGCACGACCGGGTGATCCCGGTCCGGCACGCGCACCTCGCCCATGCCGCGATGCCCGGCAGCCGGCTGGAGATCTTCGCCGACGCGGGCCACTTCCCGCACCAGGCAGACCCCGCGCGGTTCGTCGAGCTGCTCACCGACTTCATCGAACACACCGAGGCCGCCCCCTACGAACAGGGCCACTGGCGGGAGCTGCTGCGCACCGGCCGGCCGCCGAAACTGCGGGCCGACCCGGAAACCATCGACGTGCTGCGCACCGCGACGCTGCCGAGCGGCTCCTGAATCTGGTTACAGGAACTTGGCCACCAGCGACAGCGGCAGCACCTTCATCGCCCTGCCGAGGATCGCCCACGGCCACGGCGGCACCATCGCCGTCGACACCTCCCGCTCCATCGCGGTGACCATCGACCGCACCGCCGGCACCGTGTCGCTGATCAGCGCGGCAGGCTCCGGGTTCATCTCCGACCGGATGTAACCGGGAAACAGCGTGGTGACCTTGATCTTGGTGCGCAGCGTGTCGGCCCGGATGCCTTCGGCCAGCGCGGCGACGCCTGCCTTGGTCGCCGCGTAGGCGGTGACGCTGCGCGGCAGGCCACGGAAGGCGGCCAGCGAGGAGACCACGACGAGGTGGCCGGTGCCGTTGGCGCGGAAGATCTCCATCGCCGCCTCGCACTGCGCGAGCGCGCCGACGAAATTCGTCTGCACGGTCTGTAGATTCGCGTCGAACCGCCCGGTCCCGATCGGCCGGCCCTTCCCGATGCCGGCGTTGACGATCACCCTGTCCAGTGAACCGAGTTCCTCGGCGAGTGCCCGAAATCCGTCGAACACCTGGTCCGGCACGGCAACGTCCATCTTGCGGATGGCTACCGTGATACCGGCATGCGCCGTGGTCAGCTCCGTGCGCAGTTCCTCAAGGCGGTCGGTGCGGCGTGCGCACAGGGCCAGATTGCGGCCACGGGCGGCGAACTCCCGAGCCATCTGAGCACCGAGACCGGAGCTGGCGCCGGTGATCAGAATATTGCGGCGCATGGTGCTTCCTCGCGTCCTGCGGCGGTGGGTTGTCCCGCCATGACTACCACACCACGGCGGAGTTCATTCCCCGCCGCCGCCTCCGCCACCCCCGCCGCCGCCTCCGCCACCCCCGCCGGCACCTCCACCTCCGTCGCCCCCGCCGCCTGACCCGCCGCCGTCATCGCCACCGCCACCGCCGCCACCGCCGTCGTCCGAGCCACCGGACCCGCCGCCGCCACCGTGGTCGTCCTGCCCGCTGACGCCACCGGCGGGCACCCCGCCGTTGGTCAGATCGGCGCCGTCCGGTGGGTCCTGGGTCGCGCTGCCCACCCCGCTGCCGATCGGCGGTATCGCCTGACCGGCGGCGTAGTACACCCAGACGTAGTGGGCGGCCACCGTGCCCTCGCCGGCTTGCTGGCAGTTCTTGTCCTCGGTGCGTAGTTGGGTCGAGGTGTTCTCGCAGACCCCGTCGTAGGTCGTCGATCCGCACGCCGCGACGACCCCACTGATGCCGAACACCGCTATGCCGACCGCCAACGCGGCTACTGACTTCCGCACGATTCCACCCCCATGGTCCCGCCGTCCGTTACGTCCTCCATTAGACGCGTCGGGACCGGGAGGGTTCCCGCTTGTGCTCCGTCTCGCGGTCGTTACTGGCCGAGATAGCGGACCTGCTCGACTTTTGCCTGTTCAAGCTGTTGCCGGGCGGCGCGGATCTCCGGTCGGTCCGCGGTTTCCGGCACGCCGACCTCCCACCAGGCGCCTGCCTCGGTCCAGGACGACGGATGAGTGTGCACGAGGACCACGGCCGGTCGGTCCGCTGCGGCCTTGCGTGCCGCGCGGTAGGCATCGGCGAAGGCGCCGAGACCGCCGTTGTCGCCGATGTCGAAAACGGCCGCGCCCAACGCCGCCGCATGCGCCGCGAAATCGGTCCTGATCCGCCCATCGCCCGCGCTGCGGCAGTCCGCGTACATGTTGTTGAAGGCGAGCCCGCCCTGGCCCTCCTGCAGTCTGGCGATGACCGCGTAGCCATCGTTGTCGCAGACCACCGCGACGAATCCGTGCCCGGCGAAGGCCGCCGAGAACAGTTCCGAGTTCGCCATCAGATAGGAACCGTCGCCGAGCAGTGTGGTGACCACCCCGGCAGGATGGCTGATCCCGCGGGCCATTGCCGCACCCCAGGCGCCAGCCAGTTCATAGCCCATGCAGGAGAAGCCGTATTCGACGTCCATTGTGGACTCACCGGTGCCGCGCCAGCCGCCGATCAGCTCGCCCGGCAGGCCGCCGGAGGAGGTCATCACATAGTCCTGCGGCCCGGACTGCTCGTTTATGATGCCGACAACCTGCGCGTAGGTCGGCAGGCCCTCGGTCTCGGCCCGCAACCGATCGATGTGCGCGTCCCAGCTGGCCCGTTCGCTTTCCGCCTGCCGCGACCAGTCCTCGGGCGCGCGCCAGTCGCCCAGCGCGTCGGTCAACTCGCGCAGTCCCTCGTCGGCGTCGGCGACAAGGGCCACCGCGCCGTGCTTGACCGCGTCGAACCTCGCTGCGTTGAGGGCGACCATTCGCGCGTCGGCGCTGAACACCGTCCACGACGCGGTGGTGAAATCCTGTAGCCGGGTGCCGACCGCGAGTACGACGTCGGCCCGCGCGGCCATGACGTTCGCCGAGGACGACCCGGTGATGCCCAGTGGACCGGCGTGCAGCGGATGATCATGCGGCACGAGGGTGCGGCCAGCCGTGGTCTCCACCATCGGAATACCGTGCCGCTGGGCGAAAGCCAGCGCTGTCGCCGTCGCGCCGGAGTAGCGCACCCCGCCACCGAGTACCAGCAGCGGCCGGCGCGCGGTCGCCAGGATCTCTGCGGCTTTGGCGAGTGCGGTGCGGTCGGGCCGGGGGCGCGGGATGCGGTGCAGGACGGGTTCGAACAGCGCGGTCGGGAAGTCGAACGCCTCGGCCTGCACATCCTGCGGGAGGGCGAGCACAACCGGCCCGACGTCGGCAGGGTCGGTGAGCACCCGCGCCACCTGCGGGAGGCTCGCCAGCAGCTGCTCCGGCCGGACGATCCGATCGAAATAGCGGCTGACCGGACGGAAGGCGTCGTTGACCGTGCAACCCGGATCAGTGAACGATTCGACCTGTTGCAGCACCGGATCGGGCGCGCGGGAGGTGAAGGTGTCGCCGGGCAACAGCAGCAGCGGCAACCGGTTGGCATGTGCGACACCGGCCGCCGTGACCAGGTTCAGCGCGCCGGGGCCGATCGAGGTGGTCGCGACACCGACCTGCCGCCGATGCGTCGCCTTCGCGTAGCCGACCGCGGCCAGCGCCATGCCCTGCTCGTTGTGCCCGCGCCAGACCGGCAGCTCCTCGCGGTGTTCGGCGAGCGCGGTGCCGAGCCCCAGCACGTTGCCATGCCCGAAAATCGCGTACACCGCAGGGAACAGCGCCGCCTCGGTGCCGTCCATGAGTTCGGTCCGCTGCGCGATGAGCCACCGCACCAGAGCCTGGGCGGTCGTCAACCGGACGGTGCGCTTCATCTGACCACCGTTCTGTCTGCTAGCCGGGAACTGTCCTTGTCGAGCGTCTATGTTGAGCGTCTATGTCGAGCGTCTTTGTCGATCATCGCTGTCTGGTGTGGTTGTCTGGCGTCGTTGTCGATTGCCGTCGTCAGTTACCGTTGTCGATCACCTACCGTTGTCGATTACCGTTCGCCGTGAACGGGTTTCATCAGCACTCTGCCACATGGCCGCGGATCGCTCGTTGAGTTGTCCACAATGGTCTGGGTTATCCACAGTGCGCATCATTTGCCTTGGCCGGTAAGGATATTGTCGGTAGACTTGGCTCAGGGGTCGCCCCCTTAGGGAGGGTGGGGGTCTGCGCTGGTGTGAAAATTTGTTGGGTTTTGGGGTGTCGTGGGTTGGGGTGGTCATGGTGTCGGGGTTGGGCGGAGGGGTAGGCGGGGGTCGATCGGTTCGTCGGCCCAGCCGGTGCGGACCCAGGCGTGTGCCGGGTCGTCGTTGAACAGCCAGACGCGTTCCGCGCCCGGTCCGGCCATCACGTTGAGGTAGTACATGTGATAGTCCGGCGCCGCCATCGACGGGCCGTGGTAGCCGTAGGGGATCAGCACGACATCGCCGGTGCGCACCTCGGCGAACACGTCGATCTCGCGGCCTTCGCCGGAGGTGTACACCCGCTGGTAGCCGACGCCCTCGGTGGCTGCGTGCCCGGAGATCTCGAAGTAGTAGATCTCCTCCAACTGCTGCTCGTCCTCGGTGTGTTCGTCGTGCTTGTGCGGCGGATAGGACGACCAGTTGCCGCCGGGGGTGATCACCTCGACGGCCATCAGCTTGTCCGCGTCGAAGGTTTCCGGGGTACAGAAGTTGTGTACCTCCCGGCTGGCCCTGCCCGCGCCGCGCAGTTCGACGGCGACGTCCTCGGCCCGGCCGTAGCGAGCGGGCAGGCGCCGGGTCGCCCTGGCCGACGGGAGGGCGAACCGGCCGCCGTCGGCAGTGCTGATCCGAGCCGGGCATTCGATGGGCAGGTAGACGAAGTCGCTCGGGCCGCTGAAGACGTCCGGTCGGCCGTTGAGGGTGAACTCCTGCTCCGGGGTGCGCACGGTCGCGCTGCCGGACAACGGGAGGACGAGGGTTTCGTGTTCACCGGTGCTGAGTTCGAAACCCTCGCCGGGGCCCAGTTGCAGGACGCGCAGTCCGCTGTGATCCCAGCCGGCGTTCTCGGGGGTGACCAGGACGGTCTCCGGCAACTGGCCGGTGGGGCGGCGGTGATGGTTCACGGTCACGGGAAGTCCCTCGAACGTCAGATTGGGTCGGTCGGCTCAGCGGCGGTCGGGCTGCCCCCGGTCGGGCTGTCCTCGGTCGGGTCGTCGGCGGCTGGAACATCGGCGACATCACCGGCAACCGCCGCTACCACCGAGCTGTCGACGTTGTCGGCGATCGGGTTGTCGGCAAGGTCGGCGAGCGGGCCCTCCAGTTCGTGGCTGAGTTCCTCCAGTTCCGCGCCACCAGCCATCAACCGGACCAGATCCTCCCTGGTGATCTGCTTCTTCGCGAAGTTGCCGAGGCTCTGGCCGCGGTTGAGCACGACGAACCGGTCACCGACCGGGTAGGCGTGGTGCGGGTTGTGCGTGATGAAGATGACGCCGAGGCCGAGTTCGCGGGCCTGCACGATCCGCCGCAACACCACCCCGGCCTGTTTCACGCCCAGCGCGGAGGTCGGCTCGTCGAGGATGAGCAGCCGCGCGCCGAAGTGGATGGCGCGGGCGATCGCGACCGACTGGCGTTCGCCACCGGAGAGCGTGCCGACCGCCTGGTCGGGGTCGCGCACGTCGATGCCCATCGCGCGCAGTTCCTTGCTGGTCGCCGACTTCGCCTTCGCCACGTCGAAGCGCCGGAACGGGCCCCAGCCCTTGGTCGGTTCCGAGCCGAGGAAGAAGTTCCGCCAGATCGACATCAGCGGGATCATCGCAAGATCCTGGTAGACCGTGGAAATCCCGTGTGTGCGGGCATCGCGCGGGCTGCCGAACCGAACGTCGGCACCGTCCACGAGGAACTGACCCTTGTCGGGGGTGAACACGCCGGAGAGGATCTTGATCAGGGTCGACTTGCCGGCGCCGTTGTCGCCGAGGAGGCAATGCACCTCGCCGGGGCGGACCTCCATCGAGATGTTCTCGACGGCACGGACGGAGCCGAAATACTTGGTGACGCCCTTCAGCTCGACGATCGGCGACCGATTGTCGTTCATTTCGCCTCCGTCGCCTTGCGGCGCACGAAGTTGTTGAAGAGGACGGCGATCAGCACCATCGTGCCGAGGAAGACCTTGAACCAGTCGGTGTCGTAGCCGCTGTAGAAGATGCCCATCTGCACCAGGCCGAAGATCAGCGCGCCGAAGGCGGCGCCGATCGCCGAGCCGTAGCCGCCGGTGAGCAGGCACCCGCCGATCACGGCGGCGATGATGGCCTCGAACTCCTTCTGCGTGCCGCGGAGCGTATCGGCTGAGCCGACGGTCAGCACCTGGATCGTCGCCAAAAGCGTGCCGGCGACGGCGGTCAGGATGAAGAGGACGATCTTCACCCGGCCGACCGGCACCCCGACGTTGCGCGCCGCATTGGCATCGCCGCCGGCGGCGAAGATCCAGTTGCCGAACGTCGTCTTGGCCAGCACCCAGGCACCGACGATGGTCAGCGCGATGAACCACAGGA
>DATATE010000278.1:0-4476 GCA_036268955.1 Pseudonocardiaceae bacterium
AACGCCATACCCCACCTGATCACCAGCGAACAGCGCACACTCCACCAACGCCGCGCCCGGCACCAACACCGCGCCGCCCACCACATGATCCTTCAACCAGGAATGCGTGCCCAGCGCCAACCGCCCGGTGAACACCACGCCACCGGAGACCGACTGCTCCAACATCGCCGGCAGCAACGGATGCGCGCACGAGCGCAGGCCAAGGCTCTTCGCGTCGGCATCACCGGCGGAGGTCGACTCCAGCCAGTAGCGCGTCCGGGTGAACGCGTACGTCGGCAGATCGAAGCCGGGACGCGGACGGGCACCGAGCAGCACCGTCCAGTCGACCGGGGCGCCCGACACGTGCAGGGCAGCGAGCGCTTCCAGGTAGGACCTTGGTTCCTCGCGGCCGCGCCGCAGCACAGCGGTGGCCGACACGGGCGGCGCGCCAAGGGAGGCAGGGCTGGCCGCGGTGGCCGGGTCGGTCTGCCGGACCAGCGCGGTCAGCGCGGAACCGGGTCCGACCTCGACGAACCGGGCCGCCGGATCCTCGGCCCGCACGGCGTCCAAGGAGTCCGCGAACCGGACCGTCTCACGGACATGCCGGACCCAGTAGTCACCGGCGGCGTATCCCTCGACCGTGATCCGCGCGTCCAGATTGGACACGATCGGGATCTTCGGGGTGGCCGCCGGCACCGTGGCGGCCACCGTGGCGAACTCGGCGAGCATCGGGTCCATCAGCACCGAGTGGAAGGCATGCGACACCGGCAGCCGGGTCGTCTTGTGACCCAGTGCCGTGAGCGCCTCGGCCACGGCCAACGCCTCGGCCTCGACCCCGGACACGACCACCGAGTTCGGACCGTTGACCGCGGCCAGCGAGATCCCATCGGTCAGCAGTGGCGTCACCTCCGCCGCGGACGCGGCGACCGAGACCATGGCGCCGCCGGTTGGCAATGCGGCCATCAGCCGGGCGCGCGCGGTGACCAGGCGCGCCGCGTCCGGGAGCGTCAGCGCCTCGGCCACGTACGCGGCGGCGACCTCGCCCACCGAGTGCCCGAGCACCAGGTCCGGATGAATCCCGAAGGAGCGCAGCAACGCGGCCAACGCGACCTCAACGACGAACAGCCCCGGCTGGGCATAGAGCGTGTTGTTGACCTGGTCGGCGTCATCGCCCCAGATGACCTCCCGCAGCGGACGCGGCAGCATGGCGTCACAGTGGTCGGCGGCCTCGTCAAAGGCGGCGGCGAAGACCGGGTAGGCCTCGTACAGTCCGCGACCCATCCCCAACAGCTGGGAACCCTGGCCGGGGAAGACGAACACGATCCGGCCCTCGGGCCGGACCCGGTCGACCGGTACCCCACCGCCCGGCTCGTCGGCCACCAGGGTGTCCAGCCGGTCGGTCAACTCGGTCCGGTCCGCGCCGAACAGCACCGCTCGGTGCTCGAAGTCGGTGCGCCGGTTCAGCGCCTCGGCCACCGAGACCGCGTCGAGGTCCGGCCGCTGGTCGAGGAAGCCGCGCAGGCGGTGGGCCTGGCCCACCAGTGCCTCGGGATTGCGCGCGGACAGCAGCCACGGAATCAGCGCCGGGGTGGCCGAAGGCTCTGCAACGGTCGGCGTCGGCTCGACCTTGGGCGCCTCTTCCAGGATGACGTGCGCGTTGGTCCCGCTAATGCCGAACGAGGACACCGCGGCCCGCCTCGGCCGAGCGGTCTCCGGCCAGGAACGCTGCTCCCGCAACAACTCCACCGCGCCCTCGGACCAGTCGATCTTGCTGCTCGGCGGGTCGACATGCAGGGTCGCCGGCAACACGCCATGCCGCATCGCCTGCACCATCTTGATCACGCCGGCCACCCCGGCCGCCGCCTGCGTATGACCGATATTCGACTTGACCGACCCGATCAGCAACGGCCGATCCGCCGGCCGGTCCTGACCATAGGTCGCCATCAACGCCTGCGCCTCGATCGGGTCGCCCAACGCGGTTCCGGTGCCGTGCGCTTCCACCACGTCGACATCGGCACCGGTGAGGCCAGCGTTCGCCAAGGCACGCTGGATGACCCGACGCTGGGACGGACCGTTGGGCGCGGTCAGCCCATTGGACGCGCCGTCCTGGTTCACCGCAGTGCCCCGCACCACCGCCAGCACCCGATGCCCCAGCCGCTGCGCCTCCGACAACCGCTCGATCACCAACATCCCGGCACCCTCGGCAGGCCCGAAACCATCGCCACTGTCCGCGAACGCCTTGCACCGACCATCGGCCGCCAGTCCGCGCAGTTGGGAGAACCCGACAAAGGTGGCCGGCGTCGACATCACGGTCACGCCGCCGACCAATGCCAGCGAGCACTCACCGGCGCGCATGGCCTGGATCGCCGCGTCCAGCGCCACCAGCGACGAGGAGCAGGCCGTGTCCACCGACACCGCGGGCCCTTCAAGACCCAGCACGTAGGCCACCCGGCCGGAGATGACGCTGACCGCGTTGGCCTCGGCCATATAACCCTCGGTGCCCGGCGGCTGATGGTCGATGAACCGGCCGCCGTAGTCGGCGGTGGACACCCCGGCGTACACGCCGGTCGGCGTGCCCTTCAGCGACCGAGGATCGATACCCGCATGCTCCAACGCCTCCCAACACACCTCCAGCAACAGCCGCTGCTGCGGATCCATCGCCGTCGCCTCACGCGGATTGATGCCGAAGAACCCGGCGTCGAAACCGGCGATGTCGGCGAGGAAGCCGCCCTCCCGCGTGTACGTCCGGCCGGGCGTGACGACCTCAGGGACATACAGGTTGTCGAGGTCCCAGCCCCGGTCCGTCGGAAACCCGGACACCACGTCCGACCCGCGACTTGTCATGTCCCACAGCTCGTCCGCCGAGGTGACCCCACCTGGGTAGCGGCAACCGACACCGACGATCGCGATCGGCTCGGACGCCCGTCCCTCCACTTCAGACAGCCTGGATCGCAGCGACTGCAACTCGGTCGACGCTTTTTTCAGATACTTGCGGAGGTCGTCCTCATTCGACATGACCAGTCATCTCCCTCAAAGCTGTGCAGATCGGCGGTAGAGCAGCCGGGCGGATAGGCGGTTCAGTTGCCGTCGATGAACTCGAACAGCGCGCTGTCATCGGCGGACTCCAAGTCCTTGGCGGCGCCGTTCTCCCCACCGCGCAGCGATCGTTCGATCGCGCTGAAGCGGCGCAGGAACGCGTCCTTGGCACCCTCGTCCAACTCGACGCTGGTGTAGCCGTGCTCCAGTTGGGTGAGCAGCGACATCAGGTCGCGTACGGCGCGGTCGCCGTCGTTGCCGTCGGGCGCCATCTCCGCGCGCATGTAGCCGGCCAGCGCCTGCGGGGTCGGGTAGTCGAACACGGTGGTGGCGGACAGTTTCAGGCCGGTGCTGGCCTGTAGCCGGTTGCGGAACTCGACGCCACTGAGCGAGTCGAAGCCCAGGTCCTTGAACGTCCGCTCCGCCGAGATCCGCGCGGCGCTGTCATGGCCGAGCACCACGGCCGCCTGGGCGCGGACGAACTCCAGCGCGATGCGCTCCTGCTCGTCGGGGCTGCGGCCGGTGAGCCGCGCGGCCAGCGTCGAGCGACGGTCCGGCGCCGAAGAGTCGACGGTCCGCCGCTTACCGTGCGCGATCTGTCGGAGGATGTCGGGGACGTTCCCCGACGCCGCGACGGCGCCCGCGTCGATCCTGGCCGGCACCAGCAGTGCGTGTCCGGAGGCCAGCGCGGCGTCGAACAGCGCCATCCCGTCCCGCGAGGCGATCGGCGCGAACCCCTGCCGGGCCATCCGAGCGGTTTCGCGGTCAGCGAGGTGGCCGGTCATGCCGGTCTTCTGCTCCCACCATCCCCAGGCCAACGACGTGCCCACCAGGCCGAGGTGTTGACGGTGCTGGGCCAGCGCGTCGAGGAAGGTATTGGCGGCAGCGTAGTTCGACTGACCGGGCGAACCGAAAATACCGGCCGCCGACGAGAACATCACGAACATCGACAGATCCAACCCGGCAGTCAACTCATGCAGATTCCACGCCGCATCAACCTTCGCCCGCAACACCGAATCCCACTGCTCAACAGTGACCGCGGCAAACACCGCGTCGCCCAGCACACCCGCAGCGTGCACCACACCGATCAGTGGGTGCTCGGCCGGAATGCCGGCCAACACCGTCGCCAGCGCAGCCCGATCCGCCGCGTCGCAGGCGACGATCTCGGCAGTGGCGTCCAGCGCCGTCAGCTCATCGAGCAATGCCTGAGCGCCGTCCGCGTTCGGACCGCTTCGGCTGAGCAACAGCAACCGCCGCACCCCATGCTCGGTGACCAGATGCCGAGCCAACATCGCACCCAACACACCAGTACCACCAGTGATCAACACAGTGCCATCCCGATCCACCCGACGCGGAACCGACAACACCACCTTCCCCACATGCCGAGCCTGACTCAAAAAGCGATACACCTCCGGCACCCGCCGCACATCCCACGCCCCCACCGACGGCGGATCAAGCACA
>DATATE010000279.1:0-26656 GCA_036268955.1 Pseudonocardiaceae bacterium
TTGCGCGACTCGCGCTTCCAGTTCCTCCAGGCGCGCGAGCAACCGCTCCAGCGACACACCTTCAGGAACCGACACATGAAGATCATCCCAGGCCGGTAGCCAGTCCCAGCAACCGCCTCAACAAACCTGACCAGTTACGCGGCATCCACCCCTTGACGAGAACACCGATTTGCTCCGAGCAGCCAGAGCACCCACACACCCGACACCGCGCACCGCGTTCCAGAACCACGAGGCCATGGCCGATGGTGAATGGCCGCCGCAGCGTTCGCGACAACCGTCCACCGTTGGTGACGTCGACGCCTATTCCGGCGACGCCCACATAGGCGCACGCCAGTCCGATCTGTGAGGTGTTGGCCAAGGCCGGCGTGCAGATCGCCCCGAGCACCTACTACGCGCACCGGACCCGTGAGCCGTCGGCACGGGCAGTGCGCGACGCCGAACTGGTGCCGCTGATCGCCAACGTTCATGAGGTGAATCTCGGCGTTTACGGGGGCTCGGAAGATCCACGCCGAGCTGAACCGACAAGGAACCGATGTCGCCCGCTGCACGGTCGAACGCCTCATGAAGGACCAGGGGCTGCGTGGCATCAGCCGGGAGAAGACCCGCTCCAGAAGGTCCAGCATTACCCTGAAATCCCCGCCCTCACCGGGGCCGGATCCAAGTAATCGAGTCTCCACCGAACCCGTGGCGATTCAATCAGTATCTGGATCTGGTCGTCACCGAAGTATTACAGAGATGAATCGGCAGAACCATCTGACAGGCGAAACCGTGTACTGGCCAGCTGGCCAGGTGCCGGCAGCTGATGGTCGAATTTGGCCCGAACATACGACAGATCATCCAACAGGCCCGACGCAGTAATCTTTCTCCACCGATCTTTCCGGACAATTCCAGAAAGTGGAAGGGAGCCGATATCGTTCCATCTGAGCCAGCCATCACCGTCAATGTAGCTTCGGCTGCGACCGGCATTGTCAGGATGAACACAGTACGGTATGTCAAGATATCCACGCTTGAAAGCAAGCAATAGCGCGCGGCCAATATCGGGGTCCATATTCAGGACTGCATCCACGAGAGCATGGGCTTCCCGATATGTCTGTGATTCGCCCGCCGTCCGCATTTCGAGCGTGGGGCGAGTCATTTCGGCTATCCCGCCGGCATATTCCAGCGCCGCCACATTTTCTGCAATGACAGGAATCCTACGAGATTCGGCCACCGTCTTGACGATAATCCGTTCCGCCCCAGTTTGGACAGCAATCTTCACCGCTTGCCCAAGCAGCCTGTAAGCACCATTCGACGTTTTCGGATAAACTCCCATGTAGGCATATATCACGGTGTGAACATTTTCCGTAGGGAGTAGCTCCGCGCACAGTCGGCGCAACGCGAAAACAGCTTCGACATCCTGGTCGAAGTTGGTTTGCTGTGCATAGCTGACCGAAATGCTTCGAATTCCGTAGTGGTAGAAGAACAATGCCTCAAGCATGCTCATCGCCACGAGTTGACTCGGCGGGCAAAGTTGTCCCATCAAGCAGCCGCCGAACGTCTCCAGGTGCGGCTCGACACCGATCTCCCTGAACCGGGAGAAGACCTCACAACACCGTGTCCAGTTCTGCACCGAATCAGCGAGTGGCGTGCGCCCATAGGGCAGGCAGTACGACACCGGTCCACCTTCGGTCGCATTGAGACCCAAGGTCATCAGTGTTGAGAAGATGTCCATCGGGGTCGCAGAGCCGTGGCGGACCTGCACCGGGAAGTCAGCACCCCTCACGCCGGCCAGCATCGAACGGGTGGCATCCGCCGGATGGTTGAGGATCGGGTATCCGTTCAGCTTGATATCGTCCCGCAGCGCGGTCGCCACCGCGCCCAGATCACCCACCCTGGTGTAGCTGTCAAGAGTGATCGTCCCCACGGTTGTCGCTGCCGCGTCCTTCGTCGCGATCAAACCAGCCCGCATCTCATCCGAGGTGCCGAACCCCATTCTGGGCTGCACCACCAGAGCGCCGGAATTACTTTTTTCGCGAACGAATTCCCCGAAGTCGACGAGTCGATCACCGACGGCGTCCAGATGCTGGGTCGACGAGACGGATCTCATCTTGGGATCCGATTTTTTTCCACCACCACAGTGGCGCTCCCGGGAAGTGCCATGGCGAACTTCTTGAATTCGACCACGCCGCTGACGCCATCCTCGAAAACCGCGTCGAAGCCGGCCGCCCTGAGTTCGTCGAGTGATTGCATGTCCTGCCCGCCGGAAATGCCGAGCTTGCCACCGATCACCGTGGGTGTCCTGGCCAACTGCGCACAGTCCCGCAACTGTCCAATGACCCTCATACCGTCCTGGTGCCCATGGCCGTTGACGCTACTGATGACGATCATGAGAGGCGCGATCTGGCAGCATTCACTGACCAGCAACTCGTCCGGAACACACGGCCCAAGGTTCACCACATTGTAGCCGAGCTCCTCGATCAACAGCTGCAGGAAGACCAGATTCCAAGTGTGCGAGTCAGAGGCCATGCCGCTCACCACGACAGTTCCGCGGCTCCTCACAGGCGGATTCGTCACTCCATCGCCCTCAGCGATGTCAGGCGCCGCAGCCACACCTACGCCCCACTTGTTCCGCACTGTGTCCACGACTGCCCCCGATACAAACGGCGGTGTTCCCCGCACCGCCACATCCCAACCGGAACGCACAGGTCTGCCATGGACCATCCAGTTTCGGCCGCTCGCTTGTTCTGCTGCTGGCCAAGGCAAGCCCACCGAGGATACGGTCCGACCGCACGTCTTAGCGGGTAACCGAGCACGTCGCTCGTCGAATTCGGGCATCCGTTCCGACAAATACCGCGTAGCAGCGGCGCCGCACGGATGGGGCGGAATGCGAAGTATTCCGCCCCATCCGTTCAGTTCGACACATGCCGGCTGATGCCAGTCTCGACCGAAATCCGCTGGAAGAACCGAGTCCACAGCTGCCACATCTGGTCTGCGCTACGCACGATCTCGTCCTCTTGTTCGCGAGTGTAGCCCTCCAGCATCGTATGTCCGGCCTCGGCCACGTGATCGGGCTCTTGCGCCACGTGTATGGCAACCCATTTGTTCTCGGCCACTCCGGTCGCGCGCTCAACGGCAGTGCCGATACTCGAGACCATGAGCAGGTCCGTTACCTCAGTCGCATAGATAAAGCCCAGCGCCGAGCAGCGCTCCGCCGAAGCCTGTTGGTATCCGGCAACAAGCTCTGCCGTCTCTGAGAACGGCGCTGATCCAGCCACCGCCGACCGCTCGAAGCCCGCGAGTTCCATGCTGTCCTGGTAGATGACCTCATGTGCCCGATTCACCCGTCCGTTTCCTGTTTCCTGGTTCAGGATCCTGGTGATCGCGCTCTTGGACGCGATGTCCGGAAGGACGGAGACACAACGCGCCAGGAAAGTCGGGAAGTAGTGCAACGGGTGCCACCACTGGCCCAAGAAGACGCTGACCTCCTCTTTACTGAGCGGCGCGTTCTGGAGATCACGGAAGAACGAGCCCGCGACGAATTCGGTGTACGCCGGGCTCGTCTCGAGCCGACTAGTCAGAATTGCACCATCCGCTTGCATAGTCATACTAGATGTCTCCCCTTTTGCAGCCCGGTATGGTTCTCTCAGCGTATATTATGACTGAACCCGTTCGGTTGATCCAGGGTCCGTTTGAGTCGGCTATCGGTGGATTCGAGTACGGCGGCCAGATCGTTATTGACGATCTCGACGATGCGAGCCAAATCGGTATGTAGGAAGAAGTGATCCCCTTGGAGGACACTCATCTTGAAATCGGCGGCGGTCTCCGCTTTCCATGCACTCATCCGATCGGGTGAGGCGTAGTCGTCTCGTTCGCCGGCTATAGCGCGGATCGGACAGCTCAATGGATCCTGCACGGAATACGGCCACGTCGCGACGGCCGTAAGGTCCGCTCGTATCGTCGGGAGCAGCAGTTCCATCAATTCCTGCTTCGCCAGTACCTCCGATGGTGTGCCGCCAACATCCTCCAAGTACTCGACGAGGCCGGTGTCCGGTTCCTGCCAGCCAGGCACCGGGATCGCCAGGCTTGGACCTGGGCTCGCGGCGACAAAGAGCATCTGGGGGCCCGGCAACCCGGCGTCACGGACAGCTCGGGACAGTGCGAAAGCCACCCGTGCGCCCATGCTGTAACCGAAGAAGGCGTACGGCTGGTCACAAAGCATGGATGCCAGTTCGTCTTTGAGCCGACCTACGAGCGGGCCCATGCGATCATACGGTGGCTCGGCGAATCGGTCTGCTCGCCCTGGGAGCTGGACGGCGATCGAATGCACGCCCTGACGCAACAAATCAGGCCACTTCAGGTATGCGGATGCCGTACCTCCCGCATGGTGGAAGCAAAACAGCCGAATTTGTCGATCCGATCCAGGGTCACGACACTTCAACCAACGACTCGTGTTGTCGGTCACATTAGTTGGATCTTTCTTGTCCATGATTTTTGACTGGTCAATTCATCATTTCCGTTTCAATTATTGCACGCAGCTTCGGTGAGCATCGGAGGAACTCCCAATGATCGCCTTGCAGGAGATGATAGGAGGCGTTCGAGCACTCGTCCCAGGCGCTGGGCCAGACCTCTTCAGGTGGAACGATATCGTCTTCGGTCCAACCCAGGACGACAGTGGGACACGGAACTGGAGGATTGCCGTCATACCTGTAGCCGCGCAGGGCGCGTAGGTCGAACATCAGTGTCTCCGCTGCCAGCTCGACGAGATCCGTGGGGAGAGGACTACCAAGACGCAGCTGGGTAATCTGTTGGATCTCGGCGATGATGTCGAGCTGGTCGAGATCGACGAAGTTGAGCCGACCGTAGAGACCCTTGTGCGGTGCTCCCCAGGACGAGGCGAACAACCGGCGCGGCAGCGGCAGACCAAGTTCTGCCAGATGCAAGGTCGTCTCAAGCATGTATGGAAAGGCGCCGCAGTGACCAACAAAAGCATATGGCCGATCCAGATATGGACGAATGGCGGCGGCGAGTTGCTCGGCGAACGCGTGTTGAGTGGGTAGCGGATCCTCGACTATTCGATCTTCTCGCCCTGGCGGCTGGAGCGGACAGAACCACCCGCTGCCGATTTGTTGGGGCCAGTCACGATAGCTGGAGCCTGCACCTGTTCCGGCGTAGTGGAAACCGAAAATGACGAACTCGGCAGGGCCAGGAGCTCCTTGCAGGAGCCAGGGGTTCGCCGTGGACGCGGCTCCGTACGGACTTTCGATCACGACTTCTCCTCCTGCAGCGAATTCTCACATCTGGCAGCTCGCATGGGCGTGCTTTACTGGCGTATCGGGCACGCATCGGTTGCCGACATGTCGACCTTGATCCGTCCGGGGTGACGTTCTGGGTAAGTTCTCACCGGCAGTCCGGTGATACCGTTGATGAAGTTTGACCGGAGATGAATTACTTGTCCAGCACTCTCGAACCTCTCGACACCAGCCAAAAGCTCCTCGAGGACCTGGTTAATCACTAGCCGCGCGCCCGGCGCACCGTTGCAGTAGTGAATGCCGTGCCCGAATCCCAGGTGGGGATTTGGATTTCGGGTCGGGTCAAATTCGTATGGTCGCTCGAATACAGTTTCATCGCGATTGGCAGAGGCCACCCAGCCGCAAACCAGTTCACCCGCCTCAATCCTGGTTCCAGCCAGCTCGACCGCCGCCGTGGTGCGCCGGACCAGGTGATTGGTCGGAGTGGCCCATCGCAACCCCTCTTCGACGGCATCGCCAACGGAGATCCGGCCATCCCGCAGGGATTGCCACATCTCTGGCCGTTCCGTCAACGCCAGCAGGAGCTGTGAGGCTACGTGCGGGGTGGTGGTATTGGCCCCCATGACAAAGCTGTAACAGTTGAGGATCACGTCGTCTTGGCTGAGTTTTTTACCCGCAATCTCAACTTGGAGTAGCGCTGAAATTATATCGTCTTTCGGGCGAGCGGCACGCTTACGAAGAAGGTCACGAAAGAGGGTGAACAGTTCTAGATGAGCATTATTCAGCGTGCTCTCCACGCTACCAAGCGAGTACATCGGATCTTCGGGTGCCACCCCGGACATGGTCCACTGGGTGACGTCTGGCCATTCGTTTTCCGGAACCCCGACGATGTCACCTATGACGGCCATCGGTAGCCGCATCATCAACGGGGCGACATCGAGTTCTCCCTCATCCAAGAATGGTTTGAGAATCAAGCGCACCCGATCCCGGACGCGAGCTGTATGACGTTGTACAGCCGCGGTGGACAGCAGCTTCATCGTCGGAATTCTGATCCGGCTGTGTTCAGGAGGATCCATCAAATTAATGGTTCGGCCGCCCGCGCTGTCACCGCCGAGTACCGCCAGTATCGTGCCGTACTCGGAGCTGAAGTTTCGGTAGTCCTTGATCACCCGTAGCACGTCGGAGTACCGAGTTACCGACCAGAATCGTGTACCGTCCTGTCCGATCTGGCTCCACGCCGGCTTGTCCGCCCGAAGTGTGTGCCAGGACGGATGCTGCGACCCAGAACTGTAACGTCCTGGGTCAAAGAGATCGATTTCCGCTAGCGGCACCCGTTCGTCTGATCGTACTCCAACATTCAGCATGGCGTTGCCCAAACTCCGTTGGCTCGAATTCGTTGGATGTGTCATTGCTCCCGATGAAGCAATATCATTCTGGCCAACTGACCATCCTGGATCAGCCGAGGACCGACTGTGTCGCCTCTTCGGACTTGCTGTACGAGGAAAGGTATTCGGCCAGTTTGGCAACGACGGGACGTTGGAAGAACTGGCGCGCGCTGAGCTTCATCCCGTGCCCGCGCAGCTGGTCCAGTACCCGTGCGGCACGCAGTGAGTCGCCACCCAGCTCAAAAAAGTTGTCATGTACACCAACCTTGTCGATCAGCAGGGCGTCCAAGAACGCGCCCGAGACCACGTGCTCGATCCCGGTCCGTGGCCCGACATAGCGCGGCAGTCCAAGATGCCCCAAGTCGGCTCGGTGCTGCCAGAAGGTCGGCAGACCGGTACGGTCCAGCTTACCGTTGGGATCGAGCGGAAGCTCGTCCATCAACAGATAATTGTTCGGCAGCATATAAGCTGGCAGGCGCTCGGCAAGCCAGGTACGTAGCCCACCGGTCGTGAGCTCGTCCTCGTCGGTCGTGCACTCGTCTCCGCCGGCCTGGGTCACATAAGCGACAAGACGTTTTCCACCGTCGTCGGCGACAACTACGGCGGCGGCCCCTACCAGGGGATGGCAACACAGCACCATCTCGATTTCGCCGAGCTCGATGCGGAAGCCCCGTACCTTCACCTGCCGGTCGGACCGGCCGAAGAACTCGACCTCCCCACTGGCCAGGCGGCTGCCCTTGTCCCCGGTCCGATATAGGCGGGCACCGGGAATCCCGGACAGCGAATCCGGCAGGAAACGTTCAGCTGTCAGCGCCGGCCGATTGTGGTAACCCCTGGCGAGTCCTGTGCCAGCCAGATAGATCTCGCCGACCTCTCCGATCGGAAGCTCATCGAGCCGTTCGTCGAGCACCAGCATCGTCTTGTTGCTGAGCGCCTCTCCTAGTGGCACGCGCTCATATGACTCACCCGAGTCCACGGTGTGCAGAGACGCGAAGACAGTAGTCTCGGTGGGACCGTACGCTGCGTAGACCGCACCGCTCACGACTGCTCCCGCAGCAAGAACATGCTGAGGTAACAATACGTCTCCGCCTGTGAGCAGGACACCGACTGATCGAAGGGCTTCCAGATCGTGCTCAACGAGCAGATGGAACAAGCCGCTGGTCAAGAACAGCCAGTCGGGCTTGACCTCGCGAAGCCACCGACCCAGTTCCTCGGTAGACACGCTCTGACCCGCGAGTACCGCGATACGACCGCCGTGTGTCAACGCGGACCAGATCTCGAATATGGAAGCGTCAAAGGCGGTTGGTGCGAGGTGACCGACCACATCACCCGGAGCTACCGCGAGCCGTGGATCAGCGGTAAGCAGATCTACTACCGCGCCATGGGAAATGGAAACGCCCTTGGGTAAACCTGTCGAGCCTGAGGTGTATGTGACATAGGCAAGACTGGCAGAGTCCACCGGTATGCCGAGATCGGCCGACTGATCGTCAGGGCTCACCATCTCGCTGAGCACGATCAGGCTCTCCGTGTCGCCGAGGGTTGAGCCAGGAGTGTCGACCAGTATTAGTTGAGCATGAGAGTCCTGGAATATGAACGCCTGTCGATCCTCAGGGTATGTCGGATCGATGGGAACATACGTACCACCCGACTTGAGCACGCCGAGCGCGGCCACGATGAAGTTCACGGATCGGGGCATGATCAACGCAATTCGTGATTCGACGACGGCTCCGCGCCGACGAAGTTCTCGGGCTACGGCGTTGGCCATGGAATTGAGATTTCGGTAGGTCAGATTGACGCCATTCATGGACACGGCAGTTGCGTCCGGGGCCTGTGCGGCGGCCCGCTCGACGAGCCCATGAATCGTGTCACATTCCGACGTGGCCTGATCTCCATGTGTACGAACGGAAGCCGTCAAGTTTCCCCCCAACAGACGTATCCACCCTAGACACGAAACAATAGTAGGTGTCAGAACCTATGTCGAGTGTTTCCGTTCAGTGAACAGGGTTTCCGATGCCGTGCCAGGAGTTCCACAAAGTGGCGTACGCACCAGCTGCGTCAAGCAACTCTTGATGGGAGCCCGTTTCCACGACATGCCCCTCCTCCAGCACGATCACCCGGTCCGCGTCGTGCGCGGTGTGCAGCCGATGGGCGATCGAGATCAGCGTGCGACCAGACATCAAAGCGGCCAGGGAACGCTCAAGGTCGCGGGCAACCTTCGGGTTGAGCAGCGAGGTCGCTTCGTCCAGCACCAGTGTGTGCGGGTCGCTGAGCAGCAATCGGGCCAGGGACACCTGTTGCGCCTCGGCGGGCGAGATCTCCCTGGTGTCGGTGCCGAGCCGGGTGTCGAGACCTAGCTCGGACACCCACGTCCAGGCGGCGACAGCCTCCAGACACTCCCGCAGTTCCTCATCGTTCGCGGAGGACTTGGCCAGGAGCAGGTTGTCCCGGACCGAGCCGTTGAAGAAATGGTAATCCTGGGTGACCAAGGCGATCTCCGAGCGCAATTCGGAGCGCGGGATATCGGTCAGCGCCACGCCACCGCACGACACGGAGCCTGCACGCGGCGGATCGATCCCGGCGAGCAGGCGGCCCAATGTGGTCTTCCCAGCGCCGGACGGACCTACGATGGCGATTCGCTCGCCTTCGCGGACAGTGAAGCTCACCTTGTGCAGGACATCGTGGTCGTCGGAATATCCGTAACAAACCTCACGCAGTTCAATGTCCCGCGACGAGAGGGCCGGGGCATTGCGCGGCTCAGCCGCAACAGCGAAGGCACGGGACTCATCAGTGCTCTTCTTGGCGACCCCCAGCAAGCGGGCTACGGACGCGCCCGCGACCTGGAGCTTGTCCTGGTTGTAGAGCAGCAGGTCGATCAGCCCGGCGAGTTGCTGGGTGTACAGGGTCGCCGCGGTGACCCCGGCGAGCGACACCCAACCTTGGCTGTAGAAGTAGCCACCGAGAACGACGGTGGCGACCGTGGGGATCGCGATGGCGGTATCGGTGACCGGCAGGAACACCGACCGCAGGGACAAGGTATAGCGCTCGGCCCGGTAGGCGATCCCGATATCCCCGCGAAGCCGCTTCTCCCGCCAGGAGCCAAGGCGCAGGGCCTCAACCGTTCTGGCCCCGGTGATCGTCTCGGCCAACGTCTCGGTCACCTTGGCGTAGGACGCCCGCTCACGCAGGTAGCCGTCCCGTGCTCGGGAAAGGTACCAGCGGGCGATTGGCCACAAGATCGGAACCGCCAGCAGGCACGGGAAGATCATCAGCCAGCCAACCAGAAGCAGTGCGCCGAGGAGCACCACCATGGTGGTCAGCGTGACCAGCGTACTGGGCACATTCGTGCGGGCAGCCACGGTGAGCGCGTCGACGTCGCGGGTCGAACGGGTGATCAGGTCACCGACGCCCGCGCTTTCGATCGTGGCCAGTGGCAGGCCGAGAACATCACGAACGAAGTCCTCACGCAGCTCCGCGACGACCTTCTCGGCCAGTCGGGCGGTGTGGTAGTTGGCCAGAGACAGCGTCACGGCCTGGAGGAACAGGAAGGCGAGAATCAGCAGCACCATTACGGTGACCCGGTTGACTCCGGACTGCACCTGCTCCACCAGTTCGCCGAGGAGCCACGGGGCGACCAGGGAACACCCTGCGGTCAGCGCCTGCAGGCCAAGGGCCAGGCCAAGCTGTTTCGGATGTTTGAGGGCAACTTTGCGGGCATAGCCGCGTACCGCCTTCCTCGAAGCGACGGGCAGCGCGGTCACGCCAGATCAACCTCTCTCGTCACTAGTGACTTGTAGCGCTTGTCCGCCAGCAGATGCTCGTGCGTGCCATACGCGGCCACCATGCACTTCTCCACATACGAAATGCCGTCCGCGAGGCTCAGGACGGCCGGGCTGGTGGTGAAGACCACGGTCGTCCTGCCCGTACGGTTCGCCCGCATCTGTTGCGCCACCTTCGCTTCGGTCAGCGCGTCCAAGGCACTGGTCGGCTCGACCAGGACGAGAACGTCGGGATCGGCCACCAGCGCCCGCACCAGCCGCAGCCGCTGACGCTCGCCGCCGGAGAAATTCCGGCCGCCAGCCTGCAGTTCGCTGTCCAAGCCCGCCGGCAGGGCCTCGATGATCTCAAGCGCCGACGCGGCCGTGATGGTCTCCCGCACGCGCTCGGGCGAGGCCTGGCGAGTGGGATCCAGTTCGGCGCCGAGCGCTCCGGCGAACAGGTAGTCGTCGTTGCGCACGATCAGCACCCGCTCGCGCACGGCCGCCAAGGGCAGTGCCGACAATGGGATTCCGGCGATGGTGGCCCCGGACTCGACGTAGCGCCCGAGCCGGTCGCTGAGGGTCGCCGCATCGGTCGAAGAGGCGCACGCCACCGCGGTGAACGAGCCGTAGGGGAAGGTCAGTCCGGATTCCGGGTCGGCCAAGTCGGCCTCGGCCGCCGGCTCCCGGTCAGCGAGGCCGTCCGGCAGGTTGCGTTCCAGCGCCAGAAACAGCCTGACCCGGTCGGCCGACACCCTGCCCTGGGTCAGGGAGGAGACCGCGTCGGTGATCCAGCGCAACGGGGTGACGAGGAAGACGGCATATCCGTAGAACGCGACCAGTTGGCCGACCTGAAGCTGCCCGGCCAGGACGAGGTGGGCGCCGAGCCAGACCACGGCCAGAGAGAACAGGCCGGTAAGGATGACCCGCACGCCGGCGACTCCGGCCTGCTGCCGCGCCACATCGGTGGCCATCGCGCGCGTGCGCTGGGACTCGGACTGGAAGAGCCGCACGTAGTGCTCCTCACCGCCGATGCCGCGCAGCACCCGCAGCCCGCTGGCGATGTCGATCATGATCCCGGACAACTTGCCCTGCTGCTTACGCACTTCCCGCTGCTTGCGCCGGACCGGGAGCAAGATCTTGGTGAGCAGCCAGACGATCAGCGGCGTACCGATCAGCACGATCAGCCCGAGTTGCCAGGCTGAGGTCAGCATGATGACCGCCACGACGACGACGGCGACGGCGGCTCCGGCTCCACGAGAGGTCGACGCCAGCGCGTCACCGATCGGCGTGACGTCGCCGACCCCGATGTTCATCACCTCGCCCGCGGAGACCCGCTCGCGCAGCGTCGCGCCAAGACGGGCGGCTTGCCGGTTGACCAACTGCATCGTCCTGAAAGAGGCGCCCATGTTGGTCGCGAAGTCACAGCGCTCCTGGAGGGTGGTGGTCATGGCCTGGATCAACACGAGGCCGAACATCACCCCGCCCAAGGTCAGCAACTCCCCCTGGTTGTGGCCGATAATGCCTCGGTCGATGACGAGGCCGGTCACGAATGGCACGAGGGAGCGCCCCAGCATGGTGACGACTCCGTAGGCGATGCCGAGTGCTATCGGAGCGCGCAGCACTCCGGCAAGCCACAGAAGAAAACGATGCGTGGAACGACAGTCCGGTGTCCCGGTATCCATGAGCGGAAGATCTCGCATAGGGACAGCAGGATAGCATTGTCGAAGGTCGCCATGCATCGTCAAAGGCACAATTACCTCGATGTCTTTCCACAGCCATGGCGACAGCGGTCGCGGCCAGGCCGAATCGGCCCGTTTCCCAAGCGTGCGCATCCAATACCGCCTGTCGAGCGCCGGGTTCACGATAAGAGTGAGCTTCGGGCACGAGGCAGCGTGCGAGGGTCCGCAATGTACAGTGCGGCCGCAGGACGATCGGGTCCCGCGCCACGGCGTTTGCGCCGGCGCCGGAGCGAGCAGCGCCCGACATACGTCGACTGCGTGCACGGAATCCCCTGCACGGCAAGGACTGTCGGCGGCGTGGGCGACGCCGACGACAACGCGTCGGCCGAATCGACCATCGGCCTGTACAAGACCGAGGTCATTCACCGGTACCCGCCGTCAATGGGCAGCCGCGAAAGGCTTCCACCATGCCCGCCAGGTCCGCGGACCTTCGGAGATTCCACGATCCCCACCGTCATCCGATGCTCCGGCCGACGCAGCCGCTCCGCGGGTTCAGTTTCCGGCCAGCTTCGCCGCCTGCCAACGCAGGCCCTCCTGGGTGTGCTGATAGTCGTCGTCGTGCACTCCGTTGAGCAGCACGTGGCCGACACCCGCCTGGGTGTACTCGCTCAGTCTGGCGGCCACATCGCCATAGCTGCCCACCAGAAACGGCGCGCTGGCCTGGCCGCTCTGGAACGCGCCGAGCCAGTAGGTGTCACGCACGCCGTCTTCGGTCTGCTCCTGATCAGACCGAGCCACGGCGCGTTCGGCCAGTTCCCTGGACCAGGTGTTCTGCGACCTGGTCTTGAGCAGCGTCTCCTGCCGACCGAGCCAGGACGGCGGAAAACGGTCAGCGGCGAGCTGCCACGCCTCGTCGGCGTCCGGCCGGCAGACGAGACCGATCCGGATCCCCAGTTCTCCTCGGTAGCCGCTCGCCAGCAAAGGCTCCAGGAACCGCTCACGCCACTCTGGAAAGGGTGCGGGATGGGTCACCACCACGTCGGCGATTTCCGTGGCCACGGACACGCTCGCCGGGGAGGACCCGGCTACGAAGATCTTGCACTGTCCGAGCACCTCAGGGCAGGGCTCGAGGCGGAACTTGCGGTAGTCGTAGTACTTCCCGCTTCCGTCCACCTTCTCGCCGTTGAGCAGGGCCCGAAGTGTCCGGCCGTACTCGCGCAGTCGGTCGTAACGCTGGTCGTGGTCGAGCGAGTCGCCGATCTGCCGCATCTCGTCGTCTCGCGCCCCCGCCACCAGATTGAAGTAGAGCGGCCGGTTGTACAGCGCCGCGTACGCGGCGGCGCAGGAAGCCGCCGCGTGCGGCGGGATGCACGCCGGTTGAACGGCTATCAGGGGGATGAGTCGTTCGGTTACCGAACCCAGGTGGCCGGCCACTATCCACGGATCCACCTCGTGCATGTTGTGCGGAACCAGGATGCCCGACCAGTCCGCCGCCTCGGCTGCCCGAGCCGTTGCCACCAGCCGCGTTCGGAAGTCCTCTCGAAACTGCTGATGCCGGCTGACCGATTCCGGGGTCACCGAGTAGACGTGCATCATTGCCCTCTCGTCACCGCGCTACCCGCGCTTGCTGAGGTATTCGCCGCGGCTCCGGCGCAGAGCCTGATCCTCCCCACGGCAGCGGTCCGACTTGCGTGCTGAGCACACCGTTGATCATGAACTGGTAGCCTAAGCGAGGCTTCGCCGGCGTCGCAAGACTGTTCAAATTCGACGGCGGAACAGATCATCCACGCCGAGCGGACGTCTGAGCGGGCTGAGCCTTCTCCACCGAACGCCAAAGGTTCGGATACGTCCGCTGAATCATTGCCAGATTGACCGGCTCCTTAGTTCCCTTGCTCGGCGTCGGTACCAGCCGCTAGCATCGAAGCGAATCACCTGCACCTACTCGCTACCCCGTATGCGGCGTCGGGTTCTATTGGGATTGATGGCGGGGATCAGCGCGGTGGGGAGAGGTCCAGGCTCATCTGCAGTCGCCACATTTACCCTGAACTCGGGCGGTGCGTGCTGTCCGAACACATCAGTCGCGCAAGCAATGTATTTCAGCGAGGGAAGTCCGGAATACCTCACTCCGAACCGCGACAGCCCTTAATTTGTGAGGAGTTGGCAGCGTGCCACAATGCGCCGGAAATGCGCGTTCTGATGGATCCCAACGACGGATGGGGTGAAGCGGCGCACCGCGCCTGACATCGCCTCGGCAGACCCACACCAGCAATCTCGGCATCACGAAGGACGGGGAATGTCTGTCAACTCCGCGCTCGGCCACAGACCGGTCAGCGGCGGCCCAACCGCCGAAGCCGAGCCAGCCGGCTACTGGTCCCACAGACTCGCCGAGGCCACCGGCGTCGACCTGGCGACCTCCCGGTGGCAGGCCGCCGGCACCGAGTACCAGGCGGCCAACGTGGAACTCGTCCTGCCGGCCGGGGGTGGTTGCCCCGACTCCGAACCGCCGGGATTCGCGGTCCTGCTGGCTGCCTGGTACGTCGTCCTGCACCGCCACACGGGCCAAGCCGATCTGTTGGTGGGAACCCGGAGCGGCTGCGCGGACCTGGACGACGGCACGGCCGCCGGGCGAGAGCGGCGGGTGATTCCGCTGCGCACCGGATTCGATCCGGCGGCTCCCTTCGAAGACCTCGTCGACCGCACTCGGGACGCCGTACTCGACGCCGTCGCGCACATGGCAGAGCTAGACGCGGCACAGCCCTCCGACTTCGAACGCGCCGCCGGAGCGGCCGTGCGGATCGGCTTCGGCCTGCTTCCCTTGGCAGACAAGGCAGATCCCGCCGGCCAAGGTCGGCCCTTCGATGCCGAGCTACTGGTCGACCGCGAAGGCGCCGACACCGTCGCGCGCCTGAGCTACGACGCGAGCCTGTTCTCGCGGGAAACCGCGCAGTGGCTGCTGCACCACTTCGCCACCGTGCTGACCGAGGCGCAGCGAGCGCCGCATTCGCCGGTCCGGCGGCTGCCGGTCGGCGACCTTCCGATCGCGCGCCCGGTCTGGCCGCTGCCAACGCCCGCCGGATACCTGCCGCCGACGCCGCCCGGACCGACGGAGTCGCTCGTCGACCGGTTCCGCGCGACGGTCTCGGCACACGGGAACCGGCCGGCCGTCACCGGGCGGTCCTGCCGCTACACCTACGCCGAGCTTGAGCGGACCGCGTCCGAGCTAGCCCGGCAACTGGTCCCGGTGGCGCCCGCGGGCAGTCGAATCGCTCTGCTCTGCGAGCACGACACCGGTCTCGCGGTCGGCATCTGGTCCGTACTCATCGCCGGTTGCGCGTATGTGCCGCTGGATCCCCGACAGCCGGCCGGAAGGCTCTCCCGGATCGTCACCGACGCCAAGGTCGCCGCGATCGTCTGCGACCCTGACCTGGCCGACCGGGCAACAGCCCTGGCCAAGGGCGCGCCGGTGATCCCCCTGGCCGGCCCGGCCGCCGCGACGGATCCCGGATCGGACCCGACCCCGCGAGGCGAGGACATCGCCTACCTGCTGCACACCTCGGGATCCACCGGCCGGCCGAAGGCCGTCGTGCAGACCCAGGGAAACGTTCTCGGTCACGTGCTCACCTACGCGGACCGGATCCGGATCGGTCCCGGCGACCGGCTGCCGCTCCTGGCCAGGTTCACCTTCGACGCCGCGGTAATGGACTTCTTCGGCGCGCTGCTCAGCGGCGCGAGCCTGCACATAGTCGACCCGGTCCGGCCCGGCGCGGAACTGTGGGACCTGCTCATCCGGTCCGAGGCCACCATCCTGCACTGCACGCCGACCCTCTTCCGGCACCTGCTCGCTGCCGCGGGTGCACCCACAGCAGCGCGGAAGAACTCGATCCGGATAGTCGTGCTCGGCGGGGAGGAGGTTTCCGGCGAGGATCTGCGCCGCTTCGACGAGTACTTTCCGCAACAGTGCGCCCTTGTCAACGGTCTAGGGCCAACCGAGTGCACGCTCGCCCTGCAACACCTGGTCCGCCCCGGTGATCCGGCCAGTGGCCCGTTCGTGGCGGTCGGGCACCCGGTGGAAGGCGTCGAGGTCCGGTTGCTCGACGAGGACGGCCTGCCGACCGAGGTCCTTGGCGAGGTGGAGTTGCTGAGCACCCGACTGGCGCTCGGCTACTGGGAACAGCCGGAAGTGACCTCGGCCGTGTTCGGCCGCTATCCCAACGGGACCCGCTACTACCGCACCGGGGACCTGGCTCGCCGCACCCCGGACGGCGCGCTGGTGTACCGCGGGCGCAAGGACCGACAGGTGAAGGTCCGCGGCCACCGGCTCGAACTGGGCGAGATCGAAGCGCTGCTGCGCGCTCACCCCTCGGTGGCGCAGGCCGCCGTCCTGTTCAACCGGGACTCGGGCGAAGCAAGGCTGATCGCGTACGCAACCTCGGCAACGCCGGTGCCTCTGGATCCGGACGAACTGACCGGCTATCTGGGCCGGCAGCTACCGGACTACGCGGTGCCGGCCCTGATCATCCCGCTGGAGGCCATTCCGCTCGGCCCGACCGGTAAACTGGACCGGTCCCGGCTGCCCGCCCCGGTCCAGATCACGGCGGTGCCCGCGGTTCCGCCACGCAGCCCAGTCGAACTGGCCGTGGCCGATATCTGGTGCCGGATCCTAGGCCTGGCCGACATCGGGATGCAGGCGAACTTCATGGCCAGTGGTGGTGACTCGATCCGCTTGCAGGAGATGATCGCCGAGGTCGAGGACAAGCTCGGCGTGGCGATTCCGCTGCTCGGATTCCTACGGAGCCCCACCATCGCCACCATCGCCGAACTCGTTGAACGGAAGGAAGAACAATGACGAGCTGGTCGGCTTGTCCGCTGACGGGCACTCATCCGCCGAGGGCGCAGCGGTGACCCGGATTCTGATCGGCAACGATTTCAGCGAGGACGTGCGCACCGATCGCGGCTGGACCGGTTGGTGGGTTCAGCGGCTGCTCTGGTTCGCTGAGGACGGCGACGTCCTGGTCCTGCCGTCCGCGCCGGAGGACGCCTTCCTGCGCTACGTCACCGGACTGACCGGCACCCGGCCCGAGTCGCTGCGCTTCGTCACCCCGCAGGCCGGCTCCGAGGGCAGTCTGACCCCCGACCGGCTCGCCGATCCCGAACTCGTGGCCGCGTTGCGCGCGGCCGTCGGCGGCCGGAGCGTCGCCGACGTGCTGGCGCTGTGGCCGGACGCGGCGGTCTGCCGGCTCGCCAGATTGGTGGGCGCCGCGGCCGCACTGCCCGGCTACGGCTTCGTCGACCAGGGTGGCGGGATCCTCGCCAACAGCAAGTCGTTCTTTCGCACGATCGCGGCCGGCATCGGCGTGCCCATCCCGCCGGGAGCGGTGTGCACGAGCCGCCAGGCGGCCGAGGCGGCCATCCTGGACCTGCTCGACCTGGGCCATCCGGTGATCGTGAAGCACGACTACCTGTCCGGTGGCAGGGGGAACGAGATCCTGAGCACCGAAGGCAGCATCCGCCCGGTCGGAGCCCGGCGCACGGTGCGGGTCGACGGCCGGGCCGACGTCCGTGAGTACCTCGACCGGCAGTGGGACTGGCTGAGCAGCAACGGTCGCGGGCGGCCGGTCGCGGAGAGCTATTGCCGGGACAGCTCGGCCTTCTTCGCCGAGTACCGGGTCACCGACGACGGCGTGCACCTGGGCGGCGACGGCGAACTGCTCTCCGCGCCGTTCGCGGTCGGCCAGGTCATGCCCGCGGTCGGGCTCGAGCCCGAGATCGTCGACGCCCTGGTCGACGGGGCCGGGCGGCTGGCCGAGGCACTGCGCGCGATCGGCTACCGCGGAGTGCTCTGCCCGGACGCGGTGGTCACTCCCGAGCGGGAGGTGCTCTTCACCGAATTCAACGGCAGGGTGACCGGATCCACGCACATCTACGATCGGATCGGCCGGCAGGTGGTCGGGCCCGGCTACGGCAGGGACCGGATCATTCTCGATCGGGTGTGGCCGGAAGGCTGGTCCGTGGAGTCTTTCAGCGCCATGGTGCGGCGCCTCGGCGCGGCCGGACTCGCCTACGACCCGGCCGAGCGCACCGGAGTAGTGCTGACCACCGCGTTCGACGGCAGAAACGGCGTCATGTACTGCATAGTCGCGGAGGATCTCGCCGGAGCCTGGGCCCGCGACAGGCAGCTCAAGACAGTTTTCTCGGCTGTCTGATCAGACAGCCGAGAAACCCAGAGCACCGACGAGCCAAGGAGGAGACATGAACGACGCTGCCGACCAGTTGGCGAAGATGTGGCGCGAGCTGCTCGAAACCGAGGACGTAACCGAGGACTCCGACTTCTTCGAGTGCGGCGGGAACTCGGTCACCGCCGTGCACCTGGCCGCGTTGATCCATGAGAACCTCGCAGTGTCGGTTGACGCGATCGACGTGGTCATGCTCCGCACTTTCGGCAGGGTCTCCGGCGCGGTCGCCGACCGTCTCGCGGCCGGCTGAGGCGAACACCGCAGTACCCGGATCGGCCGAACCGAACTCAGCCCGGCGCGGTCCGCCGACAAGGTCCGCTCTCCGACGACGCCGATCACGCGGCGCGCCAGCGCCGGTCGCCGAGCAGGGACCGTGCGGATCATCGCGGACAAAGACGTGTGCGGGACAGCCTCAGCGGGCGCCGGTACCGGAAGCGGGCGGGTTTCCTCGGCTCAACCGTCCGCACGCAGCCGGCGTAACTCCCGGTCGCAGGCAGCCAGATGGACGCCGAGGGCGTCGTCGAAAGCCGCCTGCGGCGCTTCGAGCAGCAGGCGGCGGCGCACGGCCAGGTCCGCGCCGGCGATCCGGCCGAAGAGCACCGCGGCCGCGGCCGCCGCGCCCTGGGCCGAGGCGGCAGCCTCGTCCACCAACCCGAGTTCAAGAGCCTGCGACACATCGACCTCGTGTCCCCACAGAACCAGTCGGCGGGCACGGCCAAGGCCGATGTGGTGCGCCAGACGGTAGAGGCCCATGCCGGGCCAGAACTGACCGTCGTTGACTGGCAACAGCAGCCGGGTATGCGCCGTGCCGATCCGGTAGTCACAGGCCAGCAGTAGGTCCAACGCCGGCCCGCCGCAGGTTTCCGGCACCAGGGCGATGCTGACGCAGTTGAGCAGCTCAAGTCTGCGCACGGCCCGTTCCCACCGGTTGACGTCCTGGATGGCGACCCCGGTCGGCCACGACCTGTGCTCCGGCAAGGTAGTGCCAAGAGCCAGCACCACAATCGTGGGATCCGGCCGGTCCTCCGCGGCGTCGCACAGGCCGTTCAGGGACGCGGTCAGCCCGCTGAGCGGCACGGCGCCGTCGATCAGCAGCCGGTAGCCCCGCCCGCCGTCCAGTTCGACCACGCGACCTGCCGGACCGGGTGTCTTCGGGCCAGTCTTCGTGACGTTCTCTGTCACCATCGCAGCAAACCCATTTCAATAGTCGAACCCGGTCCCATCGTCATCATGACCGCGTGGTCGCCCGGTTCGGCGACGGACTCGTCCAGCAGCCGGTCGTAGGAGAACAGAAACGATCCGCTGGAGAGATTGCCGTGCTCCCGGAGCACACTCGTGGTGTGGCGCACGTCGTACCGGCTGAGACCGAGATTGACGCGCACCGCGTCGATCACCTTCTTCCCGCCCGAGTGCATGAGCCAATGCCGGACATTCGAACGGCGCAGACCGGTTCCCGCGAGCAGCCTGTCCAGCGCCGCCCGCGCGTGCGCGCCGACCACGTAAGGCACCTCGGGGTCGAGGAAGAAACTGAACCTGACCTGGTCGGGGTCCCAGTCGTAGCGCATGGCGTCGATCGCATCGGGGATGATCCGGCTGGAGAGCTTGAGTACGGCCGGGCCGGTCGCCGCCCGGCCGGCCGGGCCCGCCGTCACCGCGACGGCGGCCGCCCCGTCACCAAACAGGCTGTTGACCACTGCGGTGCGCATGGTGCCGTCGAAGGCGTAGGCCGCCGAACACGTCTCGATGCACACCATCAGCGCGAGCCTGCCTGGGTTCATCTGCGCCCAACCAACCACCGGGCTCAGTGCGTTGAGACCAGCGTTGCAGCCCATGCCGACGACGTCGAGCCGGGAGCAGGTGTACGGCAGGCCGAGTTGCTTGATGAGCTGTGCGCTGAATCCTGGTGTCATGAATCCGGTCGAGGAGACGCAGCACAGATACTCGACGTCCGACACGGTGGCGCCGGCCCGTGCCAGGCAGCTCTCGATCGCCTCGATGCCCATGGCCAGTCCGCAGGTCAGGTTCTTGCGCAGCAGCTCGCCCTGGGTCTCGGGCTGCCGGGCGCCATCCGGGCCCATGGGCGGCAGGACCAGGTTCCGTCGATCGATCGCGCTGTTGAGAAACAGCGATCTGATCCGCGGGTCGGTGATCCGGAGCTCGTGCAGCACCTCCTGCTGAGTGTAGGAATCAGGCGGCACGGCCGTTCCCACGGTCAGGATCCGCGCACGCGCAGCACACTCCGGACCGTCCACCGCGCCGTTGGACGGTCCGGAGTGTGCCGGTGCCAGGTCTCCCGTGGTCATCGCACTCCCGGTGCGGAGCCGGCACATCGTGCGCCGCCGCCGCGGATCGCGATCGGGCGCCGTGGTGCGGCGCCGTGCGATCTCGAACTCGGCGGGGAACCGGACGCCGGACTGGCTAGCATCGGGATCATGCCAGCGACCGAGATCCCAGCGAACGGAACCAGGGTCCTGTATCGCAAGGAGGGCCACGTCGCGCATGTGACGCTCAATCGGCCCGAGGTGCTCAACGCGATGGATCTGCGTATGCACGAGGAACTCGCCGCCGTCTGGGACGACTTCGCCTCCGACGACGCCATGTGGGTGGCCGTGCTCTCCGGAGCCGGGCAGCGTGCGTTCTCCGTGGGCCAGGACCTGAAAGAGCTGGCGGCGCGGACTGCGGAGGGCTCAGCCGGAGCATCCACCTTCGGCAGCCGGGGAAAGCCCGGTTGGCCGAGACTGACCGAGCGCTTCGACCTGGTCAAGCCGGTCATCGCGAAGGTGCGCGGGCACGCGCGCGGCGGCGGGTTCGAGCTGGCGCTGGCCTGCGACCTGATCATCGTCGCTGACGACGCCGAGTTCGCCCTGCCGGAGGCCAGGCTGGGGTTGATCGCCGGAGCGGGCGGAGTGTTTCGGCTGACTCGACAGATCCCGTACCACGCGGCAATGGGATACCTGCTGACCGGACGCACCATGACGGCACACCGGGCTGCTGAGCTCGGCCTCGTGAACGAGGTGGTGCCGGCCGACCAGCTGGACGAGTGCGTGACGGGATGGGTGAACGACATCCTGCGCTGCGCCCCGCTCGCGGTGCGCGCCGTGAAGGAGGCCGTCACGGTCTCGGCCGACCGTTCGCTGAAAGACGCCTTCGCCTCCAGATATGCGCAGGAGGAGCTGCGGACGCGCAGTCGTGACGCGGTGGAGGGCCCCCTGGCGTTCGTGCAGAAGCGTGAGCCCGAATGGCTCGGCCGATAGTCCGGCCGGATCGGCGCGTCCGCGAGCAGCCGTCTGCGCGTAGGGCCGTCCCGGCTCGGTTCTGACAGCAACATTCCCGTTCCCCCGTCGGCTCTTCGGCAAGATCTAGATTATCTTCCGTTGAAAAGCAAGCCGTACTTGACGAATGTCCCGAACACCCGCGCTGCGAGACCAACGGCAGAAGGACTGTCACTCGGCCCATTTCTTCAACATCGCACATGGCTGTGCTTGGCCACAATAGCGGCTGCGGTGTCCGCCGGGACCCGGTGTTTCTGGCCTGTGGATGGTGTTTCTGGCCCGACAAGCCGGACTGAGGCCGGACTATGGGCACTGTGATTGATGACATTTCCGTTTCAGGAGAGCCACATTTGCGGCCCATCAGTCGATTCCCCGTGGCCACCAAAGATAAGAGACGACCTCCAGTCGATCGACTTGTCACAGCGTGTCCTTGTGACATCCAGGAATCCGCCGATAGACTCACCGGCGGCGTGATGGACAGTGCGCTCGATTCGGCGATCGGGTCTACTTCCAACTCCACGAGTACGCCCCCTCAAGCTACTGCGGAAAGCTCCAGTCCGGCGTACTCCTCGGCGACGGTGCCGCGCCACGACGCCCACCACCGAATGAGGCCGCCTTGACCGCGATCCACCTGTCAGCCTTCAGCTACGAACTCGGGGATCCGCACAGCATCTCCGAACTCGGCGACGAAGCCGCCGCGGAGCAGCCACCATCGAACCAGGGCCTTGCGAACTATCTCGTCAGCCACCAGGAGATCCGGCAGCTCGCCAAGACCGTCTGCAAGCGCACCCTGGAACAGTCATCGAAGGCCCCGGACCTCATCGTCTACGTGAGCGAGAACGATCGGCGGATCGACGACTCGCTGGCCCGGATCGCCTCCGAAATCGGGCTGCCGGCAGTCAGATACCTGGCGGTGTCCGGTCACGGTTGCGGCAATCTGGTCCCGGCCCTGCTGGTGGTCCGGGACGCGCTGAGCTCGGGCCGGCACGACCGGATCCTGCTGGTATTCGCCGACCGGGCGCTGGACGGTGAAAGGCAGATGCTCAGCGGACTGTCCGTGTTCAGCGACGGCGCTGCGGCCTGCATGGTGACCGGGGAGCCCGAGGATGCGGCCGGGTGCCAGGCAAAGGTCACGGCGCTGACCACCAGAACCCAGGTGGAGATCGGTCCGGAACAGCTCGCCGGCCAGAGCCTGCTCACGATGGTCGAGCTGGCTACGGCAGCGGTCGCCGACATCCTGCGAGACACCGGATGCGCACGCGCCGACTTCGGGCACGTCCTGTTCCCGAACTACCGGATGGGTTCCCAGAAGTTCCTTACAACGGCGATGGGTCTGCCCCCGCAGCAACTGCTCGCCGGACCGGTCGGCGAACTCGGGCACTGCTTCTCGGCCGACATCCTCATCACCCTGGCCATGTACACCGCCTCCGGCCGGTTGAGGCCGGGCGATCGCTTGCTCGCATCCGCGACCGGCACATATTCCTGGTCGATCATGGCCGTCGAAATCACGCGGTCTTAGCCTCCTGCTGCTCAATCGAGCGGATTCGAGCCCGGCAGTCGGACACATTCGACGAGCATCATCGACCAGGAACGCGTACCGGTCGCGGATGCGAGAATTCTGTCTCCGGTTTCAAAGTGGCCGCTGGCCGCGTTCTGGTCCAATGTGACGAGGACGTCCGCCGAGAAACAATGCCCGAGCTCTGCGACCTGGCCCAGCAGAAGCCGTTCCGGCGGAAATCCCATTGCCGAGGCGAGGAACCGCTGAGAGGTGATCCGGTAGTTCCCGAACACGAGATACTCGACGTCTTCCAGTTCCCCGTCGGCGCCCGCTGCGATGTCGACGACACCGGCCACAGCCAGCTTGATGATTGACAGCAGTCGAGGTTCCTCGGGCGCGGCGGAGTCGGGCACGATGTCGGTTCGGGTGGTCATCGCACCGATCCTGAAGTGGCTGCTCGCCGACTGCTCGGGTTCACGGGTGACCAGGCAGGACACCGCGCCGTCGCTCAGGATGGACAGGCCGCTGAGCATCGTCCGGTCCTGGTCGGACGCCCGGTCGGCCAAGACCAGGAGAACCCGGTCGTGCCGACCCGAGTGCAGGGCGTCCTTCGCCATCCGCAGCGCCGGGACCAGGTTTCCGCAACCGTGACCGCACACCGCCAGGTATCCGATCGTGCCGAGCCCGAGCAGACGCAGGATCTTCTCCAGGGAGTCCGCCGGAGTCCGGTCGTTCTCACTCACGTAGACGAGCAGATCAGGCGGACCCGCGGCCCCGGCGAGAGAGCGCGCGCAGACGGCGGCGGCCATTTCCCAGATCTCCTGATCGCTGACCCGATAGTTGGCAAGGCCGGAGTCAGGCAGGGTCAGTTGGTCGGCCTCACCGCCAAGTTCCGAGAGGGGATGCGGCTCGCCGTGCTCCGAGCAGACGGCAGACAGGTAGATCGCGCTCAACTCGGCCTCATTTACTCGGCGATACCGACAACTCACTGGTTTTCCTGCACGTGCGGGCGACCGAGGTCAGCGCTCAGCGCTTTCTTCGGACATCGCGCGGATCAGGCTCTTCGGACGCATGTCGGTCCACGCCTGGTCCACGTACTCCAGGCATTCCCGACGGCCGGCAGGCCCGAACGTCGCCTCCCAGCCGTCCGGCCGCACGAAGGCGGCGGGCCACAGGGAGTGCTGCCCCTCGGCGTTGACCACGATCAGGTACTCGCCGTCGGGATCGTCGAACGGGTTCATCGAGTCGGCTCCTTCTCCATATTGGCATATGTGCACCACGCGTCCGCGCGGGCCGCTTGTCTTACTGTCGAGCATTTCGCATGGGCCGCAGGGCCGGCCTGGTCTGCGGCGGCTGCGCGGTGAATCCGCCGCTGAGACTGGCTACAGTGGGTGTTTCGAACAATGTGCGCATACTCAGCTCCCGGCCGATCCCGGAACGGATCCGGTTGATCAGCCGGATTGCCAGCAGCGAATGCCCACCAAGGTCGAAAAAGCTGTCGTCGATGCCGACCCGCTCGACTCCGAGCACCTCCGCGAAGATGCCGCACAGCACCTCCTCCTCGGGAGTCCGCGGAGACCGTCCCTGCCCGGTCCTGCGGTACTCCGGCCGCGGCAGCGCGGCGCGGTCCAGCTTTCCGTTCGCCGTCTGCGGAAGCCGGTCCAGTACCAGGATCACCGACGGCACCATGTGTTCCGGCAACAGTGCGGCGGCATGTCCGCGCAGTTCCTCCGGGTCTATCCCGACCGCGTCCTTGGGCGTCACGTAGGCGACCAGACGCAGGTCACCGGGCTGGTCCTGGCGGGCGACCACCGCGCACGCGGCGACCTCCGGCCGGTCGGCGAGCACGGCTTCGACCTCGCCGGGTTCGACCCGCATGCCGCGGATCTTCACCTGCTGGTCAGTCCGGCCGATGAACTCCAGTTCGCCCGCAACGGTCCACCGCACCACGTCGCCAGTGCGGTACATCCTGCGACCGGGTGAACTGGCGTACGGGTCCGGCAAGAAGGCCTGAGCGGTGAGCGCCGGCTGACGGAGATAGCCCCGGCCGACCGCGCACCCGGTCGCGTAGAGATCGCCGGGCACCCCGGTCGCAACCGGCGACAGGAACTCGTCCAGTACGTAAAGGCCGGTGTTCCTGATCGGCCTGCCGATAGGAACCCGGTTGTCGACGATCCGGTCCGGGGCGTCGATGACCGCAAGTGTGACGCCGTCAGCGCATTCGGCCGGGCCGTAGGCATTGACCATCGGGATTCCGGGGAAACGGGCGAGCCAGCGCCGACACAGGTCCGCCGGCAACGCCTCCCCGACGACCAGCAGCCACCGCAGCGCGGTCGGCGCCGGCACCGGCAGGCCGGCGTCCCACCCGTCCAATGCCCCGCGCAGCAAGGAGGGCACGACTTGCAGCACGGTGACACCGGTTGCGGACACTCGGGCGAACAGCGCCTGCGGATCCCGCACGGTGTCCTCATCCGGGATGTCTGTCTGCCCGCCGACCAGGAGAGCGCAGAGCATCTGCCACACCGAGATGTCGAAGGTGACCGGTGCGGTGAAGGCGATGCGGTCCCGCTCGGACAGGTCCAGTTCCTCGACCATGGCCAGCAGGTGGTTGTGTGCTCCGGCGTGGTCCACCATCGCGCCCTTCGGCCGACCGGTGGAGCCCGAGGTGAAGATCACGTACGCCAGGTCCTCCGGGCGATGGACCGCCGGCAACGGCCCGTCGTCGGTCGAACCGGCGCGCTCATCCAGCAGAATCAGCTCGGCCGGGTCGCTCAGTTCGGCGATGATCTCCTTCGCCTGGGGGCGATGGAGGGCTTCGGTCAGCAAGACCGTCGGGCCCGCCTCGGTACAGAGCGCGGCGTTACGCGACCCCGGTGAGCGGATATCCAGCGGCAGGTAGGCCGCACCAGCGGCAAGCACGCCGAGGAAGCAGGCCATCAGCGTCGCGCCGCGGGGGGCGAGCACGGCGACCGGCTCACCACGGCGGACCCCATGTGCCCTCAGCTGCCGGGCCACCCCGGCGGCCATGGCGGCCAGTTGCGCGTAGCTCGTCGCGCCGTCAGGGTCGACGGCGGCCACCCGGTCCGGCGCCGTGGCGGCCAACTCCCTGACCCGTGCGACCACATCCGGCCGGTCCGGTTCGTCGGCGGTGCACCGCCCTTCGGTGAACGGGCGCCGGTGCTCGTCGGGCGTCAGTATGTCGATCCGGCTCAACCGCAGCCCTGAGTCCTCCGCCACGGCCTGCAGGATCTGCTGGAACCGGACCGCCATGGCCTCGGCCGTGGCCCGGTCGAACAGGTCCGCGCTGTATTCGAGGTCACCGCTCAGTCCCGCGCAGTCCCCGTCATCGCGAGCGTGCTCGACCAGATCGATCGTCAGGTCGAATTTGGCGTGGGGGAAAACCATCGGCTCCGCACTCACATCCACACCGGTCAACACCGGAAGCGCATCAGGAGCACCGTGAAAACCCACCATCGTCTGAAACAACGGATGCCGCGACAACGACCGCACCGGATTAAGCACCTCCACCAAAAACTCAAACGGCACATCCTGATGCGCAAAAGCCGCCAAATCCACCTCCCGCACCCGCCCCAACAACTCCCC
>DATATE010000280.1:0-5970 GCA_036268955.1 Pseudonocardiaceae bacterium
ATACGCCACCCCCAAATCCTCCATCAACACACCCAACGACCACCGATCAGCCGCAATATGATGCACCACCAACACCAAAACAAACTCACCCCCACCCACCCCCAACAACCACACCCGAACCGGCACCTCACACCCCAAATCAAAGCCCACCTCGGCCACCGCCGCGATCCGCTCGGCAAGGCCGGATTCCTGGACTTGCTCGACGCGCATGAGCGGAGCGGACTGATCAAGGGCCAGTACCTGCTGATAGGGCCCGGCATCACCTTCCGGGTACACGGTTCGCAGGATCTCGTGCCGTGCGGTGAGGTCCACGAAGGCGGCCGCCAGCGCGGCCCGATCCACTTCTCCCCTGATGCGCAGGACAACCGGAATGTTGTACGTCCCACTGGGGCCTTCAAGGCGGTTGAGGAACCACAAGCGTGACTGCGCAAAGGAGAGCGGCAAACGCTCCGGACGGGCCACCGACGTCAGCGCCGGACGCACAAGTCCGTTCTCGCTCAGTCGGCGCGCCACCCCCTTCACCGTCGGGAGCGCGAACAGCTCCCGGATTCCCAACTCCGCGCCCAGTACCGAGCGCACCCGGCTGATCAATCGGGTCGCCAGCAGAGAATGACCGCCCAATGCGAAGAAGTTGTCGTCGATCCCGACCCGCTCAAGCCCCAACACCTCGGCGAACAGCCCGCACAACACCTCCTCCTGCACCGACCGCGGTCGGCGACCCGACGACGCGGCCACGGATTCCGGAGCCGGCAACGTCCGCCGATCCAACGTCCCGTTCGGAGTCAATGGCAACTGCTCCACCGCCACCACTACGGCGGGCACCAGGTAATCCGGCAGCCGCTGACCCACCAGCGAACGCACCAGCTGCACATCCACCACGCCACCCGCCGACGGCACCACATACGCCACCAACCGCTTGTCCCCCGGACGATCTTCCCGCACCACCGCCGCGGCCCGCCCGACTCCGGCGCACTGGGACACCGCCGACTCCACCTCGCCCAACTCGATCCGAAACCCCTGGATCTCGGGCTGATCATCCACCCGACCTACGAACTCCACATTCCCATCCGCACGCCATCGCACCACATCCCCGGACCGATACATCCGCGATCCGGCCACACCAAACGGATCAGCAACGAATCGCTCGCTGGTCAAACTTGGCAGCCCGCAATAACCCCGAGCCAAGCCCGCGCCAGCGATGTACAACTCACCCGTCACCCCCACCGGAACCGGGCACAAGCCGTCATCCAGCACATACAGCCGAGCCCCCGGAATCCCACGCCCGATCAGGCTCCTCGGCATGGCACCGCCGACCAGGCTCGAGTCAAGGGCCAGGTAACTCACATATGCCGTGGTCTCGGTAAGTCCATACATGTTCACCAAGATCGGTGCATCGTCAGGATGGCGGTCGTACCAGCTCGCGAGGCACCCCGGATCCAACGCCTCACCGCTGAGCACAATCGACCGCAATGACAGGTCCTTGGCCCTCACCGAGTTCGCCAGTTCCGCCTGCATCAACTGGTAGAAGACAGCTGGCGTTTGACTGAGAACGGTCACTTCTTCCCGAACCAACAGCCGCAGAAAATCTGCTGCCGACCGGGAAGTCTCGTGTGCCGCCACGACAAGGCGCCCGCCGTGGAGTAGGGCTCCCCAGATTTCCCACACAGAGAAAACAGAAGAACACGAATGAAACAAGGTCCAGACATCGTCGGCACCGAAGCGGAAGTGGCTTTCGGTCGCGTTCAGAAGATTCCAAATGTTGCGGTGGGGGATGATGACGCCCTTGGGGCGACCGGTGGTGCCAGAGGTGTAGATGACGTAGGCCGAGTGAGCTGGATCCAGCCGGGTGGTGCGGTCGGTGTCCGTCGGGTCATGTTCCCCAGCCGGATCCGCGGTCAGCTCCGCCATGGTAGCCGGGTCGTCCAGGACCAGCAGCGACACGCCTGCCGGCAGCCCTGCCGCGGTCGCCCGCACCGTCACCACGCACGAGGGCCGTACGTCGTCGAGCATGAACCGCACCCGCTCGGTCGGGTACTCGGAATCGATCGGCAGACACGCCGCTCCCGCCTTCAACACACCGAGTAAGGCCACGACCAGCTCAAGCGACCGCGGCAGCGCCAGCGCCACGGTGTCCTCCGGGCCGATGCCCTGATTGATCAGCCGGTGGGCTACCTGGTTGGCTTGGACGTTCAGCTGTGCATACGACAGCTTCGCTCCCTCGAACACCACCGCTGTGGCCCTTGGTGTCCGTAGGACCTGTGCCTCGAACGACTGCGGCACGGTCGCTGCGGGCACCTCTCGCGCCGTTTCGTTCCACTCTTGCAGCACCCGCCGCCGCTCGGTCGGCGACAGCACCTCCACCCGACCCACCGGCCCATCCGGATCCGCGGCAACCGCGTCCAGGACCCGAACGAAACGCTCCGCCAGCGCTTCGACCGACACCCGATCGAACAGATCTACCGCAAAGCTGATCCCACCATGCAGACCGGCCGGACTCCCCTGCGCGTCGAACGCCTCAGTGAAGTGGAAGCTCAGGTCGAACTTGGCCGGAGTCTCGTCCGGCAGGATCGGTTCCGCGTCGAGCCCGGTCAGTTCCAACTCGGATTGAACAGTGTTCTGCAGTGTCAACAGCACCTGGAACAAGGGATGTCGGGCCAGCGACCGCGCCGGTGCAAGATCCTCCACCAGCCGCTCGAACGACACATCCTGATGCGCGAACGCGGCCAGGTCCGTCTCCCGGACCCGTCCCAGCAGTTCCGCGAACGACGGGTTGCCTGACAGATCGGTACGCAGTACCAGTGTATTCACGAAAAACCCGACCAGCTCCTCCAGCGCCTGGTCGGTGCGCCCCGCGATCGGCGAGCCGATCGGGATGTCGACACCAGCGCCAGAGCGGGACAACAGCACTGCAAGCCCCGCCTGCAGCACCATGAAAACCGTCACACCCTGTTCACGCGCCAGCCGCACCACCCGTTCGTGCAGTTCGCCGGCAACCTCGAACAGCACCGTTCCGCCCCGGCGCGATGCCACCGCCGGCCGTGGCCGGTCCACCGGCAGCGCCAACTCCTCCGGCACCCCCGCCAGGGCGTCCCGCCAAAATGCCAACTGCTCCGAAACCAGACTGCCCGGATCCTCCTTACGGCCCAGCAACTCCCGCTGCCACAACGCGTAGTCCGCATACTGCACCGGCAATGCTTCCCACGCGGGGGCCTGCCCAGCCATCCGCGCGGCATACGCTTGCGCCAGATCACGCCCCAACGGCGCCATCGACCAACCGTCGCCCGCGATGTGGTGCATCACCAGCAGCAACACATGCTCCTGCGGCTCCAACGCGAACAACCACGCACGTAGCGGCACTTCAGCGGCCAAATCAAAATCATGCCTCGCCGACCGGCGCAGTGCGACCTCCAGTCCCTCGGCCCCGACCTGCTCGAATGTCAGCAGCGGGCCTACGCCGCCCATCGGCAGCACACGTTGGAACGGCTGCCCGTCCACCTCGGTGAACACCGTCCGCAGACTCTCGTGCCGGGCGAGAACGTCTCGCAACGCGGCCGTCAGCGCTACCCCGTCCAACACGCCCGACAACCGCACCGCCATCGGAAGGTTGTACGTCGCGTTAGGACCTTCCAAGCGGTTGATGAACCACAAGCGGGACTGCGCAAAGGAGAGCGGGATCCGGTCCGGACGCCTCATCGGGACCAGCACCGGACGGGTCAGGTCGCCAGCGGCCACGGCCCGCTCCGCGAGCGCGGCCACCGTCGGCGCCTCGAACAACGCCCGGATCGGCAGCTCCAAGCCCAGCTCGGCGCGAAGCCGGCTGATCAGGCGGGTAGCCAGCAGGGAGTGCCCTCCCAGCCGGAAGAAGTCGTCGTCGACCGCCACCGCGGGCAGTTTCAGAAGCTCGGCGAACAGCCGGCAGAGTGCGGCCTCTAGCCCGGTCCTGGGGGCGGTACCAGAGGACTCGAACACGGGCTCCGGCAATGCGCGCAGGTCCAGTTTGTCGTTGCGGGTCAACGGGAGTCGGTCCAGTTCGACGAACTCGCTCGGCAGCATGTAGTCGGGCAGACTCGCGGCGAGGTGTCGGGTCAGCGCTGGTCGGTCAAGATCTCCGCGCGGCACTACATAGGCGACCAGCCGCTTGAGCCCGAGGCGGTCCTCGGCGGCGACCACCGCGACCTGCTGGAGACCGGGGTGGCGGCCGAGGGCCTGCTCGATCTCACCCAACTCAACCCGGTTGCCCCGGATCTTGACCTGCCGATCGGCCCGGCCCAGGTATTCGAGCGTGCCGTCAGCCAGCCGGCGAACCAGGTCACCAGTGCGGTACATCCGAGTCCCAGCCGGACCGTGGGGGGCGGCGACGAAGCGTTCCGCGGTCAGACCGGGCCGGTTGTGATAGCCGCGTGCCAACTGCGCGCCGGCGAGGTAGAGCTCCCCACGTACGCCGGTCGGTACCGGCTGCAGCCGGTCATCGAGCACGTAGCCGCCGGTGCTCGGGATCGGCCTGCCTATCGGCACGTTCTGCGGCCATTGCCCTGGATCCACAGGCAACGCGTACTGCGTCGCGAGGTGGGTCTCGGTGGGGCCGTAGTGGTTGTGCAGCGTGCAGTCGGGACGGGCCTGGAAGAATCGCCGCATCGCATCCGTCGGCGTCAGCGGCTCCCCTGCCTGTGCGACGTGTCGCAGCGCGGCCAGCGGGAGTCCGGCCGACTCGGCGGCATCGCAGACAGCGGCCACGACCAGGTTCGGCGCGAACAGCTCGGTGATCCCGCGCCGGTCCAGCCAATGGGCGAATCGCTCCGGGTCTCGCCGCAGGTCCTCGTCCGGCACGACGAGGCAGCCGCCGCCAAGGCCGGCGGAAAGCAGTTCCTGCGCGGAGACATCGAAGCCGATCGAGGTGAACTGGGCCACCCGGCCGACAGGCAGAGCTCTCCCGTGCCAGGTGGTCAGGTTGACCAGCGCCGACCCCGGCATGGTCACGGCCTTCGGCGTTCCGGTGGAGCCGGAGGTGTACATGACATAGGCCGGATGGGCCGGCCGCACCGGGGCAGTCCGCTCGGCGTCGGAGAGGTTCGAGTCCGGGAACCGGACCGACTCCGGACCGTCGATGAGCAGCGTCGGGACCGGGGTGTCCGGCAGGCCGGTCGCAGCGGTGCTGCTGATCACGGCTGAGGGAGACGCATCCTGGAGCATGAAGCTGATCCGGTCGGCCGGAAGGCTCAGGTCCAGGGGTAGGTAGGCCGCGCCGGTTTTCAACACCGCCCACACCGCGACAACGAGGTCCACCGAGCGGGGCAGCGCCACCGCGACGATCCGCTCCGGCCCCACCCCGAGTTCGACCAACCAACGGGCCACCTGGTTGGCCCGTGCGTTCAGCTGCGCGTAGGAGATCTCGGTACCGTCGGACTCCACGGCAGTCGCGGCCGGTGTCCGGGCGACCTGCTCCTCGAACAGAGCCGGCAGGGTGGCATTCAGACGACCCGTGACGACGGCCTCCCCAGCCGTCTGTTCCGCAGCCATGGCGGCCCACTCGGCCGAGTGCTGCCGTCGCTCCTCGGGCAGCAGAATGTCGATTCGGGAAACTGGTTGACCGGGGTTCGCCGCGACCGCCGCGAGTAGCTGGACCAGTCGAGCAGCCATGCGTTCGACGGTGTCGTGGTCGAACAGATCGGTGGCGTACTCCAGGAGGCCCTCGATGCCCGCGAGCTGCCCGTCCTCGGCGCGCCGCTCGGCGAAGTCGGCGATCAGGTCGAATTTGGCGTGGGGGAAAACCATCGGCTCCGGACTCACATCCACACCGGTCAACACCGGAAGCGCATCGGGAGCATTCTTAAAACCCACCATCGTCTGAAACAACGGATGCCGCGACAACGACCGCACCGGATTAAGCACCTCCACCAAAAACTCAAACGGCACATCCTGATGCGCAAAAGCCGCCAAATCCACCTCCCGCACCCGCCCCAACAACTCCCC
>DATATE010000281.1:0-4027 GCA_036268955.1 Pseudonocardiaceae bacterium
GTACCCACCGTCGCGGCCACGTCAGGGCTGTTCACCAAGGCCCGCAACTCCGCCTGTTGGTCCACTGTCAACTCCACCTACCCAGCCAACACCATGACCGATTACATCTAGGTAAACTCAACAGGTTTACAAGACACTAGCTGCGATACCGATTCGCACTGTCGCGGCGAGAACAGAAAGCGGCCGACGCTCAGGGACAGGTCTCGGCCAGTTTCACCGCACCGAAATCGATTTTCGTGCCGACCGTGATGGTCGCGCCTGCGGGAACGTTCTGCGAGCAGACCTTCCAGTCGCGGTCGAGGATCTGGTGCCGCCCGCGACCACTGGCGTCGTGCGAGCTGGTGAAGAAGATCGCGTCGTCGGTCAGCGCCTGGATCTGGTCCTGGGCCTGCTGAAGGTTGGCGTTGAGCAGGTTGGGCATTGCCCACTGCTGATGCGCGGCCGACGGACCGGACGTCGGGTTGGCCACGCTCGGTCCACCGCCGCCAGCCGGGGACTCGCCTGGCTGGCAGCCGGCAACGGCCAGAGCTGCGCCGACAACGCAGGCCACCCATGTCGTTCGTCTCGTGGACGTACGCACCGAGCCACCTCCGAGATGTCGCCTCCGCACGAAGATTCCCATTCATGCCGCACGCGGTCAAACCGAACTCGGCCAGACAGTCCAATGTGGACTGATGCCGATCATCTGTTATCTGTAGTTGCGATAGTTACAAGCTATAACTACACTGTGCTGAGTGCCACCGGAGAGTGAGAGGTTCCAACTAGACTTCGATGGTGTCGCGCTTGCCAGGGAGGAGCGGCTGATGACGAAACCGGTCGGGCGGAGTCCACGGGAGCGCTACCGGACTCAGGTACGCGCGGAGATCAAGCAACGCGCGTGGGAGCAGATCGCCACGGCCGGCGCGTCCGCGCTGTCGCTCAACGCGATCGCCAAGCACATGGGCATGAGCGGCCCCGCTCTGTACCGGTACTTCGCCAGCCGCGACGAGTTGATCACCGAACTGATCCGCGACGCCTACCGCAGCCTCGCCGACACCGTCCGCGCGGCGTTCGAGTCCGGTGCCGACCTTGCCGGACTGGCCGGCGTCATCCGGGACTGGGCCCGCAGCGACCCGCACCGGTACTTCCTCATCTACGGCACGCCCGTGCCCGGCTACCACGCGCCCGAGGACACCACCGCGATCTCCTCGGAGGTCATGGCGGTATTGGTCGAAGCCGCTGGTACGCCGTCGACCGACGAACCGGCGACGCCGTTCGAAGCCCACCTCGCGCACCACCGCGAGTGGGCCAGGAGCCATCCCGTGCCGGTCACGACCCTGCATCGCGCGCTGTCGTTCTGGACCCGTTTGCACGGCGTGCTCTCGCTCGAACTCGCCGGTCATTTCGTGGGCATGAAGTTCGACGCGGACCTGCTGATCGCCGACGAGTTGAACTCCCTGCTCCCGCAGGAACCCACCTATACTGTCGACTCCTGACGTTCAGGAGGTCGCGGTGGCGGTGGGCAGTGCCGAGTTCTTTCGGATCGTGGACGCTCTCGTCGGTGTCGAGCGCACGGAAGGCGGGCAGTACACCTCGTTTCTCGTGCGCGGCAGGCGTTTCGGGTACTACTGGCCGCGCACGCAGACCGTCGGCCTGAAGCAGACGCTGTCGGAACAGTTGGCGCTGGTCGCCGAGCGGCCGGATGTCTTCGAGGTGCAGTTCACCTCCGGCGGCTTCGGCTGGGTGGTCGTCTACCTGGAGGGTGTCGAGGCCGACGAGTTGGCCGAACTGGTCTTCGAGGCCTGGCGGTTGTCCGCGCCTGAGGACCTTCTCGCCGAGGTGCCCGACCTGGCACAGTCGGGCAGTTGATCTCGACCTCCCCGGCCCTTGCGACCCGGTCCCGGAACTCCGTAGCCGTAACCCTTGTCGACGCCCGCTCAGCCGGGGGTCACCGTCGTCGGGAGACGGCTCAGCCCGCGGACGATGTTGTTCAGGCGCCGTTGCGGCTCGCCCGTCTCGAAACGCGCCACGTGCTCGGCCAGGGCCGCGAGCAATGCGTTCGCCTCAAGGCGGGCGAGGCCCTGCCCGGCGCAGACGTGGATCCCTCGGCCGAAGGCGAGGTGCATCGAGGCGTCACGGTCGATGTCGAACGCCTCCGGTTCGGTCCACCTGCGCTCGTCCCGGTTGGCCGAGCCGAACAGCAGGAGCACCCGCGACCCCGCGGGCAGGGTCACCCCATCCATGTCGTAGTCGGCGGTCACGCCTCGCGCCAACGCCTGCACGGGACTCTCCCAGCGCAGGATCTCGTTGAACGCCGCCGGGATTCGGCGCCGGTCCGCGCGGAGGCGCTCCCACTGCTCCGGGTACCTGCTGAACAGCAGTGGCACGTTCGACATGGCGTTGATCGTCGTGTCGAGCCCGGCGTCGACGAGCGCGGCCAGCAGGCCGACGCACGACGAGCGCTCGATCTCGCCTCGGTCGGCCGCCTCGCAGATGCCGCGGCCGATGCTCCCCGGAGCCAGGCGGTCAGTCGCCACCACCGACGCCAGGTAGTCGAACTTGTCCTGTTGGACGGGAAGGGATCGACGAAGGCGTTCGTTGTCGGGGCCGAAGGCGTTGAACGTGCCGGCGGCCCAGTTCAGCACCTGGTCCCTTCCGTCCTCCGGCAGCCCGATCAGATCCAGCAGCACGGCCACGGGGAAGGCCCGTGCCAGGTCCGACACCGCATCGAACGAGCGGCGGCGGACCAGGTCGCGGACCATGGCGTCCGCCTGCCGGCGCACGCTCGTGCGGAAACCGCCCAGCACGCGAGGGGCCAGGCGCTCGTTCATCACGGCACGGAGCGGGTCGTGCTCCGGAGGGTCCGACGCGAGAACCATTCCGGTCAGGGCCTGGTTCACCCCCTCGGTCAGGGCGACGCCGGCCGCCGAGGAGAAGGTCTCCCAGTCGGCGAGGGCGGCGCGGACCGAGGCGTCCCTGGCCAGCGCCCACGCGTCGATGCGCTCCAGGTACACGGCGGGACCGGCGTCGCGCAACAACCGGTAGGTGGGGTACGGATCCGCAAGGACCTCATCACTGAACAGGTCGATCGAGGTCACCGAGCCCACGCTGGACACCGACATCGCTGGAACCTCCTGGGTGCGTGGAGCGCTGGGTACCTCGGCCGCGGTCGTCGCCACCCCATGGACGACGCTGTCTCATGCACGCCTGGCACGGCATCGATGGTTCAGCCCCGGTGTGCCCGGTCAGGTCTCTGACGGGCCGACTGTCTGATCGGCGGTCTTGGCGACGATCGTGCGTAGCGAGAGCAGCGCGTCGGACAGAAACTCCCGCAGAGGTCGGTTCTCGGCCGATTGCGTCCATCGTTGCATCGCCGTCTGCTGCACGAGCACACCCGCGCGGGCCGACAGGAGCGCCGTGTCGGCGTCGACGCCCCGCGTGCGCAGCGCGCCCGCGATGGCGTCGGTGAGCGCGGCCCGCTTGCGCAGTTCGCGTTCCTGTAGTTCGGGATTGGCCTCGATGATCTCGCTGCGGCGCGTCACCGCGTCGCGGCGTTCCTCGAACATGGTGTCGGCAGCGACTTGCAGGCCGCGCACGACGGCCTCAACCGGCGGCAGCGCATCGTGACAGGCGGCGATCTCACGGGTGACGATCTCTCGCTGAGCCTCGGAGCCGGGACCGAAGAGCACCTCGCGCTTGTCGGCGAAGTGATTGAAGAAGGTTCTCTTCGTGAGCCCGGCCCGCTCGGTGATCTCGGCGACCGTGGTGCGCTCGAACCCCTGCTCGGCGAAGAGCGCGAGCGCGGCGGCTTGCAGACGGCCGACCCCGTCCGGTTCCCATCTAGGCATCCCCCGAAGCATACTGACTACACCAAGTGCAGTCGATGGATGCTATGGTGATTACACCAAGTCGGGTCGCCCCGGGGAATTTCACCCCGAGGCTCCCACGGAACGGAACGTGACCGTCTCCGGTCATTCCGCTCTTCTCATCCTCTCCATCGGTACGCGCGCATCCATACCCAGTGCGCGAAGAGTTCTGGCTCCCTTGC
>DATATE010000282.1:0-39231 GCA_036268955.1 Pseudonocardiaceae bacterium
CAAGGGAGCCAGAACTCTTCGCGCACTGGGTATGGATGCGCGCGTACCGATGGAGAGGATGAGAAGAGCGGAATGACCGGAGACGGTCACGTTCCGTTCCGTGGGAGCCTCGGGGTGAAATTCCCCGGGGCGACCCGACTAGAAAACGTGAACAGTGTGTACGGTGGCGGCGTGCGCCGGCCTTGACATTCTGGCGCCGTGGCTGACACGGTTGGGCCGGGTGGATATTCATCGTTTCGAATTCCGTGAACCGGGAAATGACCAGTGATCGAGCCGCGAGATCCTACACGGCAGCCGTGCTGCGCCTGGACGTGCCATGAATGATCAACATACCCCGTTTCTGGTGGTCGGCGGTGGAATCGGTGGTCTGGCCACGGCGCTGGCCGTTGCGAAGGCCGGACGACGGGTGCATGTCCTGGAGCAGGACACGGAATTCGGTGAGATCGGCGCCGGGCTCCAGTTGGCCCCGAACGCTTTGCGGGTGCTTGACCGGCTCGGTGTTCTGCAACGTGTTTACCGGGCATCTCTGTTGTTGCGGGAGCAGGTCTTCATGAATGCCATGACCGGCGACCGAGCTTATGCCATCGATTTCGGGGCTCGGTTCCAGGCCGCGTTCGGCTATCCCTATCTGGTGGTCCATCGACGTGATCTGATCGCGGCGCTGGCGCAGGCATGTGCGGAGAACCCGCGCATCTCATGGGAGCACGCACGTGCGGTGGTCGCGGTCGAGGACCTCGGTGAGCGGGTACGGGTGCGATGTGCCGGCGGCGGCACGTACCTGGCGGAGGCCGTGGTCGGTGCGGACGGGCGACGTTCGGTGGTCCGTAGGGCGATCGTGTCCGACGACCTCGTACAGACGGGGTTCGTTGCCTACCGTGGCGTCGTCCCCTTCACCGAGGCAGCCGGTGCGTCCCGGCCCGACCAGGTGGTGATGTGGACCGGGCCGGACCGGCATTTCGTGCAGTATCCGTTGCGGGGAGGGGAGTTGTACAACCAGGTCGCGGTGTTCCGCAGTGACGCCTACCACGCCGACCATGACGAGTGGGGCCTACCGGCGGAGCTGGACGCCCTGTTCGGCGAGACCTGCGCTCAGCTGCGGATCGCGGTACGACAGGTGAACCGGACGCGGCGTTGGGCGATGGCCGACCGCGATCCGGTGGAGAACTGGACCAGCGGGCGGATCACCCTGCTCGGCGACTCGGCCCATCCGATGCTGCAATACCTCGCCCAGGGCGCCGCGCAGGCGCTGGAGGACGCGGAATGCCTGTCACGGGCGTTCACCACGGCCGGGGACGACATCGAGAGCGCGTTTCTCGCCTACCAGCGCGAACGCGTTCCCAGGACCGCATCGGTGCAACTGCGCACCCGAGAACTGGGCGAACTCATGCACAGAAGCCCTACGGAGGCCGTCGAACAGGTACCCCGAACGCCACGATCGGATCCCGAGGACCTGGAGATCGTGGATTGGCTCTACCAAGAACGTGTCCGTGCTTTCACCACGTGACCCCGATCCCGCCCATCCGACCGCCCCTCCGGCGCGAGTCCGACGGTGTACGCGTCGGCCGGTGACCGGGGAGAGGACACTGCGATGAGTTTCGAGCGGCTACGTGCCGATGTCCTTGATGCCGACCTGTGTGCTTCCTGCGGAGCATGCGTTGCCGTCTGTCCGCAGGATCTGCTGCGGATCTCGGTCGATGAACCGGTGGCGTCGATGCGCGACGGAGCGACCCACCAGGACTGCGGCGGATGCGATCTGTGCACGGAGGTCTGCCCCGGTCGTCATCCCGGTGCGCAGGTTTCGGAAGCGCGCATCTTCGGCAGGACGCGCACCGACGACGAGCGGTGGACGGGTATTCGAACGGCGACGTACTACGGCCAGGCCCGCGACTCCGTCGTGCTCGACGCGGCATCGGCGGGCGGCGCGACGACGACCTTGTTGATCACCGCGCTGCGTACCGGCGCGATCGACGCCGCTCTGGTGGTGGGACGGGACGAGCACCGTCCCTGGGTACCGGCACCGCGTCTGGTGGAGCGCGTCGATGAACTCATCGACTGCGCGCAGGCCAACTACAGCATCACGCCCAACCTTCAGCTACTGCGAGACACCCGCTACGAGCGGGTCGGGGTCGTCGGCCTCGCCTGCCAGATGCAGGCGATCGGCAAGATGCGCAACCTACCGGAAGTTCCCGAAGTCGCGGCCAAGGTAGCCCTGACCATCGAGATCGCCTGTGCCTCGAACACGCGGTTGCAAGGTACGGAGGATCTCATCCAGAACCGGCTCCGCCTGCCACTTGTCGCGGTCGACAAAATGAAGTACCGGGCCGGCGAATATCCAGGCGAGTTCACGGTCTGGGACCGCGAGGATCAGCGACACAGCGCGCCCTTCCACGAATTGGTCACACAATTCAAGAGGTTCAAGACGTTCCGCTGTCAGTCGTGTCCCGACTGGTGGAGCGGACTGTCCGACATCTCGATAGCCGACGGCGACCCGAATATCTTCCGCGTCAGCCGGAACAACGAAAAAGTCACCAAGGGATCGCTGATCCTGACGCGTACCCCGACCGGTGAATCCCTGGTGCACCTGTCCGCCGAGCGGGGCGAACTACTGGTCCGGCCGACCGAGTTCGGCGAAGAGCAAAGCCTTGGCCTGCAACGGAAACGAAACCGTTACCTGAAATACCGAGATCGCTACCCCGGTCGGACGCCGGACGGGCCGATGTCGGACGAGGAACGAGTGGTCCCACTGTCCGACGACGAGGTCATCGAGAGCATGAGCAGGCCGGAGGCGATGTCGTGACCGCGACCCGGTTCCCGCCGGTTCGCGACTGTCCCGACAGGGCCGTACTGGGGCGCCCGTTCGTCGAGCCTGCCACCTCGGCGGTCAGGCCGCATCCGGACAAGGCGATCAGCCAACGGGCGACGATTCTGGGCGCGATCGCGCAGGGGACCTCTCGAATCAGCAACCTCGCCGACTGCGCCGACACCCGCGCCAACCTCGCCGCGCTGCGGGAGCTGGGCTGTGTGATCAGCCAGGAGCCGGGCGAGATCCGGATCGTCGGGCGGGGCTGGGAGGAGATCGCCGGCCAGGGCGGTGTCGTCGACGCTGGCAACAGTGCCACCAGCTCTCGGCTGCTCCTCGCCCTGCTCGCCGGCACCCGGTCACGATTCGAGGTGCGGGGAAACCCCGCGCTGTCGGCCCGTCCGATGTCCTGGCTCGTGGAACCGTTGCGGGGGATGGGCGCCGACCTGACCTACCTCGACACGGCGGGTCACCTGCCGATCCGGGTCGTAGGACGGCAGTTGCACGGGGCGCGGCTACAGGTCGAGGTGGATTCCGCGCAACCGGTCTCGGCGTTGCTGCTGGCCGGGCTCGCCGCGGACGGCCCCACCGTGATCAACCGGCGCGTGCCCGCCCGCGATCACACCGAGCGGCTCCTGCGGTGGACGGGCGTGTCCGTGACGGAAACCCCGGATCGGCTGGACGTGATCCCACGTCGCCCGGCCGCCTTCGACCTGCGTGTACCGGGCGATCCCTCCTCGGCGGCCGTGATCGTCGCGCTGCACCTCGCCTCGCCACAGGCCGAAACCGAGCTGAGGGTGGACGACGTCGGCCTCAATCCACGGCGGCTCGGGTTCTTCCGGATGCTCCGGCAGATGGGCATACCGGTCTCCTGGGAGACCACCGATGCCGACGGGCCCGAACCCATCGGCGTTGTCCGCGTCCGCGCTGGAGAGTTCAGTGGCGGCGAGGTGAGTGGCCGGGAGCTGATTCAGGCCGGCATCGACGAACTGCCACTGTTGGCGGCGCTGGCGACCGCCGGCCGCCACCCGCTGGTGGTGCGTGACGCCGCCGAGCTGCGGGAGAAGGACACCGACCGGATCGCGACCACGGTGGCCCTGTTGCGTTCGTTCGGCGGCGTCGCCGAGGGGACCGAGGACGGTTTCGTTGTGCACCCCTCGACGCTGAGCCCACCCGGCCGAGTACGGTTCCCGGCCGATCACCGGCTCGTTTTCGCAGGTTGCGTGCTGGCTTTCCGGTCGGGTGGCCAGATTGAGCTGAGCGGTCTGGCCGCTGCGTCGATCTCCCATCCGAGGCTGTTCGAGGACCTCGCCCGCTTTGTGCCGATAAAGGAGCTGGTATGACCAACTGGGGAATCGTTGCCGGTGGCAGCGGCGCGCTCGGCAGCGCCGTCGTTGCCGGTCTCGTGCGGGACGGTCACCGCGTGTTGGTGCTGGACCGGGTGGCCTACCCCGAGGTCGATTCGGACGTGCACAGCGTGTGTGTCGACCTGGTCGACGAGGAGCAGACCGCCGCGGCCGTCGGCGAGGCGACCGAACGCTGGGGAGCGCCGTCGGTGCTGGTCAACTGCCAGGGATGGTCGCCAAAGGACGACAAGGGGCGGGCCATCAGCGATCAGGAGATGTCGGCCGAGCTGTTCTCCGAGGCCTTGCGGGTGAACCTGCTGACCACCTTTCTGACCATGCGCACGGCCATCCCCCTGATGGCCGCCGCCGGTCGCGGGCGGGTGGTGAATGTTTCCAGTGCCGCCGCCAGGACCGGACGGACCACGGCCGCGGCCGTCTACGCTGCCGCGAAAGCGGGTGTCGAGGCACTCACCCGACACTTCGCGGTGCAGTACGGCCCGGCGGGGGTCCTGGTCTGTGCGGTCGCACCCGGCAAGTTCGTCAACCCGAACTGGCCCGACAACGCCGAACTGGTCGATGCCTACCAGGCCGAGATTCCGCTGGGTCGACGAGCTGCCCCCGCCGAGGTCGCCGAGTTGATCCTGTTCCTCGCCTCCTCGGCGAACACCTATCTGACCGGTCAGACCGTGCTCACCGACGGCGGCCGGCTTTCATGACCGACGGATGGATCGGCCGGGTCTTCGGCAGCGGGACAACGGGCGGCAATCATGCCGCGGTGATCACCGGTCCGGACATGGCGCCACGGCAACGAGCAACCGCACTGGGTTTTCGCAATGTCACGTTCGTCGGACAGCGCAAGGACCGACTCGTCCACCTGCGGACCTTCACCCCACGCGAAGAACTGCCGCTGTGTGTGACGGCAGCGCTGGCCACACCCGTCGCGCTGGGCGCCCGTCCGGGAGAGTCCTGGCGGATCGAGCACCGGGGTGGCGTGCTGGAGGTCTCCGTTCGGGGCAGCGCCGAACTCCCGGTCTGCTGGACGATCATGCCGAGTACCAGCCCGCCCCGGCCGGTGACCACGCTGCCGAGCTGGCTGCCGGCGAACCAAGGCGTATGGCGGCTGGGGCAAACCCGAAGCCGGCTCTACGTCCACCTCGACGATCCTGCGGACCTGGCCCTGTTCGATCCCGCGGCGCTGCGTCGGTTCTGCACCGACAACGACTGCCGTGGCCTTGTCATGTTCACCGCTGACGGGCCGATCGTGCGCAGCAGAGAGTTCTCCCTCGTCGACGACGCCGAGCTGACAGCGACCGGTGGTGCCGCATCGGGTATCGGCCTGCTCCTGCGACTGCACGGCGCAACAGCGGATACGGAGATAGTGCAGGGCCCACCAGGTAGTGCTGCGCAGGGTCGTCTGCTGCTGCGGTTCGGCGCCGACGGCCCTGAGGTCGGGGGACAGGTCTTACCATTGGTCCAGGGCACGCTGGCCGGTCCCGCCGCATCGAGCATCGACCTGAACGGGGTGGCTTCGGATGTCCGCTGATCCCGAGCGCCTGTTGGCACTGATCACCGGCTACTGGATATCCCAGTCCATCCATGCCGGCGTGCAGACCGGGATCCTCGACGTGCTGGACGACCAGCCGCGCAGCCCCGACGACGTGGCCGAGGCAACAGGCTGCGACCAGGAGGTGGTGTCCCGACTGCTGCGCTACCTGTCCGGACTCGGGCTGGTCGAGCGGGACGGCGACAACCGCTATACGACAACGGATACCGCTCTGCTGCTGCGGCCAGGTAGCAACTTCCGCGATTTGGTACTGATGTACTGCGGAGATCTCTACCGGGCCTGGGGTGAGTTCGGCACGGCGATACGTACCGGGCAGACCGCCTTCCAGCTCGCGTTCGGCGCGGAGCGTTTCGAATTCCTTGCTCAGAACAAGGAAAGCGCTCGCCGGTTCGATCGGGCGATGGCGGCCGTGACCGACCTGGTCGGCGACGAACTCGTCAAGACCTATGATTTCACTCTCGCGCCCCAGGTGATCGACATCGGCGGCGGCAACGGCAGCCTGCTGAAGAAGGTCCTGCGCGCGGCTCCCGCGTCATACGGTGTCGTTGTCGATCGCGACCACGTTGTCGCCCAGTGCCGACGCGAGTTCGCCGAGAGCGAGTTCGCTGGCCGGCTCTCCGCGCGAGAAGGAGACTTCTTCCAGTCCCTGCCGACCGGCGGCAACGTCTACCTGTTGGCCCGAGTTCTGCATGACTGGGACGACGACGCCAGTACGCGGCTGCTTCGAGTGTGCCGCAAGGCAATGACCACGAGTGCCGAACTGGTGATCGTGGAGCGGCTGCTGCCCGAGAACGACGGCACGTCACTGGCCTCGATCTGGGACATGCACATGCTGGCGATCACCGGCGGCCGAGAACGCACCCGCACGGAGTACGCGGGGCTGTTGTCCGACGCGGGCTTCCTGCTGACCGAGGTACGCCCGCTGCCACTGGACATGTCGGTCCTGATCGCGACACCGAGGGGATGAGTAGCCTTTCCAAGGCGGTGCCGAGACGGCCCACCGATGGAAGCGCGGCGTGAGCCTGGTCCGTCAGCGGGTGGGGACGGGCCGGTGCTGCCGGTCGTTCAGGTGCACGCGCGCGAACGCGCACCAGCCGGGCATCGCGTTCGGGTCGTTGAGCATGCGCCAGATCCGATCACGGGAGAACGGCGTCTCGTACGGCCGGGCGCCGACCGCACGGCGAATGGCGTTGCCCAAGGCGGCCGGAACCGGGTTGAAGGGGCTCTCGCTCATCGACTTCGCGCCGAACGGTCCGAGGTCGTCGAAGGTCCTTGCGAAGTGGACTTCGGTCTCCGGGATGTCGGCCATCTGCGGGACTCGATAGGTTCGCAGCACCGGAGTCAGCAGGTTGCCCGCCGAGTCGACCATGACCTCCTCGTACAGCGATGCGCCGATGGCTTGGGCGACGCCGCCCTCCACCTGGCCGCGGCACTGCTCCGGATTCAGCACGGTGCCGGCGTCGGCGGCCTGCACCGATTGGAGGATCCGTACCGCTCCGGTGCGGGTGTCGACCGCGACGCGGAATCCGTGCACGTTCCAGGCCAGTGAGCGGACCTCGCCCAGCTCGTCGCCTCGCGTGAACGCGGCGTCGCCGTCCCGGTTGGCCTCGGGGCAGGCCCGGATGGCCTCCGGGAAGCCGACGATCCGCTCAGGTGTGCGGATGCCGTCGACGAACAACGAGCAGTCGGTCGGATCGGTGCCGGTGATCTCGGCCGCGACCCGAAGCAGCAGCGTTCGCAGGGCGATGGCAGCCGCGTGCAGTGCCTTTCCCGCCACCGTCGTACCAGCCGACGCGAACGCGCCGGTGTCGTAGCTGGCGCCATCGGTGTCGGAGTTCGTCAGCCGCACCCGGTCCGGCTCGGTCGCCATGTCGGTCGCGACGATCTGGGTATGGACGGTCGTGGTGCCGTTGCCGAACTCGCTGGTCCCCACCCCCGCGACGTAGCTGCCGTCCGGGTTCACGGCGAGCGTCGTCCTGGAGATGTGTCCGCGAGGAGCCATCGTCGCGATCATCGCGACCGCCATCCCCTCGCCGGTCCGCCAGTGCTCGCCATCGGGAGCGGACACGTCGTTGCCTCGGTCGAGCGTGCGCTGGACGAGGTCAAGGCACTGGTCAAGGCCATAGCTTCCGTAGACGAGCCCGTCGTCGGCCGGGTGCGCTTCCACCAGCGGGTCACCATTGCGGACCGCGTTGATGCGCCGCAGCTCGAACGGGTCGATGCCGAGAGTCAGCGCGAGTTCGTCCATTGCGGACTCGACGCCGAGGATGACCTGGCCGAGTCCGTAGCCGCGAAAGGCGCCGGACGGGATGGTGTTGGTGTACACCGTCTCGGCGTCGACCCGCTTCACCGGCGCGTTGTACAGGCTGATCGACTCGGCGCAACCATGGAACAGCACGCCGGGTGCGTGGTTGCCGTAGGCGCCGGTGTCCGCGAGCACGTCGAGCTTGATCGCGGTGAGCCTGCCGCCGAGTTCGGCCCCGAGGGTGACCTTGACGCGGAACGGATGGCGCACCGAGGTGCGCAGGAACTCCTCTGGCCTGCTCAGCTCGTACATCGCGGGTTTGCCGGTGCGCAGCACCACGAGTCCGACGAGATCCTCGGCGAACATCTCCTGCTTGCCACCGAAACCGCCGCCGACGCGCTTGGTGAACACCCGCACCTTCTCCTCGGGCAGCTCCAACAGCCGGCACAGGGTGCGACGGGTCAGGAAGGGAACCTGGGAACTGGTGCGGATCACCAGTCTTGCGTCCTCGTCGAGCCAGCCGAGGCTGCCGTGGGTCTCCAACTGCGCGTGCGAGACCCGCTGGGTACGCCATTCGCCGTGCACGGTGACGTCGGAGTCGGCCAGCGCCGCCTCCACGTCACCGCCGACCCCATCGTGGATGGACGCGACCACGTTGCTGTCGAACAGTTCCGGATGCAGCACGGGGGCGCCCGGTGACCGGGCGAGTTCCGGGTCGTGGACGGAGGACAGGACGTCGTAGGTCACCACGATGAGGCGGCAGGCCGCTTCGGCGACGGCCGCCGAGGTCGCGGCGACGACCGCGACCCGCTGTCCGGTGAAGCGCACGACGTCGTCGAGGATGCGAGTGTCGTGCGGGTCGTCGGTGCGGTGTTCGTGTTGGGCGGTGGAGAAGCGGGTCTTCGGGACACCGCGATGGTCGAGGACCAGCTCGACACCGGGCAGTCGCTCGGCTCGGGTGGTGTCGATGTCGACGATGCGGGCATGTGCGTGCGGTGATCCGAGTACGCGGATGTGCAGTGCGGCCGGCAGGTCCAGGTCGAAGGTGTACGGCTCGGTTCCGGTGACGACCCGTTTGGCGGCGGGTGGGGTCACCGAGGTCCCGACCGTCCCCTTCGGACCGTCACAGCTCGGCCGACCGCAGGCCGCCTGTTCGGCGTTGCCCGCGACACCCTGCCTGATGGCCTGCCGGATCGACCGGTACCCGGTGCAACGGCACAGGCTGCCCTTCATCAGCCGGGGCAGGTCGTCGAGCTGGTCGGCGGAGAGGGTCGATGCGGTGACGATCTGGCCGGGGGTGCAGAAGCCGCACTGGAATCCGAAGTTGTCGACGAACGCCTGCTGCATCGGATGCGGCTCATCGACAGTGCCGAGGCCGGCGACGGTGGTGACCGAGCGTCCCTCGGCGCGCCGAGCCGGGTAGATGCACGAGTGCACCGGCGCACCGTCGACCAGCACCGTGCAGGCACCGCAGTCGCCCGCATCGCACCCCTTCTTCACCTCGAAGTGCGCCTGGTCGCGCAGGAAGGTGCGTAGGCACTGGCCGGCCCGCGCGGTGGCGGTGCGGGGTGCACCGTTGATGTTCAGCTCCACGGCAGCAACTCCTGTCGGATCTCCTCGATCAGCACGGTGCTGACGGCGCGCCGCCAGTCGGCGGTGCCCATCGGATCGGTGTAGTAGCCCTCCGCGTCCTGTGCGTCCGCGCGCAACCGACCGGAGGTGGGCAGGGCGTCGTAGCGCAGCACCACCGGGTGCAGGGTGGCGGCGGTGATGGTGAACACCGCCGCGCCGGAGGTGTCGAGCCGACCGGTGAGCACCGCCGCGCTGCGGCCGAGTTCGGCCAGCGCGATCTTGCGGAAGCCGGTACGAGCGCGTAGCGCGTGAGCGGGGATGTCGATGCAGCGCAGCACGTCGCCGCGCGCGAGCCGGTTGGTCCCGTTTCCGGTGCTGATGTGGGCGACCGGGATCGTGTACTCCGTACCGTCCGCGGTCCAGATCAGCGCGGTGGCGTCAAGCGTGACGGCCAGCGACACCACGGCCGCGGCCGCGTACGAGCGACAGATGTTCCCGCCGACCGTAGCGACATTCCAGATCTTGAAGGAGGCGAGCAGGGCGGAGGCGGCCTTGAAGAAGATCGGGTGAGCCCGCCACCCTTCGCGCGGCGGGATCCGGGACAGTTCGGCGATCGTGCAGGTGGCTGCGATGCGCAGCCCGTCCGGCCGGTACTCGACCGACGGCCATCCCATCGTCGTCAGATCGACAAGACCGGTCGTGCGCGTCTGAGGTTCGGAGAACAGCCAGGTACCGCCACCGAGGAACGTCTCACCCGGTTTCAGGAGGAGATCCCGGCGCGTGCGCGCCCCGCGCACCGTCTCGATCGTATTCAAGTCCACAGTGGACCTCGCACTCCGTGTCCGCCGCCTGCGTGGGCGGCTGGGGATGCGAGGAAGTACACCGTCCCGACGTTGCTGCCCACTACCGTCGTGGCACACGAATTGTTACACCTGGCTCTGGTCGATCATCCAAACCGCTCGGTAATGTATGCCCCGTGCTGGTCAAGCAGCTGCTGGAACTCGCCAACCTCGGGGTGACGCCACTCTGGGCGCCGGCTCCTGCGCTGGAGCGCACCGTCACCGGGGTCAACACGGCCGAGATGGCGAATCTGGCGAGCTACCTGTCGCCGGGGGAGATCGTGCTGACCGCCCTGGTCTGGTGGCAGCCCCGGCATCCCGAAACGGCGCGGGCGTTCGTGTCCGCGGCTCAAGCAGCCGGCACGGTCGCGCTCATCGCCGGTGAAGGCATGCACGGCCAGGTCCCGGCCGAACTCGTCGAAGCCTGCCGGCACCACGAACTGCCGCTGTTCTCGGTGCCGCAGCACACCACCTTCCGAGCCATCACCGATCGCATCTATCGATGGCTGTGGGCTGATCTGCGCGAATCCGACGCCCCAGTGCTGCCGTCGACGGTCAAGGACGAACTCCTCGAAGGCATCACCAACGCCGCCCCACTCGACGGCCTGCTCGCAACGGCGGCCGAGCGTCTTGGTCTGTCGGACCTCGCGCTCGTATCCGCCGCCGACCGAGTGATCGCCAGCAGCGGCCGGCACGCCGCAGGCGGCTCACGGAACACTCGGGTGCTGGTCGGACCGGGTCCGAGGTCACCGTTGGACGGCTGGTGGCTGTGCACGAGTCACGCGGTCACCACGCGACATCGGCCGCTCCTCGACGAACTCGCCGCCCTGCTGTCCACCGGACCGACCCGGCACCGGGAACGGCTCACCGAGCACGCCACGGCGGCCACGGCCCTACTCACCGCCCTCGACGCCCAGCACACCGCGGCGATACCCGGCATCGTGCGCGACTGCGACCTACCCGTCGACGCCGAGCTGACCCCGGTCGTGGTGCGCACGGCCGGTGCGTCGAGCACCTGGGCGCTGGACGCGACGAACGAGCTGCTCGCGGCCTGCGCCGCGCGGTTCGCGGCTTGCGCGGCTGGGCCGGGGGAGTCGATCGGATTCACCGCCGCGCCGCTGGACGAGGTCGTCCAACGGGTCCGCGAACACCTGCCGACCGTGCAGCGCCTCCTCGACAGCGGCCCGGCCATCCCCGTCCCCGCCGTCATCGCCGTTGGCATCGGCCCGAGCGCCGATTCACGCGACCTCGCCCCCGCCCTGGCCGGCGCACACTATGCCGCAGGCGCCGCCGAACAACGCCCGGCCTCGACGACCCGGGTGTGCGCGGTCTCGGAAATGACGAGCCTGGGCGCGTTGCTGGCCGGGCTGCCCGCACCTGCGTCGGATGCCTTCCGAGCGAGCACGATCGGTCCGGTCATCCGTTACGACGCCGCGAAGGACACCCAGCTGCTGCGGACGTTGCGGACCTTCCTGGACAACGGCGCGTCCTGGACCCGCACCGCGGCGGCCATGCACCTGCACGTGAACACCGTCCACTACCGGATCGAGCGAGTAGAGGCGCTCACCGGTCGTCGGGTGTCGGATCCCCGCGACCAGATCGACCTGCACGTTGCTCTCATGCTGCACTTCCGAGGGTGAATCGCCACCTGGCCCGACAGCGCGGTCAGCGCACATGCTCTCCCGGAGCGGACGACGGCACTACTCAAGTGAGCCCCACAAGCGCGGAGGCGCCCCGCTAGCATCGACCCGTGAGCCAGGTCCCGGCGCCGAAGTACGTTCAGGCCGCGGCAGACGCACGCGGTTTCGGCAGCTACGTCAAGGGCTTCCGGCGTCGCCCCTCGTTGGTGGCGCCGTTGATCGTGGTGGTGTGCTGGATGGTGATCTCGACCTCGCCCGGCTTCGGCTGGTCGTCGACCCTGTGGATCCTGGGCTCGGTCGTCCTGGTCTGGTTCGTCCTGGACACCGTCCGCATCGTCGTCCGCCACGACGGCGTTTACCTGCACGACAAGGGACTCGTCGACACACACGGGTTCTTCGGTCTTTCCCTGACCAGGAAGGTGCCCTGGGACTCGGTACGGTCGATCGACTATCAGCACAGGCTCTACACGGTCAATCTGTTGCCGTTCCTGCGACGCCGATATTGCGACATTCACTATCTGCGTGACGGGGATTCGACCGTGTCCGGTGAGTTCGTGCTCCGCCTCAGCGGCCGGATCGTCGACCTCGAACAAGCCGTTGCGCTGATCCGCACCCGCACCGGTATCCGGCAGTAACCCGCCTGCGGGAACGGGGTCGGATCGCGGACGTCAGCACTGCGGGTGCCAGTCCAACGCAGGGCCGAGCTTGGCCGCGATGTCGGGTGAGGGACGTCACCGGCAACGGACGAAATACGCGGTCCGCCTGGGACGATGCACTAAGTAGCGGTAGCGCGATCCGCGCGCCGCGCCCTGGATTCGCGATGCGGAGCCGGCCGGGTTCTCCCGGCAGAGGCCAAACGCGAACGGACACAACGAGGAGGAAACAGTGACTGCTGTATGGAAGGTCTTCGCGATCGAGGGTGGCTCGGCGCTGGTTGTCGGTTCTTTGTTGGCTGCCTGGGCTCGGCGGCGCTTCACTCCTCGTGCGGCCCTCGCCCAGACCGAGAAGTAGGCAACACCCGGTAACCGCATGGCCACGCGGCCCCCGGACGCGAAGTTCGGGGCGCCGCGCAGGGCTTTAGTTGCGGCCGGAGAGTGCCTTCTCCCCGCCGGTGTCTTCGGCCTCGATGTCCTCCATGGGTACTCCCGCGGTCTCCTTCAGCTTGATGATCGGCACCAGCGCGATCAGCGCGGCCGCGATCAGGTAGTAGGCCGGCCAGTCCTTGTTGCCGGTGGCGTTGATCAGCGCGGTCACCACGAAGCCCGCGGTGCCACCGAAGATCGCGGTGGACACGTTGTAGCCGATGGCGAAGGAGCCGTAGCGCACCCTGGTCGGGAACATCGCGGGGAACGTGGAGCCGATCACCGCGAGGATCAGCACCAGTAGCAGGGCCACCACGGCGAAGCCCAGCACCAGCGCCCACACACTGCCCATCTGCATCAGCTTGATGGACGGCCAGCTCAGCACGATGAAGCCGATACACGAGGTGAGCAGCAGCGGTTTGCGGCCGATCCGGTCGGAGAGGCCACCGAACAGCCAGATCACCGCCATCTGCCCGGCCTCCACCGCGATGATGATGATCGAGGACGTGGTGTCGCTGACGTGCAGTTGGTCGGTGAAGTAGGACGGCATGGTGGTCAGCAGCAGGTAATCGGCCACGTTGAGCAGGATCACGATGCCGACCAGTTGCAGGATGTTGCGCCAGTGCTTCTGGAAGGTCTCCTTGATCGGCGCCTTCTCCGCCTTCTCGCCATGCGCGTCCAGCGCGCGGAAGGTCGGCGTGTCCTCCAGCTTGAGCCGCAGGTAGAGGCCGGTGAGGCCGAGCGGGAACGCCACGAAGAACGGGATCCGCCAGCCCCAGCTGTAGAGCTGCTCGTGGGTCAGGCCCAGCGTGATGGCCAACACCACGACCTGGCCGAGGATGTAACCGCTGAGGGTGCCGAACTCCAGGAAGCTGCCGAAGAAGCCCCGTCGTTTCACCGGTGCGTACTCGGAGATGAAGGTCGCCGCGCCGCCGTACTCGCCACCGGTGGAGAAGCCCTGGATCAGCCGCAGCAGCATGATCAGCACGAGCGCGCCGATGCCGAACGTTTTGTAGGTGGGCAGCACGCCGACCAGGAAGGTGCAGCTGCACATCAGAATGATGGTCAGTGCGAGCACCCGCTGCCGGCCGAGCTTGTCGCCGAGCGGGCCGAAGAACAGGCCGCCGAGCGGTCGCATCACGAACCCGACCGCGAGCAGGCCGAGTGATTCGACCTCCGCGTTGCCACCGGGGAAGAACAGGTCACCAATGGCGGTGGCAATGACCCCCGAGGTGAAGATGCTGTAGTCGTACCATTCTGTCGCGTTTCCGATCGCGGAGGCCAGCACCGCGCGACGTACGGTCTTCAGGTCCGCCGCTGGTATGCCGGCTGCTGCCGCATCAGCTGTCGTCATGATCGCCTCAGGCTCTGTCATCGGTTTGGATCATTCGACCCTAGGTGGATCATGACCGGCCCGCTACACTGGTATCTGAATTGTCCGGATGGCCGGACCCGCTGACGCAGATGTCGGTGCGATGCGACCTGCACGAGCAGTGTGAGCGTGACTACCGCCTGTCCATACCGGGCCGTGGACCTGGGGCTGTGCGAGAGGCCTGAGTGTCGGGGAGCGGTGAGGTCAGGGCTTGTCGAGTTGGTCGATGGTGGCGATGGACGGCCGCTCGGTACGGAGGTCTCCCGCGACGCCCTCGGCCGCTTCGAGTACTCGGATGGCGTTGCGCCAGGTGAGCTTGGCGAGGTCGGTGTCGGACCAGCCGCGCCGGAGCAGTTCGGCGAGCAGATTCGGGTAGCCGGACACATCGGGCAGGTCGACCGGGGTGAACGGGACACCGTCGAAGTCGCCGCCGAGGCCGAGATGGTCGATGCCGGCGACCTCGCGCATGTGGTCGAGGTGGTCGGCGACGATCGCGGCGGTCACCATCGGGCGCGGGTTGTCGGCGGCGAACTCGGCACGCAGTGCCCGCACCTGCTGGTCGTCGGCGAACTGGTGCTTGCCGTGCGCGGTCAGCATCTCGTTCAGCCGGTTCGACCACTCCGCTGCCGAGGCGAGCACGAACTGCGGTACGAAGGTGGCCATCGCGATCCCGCCGTTGGCCGGCAACGATGCGAGCACGTCGTCCGGGATGTTGCGCGGATGGTCGCACACCGCGCGCGAGGAGGAGTGCGAGAAGATCACCGGCGCTCTGCTGGCGCGCAGCGCGTCGCGCATGGTGTCCGGGGACACGTGCGAAAGGTCGACGAGCATCCCCATCCGGTTCATCTCGCGTACCACCTGGGTACCGAAGGACGTCAGTCCGTGGTGGGTCGGTTCGTCGGTCGCCGAGTCGGCCCAGTCGGTGTTCGCGTTGTGTGTCAACGTCATGTAGCGCACGCCGAGTTCGTAGAGCGCGCGCAGCGTGGCGAGCGAGTTGTTGATGGAGTGTCCGCCCTCGGCGCCCATCAGCGAGGCGATCCGGCCGGCCTGCCGGGCCTGCTCCACCTGTGCCGCGGTGCGCGCGAGCCGCAGGTCGTTCGGGTAGCGCTCGGCCAGCGCGCGCACGCAGTCGATCTGCTCCAGCGTCGCGGTCACCGCCTCGTCGCCGGCCAGTTCGACCGGCACGAACACCGACCAGAACTGGCCGCCCACCCCACCGGACCGCAGGCGGGCGAGGTCGGTGTGCAGGAACTCGCGCTGGTCTGCGGCGATGTCGCGGCGGTCGAGGTCGTAGCGGACCTGCACGCGCAACGCCCACGGCAGGTCGTTGTGGCCGTCGATGACCGGGTGATCGGCGAGTACCGCCCTGGCGCGGTCCAGTAGCGCTGAGTCGGTGACCATCAGCCGAACCTACCCCTGACCCCGGTCCTCGGCTCGACCGATCAGATCGAGCCGCCGCGAGTGAAAAGTGCCGGGACTGTCGCTCAGCCGAGCGCTTCGCGGCGGGCCGCGGGCCAGAGTTCCTGGCCGGCAAGGAAGACCCCGGCCAGCCCGATCAGGCCGACGGCGACATCGACGCTGCGGCGCCCGTCGCGGGCCCAGTACACGTCCTTGAGGTCGATGAGCAGGGCCAGTTCGTCGACGATCAACGCGATTCCGCTGCCGTAGGCGGTGGCGACCGCCGGGTGCAGGCGCAGCCGGTCCTCACCGCGCACCGCGACCGCGCCGACCGCGATCAGCAGCGCGATGCCGAAGTTGTAGTGGTGGATGTGCCGGCCCTTGATCACGATGCCGCCGGACCCGCCCGCGCCTTCCCGGTGCAGGGTGTAGGTGATCGCCCTGGTGACACCGAATGTCGTGGTGAAAGCAGCCCAGGAGACCAGGATCGAACGCTGGGTGCGGTCAAGATGGGCCTGGTAGACGTCGCGTAGCCGGGTCGCGAGCCCATGCGTGCGTACTTTCATGCGAGCCGATTATCGTCCTGTCCGGATCGGCACGCCAACGCGGCGCCCGTCAGCTGGCGGACGCCCGTTGACGTGTCACCCCTGTTACCCCAGTTCAGCGAGCTGGGGGACCGCAGGGGCCATCGCGTCGATCCATGCCGAGGGCGTGTTGGTCATCGGGGTGATCAGGACCGCCTGCACGCCCAGCTTCGCGTAGTCGGCCATGGACCGGACGAACTCCTCGCGGGTGTCCGGGGCGGGCCGGGGGTTGACGGGCACGATCGTCTTGCGGATGTCCGCGTAGTCACGGCCGAGGTCGTCGCAGTGCTTGCGCAGCACGTCCAGCTTGTGCGCGACGTCCTCGTGCGAGGTCCCGAACAGGTTGCAGGCGTCGCCGTACTGGGCGACCAGCCGCAGGGTCTTGCGCTCTCCGCTGCCACCGATGAGCACCTTCGGCCGGTTGATCGGCTGCGGCGAACACAGCGTCTCGGCCAGCTGGTAGTACTTGCCGTCGAACGGGCCGTTGTCGTCCGGGTCCCACATCTGCGCGCAGATGCGCAGCGCCTCCTCCAGCCGTTCGAACCGTTCCGCCAGCGGCGGGTACGGCACGCCGAGCGCGAGGTGCTCCCGCTCGAACCAGGCCGCGCCGATGCCCAGCACCGCCCGGCCCTTGGACAGGACGTCCAGCGTGGTCACGATCTTCGCCAGCAGTCCGGGATGCCGGTAGGTCACGCCGGTGACGAGCAGCCCGAGGTCGACCGTTGAGGTGTGCGCGGCAAGGTAGCCCAGTGTCGTGTACCCCTCCAGCATCTTCGACTCGGCGGGCAGGCCGGTCGTCTGGATCTGGAAGTAGTGGTCCATGAACGACAGCCAGGTCGCCCCGGATGCCTCTGTCGCGGCGCCGACCCTGGCCAGCTCGTCGGCGATGGCGGTGGTGCCGCCCTCGATGTCGAAGACGGGAAGGTGAAAACCGAGTTCCATGGTGCGCAGCTCCTCAACCGTGAACAGTCACCAGGAACGTTAGGTGCTGGAGCGCGCTCCAGGTCAAGCCGGAGCGGCTCCGGCGGCCGTCGAATGTCAGCGGCCGATCATGAACTCCTGGACCGACAGCGGCCGGTCGACGATGCGTACATCGCCGACGTAGCCGTGGAAAATCTGGTTGATCACGCCGCCGTACTCGTAGCCGCCCAAGGCCCACGGCAGGCCGAGTTGGGTGATGCCGGTGGACGGGGTGGCCGGGTTGTCGGCCGTGGGGCAACCCTCGATGTACATGACGGTGTGCTTGCCGTCGTTGACGATCGCCAGGTGCCACCAGGTGTCCTCGGGCAGGCCCTGGCCCCAGTTGGTGGTCGGGTAGCTCAGGTTCGTCGGGTAGCAGTTCCACTGTGGCTCGCGGTCGCCGGAGAAGCTGAGCGTGACGATCGGCTCCTGCGGATCGGTGTTCTGGCCGTTCTTGCCGGCCTGCCCGCTCTCGCCCCATCGGCTCAGCACGGACATCCACGAGTTGTCGTTGCCGTCCCAGTCCAGCGGGATCCTGACGAACACCTCGACGGTGTAGCCGTGCGGGAACGTCTCGGTGTTCAGCGGAGCGTTCACGGCCGTGGTCAGATACCCGCCGTGCAACGGGTTCTGGCCGCCGTCGAAGTACAGGCTGCCGTGGCCCGGCTGCGCGGGGTGGTATTCGTCCGACCAGGTCAGCGCGTTGGCCGCACTGCCGGGAACGGTGGTCAGCGTGGTCAGGTCGTTGCCGTGGCCGGACAGGTCGCGGATGGTCTGGCCGGCGGTGACCGCGGCGCCGTTCGCACCACCCGCGTCGAACCGCCAGTAGGCCAGCGTGCCGGGTACCAGCATCTGCCTGGCCGGGCGGCCCGGCCGGGTGGGCACCGGCGCGAAGGCGGCGAAGCGCTGGTTGAAGTCCAGCGGAATGGCGAACCGGTCGACCGCGGTGGTGAGTCGGGCCTCCTGCGCGGCGAGCACGTTGCGCTGCCGCGGCGGCTGGGTGAGGATCCACGGCGAAATGGTCTCCACGTCGATCGTGTCGCGCGCCAGATCGAAGTGGTAGAGCCGGATCATCCCGCCGCCGCCGAAGTAGCGGTTCTGGTAGTTCGTGATGTGCAGGTACACGTCGTTGCCTGCGGTGTTCTTCATGGACACTCGCCCCGGCGGCCAGTAGTGGCCGTTGAGAGTGAGGCAGATCTGGTCGTTGTCCTTGATCAGGTCGTCCCAGACCTGCTGGCCGTAGTCGGACAGTTCGGCGTTGTTCTCCGGGTCGCCCGCCTGGTAGGGGTAGACGTTGTCGTCGTAGACCGAGCCGACGATCTCGTGCGTGGTGAGAATGACCGGCATGCTCGGGTGCTCGGAGATGAACCGGTTGGCCCAGGCGAAGCCGGCTGCCGAGGTGCGCCAGTCCATGGCCAGCAGCAACCATTCGCGACCTGCGGCGCGGAAGATGTGCGCGGTGTTGTAGCCGCTGGCGTCAGCGCCCGCGAAGGTGGCGGATTTCGCGAACCGCTGGGGCCCCATGACGTCCAGGTAGGGCGTGGCGCCACGGGTGTCGTCGCCGGACACGTCGTGGTTGCCGGCGAGCACGCTGTAGGCCACGTTGTGCGAGTCCAGGATGTCGAACGCCTGACCGACACCGGCCATCGACGACGCCTGCGCGTCCTCGGTCAGGTCACCGAGGTGCGCCATGAAGACGATGTTGTCGCCGGAGGTGTCCCCGCTCTTGTCGATGACGTAACGGAAGGACGCCTCCTGCGGTTCCGGGTTGATGCTGCCCTGCGCGCCCCAGTACAGGAACTGGGTGTCCGGCATGACGGCCACCGTGAACTGGAGGCTCTCCGGGTCCGGGTTCCATCGGCCAGCAGGATCAGCCTGCGCGGCGGAGGCGGTGCCCTCGGTCAGCGGGCCGAGCGCGACCGCGCCCGCCCCGACCAGTCCCGCGTTCCGCAGGAAGGCTCTGCGGCTGGACCCCTGCGTCCGTGCCGGCGAGTCACTGCCATCGTGACGACACATCGTTCGTCCCTTCGGTACGGACAACGGAGGACGTGATCGAGCCGCACGCTACGCAGGGACAACCAATGGCGGTCAAACACCAGGCAACGAGCGCTGATCGGCCGCGTTGCGCGCGGCCGGTGCGCCGCTCGCCCTGGCTACTCGCCTTGGCCGCGCCGACGGTCAGCTTCCTGAGCTGAAGGCCGCGTCGAAGGACGCTTCGGGTGGCTCGATCCGACTGAGTTCGCGCACGAAGGCCAGCGCGTCCGGGGCGCCGAGCAGCCGGTCCATGCCGGCGTCCTCCCACTCGATGGAGATCGGGCCTGCGTAGCCGATGCTGTTCAACATCCGGAAACACGCCTCCCACGGCACGTCACCGTGCCCGGTGGACACGAAATCCCAACCGCGCCGGGGATCACCCCAGCCAAGGTGCGAGCCGAGCCTGCCATTGCGGCCGTCGAAGCGTTTCACGGACTCCTTGCAGTCGACGTGATAGATGCGATCCCGGAAATCGTAGAGAAAACCCACCGGATCCAGGTCCTGCCAGACGAAATGGCTCGGGTCGAAGTTCAGTCCGAACGCCGGCCGACGATCGAGCGCCGCCAACGCGCGCACGGTCGTCCAGTAGTCGTAGGCGATCTCGCTGGGATGCACCTCGTGCGCGTAGCGCACCCCGACCTCGTCGAACACGTCCAGGATCGGGTTCCAGCGGTCGGCGAAATCGGCGTAGCCCCGGTCGATCATCTCCGGCGGTACCGGCGGGAACATGGCGACGGTGTGCCAGATCGACGAGCCGGTGAAACCGACGACGGTGCGCACGCCGAGCGCGGCCGCGGCGCGGGCGGTGTCCTTGATCTCCTCGGCCGCCCGCCGACGCACCCCCTCCGGTTCGCCGTCGCCCCAGATCCGGGCCGGCAGAATGCCGCGATGCCGCTCGTCGATGGGGTGGTCGCAGACGGCCTGGCTGGTCAGGTGACAGGAGATCGTCCAGACCTTGAGGCCGTGCTTGTCCAGTGTCTCGCGGAATCGGGGCAGGTAAGCGTCGTCGTGCAGCGCCGCCTGGACGTCGAAGTGGTCGCCCCAGCAGGCGACCTCAAGGCCGTCGAAGCCCCATTCCGCCGCGAGTCGGCAGACCTCGGTGAACGGCAGGTCGGCCCATTGACCGGTGAACAGGGTGATGGGGCGTGCCATCGGAAAACCTCCAGGTGCAGCGGTCAGTCCGGGACGGGAATATGGGTGCCGTTGGCCTGGCCGCTGGACTGGACGGCAGCCAGTACCCGTTGAACCTGGCAGCCGTCGGCGAAGGACGGACGCGGTTGGACGCCTTCGGCGATGGCCGTGACGAAATCGCGTACCTGGTGGGTGAAGGTGTGCTCGTAGCCGAGGCCGTGCCCCGGCGGCCACCAGGCATCGAGGTAGGGATGGACCGGCTCGGTGGCGAGAATGCGCCGGAAGCCCGCGGTGGCCGGATCTTCCCGACCGTCGTAGAAGGACAGTTCGTTCATGGCCTCGAAGTCGAAGGCGAGGCTGCCGGCCGACCCGTTGATCTCGATGCGCATGCTGTTCTTGCGGCCGGCCGCGAAGCGGGTCGCCTCGAACGAACCGATGAGGCCGCCGTCGAAACGCGCGGTGAACAGGGCGGCATCGTCGACGGTGACCGGGCCGCGCTCGGCAGGCGAGTCCGGCAACGGCCGTTCGGTGACAAAGGTGTGCACCAGCGCGCCGACGCTGGTGATGCGCTGGCCGGTGAGGAACTGGCTGAGGTCGATGACGTGCGCACCGAGATCGCCGAGCGCACCCGAGCCTGCGTGTTCGGCGCGCAGTCGCCAGGTCAGCGGGAACTCGGGATCGACAAGCCAGTCCTGCAGATACTGGGCGCGGACCTGGCGGAGTTCGCCGAGGCGACCGGCTTCGACGAGTTGCCGGGCCAGGGCGAGCGCGGGCACCCGCCGGTAGTTGAACGCGGTCATGGCGAAGCCGGTGGCCTTCTGCGCCGCGGCGACCATGGCGGTGGCCTCGGCGACCGTGTTCGCCAGCGGCTTCTCGCACAGGACGTGCTTGCCCTCCTGAAGGGCGGCGACCGCGATCGCGGCATGGCTGTCACCGGGTGTGCAGATGTCGACGATGTCGATGTCCTCGCGGGCGACGAGGTCACGCCAGTCGGTTTCGTAGCAGCGCCAACCGAATTTCTCGGCCGCCGCGCGCACCCCGTCCGGTGATCGGCCGCAGATCGCGGTCAGCTCGATGGGCGGCAGGTCGAAGAAGCGCCCCGCGCTGCGCCAGGCGTGCGAATGCACCGCGCCCATGAACGCGTGGCCGATCAGGCCGACTCGCAATGTGGAGGTTGGCATTGCTCCTTCTCCTCCTGGCTGGTTTTCTGCCCGGTCAGTTCTCCTCGGGACGGGAACCGGGGGCGACCGGGGTGGGGCGGGCGCAGTCGCTGGCCAGGGTCACCGTCGCACCGGTTTCTGCCGCGTTGAGCAGGGATTCCATCACGTCGAGGACGTGATAGGCGAGGTCGCCGCCGGCCCTCGGCGCGGTGCCGGTGCTGATGGCGCGGGCGAAGTCGGCGAGGCCGTAGCCGCGCGCGGCATCCCGGTAGCCGCCGCACTCGGGTACCTCCGCCCAGTCATCGCCACCGGCCCGGAAGACGCGCACCGGACCGTGAAAGCCGTTGGGGTCGGGCACGGACAGGCTGCCTTCGGTGCCGTACACCTCGATTCTGGGCAGCTGCGCGGCCCAGACGTCGAAGCTCATCAGCACCGTGGACAGCACGCCGCCGGCATGTTCGAGTACGCCGGTGACATGGCTGGCAACCTCGACATCGAAGCTGGTGCCGGCACGCGGGCCGCTGCCGATGGTGCGGGTGGCCGTGGGGGTCGCGGTCATGCCGGTCACCCGCCGGACCGGGCCGAGCAGGGTGACCAGCGCGGTCAGGTAGTACGGGCCCATGTCCAGCAGCGGTCCGCCGCCGGGCCGGTAGTAGAACTCGGGCGCGGGATGCCAGCGTTCGTGGCCGGGGGTGGTCATGAACGCGGTCGCGGCAACGGGCCTGCCGATCTGGCCGGCGTCGAGCACGGCCCGCGCGGTCTGCACGCCGGTGCCGAGCACGGTGTCCGGCGCGGCACCGACGCCGACCCCGGCCGAGGCTGCCGCGTCGAGCACAGCACGCGCCTGGGAGGTGTCGGCCGCCAGGGGTTTCTCGCCGTAGACGTGCTTGCCTGCGACGATCGCGGCGTGCGCGACCTCGGCGTGGGCGCCGGGGATGGTCAGGTTGAGCACGATGTCCACGTCATCGGCGGCGTACAGCTCGGCCGGGCTGACCGCGCGGACGTCGGGCAGTCCGGCGGCCACCGCTGCGGCCCGGTCGGCGTCGAGGTCGGCGACGGCGGTGAGCCGCAGGTTGGTCAGTCTGGGCAGGGTCTTCAGGTACTGGCCGCTGATCTGGCCGGTGCCGACAAGGCCCACTCTCAACGCGTCGCCCACATCAGCCCCCTGGTGATCATCTCGTGGGTCTGCGGCACCTCGAAATCCGGTGGGTGGTGGCCGAGGGTGGTCACGAACACCCGGCCGATGCCCCAGTTCCGGGTCCAGGTGACGGGCAGTACCGTGCCGGCCGAACCGGGAAAGTCAGGGTCGTCGACATACTCGGTGACCGCGTGTACCCGCACCGACGGATCGACGTGCACGTAGTACTGCTCGGTGCGCACGGTGAAATCAGCCAGGCCGGCCACGGTCGGATGGCTCTCGGGCAGCGGGCGAACCCGGTATTCGACAAAACCCTTGGGGTGGTGCACGAACTGACCACCGGTGATGGCGTGGTAGTCGGGCTCGCCCCGGAAGGCGTCGATGATGCCGCCGTGCCAGCCCGCGAGGCCGGTGCCCGCGCGCACCGCGGCCGAGAGGCCGGCGAGCTGCTCGCGGGTGATGGTGCCCATGGTCCAGCACTGCACGATCAGATCGGTACCGCGCAGGGCGTCGGAGTCCAGATAACTGTCCACTGTGTCCGATACGCTGACCTGGTAGTCGCGGGCGCGCAACACGTCGACGTACCGGTCGGTCGTCTCGACCGGATGGTGGCCGGCCCAGCCGCCCCGCACCACGAGCGCGGTCCTACCGGTCATCGCCGGACCTCCAGGAATGCGCCGGGGTGAAGCCGAGCAGGTCCTCGGCACGCCGCGTGCTGAACGGCGTGCCGAAGCCGCCGAGTTCGGTGTCGATCCGGGTGCTCGGGTGGAACCGGGCGAGCAGTTCGGTGGTGGGCAGCAGCGAGGTGGTGTCGGGGGCGAGGACGTTGATCACCTGGTGGCCGGTCAGCGGCGCGGTGAGCGCGGCGGCGATCGCGCCTGCCGCGTCCCTGGTGTCCAGCCAACCCCACAACGCGGCCCGCTCGGCGGTCGGATCCGCGTGCACGTCGGCCAGGTGTCTGCGCAGGCGTTCGCCGGTGCCGAGAAACGGAAACCGCAGGCTGAGCACGGTCGCACCGAAGCGGCGGGCGACCGTGTCGGCGATCAGTTCGCCGACGTACTTGGACAGGCCGTAGGTGTCCTCGCCGAGGTAGGGATGGTCCTCGGTGACCGGTACCCGCTCCGGCGACGCGGCACGCGTTGCCCAGGCGAGGCCGAGCGCGGACAGGCTGGACACGTTGACGATGCGGCGGATCCCGGCCCGGCCGGCCGCGTAGAGCACCTGGTAGGTGGCGTCGACGTTGTTGCCGAACACCTCGTCCTCGGTGCCCGCGTCCGGTGACGGCAGCGCGGCAGCGTGCACGAGGGCGTCCATCCCGGCGACGAGTTCGGCCAGTCGCACGTGGTCGCGCAGGTCGCCGGTAACGGCCTCGGCGGCGGGTCCGGTCACCTCGACGCGATCATGGGCACGCACCTGGTAGCCGTCGGCGGCCAGCCTGCGCAGTATTTCGCGGCCGAGCCCGCCGCCCGCGCCGGTGACTAGAACCCGCCGCACCACGACCTCCTCGCCGGTCACCCCTTCACCGCGCCTTGCAACCCGTTCACAAAGTACCGCTGGAGCAGCACGAAAAGGATCACCACCGGCACGACGATAATCAACGACGCGGCCATCAGCACGTTCTGCTGCGGGGTCAGCGTGGAGTTCAGGTTCTGTAGGGCGATCGGCAGGGTGAAGGTCGACGGATCGTTCAGCGAGACCCTGGTGAGCACGTACTCGTTCCAGGTGGGGATGGCGGTGAGCAGCGCGATCGTGGTCAGCGCCGGTCGGCAGGACGGCAGGTAGATGGCGTAGAAGGTGCGCAGTTCACCCGCGCCGTCGCAGCGGGCCGAATCGCGCAGTTCGGTCGGTACGGCGCGGAAGTTGCTCGTCATCACCAGCACCGACAGCGGCGCGGTGCCGTTGATGAACGGCAGGATGATGCCGAGGTGGGTGCCGAGGATGCCGAGCTTGCTCTGCAGGATCACGATCGGCAGCAGCATGGTGATGCCGGGCACGAACAGCAACGCGACGAACAGGCCGTAGAGCACCTTGCGGCCGGGGAAGTTCAGCACGCCGAACGCGTAGCCGGCCAGCGAGTAGATGACCAGCACACCGAGCGTGGTGAAACCGGTGACCTCAAGGCTGTTGGCGAAATAGCTGAAGAAGTGCAGCTCGGTCCAGGTGTGCGCGAGCGTGGCCAAGGTGGGCTGGTGCGGGATCAGGTGCCCGTCGATCCGGATCTCCTGGTCGTTCTTCAACGCCCCGGACACCATCAGCGCGAACGGGTAGAGGCTGACCAGCGCGTAGATCAGCAGGATCAGGTAGGTAATGATCCGGGGCGAGAACCGAGGGCGTCTGCTTCTCCTCAGCGCGTCCGTTCGCTCCTGCGCGTGCTGCGGGGCCAGCGTGACAGTGGTCATCCGCGACTCCGCAGCACGCGCAGGTTGAGCATGGCGAGCAGCAGCGCGACCACGAACAGGATCCAGCCGAGCGCACTGGCAAGGCCGAGGGTCGGACCGAGGTTGGAGTCGAAGGCGAGTTTGTACGCCTCAAGGCCGAGCACTGTCGTGTCGGTGCCGGGTCCGCCGTTGGTCATCACCAGGAAGATCTGAAAGCCCTGCAAGGCATCGCGCAGGTTGAGCATGACGACGGCCGCGGTGATCGGGCGCAGCAGCGGCCAGATGATCGCGGTCATGGTGCGGGTGTTGCTCGCTCCGTCGACCCGCGCGGCGTCGAGCACGGCCGGTTCGATGCTTTGCAGGCCGGTCAGGTACAGGATGATGGCGACCGGGACCGCGCTCCAGGACATCACCACGATCAGCGTGGGCAGCGCGGTGCTCGGGTTGCCCAGAAAGCCCTGCGGCTGGGTGAGCGTGCCGAGACCGAGGTGGCTGAGGATGAAGTTGAGCGAACCGTCCGGTTGCAGTACATAGGTCCACGCGTAGAACACCGCGATGCCGGCGGTGACATAGGGCAGAAAGAAGATCGTGCGGAACGTGGTGCGCATCGTCCTGATCCGGTTGAGCGCGACCGCGAGCGGGAAGCCGATGACCACGGTGATGATCGGCACCGCGATCATCACCGCCAGCGTGCACAGCGCGGCATTGCGCACCAGCGGCGCGTAGACCGGGTCGCGGTAGAGCAGGTCGAGGTAGTTGCCGAAGCCGACCCAGCTCCAGGTCGGGGTGAACCCGTTCCAGCGCGCGAAGCTCAGCGCGAGGCCGTAACCGATGGTGTAGAGGCCCATCACGCCGAACAGGACGAGCGCGGGCAGCACGAACGCGTACCCGGTCAGTGCCTCCCGTACCCGCCTGCGCCGGCCGAGCCGGGCCGGCGCGAGGCGTCCGTGCAGGGTTTCGGCGGTCATCGGGCTATTTCCAGCTGTCGGTGTTGTAGGCGCCGAGTTGGGTGTTGACCGTTGCCGCGCTGGCCTGTTTGAGCGGGGACATCTTGATCACGATGTCGCCGGCTTTCTGAATGTCCCAGGTCGGGCTTTGGAAGGTGTTGTCGGCCGAGTTGAACGCGTTGTCGCCGGTGCCGAACACCGCCTCCAGCGAACTCAGGTACGGGCCGACGTCCTTGCTCGCGTTGGCGCCGAGGTTCGTGGCCGGCAGGTCGAAGGAGGTCTGCGCGAACTTGCCGGCCTGTGCCTCGGTGGTCAGATAGTTGAGCCACTGCAGGGCGGCGCCGGAGTTCTTGGTCTGCGAGGAGATCGCGAGACCGGTGAGCGCGGTCGGGGCCAGCTTGAGGTCATTGACCGCCCCGTTCGCCGCCGACGGCAGGCCCAGGGCGACGACGTTGTTCGGGTCCATGCCGTCCTGCTGCAACGAGGCCATGGTGAACGTGCCGCCGACGTCGAACGCGGACTTGCCCTGTGCGAACGCGAGATCGGCGTTGTCGATGGACAGTGTCTGGTCGCCCGGCGACCAGTACGGGGTGATCTCGTTGTACAGGCTCAGCACCTGCGCACCGGTCGGGCTGCCCCAGTCCTGCGCGCTGTTCTGGCCGAACAGCGCCTGATAACGGGCCTTGCCGAGATAGCTGTAGGCCAACGGTTCCATCAACCAGTCAAGGCCGGTGGAGGAGTCCGAAAGGCCGAGCGTGACGCCGCCGTCGACCGGATCCTTGATGTCGGTCGCCCTGAACCAGGAGAGCAACTGCTCCCAGGTCTTCGGCGGCGCGCTCGGGTCGAGTCCGGCGGCCTTGAGCTTGGCCTTGTTGGCGTAGACGACGCCGAAGGTGCCCGCGGTGAACGGAATGCTGAACAGCTGACCCTGCTTGACGCCGTCATGGGTCGACTTCGGGTTGCGCGAGGCCTGGTAGATCTGCTCGGTCACCAGTCCAGCGTCGGCGGTGCCGCTCAGGAACCGGGATTTCCACGCCGCGTCGACGTCCGGGGTGAGGTCGGTCAGCAGGCCGGCGGCGCCGAAGGTGAAGTCCTCGCCGGCGGCATGCACCTCAAGCACGTCCGGGAGGCTGTGCGTTGCCGCGGCGCTCTGCACCTTGCTGGTATAGGTGTCATCCGGGGTGTACGCGGTGATCGTGACCGAGATACCGGTCTTCGCCTTGAAGCTCGCCGCGGCATCCTGGAGAGCTTTGACATGTGTTTGTTTGAACGTCCACATGGTCAACGTGGTGCCGGCGCCGGTGCTGCTCGCACCGCCGCAGCCAGCGAGGCCGGCCAGCCCGGCCGCAACGGCCGCCACCAGGCATAACACTCGTCGTCCGCGCCGCACTGTGGTCATGTCGACCTCCTCGGATCGCGTCAGGGCACGGCGCGACCCCAGCCGCGTCGCTGGCCTGCTGACGTGTTTTCACCCCTGATGCCGGGTGACGTCGACGATAAGTGCGGCCCTTTTAACATGTCAATGGCGGGAAATTAACTGTTGATCCAGGCACCAAAGCCAAATGGATCAGGAATTAGACATGTTAAAGTCGCCGGTACTCCACGTGCGCACAGGAAGGTTGATCCCGCATGGCGGACACCGGTGATGCCGCGCTTCCGCTCTACCAGCAGGTGAAGCGGGAACTGTTGGCCGCGATCGCCGCAGGCGACTACGCACCCGGCCGCCCGTTCGTCACCCAGCGGGAGATCTGCGAGCGCTTCAACGTCAGCCAGGCGACCGCGGTGCGCGCGCTGACCGATCTGGCCCACGAGGGCTACGTCGTGCGGCGGCGCGGCCAGGGCACCTTCGTCGCCGACCGGCAGCCGACCCCGGCCACACCGGATCGCACGATCGCCTGCGTGCTGCAACGGCAGGGGCCGCATGTCGGCCAGTTGCTCGCCGGGGTCGAGGAGGTCTGCGCCGAACTCGGCTACCGGCTGTTCCTCAACCACTGCGAGGACGATCCCGCCCGCGAGGAAACCGCGCTGCTGCGTGCGCTCGGCCATCGGGTCGACGGGATCATCGTCTACCCGACCGAGGGCACCAGCGTGCTGGAACCGTATCTGCGCGCCCGAGCGGCCGGGGTGCCGCTGGTGATGGTCGACCGGTTCCGGCCCGATCTCGCCACCGACGCGGTGGTCGCGGACAACCTGGCCGCCGGGCGCGACCTGACCACGGCGCTGATCGACGCAGGCCATCGACGCATCGCGACACTGTGGGAGGAGACCGAGGTCAGCAGCGTGCGCGACCGGTTGGCCGGGCATGTGGAGGCGCTGCGTACGCACGGCATCCCGGTGCGCCCCGACCTGACCGTCCTACGCCACTACCGAAGCCAACCCGAGGCGACCCGGCGCGCCCTGCTCACCGAACTGCTGGCCGGCCCGGAACCGCCGACGGTGCTGTTGTGCGCCAACGGCTACGTGCTCGCCGCCGCCGCCGCGGACCTGCTCGCGCTCGGCCGAGAGATCCCCGGCGACATCGATCTCGCCGGCATGGACGACGCCGGCCCGTTCGACATCCTCCCGCTCACCGCCGCCGCGATCTCGCTGCCCTCACGGGACATGGGCCGGCGCGGTATGCGGCTGCTGCACCGGCGGATCACCGATCCGGGCGGCGCGGCAGGTCCCGAACTGCTGGTGCTGCCGGTCGCGGTCCACACCAGACAGTCCTCGCCCGGTCATCTGCGCGTGGTCGGTGCGAGGGAGCCGTCATGACCGGCCACGACGCCGACCGGCTGCTCGACTCCTCCGGCGCGCTACCCCAGGCCCAACCACCGTGGCCTTCGCGCGATGCGGTGCGGGTGACCGGAGTACGCGCGATCGTCACGGCGCCGGAGGAGACTCCGCTGGTCGTGGTGCGGGTGGACACCTCGGAACCGGGCCTCTACGGCCTTGGCTGCGCCACCTTCACCCAGCGCTACACCGCTGTCGCCGCCGTGGTCACCGAGCACCTCGCGCCGCTGGTCATCGGCCGATCGCCGGCGGACATCGAGGACATCACCCGGCTGATCCACTACTCCTCGTACTGGCGGGGCGGCCCGGTACTGAACAACGCGCTGTCCGGTATCGACCAGGCGCTGTGGGACATCGCGGGCAAGCGCGCCGGCATGCCCGTGTACGAACTGCTCGGCGGGCGCAGCCGTGCCGCCGTCGAGGTGTACTCGCACGCTGCCGGCGCGACCGTCGAGGAAACCCTGGCGGCGGCGGAGAAACTGATCGACGCGGGCTACCGCAATGTCCGGTTGCAGGTCGCCGGTCCCGGCCTCGGCAACTACGGCGCGCCCGGCACCCGAGGCGGCTACCCGCGCTCACCGCACCCGGACGGCTGGGACGCCGAGCGCTACCTGCGCGCCACCCCCGCGCTGTTCGACGCGGCCCGGCGCAGGCTCGGCGACGAGGTCAACCTCATGCACGACGTGCACAGCCGCCTCACCCCGAAGCAGGCCATCCTGCTGGCCAGGTCGCTGGAACCGTATCGACTGTCCTTTTTGGAGGATGTGGTCGCGCCGGAGTTCTACGACCGGCTGCCGGAAGTACGCGCGGCCGCGCCGATTCCGATCGCGGTGGGGGAGCAGCTCAGCTCGGTCACCGACGCGGCCCGGCTGATCCGCGACGGCGGCGTGGACCTGCTGCGGCTGCACACCTCCGCCGTCGGCGGCCTCACCCCGACCCGCAAGCTCGTGGCCCTCGCCGAACTGTGCGGGGTGCGCACGGCGTTCCACTCTCCCGGCGACACCTCCCCGGTCGGCGTCGCGGCAAACCTGGCGCTGGACATCTCCACCCCGGCCTTCGGCTACCAGGAGTCGCACGGCTACAACGCGGCGACCCATACCGTCTTTCCCGGCACACCGGTCGTCCGCCAAGGACACCTCTACCCGTCCACCGCACCAGGTTGGGGCGTGGACCTCGACGAGCACGCGGCCGCGAAGTACCCGCCGACCAAGTTCCTGCACGAGCGCTGGGCGGCCCAGGTCCGCCGACCCGACGGCGGCCTGGAACCGCCCTGAGCGATCGGTCCGACGATGAGCGTCGCCGGTCAGTGGCCACCGGTGTTGGTCGACCACAGGGTGGTGCCGGTGGAGCTCGCGATGATCACATTGCCGTCGTCTCCCACGGTCAGGCTCGCCCCGGAGTTGCCCGAGGTGCCGCTCGCCCACACGGCCGCGCCCGCACTCGTGTAGAGCACGAAGTTGCCGTCGCCCTGCAGGATCGCCTTGGTCGCCGAGGAGTTCACCGTGTTCGACGCCCACAGCACGGTGCTGCCCTCATAGAGGACCAGGTTGCCGTCGCTCTGCATGATCAGGTTGAACCGGCCGTCGCAGGAGGTCAGCGCGCCGTTGCTGCCGAGATACTCGTTGGCGGTCAGCGTGCCGCACGCGGCAGGCGGTGCGCAGCTGGCCGGGGTGGGCGTGCCGGCGGGCGCCGCGCCGGGCACCACGTTCCACTCGGCCAGCGAGGCGGCGGCCACATTGGCCGAGGCGCAGATGCCTCCCGAGACGACCTGCTGCGGGACGACCGCGCCGCTCGCCGTGACGACGTGGTAGGCGCCCGAGGTCAGGTCCAGCCCGGCCGGGTTCAGGGTGACCGAGTTGGTATACGAGGTGCCCGAGTTGACGTCGGCCAGCGTGACCTGCGCGCTGGTCCGGTTCGCCGCGACCACCGGCACGACCTGGAGCACACCGCTGTTGGCGAGGGTGGCGTAGGCGGGCGCGTACTGGGAGAGCTGCGAGTTCGCGGTGAGCAGGGTGCCACCTGCGGACTGGTACGCGGTGAGGTTCGCGTCGACGCCGTTGACCGGCAGAATCGCCTTGTACTGGCTGAGTTGGACGATGCCCGCGTTGACCTCCTGGCTGGTCACCACGGCGAAGCCGGCCTGGTAGCTGTTCCACAGGTTGGTGATGTCGTTCTCGGGGGAGCCGAGGTCACCGCCGGAAGTATTGCCGTACGCGGCCGAGAAGTCGACGTAGACCGCGACCGGCTGCTGCGGGTACGAGCCGGACAGGCTCTGCAGGGTCGACAGCCAACTGGTATAGATCGGGTAGCCGACGGTGTCCTTCTGGGTTCCGTCGTGGATGAAGAAGTCCTCGCCGCCGCCCTCGGGCAGACCCATGCCGTAGTTGGAGATCCACTGCACCGCTTGCGCGGCGAGCTGCGTACTGTCGCTGGGGGCCGTCCACTCCTGGGCGAGTGTGACGCCATAGGCGCGGGCGAGGCTGCCGAAGGTCAGGGCGAGGCCGGTGGACTGCGCCGAGTCCACGATGATCGTCACCGTGTACTGCTTGGCGAGGCCGAAGAACAGGTCCGGGATGTTGGCGTAGTCGACCGCGTTGCCGATGTGCCCGCCGTAGTAGTAGTACAGCGGGGTGTTGGTCAGCGCTCGTGCGGCCGAGGTGAGCTGGCCGTAGACGGTCTGCACGCTCCATACCCGGAACTGCTGGTAGACGCTGGCCAGCGCCTGGCCGGGAGTGGCGGCCGGCACCTGCGAGAACGAGCTGTAGGAGGTGCCGTTCTTGCTGTTGAACGTCGCGATGCTGCCGTAGGTCTGCGGCAGGTAGGTGTTGTGGAACTCGTTGATGTCGTCGGATGCCCAGCCGGACGCGCCGCCCGCCTCGTCCCACTGCGCGTCGAGGAATCCGTAGTCGAGGATGCTGCCGCCGTAGCCCGCCTCACCCGCGATGTGCTTGATCGTGTCGGTCACATAGGCGACGTAGGCAGGTTCGGCGTTCGGGTCCCACCACTCCGGTGCGGTGCTCTGCGCGCCGCTGTTGGACACCTCGTGGCTGGTCACCCAGGGAGCCGGGCTGCCGCCCCAACCGGAGTACCAGAAGATCGGCACGAGCTGTATGCCCGCCGCGTTCGCGTTGGCGAGTTCGGTGTCGAGTTCGGTGAAGGTGAAGTTGCCCTGGGTCGGTTCGATGCCGCCCCAGGGCATGTCGATCTCGGCCGTGTTGAGGCCCTTGGCGCGCAGCGCCGCGAAGCTCGCCTCGGACCAGGGCGTGCCGTTGTCGTCGAAGTCGAGCTGGGTCGACCAGATCGGCGTCACCGGTGCCGCGCTCGGCCGGTGGGTGCTCTCGCTGGTGGCGCCGCCTGCCGTGCCGGCCACGAACGGACCCACGAGCACTGCGGCGACCAACGCGCCCAGCAGCGGGCGGAACAGATGTCGGCGGTTCGGAGCACGCCCTGCGATGGCCCGGATTCCAGAGATCATCGGTGTCGCCTTCCTGTAACGCAACACTGCGCCACAACTGTGTTCCGGCCGCATGCAACACGCGAACCGGAACACGGTGACCGAAATGCCGCCAGGACCAGCGCTCGTGGCGAAATCACCAGGCAGCTGGACAAAAGTTTCGACCCGGTGCGCACGAGCCGTCAAGGTGAGGTGATCTTGCGTCGGGTTGACAACAGGACATGCGTTTACGCCGAACGGGCGCATGATCGGCGCCTGCCACGGTCCCTTGCGGACCGGCGACATGCCCGAACAGGATGATCGGCACGGCACGGCGCCGCCGTTCACTGTCAACAATTCGCGTGATCAGTCAATGGCGGTGGCGCCGCTGAAAATAATTACTCGAATTCGACGCAAAGCCTGCCGTATTCGCCGGGGCATTTGCGCAACGCGGCGTCCCGGCCGGGTGCCGGGACGCCGCGTTCAGTGGTCATGTTCCGCTCTCCTACGAGCCAAGAAATTCGATCGCCGGCAGCGGGCTGTTCGCGGCGAGCGCGGCACCGACCTTCGGGATCGCGGCGCGGGCGTCTGCGGACTCGTACAGGTCCATCGTGAGATCCGCCATCAGCGTGTCCGCCGCGGCGACACCGCCGCTGGCTTGGGCCTTCACCAGCGACTTGATGGCCGCGTACGCCCTGGTCGGGCCTGCCGCGAGCCGGGCGGCCAGCTGTGCGACGGTCTCGTCGAGGTCCTCGTCAGGGACCACGGTGGTGACCAGGTTCAGTGCTGCCGCTTCCGTTGCGGTGACCGGCTCCGACAGCATGGCGATCCGAGCCGCCTGGATAGGCCCGGCCGCGGCGGCGATCCGCTGGACCGCACCGGCGAGCGGAACCATGCCCGTAGTGACCTCAATGCACCTGAAGACCGCCGTCTCCGAGGCGAAGATGAGATCGGCGGACAGCACCATTTCGAACCCGCCGCCTATCGCGTCACCACGAACCGCGGCGAGTACCGGGATCGGCAGCGCTTCGATCGCCCGATACGCCGTGCTGACCTCGCCGACGAACGTCCGGAACCAGCGTTGGTCCTTGTCCGGCCACTCGAATGCCGCCCCACCCACCGAGAAGGATGGGCCCTCGGCCCGTAGAACCAGTGCTCGGACACTGCTCTCCCCGGCCTGGTGCACGGCACTGAGCAGATCGTCGGCGAACTGGCGGGACAACCAGTTCGGCGGACTACAGAGCACGATCGCGCCGACATCGCCGTCGCGCTCGAACCGAATCACGTTCATACTTGCTCTCCTGTTTCAGCGGGAACCGGGTGTTCCGATCATGAGGGCCGCTATGCCCTCGGGGTTGATGAACGACGCGCCCCAGTTGTGGATGCCGTGCGCACCATCCACAACGGATGGCTGCCACGGCGCGTCGTCGATGATGCGGTCGAGGTCCAGGTGGTGCTCGGAGAAGTTGCCGGACCCTTCTCTCCGATGAGGACGGTTGCGACCGCGTCGGCCCGTCAGCCCTGGCAGGCGAGCCGGCGGATCCGTTCGGCGATCATTCGGTCTGACCGCTTGCTGCGGCTTCACGTGAACCCTAAACCGAAATAACTTGAATGGTCAAGTGAAGCTGTTCCGTCGAGTGGTAATGCTCGTTCGGGGTGGGTCGAGGTCTGGGCGTGGCAGGCCAGGGTGTGACTGTTGACGTCAGGTCGCGGTCGACGGTAATTTACCGCTCAAGTCACTCATTGGTCGCGATCATCTGCGAATGCTCGGGCGGGGCTGTTACGCTTGGCCGATGACTGCTACCGACGAGTCGTCGACGGTCGACGAGCATGCGGATCTGTGGCTCTCCGAGGGTGAGCTGGCCTCGTGGCTGTCGGTGGTCCGACTGTTCACCCGGCTGCCCTGGGCCATCGACACCCAACTTCAGCGTGACGCCGACCTGAGCATGGTCGAGTACATGACCATGGCCATGCTCAACGGCGCTCCCGAGCGGACCCTGCGGATGAGCGAGCTGGCTGAGCGGACCAGTACCTCGCTGTCCCGGCTGTCGCACCTGGTCAAACGGCTGGAGGCCCGTGGTTATGTCCGGCGCGAGCCGGACCCGGTGGACGGGCGCTTCACCAATGCCATCCTCCTGTCGGCCGGCGGTGACAAGATGAGGTCCGTGGCGCCACAGCACGTCGCCTACGTCCGCCACCTGGTCGTGGACAACCTCTCCGCCGAGCGTCTGCGCAGGATGGGCCGCGACGCGGAGCAGATCGTGCGACGGATCGACTCTCCCGCATCCTGATCTGTCCGGCCGATCACTTGAACGTTCATGTAAAATGTGGCTAGTATGTGCGCACGGAGTCAGCACAATCACGAATCCTGACAGCACATTGATGTGTGACCGTTCAAGTCGCTGGCAGATACGTCACGGAGGTTGTCCACGATGAGCAAGGCGAAGATCGCCGTCATCCTCGGCAGTACCCGCCCTGGGCGCAACGGCAAGGCAGTGGCCGACTGGGTCCTGAACCAGGCGAAGACCCGCACCGAGGCCGACTACGAACTGGTCGACCTGGCCGACCATCCACTGCCGCACATGGACGAGCCCACACCGCCGTCGTTGGGGACCTACGCGGGCGAGCACACCAAGGAGTGGGCCGCGAAGGTCGCCGGCTACGACGGGTACGTGTTCGTCACACCGGAGTACAACCACTCCATTCCCGGCGTACTCAAGAACGCGATCGACTACGTGTACGCGGAATGGAACAACAAGGCCGCCGCACTGGTCTCCTACGGCACCGTCGGTGGTGTCCGGGCGATCGAGCACCTGCGGGTGATCTGCAGCGCGGTGAAGATCGCGCATGTACACCAGCAGCTGTCCTTCTCGCTGTTCACCGACTTCGAGAACATGTCGGCGTTCAATCCCGGCCCGCGCCACGAGGCCTCGGCGGCGACCATGTTCGACCAGCTTGAGGCGTGGTCGGGTGCGCTGGCCACGCTGCGAACCTGAGCCGTTCGAATGCCGGGCAATCCGTTCGCGCGTGTCGTTCGTACCAAGGGCCGGAGAAGTTGATCGAGCGTGAGGAACCGAGCCCATGACAGCAGCGCACAACGTCGACCGGATGACCGCTGACCTCAGCGAACCGGACAGTATGCAGGTCAGCCGCCGGCAACTGATGCGAACGGCGGCCGTCGCCGGCACCGTGCTCGCGGCCGGCGCGGGTCTGGCCGCGTGCTCCAGCGATTCGTCCAGCCAGAGTGGTTCCGGTCCCGAGGTGCTCGGCAAGACGGCCGACATTCCGGTCGGCGGGGGCGTCGTGTACCCGAACCAGCACGTCGTCGTCACCCAGCCGACCGCAGGCACCTTCAAAGGCTTCAGCTCGACCTGCACCCACCTGGGCTGCACGGTCAACAAGGTCGCCGACGGCCTGATCCAGTGCCCGTGCCACGGCAGCAAGTACAGCGTGGCCGACGGCTCGGTGAAGGCGGGCCCGGCGCCCAAACCGCTGCCGGCCGAGAACATCTCCGTCAAGGACAGCCAGATCGTCCTCGACTCCTGAGCGCGTGCGGGCCGCCTCGACCGAGGTCAGGGTGGCCCGCACGGCCGTGACAGTGCCATCTCAGCGCCGTCTCAGCGTTCTGTGCGTCCGGTGACAGCGGCCAACGTCAGGCTTGCCGTGTCGCAGGAACAAGACGTTGCGAGGAGAGAACACCATGCGCACTCCCGTCACCATCATCGGCGCCGGACTCGGCGGCCTCGCGCTCGCCCGAGTGCTGCACGTCAACGGCATCCCGGCCACGGTCTACGAGGCGGAACCGTCACCGATGGCGCGCGCCCAGGGCGGAATGCTCGACATCCACGACTACAACGGGCAGCTCGCCATCGAGGCGGCCGGACTGACGACCGAGTTCCACGACATCGTCCTGGCAGGCCGCCAGGCCATGCGGGTCCTCGACCGCAACGGCACCGTCGTGTTCGAGAAGACCGACGACGGCACCGGCGGGCGTCCCGAGGTGCAGCGTGCCGAGCTGCGGCAGATGCTGCTCGACTCGCTCCCGGCCGGAACGGTCCGGTGGGGATGCAAGGTCAGCGAGGTCCGCGCCCTCGGCGAAGGACGCCACGAGGTGCGCTTCGCGGACGGCAGCACCGTCACCACCAGTCTGCTGGTCGGCGCGGATGGCGCCTGGTCCCGAGTCCGGCCGCTGCTGTCGGCCGCGACACCCCACTACACCGGCACGTCGTCGGTGGAGACCTATTTGTTCGAGGCCGATACCCGGCACCCGGCCACCGCGAAGGCGGTCGGCGGCGGGTCGCTGATCGTGCCGAGCAAGGACCGGGAACTGGTGGTGCACCGGGAACGCGGCGACACCCTGCACACCTACCTGATGATCACCGAGTCGCTGGACTGGTTCGCCGCCATCGATTTCACCGATTCCGCCGCGGCGGCCGCACGGATCGTGCGGGAGTACGAGGGCTTGGCGCCGGAGCTGACCGCACTGATCACCGAGGCTGACAGCGGGCCGGTGCTGCGCCCGCTCTACGCGTTGCCCGGCGAGATGCGGTGGGATCGGGTGCCGGGTGTGACCCTGGTCGGCGACGCCGCCCACCTCGCCCTTCCGGATGGCGAAGGCGCCAACCTGGCCCTGCTCGACGGCGCCGATCTCGGTAGGGCCATCGCCGCGCACCCGGACGACGTCGAGGCCGCGCTGGCCGAGTACGAACGGGTGATGTTCCCGCGCCGTGCCGAAACCAACATGGCGAGCGCGGAGTTCCTGGAGAGCTTCAGCGACGGCATTGCCGAGGTCCTGACCAACCTGATGGAGGCGAGCGAGCAGGCTCGGTGAGTTCGGACCCACTTCACTGACTGCCGCTTGCCCCGGCTGGCGCGGGTTGTGGGGACGGTGCTGAGATAGGGGCATGGTCGAACCGCTGCGGGCCCGTCCGGCATGGAAAGAGCTGGCTGCCCACCGTGCGCAACTGGAAAACACTCACCTGCGGAAACTGTTCGCCGATGACCCCGGTCGGGGCGAACGGTTCACCGCGGAGGGTGCGGGCGTGTTCCTGGACTACTCCAAGAACCACGTCACCGAGGAGACGATGGCCCTGCTGCTGCGCCTTGCCGAGGAGTCGGGGCTGCGCGCGCGGGTCGAGGCCATGTTCACCGGTCAGAAGATCAACATTACGGAGCAGCGCGCCGTGCTGCACGTCGCCCTGCGCGCGCCAAGGACCGAGCACATCGAGGTCGACGGCGTGGACGTCGTGCCAGAGGTCCACGCCGTGCTCGACCGGATGGCCCGGTTCGCCGACGACCTGCGTTCCGGGGCCTGGCGCGGGCACACCGGGGAGACCATCAACGCAGTGGTGAACATCGGGATCGGCGGCTCCGACCTCGGTCCCGTCATGGCCTATGAGGCACTGCGCCACTACACCCGCCGCGATCTGACCTTCCGGTTCGTCTCCAACGTCGACGGGACCGACCTCGTTGAAGCAGTGCGTGACCTCGACCCGGCGCGCACCCTGTTCATCGTCTCGTCCAAGACGTTCACCACGCTGGAGACGATGACCAACGCGCACAGCGCACGGAAGTGGCTGCTCGACGCGCTCGGCGACGAGTCAGCGGTGGCCAAGCACTTCGTCGCCGTGTCGACCAACGCCGAGGCCGTCACGGAGTTCGGCATCGACACCGGCAACATGTTCGGCTTCTGGGATTGGGTCGGCGGCCGCTACTCGATGGACTCCGCCATCGGTCTTTCGACCATGATCGCGGTGGGCCCCGAGGCGTTCGGCGAGCTGCTCGCCGGCTTCCGTGCGATGGACGAACACTTCCGCACCGCGGCGCCGGAGGCCAACCTGCCGGTCATCCTCGGCTTGCTCGCCGTGTGGTACGCCGACTTCTTCGATGCCCAGACCAGGGCGATCCTGCCTTACGAGCAGTACCTGAAGCGGTTCCCGGCCTACCTGCAGCAGCTGACCATGGAATCCAACGGCAAGCACGTCACCCTCGACGGCGAGACCGTGGACTACGCGACCTGCCCGATCTACTGGGGTGAGCCGGGCACCAACGGTCAGCACAGCTTCTACCAGCTGATTCACCAGGGCACTCCGCTCGTGCCGACCGACTTCATCGCGTTCCTGCACAGCCTCAACGAGTTGGGCGAGCACCATGACCTGCTGATGGCCAACGTGTTCGCGCAGACCGAGGCGCTCGCGTTCGGCAAGACCGCCGAGCAGGTGCGGGCCGAGGGAACCCCGGACTGGCTCGTGCCGCACCGCGTGTTCGAGGGCAACCGCCCGTCCAACACGCTGTTGGTGGACAAGCTGACGCCGGCGCGCCTCGGCGCGCTGATCGCCCTCTACGAGCACAGCGTTTTCGTTCAGGGCACGGTCTGGAGCATCAACTCCTTCGACCAGTGGGGCGTCGAACTGGGCAAGGTGCTCGCCAAGACCGTCGCCGCCCAACTGTCCGCCGACACCGAACCCGAACTGGCCCACGACAGCTCGACGAACAACCTCATCCGCCGCTACCGCGCCGCACAGGGCTGAGCGTCGACCAGTGCCCTTGTTGCTCGGCCCGGCCGGGCCGAGCAACAAGGTAGGGCCACAGGATGTCGATCATGCTGAACTACGATGTGACCCTTCAACTGGGCCATTCACAACTACCGGGCGACCGTGGATCTCACGCCCGCATCCGATGGGGGCACGGTCATTCACTGAGCTGTTTTCATCCTGCGGTGATCTCGTAGTTCTGTAGCACGTGGACGGCCTTGGCCAGTTGTCCGGCGCGTCGGGGGCAGCAGCGGAGCTTGCGCAGAATGCGCCAGGTTTTCAGTTGAGCGTTGGCGCGTTCGC
>DATATE010000283.1:0-67460 GCA_036268955.1 Pseudonocardiaceae bacterium
AAGGCTTGTCCTGTTCGACAGCCGGCGGGGTGCGGATCTACCGAATGCCCTGGGACCTGCGGCTGTCCAACACGCCGATCGGGCTTCGCTGGCGCGGGATGCTCCGCGAGATCATTCGGCGCGAGCAACCCTCGCTGGTCAATGCGCACGCCCCGGTGCCCGGACTAGCCGATCTGACGGCCATGGTCGTCGGCGAGCGAGGGTTCGTCCTTACCTACCACACCGGTCCGATGCGCAAAGACAGCCTAATTGAGGACGTCCTGGTACGGAGCTATCAACGGTTGGTCCTGCCGAAAACTCTCAGTCGGACAGACCTGGTGATCACCTCGTCCGATTATGTGCGCGCCAACTTACCCCAGCCGTTTCGGGAGGACGCGGTCACCATCCACCCCGGCATCGACCCGGAAACCTTCGCGCCCGGCGCACCCGAACCCTTCGGTCTCCCCCCGCACGCCTTGTTCGTCGGGTCACTGGCCAAGGCCGCGCGCTACAAAAACCTGCCCGACCTGCTTCGTGCGCTGCGCCATCTCAAGGATCAAGGATGCCACGTCAATCTGACTATCGTCGGAGACGGCGACGCCCGACGCGACTACGAGGAGCTCACTGCCGCCCTCGGCCTGAGCTGGCAGGTCAGCTTCGCTGGCATCCTCACTGGTGTTGCCCTCACCGCGGCTTACCAACGGTCGTCGTTCCTGGTCCTGCCGACTCTGTTCGACAGCTTCGGCACGGTCTTGGCCGAGACGATGGCCTGCGCCCGGCCAGTGGTGGCAACTACTGCCGGCGGAATCACGGAGATCGTCACTTCCGGCGTCGACGGCCTCCTCGTCCCACCAGGCGACAGGGTGCAACTGTCATCGGCGATTCGCACCTTGGCCGACAACTACGAGTTACGCACCCGATTCGGGTTGGCTGCACGACACAAGGTCACCACGCGCCTGACCTGGCGGCTCCAGGCGGAACGAACCATTACCGCATTTCGAGCGGTCATGTCACGGTATCCAGGCCGGCTACCAAATAGGGCGTGCGGCGACATAGCGTGACTTATCCACCACGCCGCGGAAGCCAGCGGAACCCAACACAACCGCACCGTCCGCAATCTGTACCACCACGCACGTGCTGGTGTTCGTCACGCGAATGGCCACAGCGCCGACAAGACACACGGGCCAGCGTCCAGAACATCCGCACAGCACCTAACCCCTTCCTGAACGGCAAAACCACAGCTCTTGCTGTCTGAGTCAAGAGGATATCCCGTGACCGATGAACGCACTGTTCTGTTCGTGTCGCCCTACTATCCACCGCACGTCGGCGGCGTTGAAACGTACGTGCACGGGCTCGCCGGAGCACTGCAATCCCTGCCTGGCTGGCGCAGCGTGGTCGTGACCACCGGCGGAGGCAGGCGCGTTGACGTTCGCGAGGAGGCACCCGGATTGCGGGTGTATCGACTGCCCGTCATGGGGCGCCTGTCCTACACCCCGATCGATCCCCGTTGGCTATTCCAGCTCCGTAAGATCATCCGAGCCGAGGCTCCCCAGTTCATCAACGTGCACACCCCCGTACCCGGCCTGGCCGATGTGGCAACCATCGCGGCCAAAGACATCCCGGTCGTAGTGACCTACCATGCGGCCAGCCTGACTAAGCCCGGCCGAACCATGTTCAACGTGCTCGCCAGCGCGTACTCGCTAGCGGAATCGCACATGATGACCCGGGCTCAACTCATACTGGGAGTGTCTGAACATGTCGGCAACCTGTTACGACAAAAGTATGGCGACAAGGTGGCTGTGCTGGAGAACGCCGTCGACGACGCCATCCTCCATATAGCACCATCTACTGGCCGACCAGAGTTCTCTGCCGTCTTCATGGCACGTCTGGACCCCACCCACGACTGGAAAGGCCTTGACCAACTGCTCGACTCGGTGCGGTTCTATACGACACGATTCGATCGCAATCTGCGACTCTTGGTGATCGGTGATGGTGCTGACCGCCCTCGATATGAAGCCCTCGTCCGTGACCTCGGCATCACCGACAACGTCACGTTCGCAGGCAGTCTGACCGGCCACAAGAAGTTCCAGGCGCTACGTAGTGCACGTGCCCTCGTCACGTGTCCGACCAGCGCCAATGACGCCTTCCCTACGGTGATGTTGGAAGCGTGGGCGAGCGGAGTACCTGTTGTAGCAACCGCAGTGGGACCGCTAGCGTCCCTTGTTGTCAACGAGGTCACTGGCTTGCTCGTAGCACCGCGCAGTCCCGCAACGCTTGCCGCAGCTCTCCACTGCATCGCCACACGACCGCAACTAGCCGACATGCTTGGGCGCAACACCCGCGCCAAAGTAAGTCGTGCCTATACTTGGCAGACCAGAGTAGTCCAATTTGTGGCTATGCTTGACAAATTGACATATCCCGACAGCAAAGTACTACCCGAAGTTCCACGATAGTGCTACCCAGCGTGGTACTCGTCGTGTCTTGGCAAGAGCCACCCCAAGCGACTAGCGACCTGCCAGGCATGTGACGCCCGCCTGTCGGTTCTCTCGACGATATCATCGGCGTTCGGGTTGACGCGGAAGAGAATACCGCGACTCATCAGCCGAGGAAGCATGCTTTCATAGTCCGGTTGACCATCCTCCGGCACCACGATGCCCAAGTAGTCTCGCCTGAGAGTTCTCGGCGCGATGATCCTCAACATTCGCCCGAGATGTGACCGCTGAGCGACAATTGCGACCGGGCGAGTATCGCCGAAGTGATCTTCCCACTCGGAGCGGACAAAGTTCGTCACGGTGTCAATCGAATGTCGCTCGACACGAATCTCTGCCGGCAACACGCCGAGCGCTAGCAAACCGTGCCGCATTGCGTCAGCCTCCGGAATCCCCATAAACACTTCGTTGCGCGAGCCACCCGGAGACCACGGTTCCCCGTTTCTGTCGCCCGGAGTCTTATAGCCACTACACACGATGCGCCCGCCAACGCTGGCAAGACCCCGGTCACGATAGAAGGCGGCGGCGACCGCTACCCGACTGCGAGTTTGGCCGCTAACGCCAGAGCCGTTCGCGTTTCGGCCGCGTCCAGGCACCAGAACATGCGCCACGTCCCGGAGCTCCAACCCCGGAGTACCGAGAGCTACTTCGAACAACACAAGCAGTGAACCTACTCTGCGAAGGCTACGAGGAAACACCCGGTCCATCAAACGTGTCGCTCAGCCGACCACGTCCGCTTACGGCCACGTAGTGGAAACGCGAGCGTCTGACCGTAATCGTGGTCTTATAGGCCAGCGTAACAGTAGTACAGCGCTTGCAATCCCGTCGTAAGAGCAGCTCCCTGAAACGGAAAAGCTGGCGGTGTCGTCATGGCAGTCGTACTCGTACCCTGCAAGGCCGGACTGGCTGCTATAACTGCATTATCTCCCGACACATGGTTCGTGCCGATGAAGTTCGGCATAGTGGTCGCCGTCATCATAAGGCCAACGTAGTACAAACCAGTATACGTCGTTGTGAACGAAGTTGCACTACCGCTTGCAATTGTCGCTATAGGCAATGAACTGAGCGTGTTAGCTGCAAAAGCAGTCGTTGTTTGGTCGGCAGTAACCGCCAGCAAGTTACGGTTGCTATCAAGGAGGCCATACCACCAGTGCGTAGGAGTACCAGCAGCGGTTCCACCCGTTGCAAACGCGAGGTGGCCAACCACAGCTGAAGCAGGCAGGACAATAGCCTGTAAATAGAGGTTGCCACTCGTTGGGGCTAGCGTAGCGCTCAGGTTGGTCATGCGACTAATAGATTCAGCGATGGCACCTGTCGGTTTGGAATAGTATTCACGCAGGGCGGGCGGGAAAGCGCTCCAGATTGCCGCAGAGCGTACGTACAAACTAAAATCCGTTGTATCAAGTGCCATTGTACCGTTGAACGGACCGTGTGCGAACGAAGCATCACTGACCGGGCCCGCTATCTGGCGCAATGGTGAGCCGCTCAAGAACTTGGTCGGTATCGTACCGCCATACTGCGAACCGGCGGCACTGTAGCTGTTTTCAATAATGAAGTCGCCGGTACTGCTCGCTTCAAAGAAAATATGGTTGCCAGTTGGCGCTGTGACATACTTGCCAATGACGTTACGTAACGTGGCAACATCCCCGGAAAAGAGATCGATACCTGAGTTAATTGTCGTTACTGAGCCATTCGCCAGTTCAACGTTTTCTAACGAACTCTTGCTTGGCGCCCACTGGATAACGTTCACTGGCGTAGAGTAGCCCGTCCCAAAGTTACCGGCGTACATATAGAGACTGTTGACGTTAATGCCAATACACGCGGAACTCACACTAAAGAGAGGGCCGCCTTGAATAGAAGAGGTCTCCATTTTACAGTCGGTGATGTAGATGCCATTTGGATTGTTGGTGTTATTGACACCCTGTTGAATCCACAGGGAGCCGATCGTATAACCCTCCCAGCGACAGCCGATGAAGTAGATCTGGTTCACGTTGTCGGTACTGAAGCCAAAACCGCTGCTTGCCGCACTGTTCCGAAGAAAAATGCTTGGCGTGGAGGTGCCAATACCGCCACCACAGGATTCCCATACACAGTTCTCAAAGCGAGAGTCCCAGAACTCAGCGGTGTCGACAGCAGTATCGGTGTTGCCGAGGGTATACACGTCACGGAAGACAAGGTCATCGGCGTAGTAGAGTTGTAGGATGAGGCCAGATTTACTGTTGCCGTGGAGGGTCATAGACTCCAGGGAACAGTAATGAAGATGGGTCGCACCTGTAGTATCCGTGGACGGCCCTGACATTGAGAGCAGTACGCCATTGGCTGTTTTCTTGAGTACACTTTTCTTCCTGCTGGCGCCTACAAGCTTAATACCATCCGAAGGAACGTTGAGCGCCGGACTTGTCGTAGGCGTCACCATGTAGGTGCCGGCAGGAAACCACACCGTTCCCCCACCCGCCGTACTCGCCGCATTGATTGCGTTCTGGACGGCGGTCGTATCATCGGTACTGCCGTTGCCGGTCGCCCCGTAGTCTTTGACGTTGTAGACAAGCGTGCCGGTTTTGACGTAGCGCCCATCCAACTGTGTAAGCGGTAAATCGTCAGCGCTCACATACCAGATACCTCCGGAGCTAGCGTACTGCAAAGTCAAAGCTTGGTTCTGCAATGAGAGCGTGCCGGTCGTACTGCCACTGGCCTTGTTAAAGACGTCACTCCCGCCCGTCGCGACGGTCACCGCGTTGGTCGTACCGTCGATCTTCTTGATAATCATGCGGGTTTTGTCAGCTGGCGCTGTCGGCAACGTGATGGTGAAGCTGACCGACGTGGCGTCGGCGGGAATCAGCTGGTTAGCGCTCGCTGTGTAGGTGGTTGTCTGGACAGATGTAGCCGTCAAAGCAACGGCACCGCTGGTTGGCGTTTGCCAAGCCGTGGCGCTGGTACTGGTGGAGGTCAGCACCTGACCAGAGCCGGTCGGGGCGGTACCGGGCAGAGCGATGCCGTTGACCTTGGCGACGGTCGGAGCAGGATAGCTGCCGCTCAGGTCACCAGTAGCCGTGCCGGCGGGGGTACGGCTGTTGGTCGTGGTGGCATCGGTCGCGGATAGGCTGGCACCAGCGGTGCCTGCAGCAGATCCGGCAAAGCGGGTGTCACTGCCCAGGGCCACAGTGATGCTCGTGGTACCTGTCGGAAGGTTGGCGACGTTGACGTTGGCATTCGTATCCAGGCCAGCATAACCGCTGGCTTGGTTCTTGTTGACGGTCTGTTCGGCACCGGAAGCGATAACGGCAGTGGGTTTAAGAGAACCGTCCGGGCTCAGAGACTGATCCAGGAAGTCGTTGAGGATAGTTCCCCAGGTACCGTCGTCTGATCCGGGGGTTGGTAAGCGGTGAGACATTACATTGTTTGATCCCTATTAATACTTATGCATTGATTTAAGCACTATGCACTACTTTACGCAACTATCGGCGTCAAAAGCTTCCCTTGGCGGAACCCGTCACGAAGGAGCCAAAGCAAGCTGGCACAAAACGAAACCCGCTCAACAGTCCAGTCCGGCTGTGTTCTCGGTTGTCGCTTCAGCGGCCTGCAGAGTAATCTCAGCCAGATCGGGTCAGACGCGTCCAAAAACGACGGTGGCGCCGACGTGCTGCCCAACGCCGAGCAGCACGATGTAACGCTCGGCCGTGGCGAAAAGGCTCCGATTCGATCTCCGTCCGCCACCGTCGCAGCAACCCGAGAATCGGATCGACCTCCATACTTCTTAGTCGTAGCGCTCAAAGTAGGTGTTACCGAACACCACCAGAGCGTTCGCCCACGCGCGGGGCGGCGCCGCAGGCCAGGCTTCAAAGCTCGAACCACTACAAAGCGTGACGCCTCGGACCGCCAGCCCTTGCCTCCGCAGGTCACACCGCGTTCTGAGCATCACGATCACCCAGCAGGGTCCGCATGAGTAGGCTGGTGGCTATCTGCACCGAGGAACGAGGCTCAGGAGCGCAGACAGGTGAGCGGAACCTCGATACGGGAACCCTCCGAGATCGGCGAACGCCTCCGCATGATCCGGCGGCGGCGCGGACTAAGTTTGGAGACTGCTGCACGCCTGGCGGGCATCAGCAAGTCGTACCTGTCGATGCTGGAACGCGGAGAGCGCGGATTCGAGCGCCGCGGCCTGCTGGAAGACTTGGCCAACGCGGTGGGCTGCTCAGTCGTGGACCTGACCGGACAGCCATATATACCCAGCGACCGGAAGAGCGCCGACGCCCTGGCCACGCTGCCCGGTATCAGTGTGGCGCTGTACGACAACACCCTCGACGACGTAATCGACACGGCAGTTCGGCCGGTCGACCAGCTCGTCCGGTGGGCACGGCAGGCCAACGAACACTCGGCAAACGGTCAGTATTCACTCGCTGGACGCGAACTTGGTGACCTCCTGACCGAACTGCACGTGCACGTCGTCACCAGCAGTGCCGACGAGCGACGGCTTGCCCTCGCTGCGCTGGTCGAAGCGTGCATCGTGGCCTACGGGAACGCCCGGACGTTGGGTAATCCGGACCTGGCCGTCCACGCGGCTCGGCGGGCCTACGACGCCGCCTGCCGCCTTGAGGACCCGGCGCTCATGGGGTTCGCGGCAATGTGCCGCACAGTCGCACTGGGTCGGTTGGGCGCCCGCCACCGCGCACAGACGGTCGTGGCCGAGGCCCTCCATCAGATCGACCCCGTCGCTGATCCCGCGGCCGAGGACACCGCCACCGCCGAGGCATGCGGCATGCTGCACCTGTCAGCCGCGCAGATGGCGGCCAAAGCTCAGGACGCCGACATGGCAGACACCCATTTGGGGTTGGCCAGGAAGCTGGGCAACCGCACCGGGGAGCGCAATCATCTCTGGTTCGAGTTCGGTCCGGCCAATGTCCAAGCATGGGAACTGTCGATCGCGGTCGAGCTGGGACGCGGTCCGGCCGTCGCTGAACGCGTGGAACGGACACCGGGTTACGACCAAGGACTGACAACCCCTGAACGGCAGGCTGCGCTCCATTTTGACCTGGCTCGCGCCTACAGCCAGGCCGAGGGTGGCCGTGACGTCGACTCGCTCCGACACCTTGACCTGGCGGACCGAATCGCTCCCCAACGCATTCGGCATGATCCGCTCGCCCACGAGCTGCTGTTCACGCTAGATCTGCGCTCTCGCCGGCGGAGCTGGGAAATCGGCAGCCTGAAGCATCGGCTGGCTGTGGGTTCACACATTGTGAACAACTGACGATCACGCACCGATAGCGTCGCCTCCACTACGGGAGGTGACAATGGGGCAGCCGCCCAGCAACCACCGAGCTATCGACGACGTGAGCCAATCTAGCCCGACAGAACTTCGCGGGGGTAAAGGCGCGCCCATCGCGCGATCATCCACCGATGGCCTCGCGCCTGAACCGGGCTTCTTCACCGAGCCGCTGGACGATACTGCCAGGCGCTGGCCCCACCGACCCTGTGAGGTCACGATGGACGACCCGAGCATTTCACGGATCTATGACGACTATATGGGCGGCGGCCAGAACTTTGGCCCAGATCGCGCCTTCGCCCAGCAGGTCAGGGCCGTACTTCCCGACGTACAGGCGCTCGCACGGGCCGCTCGCGGATTTCTCGACCGGGCGTTGCGGTACTGCTTGATGCACGGCATCGACCAAGTGATCGACATCGGTGCCGGCATCGCATCGGAATGGAGCAGCCACCACGTCGTGCACGCTATGCACCCGGCGGCCCGGCTGCTCTACGTGGACAACGAGGCCGTTGCCGTCGAATCGCTCGTCAGGGCAACCCGGCACGACGCTCGGGTGGGTGTCCTACGGGCCGACGTCCGCGAACCCGAGGCGATTCTGGAAGCGGCGGAGGCCAGCGGCCTGATTGATCTTGCCCAACCGGTCGCCATCGTTATGGGCCTATTGCTGCACTTCATTCCGGACACCGACGATCCCGCTGGCCTGCTCCGACGCTACGGGCAGGGGGTGGCACCAGACAGTTACCTCGTTATGAGTCACGACACCGCTGATGGTCGGGAAGCCGATATGCGGCGGGTCGCCGAGCTATACGCGCAAACCAACCGGCCTTTGATCCTCCGCAGCCACGCCGAGTTGACTGCGCTGCTCGACGGCTACCAGCTCGAACCACCCGGCATCGTGTACCTGCCCCAGTGGTCGCCAGACGCCGGCGATCCCGATATCGGGCCACCCGAACGCTCGTGTGTCTACGTTGGGGTTGCTCGTACCTGATCACCACATTGGTGATCGATTCCCAAATCGTCGCCGCTGAGCCTCCCCGAAATCCGCGGCGGCCGGAGCCATCCCAGGCTTCACCCCCTTGAGCCTGGGATGGCTCCTCTACGCCCGCTACCAACCACCTGGATCCATGAAGGACTGTCACTTGTGGACATACATCATCAACAGTTCGTTATGCTCGCTCGAATCTACGACCAAGCGCGGCCACCCGTGCCGGACGAGGCCGTGGACTGGCTGACCGATCCAAGCGACCGTCCATATCTAGAAGTGCTGGAGTTAGGCGCAGGCACCGGACAGTTCACGGCCCAGCTCATCCGGTGGATTCCCACCGTGCACGCTATTGAGCCGGACAGGCGGCTGCTCACCACGTTGCGGCACAATTGCCCTGCGGCCGTCGCGACTCTTGGGCGCGGCGAGGCACTGCCACTGGTCGAGGCCAGTGTCGACGCTGTGTTCGCTGTTGGTTCCTGGGATTGGTTCGAACAATACGCAGCTACGGCCGAAGTCGCCCGCGTACTCCGTCCATCTGGCCGACTCGCCGTGGCATGGAACAACCTGGACCACTCCGTGCCTTGGGTCGCGGAGCTGGACGAGAGAGTTGCGTGTCACCATGTGCCCTGCCATGAACCGGGCATGTTCGCGTTGCCCGATGGCGCGTCGTTCAGCCTGCCGGAGCAGAAGGTCATCTCCTGGCACTGGAACGTCAGCCCGGTCGACCTGGGGCTGTTATTCGGTTCTTACCGGCAGGCGCTGGACCTTCCCGCCGAGAAGCGCGCGGCGGTGTCCACCGAGGTCAAACAGTACATTGCCGAGCACCCAGAACTGGTAGAGGGAGACGTCGTCCGAGTTCCGATTCGGACGACATGTTACCGGACCCAGTTAAAGGCGTAGCCACTGTGACCAACACGCGCAGTCGCTGCCCGCCGCCTGGACCCGTTGATCATCAGTAATGTTGCTCTGCTCAAGTCAGTCGTTGAAAGGGACACCCGATATGCACGAAACTGCGCCAGCCCTCGAAACGCGGCTCACCGTTGAAACTGGGGCACGGCTGGGTACAGATCTCACGATCGTCGAACGCAAGGGATGGGGACATCCGGACACGATGGCGGATCACCTGGCCGAGGAGTTGTCCCGAGCCTACAGCCGGTGGACGCTTGAGCAATTCGGCGCGGTCCTGCACCACAACTTCGACAAGCTGGCTCTGCTGGGCGGTTTGTCAGAAGTCCGCTACGGCGGCGGCCGGATGATCGAGCCCGTGCGGGTGCTGGTCAATGGCCGGGCGACCCGTTCCTGCGGGGCAGTATCGGTTCCGGTTGACGAGCTGGTCGTGGACACGGTGCGGTCGTTCTTCGCGTCCAGACTGCCGGAACTCGACGAGCGGCTCCAGATCGAGCTGAACATCACGACGAACTCCAGCCCCGGCGCCGTTCACGCAGGCGACGGACAGCCGGAACGCACGTCGTGGTTTGCGCCGCGTTCTGTCGAGCAGTTGCGCGAGCGCCGGACACTGCTCGCCAACGACACCTCTCTCGGAACCGGGTGGGCACCTGACAACCCTGTCGAGTCATTCGTGCGAACGCTGGCGGATACCTTTTCCAGGCCGAACGACTTCACGAACAGCCGTCCCTGGTGCGGTTCGGACGTCAAGGTCATGGCTGTGGCCGACACCGAACGGCTCGACGTGGTGCTGTGCGTACCCCAAAAATGCAGCCATGTCCCGAATCGACAGGCGTACGTAATGCACCGCGATGAGATCCTGGATGAATGTTACCGCTTGGCCGCCAGCGAAGTACCGGACCTCAAAGCAACGTTCCGGCTCAACGTGCGCGACATTGTGGAGCGGGATGAGCTGTATCTCACCTACACGGGTAGCTCGATCGAGTCAGGCGACGAGGGTGTCGTGGGCCGCGGTAACCGGGTGAATGGCCTGATCACCCCTTTGCGTCCTATGAACCTGGAAGGCGCGAACGGCAAGAATCCCGTCTACCACGTCGGCAAGCTGTACAACGTCGCCGCCCAACGCATTGCCCAGCGTCTGCATGAACAGTTCGGCGGCTTGGTCGAGGTGCACCTGGTCAGCGCGACCGGCCAGCCGCTGGGCGAGCCGTGGCAGACGGTCGTACGGCTCAGCAGCCCTGACGTGGCGGAAGCTGACGTCCGAACGGTCGTGAACGCGGCGCTGACGAACTTCCCGGCACTCACGCGGGAGATCGTCTATGGCGATCTGCGGTTGGCCTGAGTCCGACGAGCGACTGTCAAAACGCCGTCCTCAATAGCAGAACTGATGTGGGGCCAGTCCGGGCCGGTGACGCCGAGCGCCGTCCAGTAGCCATGCTGCTGGCGCACGAGGCGGCCGAGCCCGGACGCGGCCATTGAGACGGGTATACGGCCGAGCACACGACGAAGCCCGTAGCCTGCGCCGCGCGGGCCTGAGCGAATGCCAGCCATGACAAGCAGCGTGGCGGTTCGGATGGCGTCGAGCAGGTCGGTCGACCAGTAGTGAGCGCTGTCGCCGAAGGTGGTCTCCGCCCACGATTGCCGGGACAGAGGCCAACGGAGCCGTTCGAGGCCAGAGCCGATATCGCTCGCCAGGTGCTGGGGGCCATCCGCGTGCCACAGCAGGACGGCGTCGCTGATGCCCGCGCCGTCGCAGTCGCAGAACAAGGTGATGCCGCGCACCGGCCCGCGCTGCCATACCGCCAGCTCGCCGTGGATGGTGAGCCGACTGGCGTGGATACCGATCGCCGACAAGCCGCTGATCCAGGTGTCCAGCAGCTCGACGTGACGGGCCACGTTGCCGATGCGCATGACGGATGACAGGTTGACGAACGCGGTGAGATACCCGTCGCGTAGGTTCCCCTGCTCATCCCGCTCGCCGGTAAAGCGCACGACCGGCTGCGGCAGGTACCCCTCCCGCCATACCCGGTCAACGCCGTCCTTGAGCCATGGGTCCAGGCCCTGGATGGCGGAGATCGTGAGATCAGTATCGCGGTGCCAGCGCAGCGGCAGCAACGGAGCCCGTGGTACCCCAGTCTCGGCGAATGCCCGACCGATCGTGTCCGCCAGTTCATGAGGCGCGGGCAGATGCCGGGGTGCTCGTGCCTCGGCTGCCGCCCGGCGAGGCCGCATGTGCAGCCACCCATCGGACACGTCGATAGTCCAGCGCGATGCGAACTGCGCCCGCAGCGCATCCACCAGATCGTGAACCAGGTCGTCAGCCGCCATTGCCTGAAGCCAGAACACGGAAGTGAGCTTCGGGACTGAACCGGGTCAGGCCAATCTCCTGCACGTCGCGGGCATCCAGCTGTTCCGCAGCCACGATGGCCTCGGCCAAGCGGGTAGCCGCCTCGGCCTCGTCAGCGCCCTTGTCGGCCTGGACGACTGCGCCTGATCGTTCACACAAGGCGACCTGTGCGCAGGTCCCGGCCCGCCACACCAGCGCCGCTACCGGCGTGCCGCAGCGTAGAGACTCGCCGAACACGGCTGCGCCGGCTTCCACGTAATCCGGCGCACAGGTGTAGACCAAGACCCGGGCTTCGCGCAGCGCTTGGAGCTTGTCCTCACCCGACAGTTCGCCCACCAGCTCGACATGCGACGCCTGCAACTGTGCAGCATGCTGTGCGGCGTAGTCGTGGTCCAGCACCGGGCCGATGAGCCGGATAGTGCGTCCAAGTTGCCGAGCCGCCTCGATGGCCAGGTGCGGCGCTTTCTGTCCGTCGATGCGCCCGAGCCAGACCAACTCATTCCCCGAGACAGCCGGCTGCGGCGTCTCCTCGCCCAGGCCAAACTGCACGCTCAACGTCTGAGCTGGTCGGTCGGCGGCGTACCGCTCGACCATCTCCGGCGAGTAGCAGAACAACCGAGATCGGTTGCCGTCGAACGCATCAGGCAAATGTCGGAAGTTCGGATCGTGCTGGAACGTGACCACTCGATTGCCGAGCATCGACCAGGTAGAACGCCAGGTCGGCAATGACGGGTACTCATGGCCGACAACCAATAGATCAAGGCCAAGCCGTTTGAGCTGATCAAACCCGTCGTCGCGCGAACTCAGATCTTCGAGCCGCGCCGACAGACGATCGAACCCGTCCGGCAGATCCCTGCGCCAGGCAGGCCCGATCAGATGTACTTCGGCGCCGGCCTGCTGGGCACCAACTGCAACGGCCCATAACCATCGTTCAATGCCGCCGTACCCGTAGGGTGGGAAGGCGTAGGCCGATGGGTAGTCGCAGACGCCAACCTTCACTTGCTGGTGGTGCCGTCCGCGTTGATCGTGTGGAAGCCGAGATACGGCACGAGTACATCCGGTAGGCGCACCGAGCCGTCAGCCTGCTGCCCCTGCTCCAGGATCGCGACCAGCGTCCGTCCGATCGGCAAGCCGGAGCCGTTCAGGGTGGCGACGAAGCCGCGCTTACCGTCCTTGGTCTTCATACGGATGCCAGCCCGGCGGCCCTGAAAAGTGGAGCAATCCGAGCAACTCGAAATCTCGCGATAGCGCTGCTGGCTGGGCAGCCAGACCTCGATGTCGTACGTGAACTGGGCGGCGAAGCTGATGTCCCCCGCCGCCAGCGCCACCACCCTGTAGGCCAGGCCCAGCTCCTTGAGACAGGTCTCGGCGTGCCCGAGCATCAGCTCGAGCTCCTCGCTGGAACGCTTCGGGTCACAGAAGCGGACCATCTCGACCTTGGCGAACTGGTGCAGGCGAATCAGGCCCTTGGTGTCACGACCGTACGAACCGGCCTCCGACCGGAAGCACGGTGTCCAGGAGGTGTACGCGAGCGGCAGATCCTCGGCCGGCAACGTCTCACCAGCATGCATGTTGGTCAGCGGCACCTCGGCGGTCGGGATCAGGAACAGTTCCCGCTCCGCTACCGCGGTTTTGAACAGGTCTTCCTCGAACTTCGGCAACTGACCGGTGCCCGTCATGGTCGCCCTGGTCACCAAGGCTGGCAGCGAGAACTCGGTATAGCCATGCCGCTCAATGTGCAGATCAAGGAAGAACTGGGCGATCGCCCGCTCCAGCCGCGCTCCGAGACCCTTCACAACCGCAAACCGGGGGCCTGACAGCTTGGTGGCCCGAGCAAAGTCGAAAATGCCCAAGCCTTCACCGAGGTCAACGTGGTCACGCGGCTCGAAGTCGAACGTCGGTGGCGTGCCCCATTTGCGTACTTCGACCGCGAAGTCATCGGAGTCGCCGTCTGGACTGCGGTCCTCGGGCAAGTTCGGGATGGCGAGCAGGAAGATCTGCAGTTCCTCGTCGAACTGTCGCTGCTCTTGCTCGCTCTCCGCGATCTGCGTCTTTAGGGCGCGGGCGCGCTCCACCAGAGGCGTGGTGTCCTCGCCGCGCTTGCCTGCCGCGCGTACCTCCTGGGCGATGCGGTTGGACTCCGCACGGGCCTCATCCACCTGGCGAATCGCGACACTGCGCTGACTCGTGAGCTTTTCCAGCCTCCCCAGGTCAAGCTGGTAGCCGCGGCGGGCCAGCTTGCGCACCGCATCGGTGGCTGGATCAAGCAATACGCGCGGATCGTGCATCAGTAATTTCCCCTAGAGCGGCTCGGCTTGCCAAGTCCTCAGCCTATCTGGCCACGTCATCGCCGTGCAGCCGGATATCCTCCGCTGTAGCGAGCTGATCGAGAAGCGCTTGGCCAGTGGTGATGCAGGCGGTCAACTCGTCGTCTCGCAACACAATCGGTGAGGCGTAGGCCGCTTCCGGCAACCGCAACCCGGCAAGTGACACCGGTTGCGTTTGCAACCGCTGTATGAGGGACACCAGATGTCCGTGGCCCACCACCAGCCGCGAGCCGGGCAGATTGAGCACAGACGCAAGCCCGACAAGCATCCGAGTGGTGGCTTCGTACAGTGACTCGTGTCCTGCAGGCGGGCGTGCAAGAGGGCCATGCTCGGCGAGCCAGGCACCGTATGTGAGCCACGGGCCGCCTTCGAACACGCCGTAGTTGATTTCGTCCAGGCGCGGCTCAACGCTCCGCGCCACGCTCGGGTGACGTTCCATGAGCACATCGGCCGTCTGCTGAGTACGGAGGAAGCGGCTTGTCGCGCAGGTGGCGATCGTCTCCAGCCACGCCGCTTTCGCAACGTCTTCGCACTGGGATAGGCCGACCTCGTCAAGGGCGACTTGGGCAGCTGGGTCGCCGTTCACCTGGTGCAGGGCGCTAAGCGGCGTGCGTCCATGCCGGAGTAGGTACGTCGTCATTGCTCATCCTGTCCGCAGCAGCGACACGAGCACCGGTGAATCGAGTACGGCGAGCATGGCGTCTGCCGTCGCGTCCTTGGTGTCGAGGTAGTACAGCGCACCGTCGACGGCAAGCGTCAGCACCCAGGCCAGCACCTCGTCCATATCGCACGGCGTGTGGTGACGGCATAGTTCGACCCGCTCCTCGAACCCAGCGGTCGGCACGTAGTAGACGCACCAGAACGCCCAGTCGAAGGCGGCCGAGCCGATCTTCGGGTGTGGGTCGATGAACACCGGATCGCCCTGCTCGTTGAACAGCACATTCTCGGAGTACAGGTCCGCGTGCAGCATGGCCAATGGCCGCTTACCAGCGCAGAGGTCGCGGCACAGTGCCAGCGCGCAGTCTACCTGGGCTGGTCCGACCACCTTGCCCCAGTGCACAGCACGCTGAGAGATCCGCGATACCACCTCGTTCAGGTAGTAGTCGGTCAGGAGCGGGACAGGGCAGCCGATGTCAGCCCGAACCAGCTGCTGGTGCAGCCGGTGAATCGCTGCCGCGACCCGCTCAACATGGTCCGGCGGCCGCATAGCCCCGCCAGGAATTTCAGTGACTGATTCGATCAGGAGGGCTTGTGCGTCCTCGTCGGCGGCTAGGAGTCGGCAGACGCCAGCACCGGCCCAGTGCTCGAGCGTAGCCCGCTCCTGGCGAAATCGTTCTGTCTCCGGTAGCAGCTTGATGATGACGGGGCGGCCAACGCTGTCGCGGCCTGCGGCGACCACGGATGTCCAACCAGCATCGTGATAGCCGGACACGTTGACGCGCCACCGTGCTGCGACGCCGGCAAGCCGGTCCGGAGCGCCGTGGAGCCATTCATGCGCCTGGTCGCCGAGGTGGTCGATCAGCCGCCGGATGACGCCGGACGGCAGGTCAAGAGGTTGGTCGTGCACTATCTCAGGCTTCCACAGACGGTCTGCGAGGTACGAGCGAGGCGTACCCTACGCCTACGCTCAGTACGCAAAGTCAACAATCGTGGTTCCCCCGCTCGTGCTGCCGCATCTCATCTCAGCCTGTCAGCGGGGTCGGCTACCGTAAGCAACCGGTGCCTGATGAGCGGAGAAAGCACATGAGCGGTCGGCTCACCCTGTCCTGGGTTAACAAGGACAAGGCGCTGGTCCCTGACGAGGATGGCGGCTACCAATGGGTCGAACGTGACGACCCGCGCCTCATCGAGGTGCGACTGCTACATCAGGCGGGCCGCATCGGCGAGGTTAGCGGCACTGTCGAGGACAACCTCCTCATCCAGGGCGACAGCTATGACGCCCTCTATGCTCTCAGTCGCACGCCGGAGTACGCCCAGCGTTACCGAGGCAAGATCAAGCTGGTCTACATTGACCCACCGTTCAACACCGGTCAAGCGTTCGAACACTACGACGACGCCCTGGAGCACTCTGTCTGGCTCGGCATGATGCGGGAGCGCCTACTGCTCATCCGCGAGCTGTTGGCTCCGGACGGCTCAGTATGGGTACACCTTGATGACGCCGAAATGGCTTACTGTCGTGTTCTATTGGATGAGGTTTTCGGGCGCGGCAACTTCGTCGGAACTGTAATCTGGCAGCGCTCCGACAGTCCTCGCAATGATGCTATCGGCTTGTCCGTTGATCACGACTATATCATGGCTTATTCTCGGGACTCACGCCAATTCAAGCTCGGCAGATTGGAGCGGACGGCCGCAATGAATGCCGTATACTCTAATCCCGATAACGACCCTCGTGGACCTTGGCATGCAGACAATTTGACATGCAACAAGTCTGAGGATGAGCGACGAAACCTGGCGTATCCAATCACAGACCCTGCGACCGGTATTACTTATCCATACAATCCCCGACGTGTCTGGGCCTATGACCGTATGAGAATGGATGAGCTGATCGCCGACAGGCGGATTATCTTTCCCAAGAAGCAAACGGGCCGCCCCCAGCTCAAGAGATTTTTGAACGAGCTCGATCGAGGTCGCGCACCTCAAACTGTGTGGACTCATGAGGAGGCCGGTCACACTCGCGGATCAAGCCGCGAGATTCAGCGATTGTTTCCTGATGTTCGCCCATTTGCCACACCCAAGCCGGAGAAACTCCTAGAGAGGATTGTACAGGTCGGCTCGAATACTGGGGATATCGTCCTTGATTGCTTTCTCGGCTCAGGTACAACTGCTGCCGTCGCACACAAGATGGGACGTAAATGGGTCGGCGTTGAACTCTCAGCCGAGACCATTCAGAACTTCACCCACCCTAGACTGGAAAAAGTCACTGCTGGGCATGATCTCGGCGGCATCACGAAGGATGTTGATTGGTCTGGTGGTGGCGGGTTCCGGATGTTGACAGTTGGCCCATCGTTGTTCGAGCGGGCCGGCTCACGACTGCTGCTGGCTGACTGGGCTAAGGGCGAGGAGTTCGCTCAGGCCGTGGCAGCACAACTCGGGTTCATCTACGAATTTGACGGACCGTTCGCTGGCGTAAAAGGGCGCGCCCGCCTTGCGGTCGTGGACGGTGTCGCCGACGACGTAGTGGTGAAGTCGATTGTGTCCCATCTCAATGAGGATGAGCGCGTGACAGTGGTGGTCAAGGCTGCGGCACCAGGTACCGAACAGATGCTCAGGGAACTGAGTAGTGGATCACGTCTACTAAAGGCTCCTCGTGATCTTGTACGCCGTGGGAGGGTGGTTCGGTGAGCTGGCTGCCTTTCGATACCGCGCTGGTCGACGAGATCAAGGCGCAGATGGACCTGCGGAAGCCGAACGCCGACGCGCTGTTGGCCGTGGTCGAGGCGATTGCCGAGGGCGATGGTCGTGAGGTCGTCTGCGACTTGGCGACCGGCGTCGGCAAGACCTACCTGGCAGCAGGACTGGTCGACTACCTTGCGGCGCAGGGGGTACGCAATGTCCTCATCGTGACGCCGAACACGACCATTCAGAACAAAACGGTCGACAACTTCACCCCGGGCGCCCCAAAGTACGTAGCGGGTGCCGAGTACCAGCCGCTACTGATCACTGCGGAGAACTACTCTCGCGGGCAGGTCGGTGACGCACTACACAACGATGATGTGCTCAAGCTATTCGTGTTCAACGTGCAGCAACTGATCCGCCCGACTGCCAAGATGTCGCGCAGGACACGCCGCGACGATGAGTTCATCGGCGGACCGCTATACGACCATCTGCGTTCAGTCGACGACCTGGTCGTCATCGCCGATGAGCACCACACGTACCAGGAGAACGCGAAGTCGTTCAGTTCAGCAATTCGTGATCTTCACCCACGAGCCCTCGTCGGCCTGACCGCGACACCAACCGAGGCTGACCTCGTCAAGGTCATCTATACCTACAGCCTCGCCGACGCCATTGCCGACGGCCTCGTAAAGATCCCGGTCATTGTCTACCGCGAAGACGGAATCAAGGACATCGAGACGCAGCTGACCGACGCATGCCAGCTTCGGGAACGCAAAGAAGCGGTGTGGCGCAGCTGGACCGAGCAGAACGACCTCACCGCGATTGCGCCGGTCCTGTTCGTAGTGTGCAAGGAGATCAACGACGCTCAGAGACTCGCAGGCATCTTGAAGAGCGAGAGTCTACTGCCAGGCGAGAACCAAGTGCTGGTAATCACCTCGGAGTCGCCCGACAAAGACTTGGCAGCGCTGGCAGCCGTGGAGTCTCCCGACTCACCTGTACGCGCTGTGGTGAGCGTCGACAAGCTCAAGGAAGGCTGGGACGTCAAGAACATCGGTGTCATCGTTGCGGATCGTCCGTTGGCGTCACAGACGCTCACTGAGCAGATTCTCGGGCGCGGTCTGCGGTTGCCATTTGGACGCCGCGTCGGCGTGCCCGCCATCGATCACGTCGACCTGGTGTCCCACGATTCGTATCGGAAGCTGCTCGCCGACAAGGACGCGCTACTCCAAAAAGTTGTGCCAGCGTCACGCACACCCGTGCCAGGTTCGGAGAAACAACCGGTCGGCGGAACGATGCCGCTACCGTTCGGGCAGAACCAGCCGGACCTCTCGCAGGTACAAGAGGAGGAGAACCAGGGAGTTCTGCACCTGGTCGGCCCGGAACGCGTTGTCAATGGTGAGTTGGTCGACGGCTCGGATGTCCTTCAACTCGCCTCGCTCGAAGCAGCAACCGCGCAGAACAAGCGAGATCAACAAGCAGTCACCAAGATCCTCGACAGGGTCAAGGACGCACCGACGATCAGGTTTCCGCGGCGTGAGATGGAAACGGAGCCGGTGCAGTTCTCGCTGAGCTACGTTGACAACGCCGCCGCTCAGGCTGAAGGTGCGGCGTTTCAACATGCCTTTCCGGTCTACTTGAAGCGGCAAGCACTCGTCGCAGAGCGAGACGTGCGAGGTGAGGCTGTCGTTCGCGCACAGCAGCTCGAACACGAGGAAGCCACCCAGAGGTACGTGCCGGTGGTCAAGGTTCGCGAAGACATCGAGAACCGGATCTTGGACCTGGGTCTCGTCGAGGCATCCATGCCAGAGGTGACCGGCGCCGAGCGCATCACCAAGCAGTTCCTGCTTGGGGCTGGCGTCACCGATGATGATGACGAAGCGCTGTGGGACGAACGACGCACCCACCAAGCCGTTACAGCGATCGCCAAGCTGGTCGAGGCCGCGTTCAACGCACGCCGGTTGCACCCGCGATGGGAGTGGCGAATCATCGACCTACCGATTCGCCGGTCCATGCCGAGCGACATCGGAAGTAAGTGGGAGGAAGTATTCAGCAAGGACCGCTGGTATGGGGATTGGGACAAGTCAGTCCAGCCAGTAGCTCGATTCGACGCCAAGAGTACCGAGTTCAAGCTTGCGCACCTGTTCGACGGTTCTCCCTCGGTGGCGTGGTGGCTGCGCCTGTACGAGCGTGACGAGATGGCTGTCGCGTGGGTTGATCTCGGTAATGGCAAGAAGTACTACCCAGACTTTGTCGTGGTCGATGCCGACGGCGTGTACTGGATAATTGAGGGCAAGTCCGACCGAGATGCCGGCCGGGCCGATGTACTCGAAAAGAAGAAGGTTGCCGAGAACTGGGTGAGACATGCCAGGGATCATGGCGAATTTGGCGTCTGGCGGTACGTGTTCGCCACAGAACGCGATATCAAGAAGGCCAAGTCCTGGGAAGAGTTGCTGGTGCTGACCAAGCCGGAGCGTTGACCGTTCGACACGACCCATGCGGTCTCTGAGCGTTCCCCCGTCCCGTCGCCTACGGGAGGTTCCCGAGTTCAGTCACCGCTCGCCATAGTCGCTGGTACCGCGGATGCGCTTCGGTGAGCGGCACGATGTAGTCGGTCCAGCGCCGGAGCATCTCGACGCCCTTGTGGGTCAGCGTGAGCCCGCCGTGCAGGTCGTCTTTGGTGGCGAGCCCGCGGAGCTGGGCCTGGGCGACCTCAGATCGGGTGGTGGCTTGGTAGATTACGTCGCTCAGTCCGTAGCCGACGGAGAGAGCGTGCAGCACGCGTAACGTAGCTGTATCCTGCGAAAACGTCTCGAACAGCGGGTCTTCTCCATCCGCGCACGCGGCGGAATAGCGCGCCAGCGTGGTCAGGTAGCGGGTCTTGGCCTGGCGGTAGGCGCGGTAAGCACGCTCCACATCGTCGGAAGTCGGTACACCGTCCGTCTCGTCGCTGGCAGCCATGTCAGAAGACCGCGACCACGCCGGGCAACCAGTGCGCGCTGCGGTGCTCGGATTCGGCCAGCAGGTACACCGAGGTGAAGAAGCGCCGATCAGCCAGGTCGTCGGGGTTGGTCCAGTTGTAGGAGTCCATGCAACTCGCCAAGTAGGCGATCAGGTCCTGGCCTTGGCGGCTATACAGGCCGGTTGTCCGGTCGATGAACGTAAAGTCGTCGGCCAGTCCACCAACCTGGACTTGCAGGAGCACGCCACCAAGCACATACATACTGCACTCGACGCCGGACGGGAGGCGCTCGTCTTCTTTCAGTAGATCCGCCAGGATACGTTCGGCCAGTACGATAAGGTCAGTAGTGGTGCGGGTTTCGGAATACCGAGCGCCGTATTTACGTCGGCGGAGTTCGTGCTTGCCCATGCTGGTGCGCCTTTCTCAGACCATTAGGAAATGGCCGGGCTACTCGCCTGCGGCGCACCAGACCGTCGCTCTCTTGGGCGGAAAAGGCCAGCAAATAGCCCCGAGAAGCGGGCTAGATCACCCAAATGGCGGCATTTCTTGAAACGGGTATCAACACTCCCGGTTCTTTAACACATTTCACGATATCGCAGTAAATCACGGCGCATCGACAGAAGGTTGTGGTTCACCAGGCGGGTAGCGTTCGGCCGCTGTCGCCAGGTAGGTTCCCGGCATTTCCAACACGCCGCTGTGGTTCCAGATCGTCGTCCCTGTGGGAACACTAATTGGCGGTTTTGGCCTGGGACGACTGTCTAGACGACTCGACCGCCGGCAGGAAACGCGTGACACCGAGGCAGCACGAACGCCGCATTTTGTGCTGATGCATGAGTCTGGAACAAACTACAGGCTGACTAATGATGGAGACGCCGTAGCCGACGAGGTTCGCGTCGATCCCGGGCGCTATCCACTAACCCGTTCTCTGCCGGATGGCATCACCTTGCAGCCGAAAGAATCCTATATATTTACGATCTTTCGCACGGATCAAGTTCCTGATCCCGTCCAGTTCTTCGTCCGCTGGCGGGGCTGCGACGAAGCACAGGTGCTCCCCGTTCCGAGCCCACCTAAGTAGTCGGGACTACCGAAGGTGATGGTGAGCAGATTGGCGGACTTATGCACTCTCTGGCGGTTTCAGGCCATGCACGAGTTCGCCAGGGTCGACGCCGAGCGCGGCGGCTACCTTGAGGATGTTGTGCAGGGTGAGATTGCGACGTCCACGTTCGACTTGCCCGAGGAACGACCAGTGCAGGTCGCTGTCGGCAGCGAGCTGCTCCAGGGTCTTGCCGAGCGCCTGACGGCGCTTGCGGACACGGGCACCGAACTCGGCAGCGGCCGGCGAGATCGGAGACGGAGACGTTGCCATGACGTCCCAAGCCCATACGTACTAGGCATAAACGTCCAGAGACGCCGCGTTTAAAACGTATATGTACAGTCGGGGCGTTTCCTGGTAAGGTCCCGTCCTGCCTGCCTGAACTGCGGAAATGCTGCCGTATCGGACAAGGGCTGCCCACCCCGAGGCCAGCAAACTTCACCCGATCGGGAGGTAGGCAGGTCAAGTGGACGCTCGGCAGGACAGGCATGAGCCGGAGGGAGGTAGCTATGCGTATCGCCATCAGCGGCGGCGGAGGCGACACCTGACGCCACCGCGCACGACCAAGAACGGAGCCCCTGGGTGCTGACATCACCCAGGGGCTCCTTCAACTGTGCCACGTCGTCGCGTTCTCGACTGACGCCGTGCACCTGTAACGGCCCGTAAAGGACCACGATGAAGGGACCGACGGCCGCCGTGACGGGAGGGGCGTGGCAAATGAAGAAGGAAGCCCGACTGCTGAAGGACAAGTCGCTCAGTTCCCTGACCCTCGGTATCGATCACTTCAACCGGCCGTGGGATGTCGGGCGGACCGATGCTGTACTGATAATGCTAGACCACTCGTTTGAGATGCTCCTAAAGGCGGCCATCCTTCACCGTGGCGGGCGTATCCGGGAACCCGGAGAAAAGAACACTATCGGGTTCGATGGTTGCGTCCGTCGTGCATTGTCGACAGCAGACATCCAGTTTTTGACCGATGAGCAGGCATTGACGCTGCAAGCAATCAACGGGCTGCGTGACGCGGCACAGCATCACCTCGTGGACATCAGCGAGGGGCACTTGTACCTTCAAGCTCAGTCCGGAGTCACCTTATACCGCGACCTGCTGAAGGTCGTATTTAACGAGAATCTGCGGGAGTTGCTACCAGACCGCGTTCTGCCGATTGCAACCACCGCGCCAGTCGATCCAATCGCCCTGTTCGCCGAGGAAGTCCACGAGGTCGCTCGGCTGCTGAAGCCGGGTACACGGAGAGGAGCGGAAGCAACAGCGCGACTACGAGCCCTCGCTATCGTGGACGGTGCAATGCTTGGCGAGAAGTTGCAGCCTAGCGAGGCAGCTTTGAGAAAGCTGGGTAAACAGATTGGCTCGGGCGTCACTGATCTCGAAACCCTGTTCCCCGGCATCGCAGCAGTTTCATTCACGACCGACGGGTCGGGTCCAACTGTCAGCCTTCGCATTGTCAAAAAAGAAGGCGTACCGGTCACGGTAGTGCCCGAGGGCAGTACTGATTCAAGCGTCGTCGCTGTGAGACGTGTGTCTGAGCTAGATTTTTATACGCTTCGGTTCAATGGCCTCGCAAAAAAGTTGGAGATTACCACAAACCAGCTTACCGCGATGATTTCTCTACTGCGGATCAAAGAGAGCGTAGACTACGCGAAATACATCATCTCAACGTGGTGTTACTCGCCGAAGGCGCTGGACCGGCTACGACAGGCGTTGTCAGAAAAGCCGGCCAAGGCATGGTGGAGCGAGCACCAGGAACGGTAGACCAGATTCTGGCGTCACCTGCGGCCAGCACGCTGGCTGACAGCCAACAGCTCATCCTCCAGTACCCACACGAAGGCCACGCCAGAGCGGGGAAAGATCCAGCCATCAAACCCGATGTCGACCGAGCGAGCCGGGACGGAAGCCGGCGCCTGCTCGACACGAGTGGGTTCGCTGCTGGCGATGAAGTCGAGCGTGGTAACGCGGCGAATGCCGACGTCACCGTAGCTGAACTGGACCTTGAGTCCCTTGGTCGGCCGGGGCAAGTCAAGATACAAGACGTGGCCGTGTCGCTGCACGAGCACCCGGTAGGTGTAGGCGACTACGACCGGCTCGCGTTCATCACAGCAGCGCCAAGGCTGGCGGTGTAGATCTGGGCGCCTTTGCGCTCGGTACGTCGAATGGTGCGAGCTTTGCCGTCCACCGAGAGTTGGACAAGGTCGAATGCGTCCCGAGAGGCAGCATCGACCGGAGCTGACCGACCGATATACCACGCCGAGGTTGTGGCCTGGTCGCGCAGCAGGTCGCGGTACTCGCTGGGGTCAGAGACGCAGGCGAAGCGCATAGTGGGACTGGTGGGCACGACGCGGTACTCCCAGCGCAGTGTGGCCACGAACATGGCCCCGCGGCCAACAGCCGGTCCCCCACGCCACGGTGTCAGTTCAACCGTGATGTCGACATCGTGCCAGCGTTCAGGAGCGCCGATGACCTGGTTTCGGATGTCGGTGTAGACGTCGCGTGCCAGGGCGTCGTCCCCCAGGCGCAGGCCCAGCGCGTTGGCGGCAATGCGGTCGAGGGTTTCGGGTGAAGCGACACCTTTCAGGGCATCGGGGTTGAAAGCGAAGCTGTCCAGAACGGCGTCGCGGATGGCCGGTGCTTCCTGGCGGATGGCCCGACGCAGATGCTCATCAGTGCGTTCATCGGACTCCTTGCGGGCGTAGTACTCGAAAATAACGGCAATGACACCGGCGCTGAGCAGCGTGGTACCAAGTTCATCGGTCGGCCATCCAACGAGCCAACTCAGCGTCGGCGTGGAGGCAGCCCAGTGTGAAATGAAGAGGAATCCTACACCGAGGATAGCCGTGACCAAGCCAGCAAAGCGAAGCTTGGTCTTGTAGAGCTGGTCGAGCATAATAGGCATTACATAATCAAGTATAAAGCAATAGCGCTAACGCGGATCGCCGTGGTTTTTACAACGCGCGCGAACATACGGTTGACCGCGAATGCAATCTGCGAGATAACTAGTGCTGTTAGAAAGCAGCACCCCCACCGCACCTTCTGGCGTCTCGTCGGTGTCCTGCGGCTTCACGATGAACTATCAAGGTTCGTCAGCCGCAATTTACCGAGGAGGTGACTCGCCATGAGCGAGCCAACGGGTGCAGGGGGTCAGCTCCGAACGCTGGCCGTCCGCATCAGTGAGGACCTGCGGGCGCAGCTGGACATCATCGCCCAGCTCACCGGCCGCAGCGCCACGGAAGAGATCCGCCTGGCCCTGGAGTACTGGATCGAGAAGACCAAGGCAGACCCGGAGATCCTGAAGAAAGCCCAGCAGGTGCAGACGGAGATCGAGCGCAAGGCCCAGACCCAGCGCAGCGCCATCGCCGCCATTTTCGGCGGGGACGGCGCTGGCAACGACCAGGCCGAGGCGCCCGCAGCCGACGCCGCCACGGGCACGACGGAGCCACCGGCTCCGGCTCGTCCGGCGACCCGGCGAGGCAAGCAGGCTGGCGAGTAACCCCTACCGGTCTCGTGGGCTCACCAGCCCGGAGACCACCCCACAAGGCGGGAGCCCACCTGGACGTTGGCCTACACGGTCGACGTCAGGGTGGAGCTTCCCGCCGATTTTCACCCATCCGGCGAACCATGACGGCTTTCGCCTTTCGGTATCAGACGGCATCGACGGGCATGCCGCCTGGTACGGATACGGACCGCCGACCAGGCACCAGCCCCAAGGGTCCGGAAGCGAGCGGCCACTCATGATTACCGCAATCGTGATCCCAGTAGACCCGGCGCAGTCACTGCACCGGAAGCAGATCTCACCGTCAGACATCGATGCGTACCGGGCTGTCGTAGACGGCCCGCTGCAGCTCGTCGCGTTCGATCGGCCACCGGCGGCCCTCTACATCAATGAAGAGGGCAAGGTCGATGGACTCAACATCAATGCCAGGGCCACCGTTCTGACGTGGGTACACAACAGCAACCTGCGGGGCCACGACGTGATCGTCGGCGACGCGCTGCTGGTTGGTCCACCCGACTCAACTGGCCATGACCGCAGTGTGCCCGAGGAGTACCTGCGGCTCCTGTTGAACCCCGGCAGCTTCGCCGTCGAGGTCCAAGTACATGGTGACGAGCGGTGGTACGGCAACGAACAGGTCTTTGGTGACGTGTTCGCCGCCTATGCCGCCGGCATCGATCTGGCTCAACGCTGGACCCATGTGGTCGATGTTCGTGTCGTGCCGGCCAAGGTCGGCTGACTCACTTCACTCCACGCCCATCTCCGCGCACCTACATAGACGCGTGGAGATGGGCTATCTTCATTTGGCCGATTCTTGAACCAGGGCTGGGAGGCTCCGGGAGGCGATACCGACACATTTAGGAGCGATCCGTGTCAGACTTGTCGACACGACGAGGAGACTCATCCGAAATGGTGTCCGTTGACGACCCGGCAGCGAGAAGTGCAGCACGTAGCAGCCTCCAGTTGAGTTCTTCTGCAGAGAGATGGTGAGGCTCGTCAAGAAAATCCTGAATTTCTTGCCTAGCTTCGGCGTCCGTTGTTTGGGACAAACGATGACGCGCCAGCTCATCCAGATAAGACACGCAGATGTTCGCCATAATCTGGAATCCCACCTCGCCGAGAGCCACCCAATGTGCACTTCGCTCAGCTAGGAATCGCCATTTATCCCCCGAGAACCGCAGGATAATCCCAGTTCGTCGGTCATTACTCCCACTGGTTAGTAGCCAGTTGCAACTATCCAGCATGAAGATACGCCAGATCCACGTACTGTTAGACTCTCGAAAAATCCATCCCAGGCTGTCCATTGTCAGCTGTGTCGTAGCGAACTCCTCTCGTAGGTGGCCGAGAAGACTTCCTGGCATGTCTCCTTGCGGCGACACAGCCAGAGCTTCGTATGCTCGAAGGGTGGCCTGCAATGCACACATCCGTTCGGTACGCACGATCGGAACAGCGACGGGCGTGATCCCTAGCCACTTATCATCGGCGGCAAGGAGGCCACCACATTCAAGCTGGCTGATTGCAGCGCGCAGCTCTGTTTGCAGGGGTGGGTCTCCATGAATTTCTGTGAGCAGTTCAACAAGGAACTCTCTCGGCATTCCGTCGCCTTCTGGTACCCAGAGCATAGCGTCGAGCACTGCTAATTCGAGCGAGTCAGGCGCAAATCGCGACAAGATGCTCTGTACAGCCAGCCCGGCGCTGGAATGGATGCCGACGAGCTTCTCAACACCATGAAGGGCACGGACTGGTTGAGATCGCAGTTCACGCAGGAATTCATTGACATCCAGTGCGCCGTCGCTCAGTAGATAGTCGGTGACGAGACGCAACGTGGCCGGATGATTATGCAGCACCTCCTGTAGCTCGCCTCGGGTTTCCGGTTCAATATTTGGCAAGCGCGCAGATATATAGGACCGTGAGGCTTCCTCGTCGCACCCGTCGAGCCATAGGGCGCTGGATGGGGTGACGTGAGTCTGTTCCTCGCCGGATGGGCTCAGGAGTTCGTCACTGGTGATCAGAACGGGCACCGTGCTGGCAGTCGGCATGAGCTTGCGCACCTCGATGAGGTCTGTCACGCCGTCGAAAATGATCAGCCGCAGTCGGGTTGGCGCACGGATAACGCGCCGGAAAGCACTTTCACAGTCGAGGACTGAATGCCCCGACAGATCCTGTCCCTCGATGCGCAGGACTCGCTGAAGATCTTCGTCGTACAAGACACGCCGGCCAATACGAATGAAACCCACTGGGCCGTCCAGTTCGATCTCCTTGGCAAACTGTCGGGCCAGCGTCGTCTTGCCCATGCCCACCAAGCCCCACAGCAGAAACACACCGCCGCCGCTATCGACGAGGCCGCGGTAGGTAGCGTGTAGCCAATTGAGGTCTTCGGTGCGTGAGATTAGCTGTGGGTCGCGAGAGTTGGGCGGCGAACTGGCAGCCATAACCACAAAGGCGGGACCGGCAAGGATTATTGCGAGTTCATACCGCAACCCGCTTATTCTCTTTCGAATATTTTGATCACTCCGACCAAGTCCGGCCTTCTCAACAAGCACGGTACGAATAGGACTATACAACTTGTCGCCATCATCCTTTTCGGAAATGATAACGTCTTTAATCAGTCGTTCAACATGGGGAAACCGAAGTTTGTCGTCGAGGTTGAATAGCCGCAGGGCCGCTTCTTGTTTCGTGATATTTCCGAATGAACCCTCCAGCCGCTCGATCGCTCGCTTGATCGTCAGTTCAAGAGCGAGTCGCTGATCCGTCTGCCACTCGCGCGGGAAGCTCCGCTCAACGATGGGACCGAGCTTCGGAAGGGGTACCGGGCCGTGCTGGCCCACCGACCTGAAGGTACGGGAAATGAGACGCTGGGCAACAGCGCCTAGCTCATCCCTGATCGCTACGACGCGCGGGTCTTCTGGCATCACAACTTAAGTATGCACTCGGGTCAGTGATATGGACATCCCCGAGCACGCCTACCGCAACAGCGCACCATTCCTACGTCGTATCTACCACTTTCCGCTCTTAAAAGCGAGCGGCAGTTTACTGTCAAAGTAGCGTGCAGTGGGTTCATCGAGCCAGTCGGCATAAACGACGCTAGACATGACTTCTCTGGCCGCCTCTCGGACTGATGAATCACCTCCACTCCCCTTTGCATTCTCCTCGCCAACCTCGCCCGTGGCATCGAGCAGTCGCACCCACCGCTCGGTCAGGTGGTGGCGGGCATCGGTGTCGCCTGGCTGGAGTCGCAGCAACTCGGGCGCCATGTCGATCGCAAACGCTCGCACCCATGCGTCCGGATAATCGATGAGCGTCGCGAACAGCTCATTGGCTTTGTCGATATTACGTGTCGCCAGATTCTTGAGGTCCCGCTCGATAAGCCAATCCAGCCCAACTTTGCCAGCTATGGGCTCCACTTCTTTGTCAGCCCTCGCTCCGACCGCAGCAATGAGATCTGCTGTCTGCTCAGGAGTTAGCTGTTCTAGATCAAAGACGGGCTTCGGCAGCTCATGGGACTGCTCCCGCTCTGGCTGTGGCGTTTGTTCCGATGGTGATGGTGCATGTTCGTTCTGCATAGTCGGTTCCTGTTTATGAGATCAACTATGCGTCGTCTTGAAGAAATTTGCAATACCTCTCTCACGTGCGTGCGCGTACGACAACACCTCCCTCGCCGGCAAGTACTTGCCGCTCAACTTGGCGCTCACGCACGGAATGCCAATTGAGCGCCAAGTTGAGCGGTAATCCATATCTCTCAATCCACGGGTGGCCTAGCTTTTAATACATGCCCCGCAGCACCACGACAGCAGGGGAAGCAGATCCGGTTCCTTGAAAACTCCACAGCGGACAGAACGTGCCATCTCACTGGGATGCACCGGGCATCCCGATTCTACCTCAAGGAGAAGTCATATGTCTCGCAACCGCTACACCACCCTCATCCGCAAAGACCAGCGTGCCCAGCTCGCTGCTCAGGAGAAGGCACTGGAAATTCTCGCCCGGGAGCTATACGGCCAGGCCGTTAGCCCCGTCGAACTGCCGGTCGCTGACGACCGTAAGCCGCACCGCCAAGCCCGCCTGGAACAGAAGCGACGACGCAGGGCCGCCCAGCGGCCGGACCGCTCTACCAAGTCGCAGACCCACTCTGTCAGCCAGCCCACCAAGGACAACAAGGAGGGCATTACCCATGTCTCAGCTGCCTGACTCCACCCGTCCCCGCCGCCCGCTGACGAGTGGCCAGCAACAACGGCTCCACCTGGCGACTCGTCGTTTGAGCGAACTGCTCATCGAGGCTGCACCGCTCATCGAACTACTCAACGCCGACCAGACACCGCACCGATTCCGGGCGGCACTCACTGAAGTGCTCGGGATGCGGCGCTTCGCCGTGGTGCTCGGCGGCCTGAAGGCGATGAATTGCCGTTCGGCATCGGAGCACGCCCATCGCCCGCATCCGAAGCCGAACACGCCATAAGTCAGGAACCGAGTGCGCTGGCCTCACGACACAGGAGGCCAGCGCACTCCCGACGTCTTCCCGCTCCACTCCCATTTCAAAGGACATGCCCTGTCGGACCACTCCAACCAGAAAAAGGAGGCCATCTATGACGTACATCCGTTCTTCTCAGCCATCGCACACGGCCGGCCGCGCAGCCCTACTGATCGCCGGCCTCATCACCCTCACTGCCTGCGCCACCACCTCGTCACCGGCCACCGCGCTGGGACAGGACAAGGCGACGCTCGCCACCTGCGACTCGCAGCATGCCCCGGCGTCCTGGGTCGCGATCGACGGCACCGGGTCGAGCGCGGCCGACAGCATATATAAGGAGCGTCTGGCGGCGATCGAATCCATCACCCGCACCACGGCGATCTGCTCGGGCTATCTGCGGGTGATCGTCTTCTCCGCCTCCAGCGTGGCGACGACCGTACTCTACGACGGGTCGCTGGCGCAGCCGGGGGCGACGGAGAACGCCCGTCTGCTGCGGGTGCCGGGGGCGGTGGCGTCGGTCATGAATCAGGTCAAGAAGGGGTACGGCCCGGCGGTGGCGGGGCTTGACCCGCGTGACAGCGACATCCTCGGCCAGTACGCCAATGCCGCCCAGTGGACCGAGCAGCTCGGCGGCAGTTACCGGCTGCACCTCTATCTCTTGACTGACGGTTTCGAGACGGCGCACTTCAACTTCTACGCGCAGCCGCCGACGCCCGGCGACGCCGCCGGGTTGGCGCAGCAGGTATCCCTGCCCAGCCTGCCTGGTGCCATCGTGGTGGCCGCTGGCCTCGGCCGGGAGGTCGGTCCGTCTGCGCCGTCGACCGTGGTGGATGGCTTGGTCGCCTTCTACAACGCGGTCTGCCACAGGACCGGCGCGGCCAAGTGCGTGTCGGTCAGCGACTACCAGGCGGCCGGCAAGTGAATCTCCTCAACCGACTTGCCGGGCGTGGCACTGCCACGCCCTCGGGCGCCTTGGATACATGGGTGCGCGAGGCCGATGCGGTCTCCCTGCGTCGGTTCGATGAGATCGGCGGCCACCCGCGTCCGGCTGGCATCGGGCGTACCTATGCTGAGTTGGAGTACGACGCACTGGCCGACGAGCAGGAACTGGCCTGGCCAGCCGAGGGCGAACGGGACGCCCGCCCGTTCGCAGCCCGAGCACGCGGACTGGACTCCCCGGCCGCGGCGACCGAATTCCTGCTCGCCCAGAGCGAGAAGGAGGTTCAGGCCGCTCACGTCGACTACCAGCACGCCGGGAAGATCCTCACCCCCTATGTGCGGCACGAATCCTGGGCGAAATTGCGGTACTGGATCTGCTGGCCAGTGCTCTGGCTCGGAGACATGGCTGGTGTCTGGTCAGCGGCAGTGGCCAACGGCGACATCCCGGCTATCGCGTTCGGGCAGGCGTGCGCGGCGGGGTTGGCCGGTGCCTGCGCCGGTCTGGTGGGCGCCGAGCTGAAACACCGGCAGATGATGCGCGCCCGGCAGCGCGACCCCGAGACGCTCACCGAGGACGAGCGGCGTTACCAGGGGCTGTTCACCGGCGGTACCGGTGGCGTCGGGGTCGTGAAGCTCGTCGGGGGGTTGTCGGTCACGGTGGTGGTACTGCTCGCGGTGGCGATCTTCAATCTGCGCTCCAGCGTCGAGGGCACCGCGGCGGGCCTGACCTTCGGGCTGCTGGCGGCGGCGACCGCGATCGCCTCGGGGCTGCTGGGCTATTCGGCGGCCGACGAGGTGGCGGACTTGCTCGCCACGATGGCCAAACGTGTAGCCCGTGCCGAGAAACGACACGTTCGTCTTGGCGCAACCCCCGCCATCAAGGCGCGGGCCGAAGCCGACGAGACGGCCCGCTCCATCCAGGCCGAGTACGGCCTGCGCGGTCAGGCAGCCGGCAAGCGGGTCGAGTCGCTGAACTGGCGCGTGATGCGCCGCAACGCCCAGGTCGTCGGGCATGGGTTCCCGACCGGCGAGCAGAGCGGGGTGATTGGGCGCCGTCCGCGGCGAGGAAGTGGTGCGGCGTGAACCCCCGCGCCGTACTACTGCCCGGTTCCCTTCTCCCCAGTCGCTTGCTCGGCCGGGATCAGCCGCGCAAGCCCGCCCAGTCGGTCCACGCGGACTACACGCTGGGCCACCCCGGCAGGCCGGCGCCCGTGCCAACGCTGTTGATCACCCTGTTCGACAACTCCGGCTCGGTCACCAGTGCCGGTGGCACTGATCCGCTCAGCAACCGATACGCCGAGGCCGAGCGCGCCTTCGCCGTCGTGGCCCGGAGGGGCTCACGCCATGAGCTCGGCGCGATCATCCACTTCGACACACCCTCGTCCGGCGAGGTCGAACCCACTGCCATTACCCGCAGCGGGCTGGTGCGCCTGCGGACCGGCCTCCGTCCCCCACCGGAAGCAGCCGGGACGAGCGAACTCAGACCGAGTTTGCATCGGGCCGTCGAACTGGCTGAGACGCACGCGGATCATGAAGTAACGCTGGTCGTGCTCTCGGACTTCCTGTTCATGGACCCTGAACCAGCACCCGTGTTGTCCGACCTGGCCACGTTCCCCGGCACGGTGCACGCCATCGTCCTCGGCAGGCGGCTGCCCGAAGGCGTGCTCGACGAGCGCATCACAGTGACGTCTGTCGACCGAGACTGCCCTCCTGGCGCGGTAGCGCGGGCGCTGTTCATAGGTCTGGTCGCCCACCGGCCAGGTAGTCAGGTGCAGGGCGGGACCTGACGCGTTCACTCAGGTGTCGTGTATTCCACAACGCGTTTCCTGAGCGCCCGCCTGCTGCTACGGAGGAACGAGTTACAGAGACGGTCGTCGTCGGCTCGGGCGAACATTCGGGCGAGCGTTTGCCCGAGCCGACGGTTTCCAAACGCTCAGCCCGTCCTTATACCTAAAGCCAGATTCCGGGAGCGACCACATCGCGACGAGTTCGGTCGAATCTGTCGACCAGCCGCGAATGCAGTCAGTCCGGAACCGGAGAGGAGGCAACAACGAATGACCCACCAACGAACCCCCGCCACCCAACTCGCTGTCCCACCAAGGTTCCGCACCATCTTGGCCGACCCACCGTGGGATATCCAGCAGAAAGGTGCCCGCGGCGCCGCCCGGCACTACCCGCTCATGCACCTGGAACGGATCAAAGCCATGCCCGTCGCGCGGCTGGTCGAGGACGATGCCCACCTGTGGTTGTGGGTTACCAACGCCACGCTACGCCAAGGCTACGACGTGGCCGAAAGCTGGGGCTTCACCGTCCGCTCTCCCTTGACCTGGGTCAAGTTCTACCTGGGACTCGGGCAGTACCTGCGAAACTCCACTGAGCACCTGTTGTTCGCCACCCGTGGCCGGGCACCAGTGAACTTCCGCAGCCAGCCGACGTGGATCAACGCGCCGATGCAGGACCACTCGCATAAACCTGAAGAACAGTTCGCGGTCATCGAACGAATCTCCGGCCCGCCGTACCTGGAGCTGTTCGCTCGCAGGCGCCCACCATCCACTGCGGACTGGAGCGTGTGGGGCAATGAAGTGACGTCGGATATTGCTATCCCCGGCTACCCGGTGCCCAGTGATTCGCCCGCCCCGCGGGCAGACGAGGCGGGTCAGCCATGAGCGACGAGAAGAAGGAGCCGTCCCCTATGAAGAATCCGATCGTCTGGGTCTTCCGGGCCAGCGTCCTACTGCTTGGTTCGGTCATCGCTTTGAACGTGGCCGTCGCCTACCTGCAGCCAATCCTGCCGTGGCTTATCGGGGGGATTGGCCTGGCCGCCGCCACGTGGCTCGTAGTCGCGATTGTCCGTTGGAGACGGTCCCGATGGTGACACCTACCCCTGTTATGCGTATTCAGGGGTCGGGTGTAGTGGAATGGACAACATCACTTGACCTTTTATCACATATGGGTGATAAGTGGTTGCGGTAAACCGCTGTTTCCAAACAGCAATCAGTACAAGCAATTGAGGAAGGAGGCGATTAATGGCCACACAAAAGAAGAAGAACACCCGTCACGAGGAGCGCCGATTCACGGTACGCGGTATCCGCCGCACCCCGCCCGATCTTGGCAAGCTCTCCCGCGCCCTGATCGGCCTGGCCCAAGCCGAAGCCGAACGCGAAGCAGCAGCCGAACACACCGCCCGCGAGGAACAGCCCGAGGACACCCCGGCCGACAAGACGCAGTCAGGCGGTAGCCGCAATGTCTAGCGCCGACGTGGTCTTTTCCGGACTTCATCTGCCTCGGCCGCTTGAGCCGGCGACCGTTAGCCGGTTTCTGGCTCGCCTGGCCTCAGATCGCGCCGCACCACGCGTCGTCTTGGAAGTTCGGGCCGATGCTCATGGCATCCGCCATCTGCTCGGCACGCGGGCCACGGAGATCCACAGCCTGCGCCAGATGCTCGCCGACCTCATTCCCGGCAGTGTCCTGACTACCCCGAACGCTGATGCCAGCGAGCCGCGCCCAGAGGTAGAGGTTGTGGGCCGATTGCACATCCAGCCACCCGGACTGCCCCTGCTAATCGACACCACCGAGGCCACCAGCCGCGCCCTGCTCTCTGCACTGGCGACTCGCCTGCACGAGGCCGAAGCCATTGTCCTGCAGATCGTGCTCGGTCCGCGCCACGCGCCACGCATCGTGCCGGCTGACATCCCGGATCCGACAGCGACGCTGATGCAGGTCGTAGCCCGAGGCGACCGACCCGCCAGTCATGAAACCCGCACCCGCATAAAAGAACGCCTGTCCCAAGGCGGGTTCGGCGCGACTATCCGGATCGGCAGCGCCAGCCCCGACGCCGGGCGCCGTCGCCGGTTCATCGTCAGCTTGCTGAGCAGCCTGTCCACCGCCCAGAGCCCCGGCGTGCACCTCACGCTTGCTCGGGAGCCAGCCCGTCGTCTAAACGAGGCCCGGCTGCCGTGGCACTGGCCGCTGCACCTATCCGTACCAGAGTTGATCGGACTGCTCGCCTTCCCGTTAGGCGACGGGGACTTCCCAGGACTACCACCCATCCATCCCAAAGCGCTTCGTGCCACCGACGGTGTGCACACCGGCCCTCGAGTGTTTGCCGAGAGCGCCGCCCCTGGTGACTACCGACGTATCGGGATCGCGGCGGGCGACCAGATGTTTCACGCCGTCTCCTACGGCCCGTCAGGTTCGGGCAAGACGACCGTGGCACTCCACCTGATCATGGCGGATATCGAGGCGGGGAGACCCGTCGTAGTACTCGATCCGAAGAAGCAGTTGATCGATGACATCGCCAGCCGCATCCCTGATCACCGCCTGGGCGACGTCGTCATCCTGGACGCCAGCGACGACCAGCCGGTCGGCTTCAATCCGCTCGACGTCACCGGCAGAGACCCCGACGTGGTGGTCGACGGCATCCTCGCCGTATTCGAAGCGGTCTTCCAAAACGGCTGGGGACCACGGACGGCCGACATCTTCTCGGCCTGCTTGCGGACGCTGGCCCGCGCCAGCACCAAGAACCGGCCTGCCACCCTCATGGATCTGCCGACGCTACTGACCGACGCGAAGTTCCGGCGTACGCAGGTCGGCCGGGTGCGGGGAGACGTTGCGCTGGCTGGCTTCTGGGCCTGGTTCGACAGTCAGTCTCCCGCCGCCCAAGCTGCCGCCATTGCCCCGCCGCTCAACAAGCTGCGCCAGCTCCTGCTCCGCCCCGCCCTGATCCGCATGCTCGATCAACGCGAAGGCAAGTTCCGGCTGCGGGACCTGTTCCGCGACAACAAGATCGTGCTCGTTCCCTTGAACGAAGGACTCATCGGACCGGGCACAGCCGGCCTGCTCGGTTCGCTGGTGATCGCAGACATATGGCAGGCCACCCAGGAACGGGCCAGCGATCCGAGTGCTGGCACACGGCCGGGCATGGTCTACGTCGACGAGGCACCGCGCTTCCTCAACCTCCCGGTCTCTCTGGCCGACGCGTTGGCCGTCAGCCGATCGCTGTCAGTCGGCTGGTTTCTGGCTGCGCAGTTCCGCAGCCAGTTCCCGCCCGCGCTCAAGGGGGCGGTCGACATGAACGCCCGAAGCAAGATCCAGTTCGCCACCGAGTACGACGACGCTCGCGATACGGCCCGCCTGACCCGCGACCTGACGCCAGACGACTTCCTGGCTCTGCCGAAGTACCACGCCTACGCCAACCTCGTCGCGGACGGCCACCCCTCCGGCTGGGCACTCGTCAAGACGCTGCCCCCGCCGCCAGCCACCACGGATCCCGAACTGGTGCGCGCTGTCGCTCGGGCCAACTACGCCCAGGACGTACAAGCCTCCATCGCCGACACGAGCACGGAGACCGACGAGACACCCGTCGCCACCAACGACGCGTCTGCGCCGATCGTCACCGAGCCCATCGGCCGGAAGCGGAGGCAACGATGAACGACCTCCAGATAAGCAAGACCGATACGACGATTGCACGCGAAGCGACCATATCTGTGTTCGCCCCTGTCCTCGCCCCTCTGTTCCCGACCCTGTCACCTCCCCATTCCGCCAGGTCACCCGGCGTTCGCCTCACCTTCCGGGATGGGACTGACCCCCTACTCAGGGGTCACCAGGCCGCGCCAACTGGCCGTCACCGGTTCACCGGTGAGTCAGGAGGGATGGCATGAGTCCGCGCGACGTCACCAACCTGCTGACGCGCTTGTCGGAGCGGGACATCGCTGTCTTGGAGTCGCTGCGTGCCTATCGACTGTTGACCACCAATCTCATCCAGCGGCTGCACTTCGGCATTGGACATGCCTCATCCGGAGCGGCGCTCGGCGCCACCATGCGCGTGCTGACCCGGCTGGAATCCCATGGTTTGGTAAGTAGGACCGGCCGACGCATCGGTGGCGTCCGATCTGGCTCCTCCGGTATTTGCTGGCAGCTCGGCTCGACCGGCGATCGTCTCCTTCGGACAACGCACGGCCAGAAACAGCGCCGCCGCTACATCGAGCCCTCTCCGGCGTTTACCGCCCACACCCTGGCGGTGGCCGAGCTCGCCGTCAGCGTCCACGAACTCCAAGACCGACATGTGGTCGAGGTACTCACTATCGACACCGAGCCATCGTGTTGGCGCTCGTTCACCGGCCCGCACGGCACATTGGAATGGCTCAAGCCCGACCTGTACGTGGTGACGGCCAGCGGCAACTACGAAGACCACTGGTTCATCGAGGCGGACCTGGCCACCGAGCACCCGCCCGTTGTCGTCCGCAAAGCCAAGGTCTACCAGCGCTACGCGGCCAGCGGCGCCCACCAAGCCCGGCACGGCATCTTCCCCGCCGTCACTTGGGTTGTCCCCGACACGGCCCGGCAAGGGGCCATTCAGGCGGCGCTGGCGGCGGACCGGTCCATCCAGCCGGAGCTGTTCCGGGTCGTCACCACCGACCAGTTCACGGCGCTGATCACCAGCGGCAGCCCCGACCCACCGTCGGTCGCCGATCCCACATCACAACCACCCACTTTGAAAGGAGGTAACAAATAATGGAACACCTACCCCGCTCACCCGACGAGGAGCCCCACGGCCCCGAGGGCGAACGACTCTGGCCCGGCGAGATTGATCTCACCGGCACAACCCGTCAAGACGACGCACTGGCCGATGTCATCGGTGACGCCATCGGAGAAGCCACAGCCGAAGACGGAACCGGCGAGGTGCCCGACTGGGGTGCACGCACCCTGGCGCGAGCGCTCGCAAACGTTCGCGACGATCCGCTCTCCGGGGCGCTGCACCACTTCGCGGTCACCGGCCGAGCCGACCCCGAAGCCATCGCACGCGAACTCGCCGACCTCTATGAACACACCGAGGACAACGAGACTCGGGAGTGGATCAACTGGCTCGGCACGTACGTCATCCGCCTGCCCGACGAACCAGGTACGCGGGAACCGAGCCCTCAGTCGGAGGGCATTCACGAAGACCAGGAACCCGACCTCGGCACATCGACCGATGGGTTCTTCGAGGGCATGCGGCACGCCTTCGCTAGAGCCGACAGACGCGGCCAGCCCATCACCGGCGCGGACGCCCGCGCTGTCGCCACAGTACTGGCCATCTTCCTCGATCCCGACTCAGAAATGGCTCGCTTCGCCGACACTGGCGATGCCAACCCCGTGCTCTTGAGCCAGGAGTGTCAGACCGCCCGGCGACTCACCGAGCACCTCCCCGGTGCCAGCGAGTGGATCATCCGGTTTGAGCAGTACCTCGCAGCCCGCAGTGACCTGGGCAGACAACCGCAGCCACCCAGGTCGAGCGAATCTGCTGGTCACATCGAACACAGCGGACACGACGACTTGGCTGCTGAGGGCCTGGAGGCGCTGGTCTTTGGCGACGAGTTGGACGTCGTCCGCGCCTACCTGAACATGACCTTTGCCAGGGCAGATGCCCGCGGTGAGTCCATTTCAGAGGACAGCGCGCGGCTCCTCGCCAAGCTCCTGGCTGCCATCCTCGGCCCCGACTCGGCGATGAAGCGCTTCGCTGAGACCGGTGAGGGTGACCTGCGCGACCTGCAGCAGGAGTGCCGACAGCTCACCGGCCAGCAATGGCCGACCGCCGATATCGTGGCCTGGGCACACCGATTCGAGCAGTACCTCGCTTCGTCACCGCAGCCTCCGACACCGGGGGCACCAACCGAACGAGACAACCCGCAGATCGCCCAGGGCATCGGCGAACGCCGTCAGGCACTGCCTCCGGCCGTCGCGGACGCTCTCGCTCGCACCGAACAGGAGGGATTGTCCGAACAGCCAGCGCGCGACATCGCCCGCTTCCTTGCCGACCACCCAGCGGCCACAGCGGGCGCGCTACGCGACTACGGCGTGGCTGGCACGCTCGCGCACGACAAGGTGATCCGCGAACTGTTCGACGTGTACGTGGCCGGCAACGACCAGCACCACCAGCTCGTGCGTGCGCTCGGCTCGCACCTCATCTGGCAGGGCATCGAAGCCGAGATGCTCCAGGGCGTTACCGAACCCGATAGTGCACCACGCCTCCACGCCATGTTCGACCCGGCCAACTTCCGGGTAGTACTCGGGCTGGAAGCCCACGGCCACGCGTTCGTCGCCTACTTGCAGTTGCACGATGTCGACCCGCATGACGACGGCCTCTTGCGCGGCTTTCAGGACGTCTACCTGGGCAGCTATAGCACGTACTCGGAACTTCTCCAGGCGTTCCGCATCATGCTGGTCGACGCCGGAGAATGGGACGATCGTGATCCGGCGGTGCTCGATGATGTGACCCTGATGCAGTTCGCCCGACGAGCGTGGGACATCGTGGAAGTCGGCGACCGGTTCTATGTATTTCATAAATAGTCGGATAGTGCGTCGGATCAGCAGATAAGGTCTCGACGGTAACGGCGACACTAATGTTGCGGAATTGTCAACAATGGGTGCCCTTTTTCTCGCAAAAGAGGTAAAATAGGACACCTAAAGGAGCACTGACGCAGATATGGAACACGCCACCACCAACCAGTTTGGAGGATATATTCGACACCTCCGCGAGCAGCGGCAGCTCAGCATGCGTGGCCTGGCAAAAGTGGCCGGCGTCGACAGTGGTGCCCTGACTCGCCTTGAAAGCGGTAAAACGACGCCGACACCAGGCACGATCAAAGCGCTGGCGATCGCTCTGGATGTCCCGCTGGCCGACCTATTCGTCAGGGCTGGCTACACCACACCGCACGATCTGCCGAGCATGGATGCCTATCTCCATACACGCTACGGCCATTTACCGAGCGACGTGCTCGACTCGATGAATGACTACTGCCAGCGGCTGATCAGTGAGCACGGCTTCGAGCCAGGCGGGCCGAGCGACCACGAAGATGAAATCACCAAACCATCGCATACATAGCTAACGGGTGGGAGAAAGGAGGAACATATGACGACAACCAATGACAACGGAACACTCGCCAGCCTTCGCACTCTCGCCGAACGAGAGTCATCCCCATCCCTCATCGACCTGTTCCGCGCCGCCGAGCAGCAAGCTCGGCTGCTGCGGGAACGACTGGCCACCACAGCTGAGCCTCTGCTAACCCGACTGGTCGATCTCATTCCCAGCCTGTGCATCGACGTCCTTGATGCCATGCCGGTCGGTAGTACCTCGTTCTGGGGCAACGAGCACTGGCATGTCCACCTGCGCCAGGGTGATCCCATAGACGCCCATCACTTCACGGCCCTGCACCAGCTGAAGCACATTATTGACTATCCCCTGCGGCAGCGACTGGACACGGTCAAGGATGCCGACTGGGAAGCAGTAGCGGATTACTTCGCGCTCCAGGTCGTGCATCCAGTCGCAAAACTGGAGCAAACACAAAGAGAGGAGGTATGCCTATGAATCAAGCCGGTCACGACAGCGCACATAGGGCGCCGCTGCTGCTTACTATCGAAGAAGCCTGCGATGCACTCCGGGTGAGCCGCTCCCAACTGTACGACTTGTTCAACAAGCGTCGTCTGAAGTCGGTGCGGATTAACAGAAGGCGGTTCGTTGTGCCTGCCGACTTGACGGCACTGATCGAAGAACTACAAGAGGAAGGGGGTAACAATGTCAGGTAAACGAGCAAACGGTGAAGGGTCGATCTACAAGCGGGCCGACGGCCGATGGGGAGCGTCTGTCTTTGTCGACACTACGAACGGTATGCGAAAACGCGTCCATATGTACGGCGCCACCAGGCAGGAGGTCCATGACTCCCTAGCCGACAAGCTTACGGCGGCCCGTAAAGGCATCCGTACCCCCGACCGGGAGTGGAGAGTGGGCGACTACCTCGACTACTGGCTGCACGACATCGTTACCGTGAACGATCGACCGCGGACTGTCGAGCTGTACGAATCGGTCATACGCCTGCATCTCAAGCCGGTGGTCGGATCGATCCGTCTGACCAAACTGACGGTTCGCGACGTCCAGACCATGCTGAACCAGCAGCTCACGCAAGGACGGTCACTCCGATCAGTCCATCTGACCCGCAGCGTCCTGCGTGCCGCCTTGTCACGGGCCGAGCGCGAGGAGCTGGTCATCCGCAATGTCGCCAAGCTCGTCACCCTGCGGGCCTGGAAACGTAAGCCTATCCAACCGTGGTCGGCTGACGAGGCCGCCCAATTCTTGGCTGCCGCCACGTCCCACCGGTGGTACGCCGCCTACGCCATGCTGCTGCTCTATGGCATGCGTCGCGGCGAGGTACTCGGCCTGCGCTGGTGCGATGTTGATCTGATTCACAACCAACTGCACGTCCGTCAACAACTACAGCGCATCGGCAAGGTATTGGAGCAAGGGCCGGTGAAGACCGACGCTGGACTACGCGATCTCTCCCTCACACCTTCGCTCCGCAGCACACTTGTCGACCAGTACCGCAGCCGGAGCGAGGACAAACTCGACAACGAGGCGCTGGCAGCCCGGATGATGGTCGACCACGAGCTGGTTACCCTGAGCACAACCGGCACGCCCGTCGATCCCAAGAACTTTGTCCGCGCCTTTCATCAGCTGCGGGAGAAAGCCGGCCTGCGGCGAATCACCGTGCACCACACGCGGCACGCTGAAGCCACATTGCTCAAGAACCTCGGCGTACCGGCCAGGGATGCACAGCTCATTTTAGGTCATGCCCATGTCACGACGACGCAACAGCTCTATCAGCATGCGGACGTTGAGGGACAGGCACGAGCGCTCGAACAAGTCGAGCGTCGTTTACTGATGTCGGCGGTTGCTGCAAAAAGTGCTGCAAATGATCGATTTTCCACAGGTGACAGTACGATATTTCATGCGTTCACCCCTGGAGGGCCAGCGGGGACTCGAACCCCGGACACCCTGCTTAAGAGTAAGGTGCTGTTCACTATCAGCACTCTCGCGACCCCTGTTCTTAGCCATCTGCGTACACGTGCGTACAGACAAATTCTCGGTTGGGTTGTTGTCAAAAAGTGCTGCAAAACTGGCTCCACCGCTACTGATGCTGCTGCCTGGGTCGAAATCCTGTATGCCTTACGACAAGTGGACGTAGACATCATGCGTCGGCGATCATTCCCGTTGAACCTGGTGCCGGCAACACCGTTGCAGCCAGTGCGGCCAGCGGAGCAGCTCACCATCTGGCCTAGTTCGTCGGCCATCCACGACGACGCAACGAGGGCTGCATGATGAACGCGGCAAGCGCCAGTTACGCCGTACGGTGCTCAAGCTTGTGCAGGCGCTGCTCATGGTCTTGGACTTGCCCAGTCACATCAAGTGCTTCGGTCACTTGCGTGAGCGTCTCGGCGATGGCGTCTTGGACTTCGTCAAGTTTATCGTCAAGATGTTTAATGTCGTCTTTGGTGGCCATTTTTGCTTCAATGCCATCAATGCGCCGCTCAACACCATCAATGTCGTCTTTGGTGGCCAAGTGTGCAGTCTGCTGCGACACCGTCGCAGTAATGAATTGTTTGAGATCTTGGAATAGTTCCTCGTTTGTCATATTACTTTCCAGTATGCGCCAGGTCGGCAGTGTGGTCAATCCTGCCGTCATGAATGAGCAACACGACTCAACAGCAAGTCATTACGACGAAAGGAGGCCCACATGAACCAAGACACCCTCAACAGCAATGTGGCCGCATATGCGACCGGAGCCAAGCGCCGTAAGCGCGCCGTGCTCTATTTACGTGTCTCCACGCCCGGTCAGGTCAATACCGACTACAACCCGGAAGGCATCTCTATCCCCGCCCAACGCGTCGCCGCGCAGCACAAGGCCGACTCACTGGACGCGGACATTGTCGACGAGTTCATCGAGCCGGGTAAGACGGCCACCAGCATTGACAAGCGACCCAAGTTCCAGGAGATGATCGCCTGGGTCAAGGACCAGAAGGACGTCGACTACGTCATCGTCTACCACTTCAACCGGGTGTTCCGTGATGCCGTCGATGCCGGCATGGTCAAGCGTGACCTGAAGAAGGTCGGTACCCGCATCGTCTCCACCATCCTGGACATGGGCGAGAACCCGGAAGCCGCGATGGTGGAAACGATCATCCACGCCGTCGACCAGTACCAATCCCAAGCCAGTGGAGCGGACATCAAGTACAAGATGGGGCAGAAAGTGAAAAACGGTGGCAGCGTCGGTCAGGCCAAACTCGGTTACCGGAACGTCCGCGAAGCCAAGCCGGGCGGCGGCGAGATCCGCACCATCGCCGTAGACCAACAACGAGCGCCCTTTGTCCGTCTGGGCTTCGAGCTGTACGCCACCGGCGACTACACGCTGGTCGATCTGGCCGACGAACTCTACGACCGGGGTCTGCGCAGCCGGGCGACCGCCCGACACCCCGCCGGGCAGGTCTCGATCAACAAGCTCTCGCTCATGCTGCGCGACCGGTACTACCTCGGCTACGTGAGCTACGACGGCGAAGAGTTCGAGGGGCGGCACGAAGCCCTGATCGACCAGGAACTGTTCGACCGCGTCCAGGCCATCGCCGAGAGTCGCTCGGCCGCCCAGGAACGCCGCCGCGTCCACCACCACTACCTCAAAGGCTCGCTGTTCTGCGGCGACTGTGATCGACGCGGCATCACCCAGCGGCTGATCATCCAACACACCGTCAACCCCCGAGGCTACGAGTACACCTACTTCTTCTGCCGCAACACGCAGAACGGCACCTGCTCCACGCCGCACGTCAACGTGCTCCGGATCGAGGAAGCCATCGAGGAGCACTACGCGACGATCCGGTTCACCCCAGATTTCATCACCGAGGTCCGTGCCCACGTCGGCGCGGCCATCGCGGACGAAGAGGCAACCGCCCGGCTCCTCCACCGGCAGCTCAAGAGCGAACTCCGAGCCTTGGACGCCAAAGAAGACAACTTGATCAACCTGGTGGCGGTGACCGACGACACAGTGCCCACCGCCAAGGCCAAGATCCACGCCAAGCTCCACGAGATCGAACATCAACGCCAGCACCTGACCGAACGCCTCACCGAGACGAACGACGATCTCTCCGAGAGCGCTCGGCTGATCGAGCTGTGTCTGCAGCTCCTGGACAACCCGCAGGAGCTCTACCGCCGGTGCGACGACGAACAGCGCCGCCTGCTCAACCAGGCCCTGTTCGAGGGGCTCTACATCGACCACGACCAGGTCGCCGGCCACGAACTACGCGAGCCCTTCGCCCTGCTGCACCGGCTCCAGCACGACCGCCACACGGCCTCCGCCGACAAGCCCGACCCAGGAGGAGCTACGACGCTCCCCGTGAACGCCAGAAGAGCCGCCTCCCGTGAGGGGAACGGCTCTTCTGCTACTCAGAGTATCGAAGCCTTACTAGCTGGCATGGACTTGGTCCACTGTTCTAGTAAGCCTCCTAGGGTGGAGGTGCCGGGAATCGAACCCGGGTCCTCTGTCGCCTCATCAAGGCTTCTCCGTGCGCAGCTCACTATGCCTCTACTTGACCCCACCAATCACGTGAGCGAGTTGGTGTGACGGGCCCAGTCGCTGTGAGTGTCCCGACCAGCCCCCGCGACCGAAGCTGGCGGTAAAGCCTCCTAGCTGATGCCGGCGAACCGGGACGGAGGCGCTCCCGGGCCGACAGACTCACACTCGCTCAGGCGGCGAGGGCGAAGTCGCGCTGATTGGATTCGGCGCTTATTGGTTTGCGGCGACGCTTGAGGTGGTCTCTCGCCTGCACCTGCACGCTTCCCTTGACTCAACGTCCAGAGTCGAAACCGTTCACCCCCTTGTTGGTGGTCGTCAGCCATCATAACGCCTGGGCGCACATCGATCATTCCGATAACCTCCGACCGCGGCCCTGTCCGTCAACCGGAGACCGAGGCCCCGCTGATCATGACGATCGCGACGGCGGCGAGGACGAGGCCGACGCGCTGCGTCCAGCCGGTCCGCTCGCCGAGCAGCAGCCGGGCCAGCAGCACTGTGGAGGCCGGATACAGCGAGGTCAGCACGCTGACGATCGAAAGCAACCCGGCGCGAAGGGCGTAGAGGAAAGCGGCGTTGGCGACCACGTCGAGCAGTCCGGCGGTCAGGGCCAGCCGCAGCGGGACGCCGGTCGGCGGACGCAGTTGTTTGGTGAACCCGGCCGCGACCAGCACCAGCACGGTCGCCGTCGTCCTGGAGATCAGCAGCGGCCACATGCCGGTATTCGAGCCGACCTTGTCCAACAGGATGAAGAACACCGCGAACGCCGCACCCGACCCCGCGGTCAGCCAGGCGACCTTGGGAGTGAACCGGGCCGTCTCGCTGTCGGGGTCGGTCTTCTGCCGGCTGACCAGCACCACCGCGAGGACCGCGAGCCCGGCGCCGATCAGCGCGACGGGGCTGAGCCGGTCGCCGAACGCGATACCGACGCAGAGCGGGATACCGGCCACCAATACGGCGGTCAACGGTGACACCACGCTCATCGGGCCTTCGGCGAGCGCCGCGTAGTACCAGAGGATCGCGCAGCCGCCGACCAGCCCGGACAGCATGCCGTAGATGAACCCGGAGGTGGTGAGGGCGCCGCCGGCGAACGGGGCGACGAAGGCCATCCCGATCATGCCGACCGGATAGGAGGCGACAACGACTCTGAGCACGGCCACGCGTCGGGCCGCGAGTCCGCCGACGAAATCGCTGACCCCGTACCCGAGCGCGGCGATCAACGACAGCACCAATGCGGACACGCCCGATTCTCACTCATATACCCGTCCCGGACCGGGGTCGGGAGGGCAGAATCACACCAGGTAGGGACAGCCCCACCTTGCGGACGGCGGTCGCCCGGATGGATCTGACCTGCGGCAACCAGCACTCTTGCTGATGACACGCAGCAGAGGGAGTTGGTATGCGTAGCCCGGTAGCCCGGCCCGGCCTCGGTGGTTCACTGGCCTATTTGTCGTTGTCGCTGTTCAACGGGGTGTTCTGGTTCTGTCTGCTGTTCCCGTTCACCATGGCCGGCATCGGCACGGCGATCGTGTGGCTCGGGGTTCCGCTGTTGATGCTGGTCACCATGCTGTGGCGGGGCGCGGCCACCGTGGAACGCCGATGGCTGCGCGCCACCCTCGGCGTGGACATTCCGTCGCCGTACCGTCCGCTGCCGGACAAGCGTGCGCTGGGACGCTGGCGGGCCAAGATCGCCGACCCGGCGACCTGGCGCGATATCGCGTACGTGGTGATCCGGTTGCCACTGAGCGTCATCGAGTTCAGCATCACGGTGGCACTGTGGTCGGTCCCGCTGAGCCTGATCGCGCTGCCGATCGTGATCGCGGTGCTGCCAGCGGGCAGTACCAGCCTCGTGCTGCCGAACCTGCGAGGTGGGGTCATCGACATCGATACCGTCGGTGCCGCGCTGCCGTTCGCCGTATTCGCGATCCCACTGCTGTTTCTGATCATGAAGTTGACGATGCGCATCGCCCAGTTGCACGCGGTCATCGCCAGCGCCCTGTTGTGCCCGACCAGGATGAGCGAGCTGAGCGCGAAGGCCGAACACCTGCAGTCCAGCCGGGCGCGCGGGGTGGACGCGGCCGAGGCCGAGCGGCGGCGAATCGAACGGGACCTGCACGACGGCGCGCAGCAGCGGCTGGTGGCGGTCGCGATGACGCTCGGGCGGGCGAAGAACAAGCTCACCGGCGACGATCCGAACGCGCTGGCCGAACTGATCGAGGAAGCGCACGCGGACGCGAAGCTCGCCGTGTCGGAACTGCGTGATCTGGCCCGAGGCATCTATCCCGCCGTCCTCGGCGACCGAGGCCTCGACGCGGCACTGTCCGCGCTGGCCGCGCGCAGCCCGATCCCGGTCGATGTCCAGGTCACCGTCGACCCTCGCCCGCCGGCAGCGGTGGAGAGCACGGCGTACTTCATCGTCGGCGAGTCGCTGACCAACATCGCCAAGCACTCCGACGCCAAACATGTGCAGGTCAAGGTGAACCGAGGTGAGGACTCGGTGGTGGTCGAGGTCACCGATGACGGCAAGGGCGGCGCTGAACTGCGCCCCGGCGGAGGGCTGGCCGGCCTCGCCGACCGAGCTGCCACCATTGACGGCGTGATAACCGTCTTCAGTCCGCTCGGCGGACCAACCGTGGTCAGGGCGGATCTGCCGTGCGCGTGGTGATCGCGGAGGATTCCGTCCTGCTCCGCGCCGGCATCCAACGCCTGCTCGCCGACGAGGGCATCGCGGTGGCCGCAGCCGTCGAGGACGGCGTCGCGCTGCTGGACGCGGTGGTCGAGCACCGTCCCGACCTGGCCATCGTCGACGTCCGGATGCCGCCGACCTTCACCGACGAGGGGCTGCGCGCCGCGGTCGAGGCCCGCAGGCGCAGGCCCGGCCTGCCGATTCTGGTGCTCTCCCAGTACGTCGAGGAGAGCTACGCGGTCGAACTGGTGGCCGGCGGCGCGCAGGGCATCGGCTACCTCCTCAAGGAACGCGTCGCCGACGTCGCCGAGTTCGTCCAGGCCGTCCGCACCGTCGCCGACGGCGGCACCTGTATCGACCAGGAGGTCATCAGCCAGCTGATCTCCCGCAAACGCCAGAACCCGATCGCCGAGCTGAGCCCTCGGGAACGCGTGGTGCTCGAACTGATGGCCCAAGGCATGGCAAACACGGCCATCGCCCGCAAACTGGTGGTCTCGGACGGCGCGGTGGAAAAGCACATCGGCAACATCTTCGCCAAACTCGGCCTTGAACCACGTTCCGAAGAACACCGCAGGGTCCGCGCCGTCCTCACCTACCTGGAACAACGCTGACCTTGCGGTATTGGCCTAGACCAGTACCGCCTCGCAGCAACGCGCACCCGCCCTCGGCCCAGACGACATAGCCCAGCCCCCAACCCAGCCGCCAGGCTCCGGCCCGCAACGCTGGACTTCGCCTGTAGCTGGGCCTTCGCCTGTAATTGAACAGCCCCCACCCTCCCAAAGGGGGGCGGCCCCGTGGCCAGTCTACCCAGGTCAGCGGCTTGGGCGCGCGGAAAATCGGGGGTCTGTGGACAACCGGCGGACCTGTGGACGGCGGGTTGACAATTCGGTCCGCGGCATGCCATCCGCTTATCTCACAGTCCATCCACACCCACGCGAGTCCAAAATAGACATCAAGGATGACGAAAACCGCAGCACCACAGGCACAACGCACGACGTAGGGAAAACCCCACCAGTCCCGACGACTCAACCCCACCGGTAAGACACCAGGCTGCTCCGCTGTGTCGCGGCCCCGTTGCCGACAGGCTCGAAGCAGAAGAATTCGAGCCGACAGGGGGCCATCATGTCCAGCAGCACGGACGTCATCGGGCGGGTCAGCACGCCGCGCCGGCGACCGGGTCGGGACCCGTTCGTCGACCTGCTCAGAACCTTCTCCATGCTGGCCGTCGTCCTCGGACACTGGATGCTGCCACTGCTGGCCTACGCGCACGGCAGGCTCTCGGTCGGCGACTCGTTCGCCACGCCTGGCTGGTGGACGGCGACCTGGGTCCTCCAGGTGATGCCGGTCTTCTTCGCGGTCGGCGGCGCGGCCAACTACCACTCCTACACCGCGCATCTCGACGCCGGCGGCGACGCGCGCGGCTGGCTGGCGACGCGGTTGTACCGGCTGACGGTCCCGGTCCTGCCGCTGCTCGCGGTCTGGCTGGTCGCGCCGCCCGTCCTCGGCGCGGTCGGCCTGCCGGTCCAGCCGATCGACTTCGCGGCGGGCATCGTCGGCCAACTGCTCTGGTTTCTCGCCGTCTACCTGCTGACCGTCGCCCTCGCGCCGGCCATGATCGCCGCCCGCCGCCGCTTCGGCCTCGCCGTGCCGGTCGCGCTGACGGTCGCCGCGATCCTGGTCGACCTCTGCCGGTTCAACGGACTACCGCTGGTCGGCTACGCCAACGAGGTTTTCATCTGGCTGGCCGTGCAGCAGCTCGGCATCGAGTACGCGACGGGTCGGTTCGCCCGACTGTCCACTTCGGTCGCCGCCCTGGTCGGCCTCGCCGGTTTCGGGGCGACGGCGCTGCTGGTCGCGGTCGGCCCGTACCCGGCCAGCATGGTCGGGCTGCCCGGCCAGGCCGTATCCAACATGTCACCGGCCACCCTGTGCCTGCTGACGCTGGGCATCGGCCAACTCGGTCTGCTGCTCGCACTGCGCCGACCCATCCTGGCGCTGGCCCGCCTGCCGAGGATCGTCGCGCTGCAACGGCTGGTCGGACCGCGTTGCATGACGGTCTACCTCTGGCACATGTCCGCGATGATCATCGTCGCCGGCATCACCGTCCTGGGCCTCGGCTACGTCACGCCGGCCGCCGGCAGCCTCGCCTGGCTGATCGCGACGCCACTGTGGATCGCCGGTCTGGCACTCGTCCTGCGCGGACTGCTCGTCACGTTCGGTCGCTTCGAAACGATCCGCGCGAGCACCTCGCGTGGTCCGACCCTGCCCCGGCTGGTGAGCGCGGTGCTCCTGCTCGCCGCCGGACTGCTGGACATCGCCGCCCGCGGCTTCGTCCTGCCGACCGACCGCGGCCCGTTGGGGTTTCTGCTGCTCGGCCCGCTGCCCGCGATCGCCGCGATCGTGTTCAGCTTCGCCCTCGCCCGCCCGCAGGCCGGCAAGCGGGCCAGAAACATCCTGGCGGCGGACCGGTGAACCAGGTCAGGGCCGACCGCCCTCAGACGCCGAGCAGCCGGGCCGGAGTGTCGTGCAACACCCGACGCAGGAACGGCTCACCGAGCCGCTCGTCCCGCGCGGCCCAACCGGCGATCGCGTTCAGCTGCACCGAGTACTCGTACGGGATGTTCGGGAAATCGGTGCCGAGCACGATCCGGTCGCCGATTCCGACCAGTCGGGCCGGCCAGTCGAGTGGCAGCGGGGAGAGCTTCTCCGCGAACGGGGTGCCGACCATGGTGGTGTCCAGATACACGTTCGGGTACTTCTCGACGAACTCGCAGGCCAGCTCGTACTCGGGCATTCCGGCATGAGCCAGAACCGCGACCAGTCGAGGGTGCGCGGCAAGTACCTCGCCGAACACGTCGAGCCCGGTGTAGCTGCCGCGCAGCGGTCCATGTCCACAGTGGACAACGACCGGCACCTGCGCGTCGGCCAGCAGGCCCCAGGCCGGGGTGAGCAGCCGATCACGTGGGTCGTAGGCGCCGACCTGGACATGCGCCTTCACGCAGCGGGCGCCCGCCCGCAGCGCCTCGCCGAGGTAGTCCGCGACGTCCGGCTCCGGGTAGATCGTCGCGGTCGGCACCGCCTCTGGCACCTGCTCGGCGAACTCGCGCACCCACGACGTCAGCCACGCGGCCATCCCCGGTTTGTGCGGGTACACCAGCGGCGCGAAGCGGTGGACACCAAGATCGCGCAGCACCGCCAACCGCTGCGCCTCGGGCAACCGATATCGCACCGGCCACGGTGTGCCGTAGTGCGTCTCGGCCTTGTCGAAGTATGCCCAGACCTTGCGCATCACCTCCTCCGGGAGGAAGTGCAGGTGCAGGTCGACCAGGCCGGGCAGGCCGAGCCCGGCGACCCACTCGGCAACGCGCCCGTCGGTCAACTCGGGGTCGACCGACACCTCAGTACCGGCCCTTGGCCGCGCGCCCGGCCGCCCTACTGATCTCCCGGTCCGCGTCGCGTTTGGCCAGTGTCTGCCGCTTGTCGTACTCGCGCTTGCCTCGGGCCAGCGCGACCTCGACCTTGACCTTCCCGTCCTTGAAGTACATGGACAGCGGGACCAACGAGAGACCGCCCTCTTTGGTCTTGCCGATCAGCTTGAGGATCTCGCCCTTGTGCAGCAGCAGTTTGCGAGTTCGCCGCGGTTCGTGGTTGGTCCAGGTCCCCTGCGCGTACTCCGGAATGTGCAGTCCGCGCAGCCAGACCTCGCCGTCGTCGACGGTGGCGAAGGCGTCGACGAGGGACGCCCGACCCAGCCGCAGGCTCTTGACCTCGGTGCCGACCAACGCGACCCCGGCCTCGTAGGTGTCCAGGATCTCGTAGTCGTGCCGGGCCTTGCGGTTGGTCGCGATGACCTTCTGGCCTTTTTCCTTCGCCATAACAACTACTTTACGTGAACCGGCGAACCAATTAGAGCCGCACGTACAGGCGCAGGGTGACGTAGCCGGTCAGCGCGGAGATGCCCACCGCGGCCAGCAACAGCCATGGCGAGACCGACGCGATGTCCAGCAGCCCGATCTTGGGGATGATCGTCGAGCTGAACACCGAGCCGAAGATGTTGTCCAAGAAAGCGACCTTGGCCACGATCAGCCCGCCGACGGCCAGGACCGCACCGACAACGCCCGCGACCACCGCCTCCAACAGGAAGGGCAGCTGGGTGTACCACCGCGTCGCGCCCACCAGGCGCATGATGCCGACCTCGGTTCGCCGGGTGAACGCGGAAACCTGAATGGTGTTGGAGATCAACATCAACGCGGCCAACGCCTGGATCAGCGCGATCAGGAACGTCGCGTTGCGCACGCCGTTGAGCAGGTCGGTCAGCTTCTGCACGAAAACACCCTGGTCATCGACGTCCCGCACGCCCGCCTTGTTGGCGAAGGCCGCGCTGATGACACCGGACTGGGTCGGGTTCTGCAGGGAGACCAGCAGCGAGGACGGGAACGCCTCCGGCCGGACCAGCTGTTCCATCTCCGGGTCGTTGGAGAACTCCGCCTTGGCCTTGGTGAAGGTCTGCTGGCGGTTCTGGAACTGGACGCTGACCACACCTGGGTAGTTGGTCAGGTCGGCCCGCAGGCCGGCGCAGATCGACTGGGTGCAGTTGGGGTCGTCGGCACTGACCGCGTCATCGAGGTTGACCTCGACCTGCAGGGCGGACAGGAAGTTCGCCTGCATCTTGCCGATCGTCCGCACGATCAGCAGACCACCACCGAGCAAGCCGAGCGAAATCGCGGTCGTCAGAATCATCGCGATGGTCATGGTGATGTTCCGGCGTAGGCCGGTAATGACCTCGCTGAACACGAAACTGGCGCGCATCGGATGGACATTCCTTGCGATCGGGGGTAAATGGAAGTCGAGGGATGAAAAGGATTACCAGCTAGCTTTGACTATCGGCGAATTACCGACCGACGCCGTAAACACCGCGAGCGTCGTCCCGGACCACCTTGCCGAGCGACAGTTCCACCACCCTGCGGCGCATCGAGTCGACGATCGAGTGATCGTGAGTGGCCATCACCACAGTGGTACCGGTGCGGTTGATCCGTTCCAGCAGCAACATGATGTCCTGGCTGGTGTCCGGGTCGAGGTTTCCGGTCGGTTCGTCGGCGATGAGCACCAACGGGCGGTTCACGAACGCCCGCGCGATGGCGACCCGCTGCTGTTCACCACCGGAGAGTTCGTTGGGCATGCGGTCGGCCTTACCGTCGAGGCCGACCAGTTGGAGTACCTCGGGCACGACCTTGCGGATCGTGTGCCGGGGCTTGCCGATCACCTCAAGTGCGAAGGCGACATTCTCGGCAACTGTTTTCGTCGCGAGGAGCCGGAAGTCCTGAAAGACGCAGCCGATGGACTGGCGCAGCCGGGGTACCCGGCGGCGCGCCATCTTGGCCACGTCGAAATTCGACACGTAAACCCTGCCTTTGCTGGGCACCTCTTCGCGCAGCAGCAACCGCAGGAAAGTCGACTTCCCGGACCCCGAAGGGCCGATCAGGAACACGAACTCACCCTTGTCCATGTCCACCGACACGTTGTCAAGCGCGGGTCGAGTGGAACTCTTATAGGTCTTGCTCACGTGTTCGAGCCGGATCACGAGCGGCGAGTCTACCTGCGTGCCATGTGAGGTCCCGGTGTCCCCCGGTTAAGCAGCCCAACCGCGCCGAGACAGCTTCGTAAGTTGATCGCGACACCGACGTGACCAAGACCGACACAGAGCGACCGAGCGAGCACTCACGGTCGATTCAGAAGCCCTATTCGGACTGCCGACGCCACCGGATACCGGCTTCGAGGAAGCCGTCGATGTCGCCGTCCAGGACCGCGGTCGGATTGCCGACCTCGTACTCGGTGCGCAGGTCCTTGACCATCTGGTAGGGGTGCAGCACGTAGGAGCGCATCTGGTTGCCCCAGCTGGACCCACCGTCGCCCTTGAGCGAGTCGAGCTTGGCCTGCTCCTCCTGCTGCCGCCGGGCCAGCAGCTTGGCCTGTAGGACCACCATGGCACTGGCCTTGTTCTGCAGCTGGCTGCGCTCGTTCTGGCAGGACACCACGATCCCGCTGGGGATATGGGTGATTCGTACCGCGGAGTCCGTCGTGTTCACGCCCTGCCCGCCGGGACCGGAGGACCGGTAGACGTCGATGCGCAGTTCCTTCTCGTCGATGTCGACGTGATCGGACTGCTCGACGACGGGTACGACCTCGACCCCGGCGAAGGAGGTCTGCCGGCGGCCCTGGTTGTCGAAGGGCGAGATGCGCACCAACCGGTGGGTACCCTGCTCGACCGACAGCGTGCCGTAGGCGTACGGCGCGGTCACCTTGAACGTCGTGGACCGGATGCCGGCCTCTTCGGCGTAGGACGTGTCGTAGACCTCGGTCGGGTAGCCGTGCCGCTCCGCCCAGCGCAGGTACATCCGCATCAGCATCTCGGCGAAGTCGGCCGCGTCGACGCCGCCGGCCTCCGATCGGATGGTCATCAGCGCGTCCCGCTCGTCGTACTCGCCGGACAGCAGCGTGCGCACTTCCAGCGAGTCGATGTCCCGCTTGAGCTTCGCGTGCTCCTCGGCGGACTCGGCGAGGCTGGAGGCGTCGCCCTCGTCCTCGGCCAACTCGTAGAGCACCGACACGTCGTCAAGGCGTTGCCGCAGGTCAGTGACCCGGCGCAGCTCACCCTGCAGGTGCGAGAGCTGGCTGGTGACCTTCTGCGCGTGTTCCTGATCGTTCCACAGGTCGGGTCGCGCGGTCTCCTCGTCGAGCTCGCTGATCTTCGCGCGCAAGCCGGGGAGGTCCATCACCACCTCGATACTGCTGAGGGTGTTGGACAGTTCCTTGAGCTCCGCTGCGATATCCGGGTCCACGTCCTACAACGTTACTTGACCGCCGTGAGGAAACGTGCGGGCCATGCCCGGATGCCGGTCGGTCGACCGACGTCCGGGTAAGGCCCCGCCCCGATCAACTGACCGGAACCGCGTCCAGCAGCTTCAGTACCGCCTTGGCGTGTGCCACCGCGAACTCGGCCACCGCCTTCTCGTACGGGTCGGCCGCCTCCTTCGCCGCGTTACGCGCCGCATCCTGACCAGCCGAGTAGGTGACCTTCGCGGAGTCCACCAGGGTGACCCGCTGCTTGGCGGTCAACGATCCCGCGTGGACGAGCCGCAGGATCAGTGGACTGCGCAGGTGATCCGGTCCCGGTTCACTGACCAGCCAGGACTTGAAGGCCTTCTTGCCGGCAGCGGTGATCACATACTGCTGGCTGGACCGTGGTCCCTGCTTGCCAAGTCGAGCGAGGCCGGCCTCGGCCAGCGCTGGCAGTTCTCGATAGACCTGGCTACGGGTCACACTGAAAAAGGCGCCGAATCGCCCGCGTGCGGCACTGACCAGGTCGCCCCCGGTCTGGGGGCCTTCGTGCAGCAGGCCGAGAAGCGCTGCTGCCGTTGCATTGAGCTCAGACACATGTTCCACGGTGCCACGTCGAGGGTCCCGCTGTCCACAGTGGTCTGCAGATCTGTCCACAGTGGCTGATCGGTAGCGGCGAAATCGTTACGCCGTCTGGCGTAGTACAAAGGTTGTCAAGACCCACCACCAGCGCCCCGACACGCCGATCATGGACCAATCTCGCCACGACTGGCCTAATCCAACACCCCGGCACCCATCACCCACAGTTATGAGGTCACGGTCGAATGACACTGGGTTACTGCGAACCGGTACATTTTGCTCCGAGGTAGCGACCTGGGCGGTTTTTCGCCTCACCATCATGACGAGTGGGTGCCGCGAACCACCCGCCTGAAGGGATTGTGGAGGCGCACAATGGGTCTGCGATGGGGCTCGAAAATCGTCGAGCACAAGGCTGTCCGAGGTGCGAGGACCTGGGTGACCGGTGGCCATCCCGGCAAGGACGAATGCCAGGCATGCGGGAAGAAACTGCGCCGGCACCGGTCAATGGTCGGTGAGGGCCGGGTCTGCTCGCCGGGCTGCGCAAAGTTCATGATGGCGCATTGGAAGTAGCCCGGAATCCACACCGGACAGTTATTATCAATTTGTCTCAATCACGATTAATCGAAATAACTCCCCCCGGCGCCGTCGGACCACAGCAGTCCGCGAGCAGCCTCCCCGGAGGGACGCCGGGACATTGCGCCGTCCCGGAATACCAAAGAGCCCCGTCTGTGTGAACAGACAGGGCTCTTCTAGTTGGAGCGTTGTAGCGGGGACAGGATTCGAACCTGCGACCTCTGGGTTATGAGCCCAGCGAGCTACCGAGCTGCTCCACCCCGCGTTGGTAAGGACAACGATACACCGTCCAAGGTGGGCCTCCACAGCCACCCCCAAACCGCGAAGGCGCAGCCGAGCCAGGCGCAGCCCCAACCCCGATGGTGCCCCCCGCCGCCGAAGGCGAAGCCGAGGCACAAGGACGAAAGCGAAGCTGAGCCCGAACAGCGAAGGCGCAGCCGAGCCAACGGCAGCCCCCGATGGCGCAGCCGAGGCACGCAAGCTCGAAGGCAACGGTAACTCCCCGATGCCGCAGGCGAGGCGCACACCAAGGGCGCCGGCAACCCCCGATGGCGCAGCCGAGGCTTGGGGCGATGGCGCAGCCGAGCCCAAAGGGGGGTCCAGGGGGCTTCGCCCCCTTGGCGCGGGGGTCTGGGGGTCGTCCCCCAGATACAAAGCGAAAACGCCTGTGTCTGCTCATTAGGCAGACACAGGCGTCGTCAAGTTGTAGCGGGGACAGGATTCGAACCTGCGACCTCTGGGTTATGAGCCCAGCGAGCTACCGAGCTGCTCCACCCCGCGTCGGTAAACACAACACTACCGACCGGTGGCGGTTTCATGCAAATCGATAGCCCGCCGGGGTCTGGACCTCCTGTTATGGCATCAGTGGGTGGGGGTCGGCGATGGCGGCGGCGCCGACGGTGAGGTCGGTGCTGTCGTCATGCTGGCCTTCGCGGTGTTGAACTCGTTGGTGGCGTTCTGCAGCTCCTGGTAGGCGCTGCCGAGCGCGGCGAAGTCCTTGGCCGCCTGGGCGTTGGCGATGTCCTGGAGGGCCTTGGAGATGTCCGCGACGGCCTTGGCCAGGCTCGGTGAGACGGTGCCACCGCCACCCGGTGGGGTGGTCACTCCCGCGCTGTCCGGTGGCGAGGTGCTTGTCGGTGGTGGCGAGTTGGCGCTCGGCGACCCTGGCGCGTTCGGTGTGGTGGCCACCGAGCTGAACAGGTTCGTCACCGAGTCCGCGAGGGTCGACGCGAAGCCGACCTTGCCGTTGAAGGCGGTCAGCACGTCGGCCAGCTGTGGATAGGCGCCGTTGGCGTTGGTGGATTCGGTGTAGACGGGTTCGACGAACAGCAGCCCGCCGGCAACCGGCAGGGTGAGCAGGTTGCCGTACAACGGTTTGACCGTCGAGTTGCTGAGGAATGTCTTGTTCTCGGTGAACTTCGGTGATGTCTCGAACTGGCTCTGTACCTGTTGTGGACCCAGTGTCGGTGTCCCGGTGGGTAGCGTGAGCACGGTGATCTTGCCGTAGCTACCCGGATCGGAGGACACACTCATCCAGGCGGCCATGTTCCCGCTGTTGAGCGTCGTCAGCGAGGTGGTCAGCTGGAAGGTCGGTGTCTTCTGCCCCGGCGTCTGGGCCAGCACGTAGTACGGCTGTTGCGGGGGCGGGTTGTCGCTCGGTCCGGAGACCGAGGTGTTGATGCTGCCGTCCGCGTTCTCGGTCGGGTCGCCCGGCACGCTCCAGAAGCCCGTACTGGACCAGAAGTTCTGCGGGTTGGTGACGTGGTAGTTGGCCAGCAGGTTGCGCTGGACGTTGAACATGTCCTGCGGGTAGCGGAAGTGTTCGCTGAGCTGCTTGGGGATCGCGCTGGTCGGCTGTACGACGCCGGGGAAGACACCCTCCCAGGCCTTGAGCACCGGGTCGCTGTTGTCGACCGAGTAGAGGGTGACCTTGCCGGAGTAGGCGTCCACAACGGCCTTGACCGAGTTGCGCATGTAGCCGACCTGCTGGCCGCTGCCGGCCAGTGAGGGGTTGGTCGGCCCACCGAGGGTGGTGTGCTGGGAGTAGGGGTAGTTGGCCAGCGTGGTGTAGCAGTCGACGATCCAGGCGATCCGGTTCTTGCCGTCGCTGTCGGTCACCACGGCCGGGTACGGGTCGCTGTCGGGAGTCAGCCAGGGCGCGACCTGCTGCACCCGCGTCACCGGGTTCCGGTTGAACAGGATCTGCGAGTTGGACCCGATGTCACCGCTGAACAGGAAGTAGCGCGAACCGTAGTAGGTGGCGAAGGCCAGCCGGTTGAACCAGTTGGACAGTGAGACGCCGCCCGAGCCGGTGTAGGTGTAGTTGGCGGCGTTGCTGTCGTACTCGATCGACTTGCCGTTGACCTGCTGGCCGACGACGGCGTAGTCGTCCCCGGCGAGCAGGCCGTAGTAGATCCGCGTCTGGCTGACCGGGATCGGCCCTTGGCCGTTGTTGTCCTGGTCACTCACGTCGTACTGGGGATAGCCGCTCGCGTTGACCGCGTTGGCCGGTGCGGCGATGAAGCCGTCGCCGTGGGTGTAGACGAGGTGCTCGCTGATCCAGTTCTGCTGGCTGGTGCTGAGGTTGTTCGGGTCCATCTCGCGCGCCGCGACCACATAGTCCTGGGTCACCCCGTTGACCGTGTAGCGGTCCAGGTTCAGCTGCGAGGGGAAGCCGTAGATGTTGGTGTTCGCGTGCTGTTGCTGGGTGAACGTCGGCGACAGCACGTTCGGGTCGAGCACCCGGACGTTGGGGACGGTGCCGGTGTCGCTGAGCACCTGGGTGGCGGTCGGGTCGGCACTGGCGGGGTCGTAGTTCTGGTAGGTGACGTTGCCGGCCAGCCCGTAGGCCTGCATGGTGCCGTTGATCGCCCGCTGGATGGAGGTGGCCTCCTTCTGCTGGGCGTCGCCGCTGACCGAGAACTGCTGCAGGATCGCCGGCCAGGCCGCGCCGATCAGGATGCTGGAGAGCACCAGAAGCACCAGCGCGATCGCGGGCAGTTGGAGGTTGCGCATGAACGCGCCGGAGAAGAACGCCAGCGCGCAGAACACCGCGATGCACAACAGGATCAGCTTCGCCGGCATCAGTGCGTTGAGGTCGGTGTAGGTGGCGCCGGTGAACTGTGGATCACGGTCGGACCAGAGCAGTTCGTATCGGTCGGTGAAGTAGGCGAAGGCCTTCAACAGGACGAAAAGGCCGATCAGGATGGCCAGCTGCATCCTGGCCGGGGTGGAGAGCTGACCGCCGCGACCGGCCAACCGGATCCCACCGAAGATGTACTGCGCGATCAGCGCACCGAAGAAGGCCAGCGTCACCGCGATGAACAGCCAGTTCTTCAGCCACAGGATGAACGGCAGGGTGAACTCGTAGAAGCCGATGTCGTTGCCGAACACCGGATCGGTGGTGCCGAAGCTGGTGCCGTGCATGAACAGCTGCACCAGCTGCCAGTCACCCTGGGCCGAGCCGCCGGCGATCAGGCCGATCACGATCGGGATACCGAGGCCGAACCAGCGCCGCCTGCGGGTGATCACCGACCGGTAGCGGGAGAGTGGATCATCCGAACCGGACACCGGCACGAACACCGGCCGGGATCGGTAGGCGATCAGCAGGCTCAACGCGAGCGCACCGCCGACGAAGATGCCCATCACGAAGAACAGCACGATCCGGGTGAACAGGATGGTGCTGAACACCGACCGGTAGCCGACCGCGCCGAACCACAACCAGTTGATATAGGTGTCGAGTAGCCGCGAACCGAAGATCAGCAAGATCAACAGCACGAAACCGATGATGAGCAGGATTCGGCTGCGTCGCGACAGCCTCGGCAGTCCAGCCGTGGGCCGAGTGGCCACTGGGACACGCTCCTGGGTGGTGGTCGGTGCGGGTTTGCGCAGCGCACGGCTACCGCTGGTACCCGTCCGCCAGTGTGTCAACTCTACGGACGCCGCCCTTGGTTCCCGTGCCGGTCCGGGGTTTGCCTCGCCAAGGGTCCGGCTTTGCCCGATCGCGACCTGTCGCGGGCCGAAGGCGAGCGCGGAGCACCACCACTCGAATGGGACGATGACCGCATGCCAGCCGACGAGTCCACCGGGGCCCCCGCCACGCTGCCGCAGGTCATCCGCGAGGTCGAGGACTTCGCCTCGACCGCGGGTTGGGATCAGCCGCCGCAACTGTTCGCCCTGGTCACCACGGCTGACCTGCTGGCCAAACACCCTGATCTCGGCGATCAGGTCGATGCGGGTTCACCGCTGACGCCGGTCGCGCAGGAGCCGCTGGCCGATACCGACCTCGCCGACGCGCTAGCCGGTATCGCCTGGCCGGAGACGGTCAGCGGGTGCGCGCTGGTGCAGGAGATCGTGGTGCTGCCGCCGGACGCGGAGGCCGAACTGCACGGGGAGTCCGGCGGCTCGGATCTGATCGACCCGGTGGACACCGATCGGATGCGCCGGATCGCCGCCGAACACCCGAGGCGCCGGGAAGCGCGCCTGGTCGCGGGCGTGTTGAGGGACGGTTCGGCCGCCTGTGTGCTGCGGCTGCGCGGCGACGCCGAGCACCCTGACGAGATCGTCGAGCATCCGGAGCTGGCGCCGAACCTGGTGGACGCGCTGCGGGAAACCCTCCGGGACTGAAGGTCGGTCAGCAGCCGGGGACGGGCCGACCGGCCTTCAGCGCGGCGAGTTCGCTGATAGCTGAACTGAGGCTGGTCACCTTCACCAGCCGCAGCCCGGCCGGCACGTGCGCCTTGGCCTCCGCGCAGTTGTCCGCCGGGGTCAGGAACACCGTCGCTCCGGCGGCCCGTGCGGCGACCAGCTTGAACGGGATACCGCCGATCTCGCTGACGTTGCCCAGATCGTCGATCTCACCGGTACCGGCGACCTTCATGCCGCCGTTCACGTCGGAGTTGGTCAGTTTGTCCACAATGGCCAACGCGAAGATCAGGCCGGCCGAGGGGCCGCCGATGTCGGTCAGACTGACGTTGATCTTGAAAGGCACCACGGCCTGCGCGGCGGGCTGGATGCCGATGAAGCCCTGCGGAGCACCGCTCGGGTTCTTGCCGAGGGTGATGTGCAGGTCACGAACTGGCTGGCTGCCGGTCTGTACCGACACCGGCACCGTCTGGCCCGGCTTGGTGTTGGCCAGCGCGTTGACCACGTCCTCGGCGCTGGTGACCGTCTTGCCGTTCACCGAGACGATCTTGTCGCCCGCCTTGATCAGCTTGTCCGCCGGGCTGCCGTCGACCACCTGGGTGGTAACCACCTCGATCGGATAGTGCAGGTAGCGCAGCGCGGAGACCTCCGCGTCGATCTGCGACTCCTGGAACTCCTGCACGTTCTGCTGGTTGACCGCCTGCTGGGACTGTCCCGGCGGGAAGTACAGCTCGCGCGGCTGTAGCGCGTAGTTGCCGCTCATCCACAGGCCGAGCGCGCCGAACAGGGTGATCTGGTCGATCTCGGAGACGGTGACCATCCGCAGCTCACCGCTGGTCGCGTGGGTCGCGGTGCCGTTGACCTGGATGATCTGCTGGCCGTTGACGGCGCTGAGCGTGTCGTAGGTGGGGCCGGGGCCCAGCGCGACATAGGGCACCTGGACGAACCCGCCGACCAACCCCAGCACCACCACGAGGACGCCACTGAACAGCAGCGTCCACCTGCGACGGGTCATCCCCCGGTGCCTGTCGGTCGGGGTCCTCGTCGCGGCTGTTCCCGCTGTCGCGGTGGTTGCGGCATCGGCCTGGGCTTCGACCTCGGCTTGCGCCTCGCCACGCTCACTCGCTTCAGCTTCGCCACGCTCACTCACGGAGCCACCTCGTTACGCTCGGCCACTCCATGAGACTGCTCCCCGTGCCTCATTTGTTCGCTCGCAGGCTCGCTCACGGAGCGACAGCGTACGGCCATCGTGTCCGCCCCCGGCGCGCGACGCCCGGTGTGGCCAGCGATCTCCACGCCCACCGGGGCCTGCGGCAACTTCCCGGCAACGGCTACCCAATGCTGTCAGCGAACATCTAGTGCCCCCGCGTACGGTGGAAGCATGACGAATATGCCGTTCGGGTTCTCCTCGCAGGACCCCGATGATTCCGGCGAGAACAAGCCCTCCGGTGCGGGCGGTTTTGGCCCGATGGGCGAGGCCGGTGGCGCGTTCGACGTCAGCCAACTCGGTCAGATGCTCAGTCAGCTCGGCCAGATGCTCAGCCAGTCGGGCGGCAACGCCGGTGGCCCGGTCAACTACGACCTCGCCCGCCAGATCGCGATCCAGCAATTGACTCCCAGCGGCCTCGGCGGCGGTGAGCAGGCGGACGCGGTCACCGACGCGGTGCGGCTGGCCGAACTGTGGCTGGAGCCGGTGACGACCCTGCCCGCAGGCGCGACCAAGGCCGAGGCCTGGTCGGCGCGCGACTGGGTGGAGCACACCATGCCCACCTGGCAGCGGCTGTGCGATCCGGTCGCCAAGCGGGTGTCCGGCGCCTGGGTCGAAGCCCTCCCGGAAGAAGCCAAGCAGGTCGCGGGCCCGATGCTGGCAATGGTCAGCCAGATGGGCGGGATGGCCTTCGGCTCACAGTTGGGCGGCGCGCTCGCGCAACTCGGCGCCGAGGTGCTCACCTCGACCGACATCGGACTGCCGCTGGGCCCCGAGGGTGTCGCCGCGCTGCTGCCGGCCAACATCGAGAAGTTCACCGCGGGCCTTGAGCGGCCGGCCGGTGAGGTGATGGTCTTCCTCGCCACGCGGGAGGCCGCGCACCAGCGGCTGTTCGCGCACGTGCCGTGGTTGCGCCAGCGGCTGCTGGCCACCGTCGAGGAGTACGCGCACGGCATCAAGGTGGACACCTCGGCGCTGGAGCAGCTCGCCACCCAGGTCGACCCGACGAACCCCGAGTCCATCGAGCAGATGATGTCCTCCGGCGTGCTGCAACCGCAGACGACGCCGGCCCAGCAGGTCGCGCTGGACCGGCTGGAGACCCTGCTCGCGCTGGTCGAGGGCTGGGTGGATGTGGTGGTCGCCGACGCCATCGGCGAGCGGCTGCCGGGCGCGGACGCGCTGCGGGAGACACTGCGGCGGCGGCGGGCCAGCGGCGGACCGGCGGAGCAGACCTTCGCCACCCTGGTCGGCCTGGAGCTGCGGCCACGCAGGCTGCGCGCGGCGTCGAACCTGTGGCTGCTGGTCGGTGACCGGCACGGCATCAAGGTCCGCGACGGCGTCTGGGCCCACCCGGACCTGGTGCCGACGGCCGCTGACCTCGACGAACCGATCGACTTCGCCGACCGTCTCGGTGAGTCGCCCGCCACCCTCGGCGACGACCCGATCGCCGAGCTGGAGCGCACCGAGCAGGCCGAACGCGAGGAACGCGACAAGGGCGAGGACTCCACCGACTGAGCGATTGGGGAGCCGCTGGGCTCGGCAACGCCCAGCCCGCCTGAGTACCCGGCTGGCGCCTGGGTGTCAGTCGTCCTCGGTCATGCCCCAGCCGGCCGCCGCGGACAGTCCCTCCAGGTATCCCATGGCCCGCTCGGTCTTGGGATAGCGCCGGACCAGCGCCCAGAAGTCCGCGCCGTGACCGGGCACCAGCAGGTGCACCAGTTCGTGGACCAGCACGTAGTCGAGCACCCAGCCGGGTACGTCACGCAGTCGCTCGCTCACCCGGATGGTGCCGTCGGCCGGCGTGCAGGACGCCCACCGGGTACGCATCGGCGCCACCCAGCGCACACTGCCCGGTTCGGTCTTGCCGGCCAGATGTCGGGCGGCCAGTTGCTGGCACCGGATCAGCAGCGCCTCGTCGGAGGTCCTCGCTGGTGAGCGACGTCGGGTCTCGCTGCGTTCCAGCCGGCCCAGCATCTCGGCGACCCAGTGCTTTTCCTCAGCCCTGGTCATCCGCGCAGGTAGGAGCACGACGACAGTGTCGCCCTCCCGGTATGCGGTGACCGTGCGGCTCCGCCGCCGGCTGCGCCGCACCTCGACCAATGGTTCCGCCACAGGCTCACGGTAAGGCCAACGACCGACCAAAAGGTCCACCACTCGGATGTGAACAACAACGCAGAAAAACTTGTTGGCAGAACCGTTGGCATCACTAGCGAATCAGCGTCCAGCGGTCAATCGCCCGATCGTGGATTGTGGATGAATCCGCGACCTGTGGACAGCCACAGCAGCGTTCGAAAAGTCCTGCCAAGCTGCCGTACATGAAGATCACAACGGACACCCGCACCCAATCCCCTGACCACCAGCCCCCATCCACCACGACCCCATCCACCACGACCCGATCCAGCACGACCCGATCCACCGCGACCCCGCCCAACTCGACCACCCGGCCTACCGCCCCTGACCAGCGCACCTCACCCACTCAACCGCACCCGACCGCCCCGCACACCACCCCTGACCAGCCGCCCGAGGTCCCGTCGGCCGATGCCCGTGGCTCGACGGCCGCACGTGTTCGCGGGTCGACGGCCGCCCGCCGCGTATCCGCTGACCGGGTGGTGTGGGCGTTGCGCAGGCCCCGGCTGCTACCCGGTCTGCCGGTCCTGCACCGAGCCCCCGACGAACTACAGGTCGGCACCGACCCTCGGCATGCCGTGGTCCTCAGCGGCGTGGCCGAACCGCTGGTCAGCCTGCTGCACACGCTGGACGGTCGAGATACCGAGGCGGAGCTGTCCGCGCGGGCCGGGCCGGAGAACTCCGCCGCGCTCGGGCAGCTCCTCGCCGATCTCGCCGACCTCGGCCTCATCGAGGACGCCATCCCACCCGAGACCGGGATCGACGGCTCCCCCGCCGTCGCCGTGCCGGCGCGGCTGTCGGCGGACTGCTCATGGTGGGCATTACGGACCGGCCAGGACCGAGTCATCGCCAACGCCCGTCGGCAGCGCGCCGCCATGGTCATCCACGGCGGCGGCCGGGTGGCGGCGAGTCTTGCCACCCTGCTCGCGGCGGCCGGGGTCGGCTGGATCCACATCGTCGCCGAGGGCACGGTGACGCCCGAGCAGGTCGGCTGCGGCTACCTGGCGGAGGACGTCGGCCGATCGCGATCGGCGGCCCTGCGGGACGCGGTGCTGCGGAGCGCGCCGACGACCATCACCACGCCCCTGCCCCGACAGCGCAAACCCGACCTGGTCCTGCTGGCAGACACGGCCGTGCCCGATCCTCAGCTGGCCAAGGAGTTGTTCGTCACCGGAGCCGTCCAGCTGCTGGCCTGGGCGGCTGAGGGCATCGGTGTGGTCGGGCCGCTGATCGTGCCTGGCCGCAGCTGCTGCCTGCGGTGCATCGACCTGCACAAGGCCGAGACCGAGCCGGCGTGGCCCGCACTGGCGACCCAGCTCGCCGGGCGCCAGCAACCGGCCGACCTGGCATCCGCGCAGGCCAGCGCGGCCTTCGCGGTCAGCCAGGCGCTCCGGGTACTGGACGGGCCGAGGATCGGCGGCCTGCCCTGGCGCGGTATCGCCGAGCTACCGGTGTGGGGCACGGCAATCGAGATCGACACGTTCACCGGGGTGAGCAACCCCACGAGTTGGCAACGCCATGCGGGTTGTGCGTGTGGCCGGAAGGGAGGCCGCTGATCGAGTCGGCATACTGGAAATGATCGATAAGCCACGTGCGGAGCCGCAACGCTGGGAACCAGCGGCAAAACCGGGCAACGCGGGCACGGAACCAGATACGGTCGGGTGAGCACGTGAGGCGCGGACATCGCGGACACGGGAGGTTGATCCTGCGACGGTTATCGGCGCGGTGGGGGTGCGTGGCTGGGCTGAATCAGTCGGTCGAGTACTGCCCACCAGGTCGGTCCGGAGCTGTCGCACGCACCCGAGAGGAGGCCTGATGGCCGATATCCCGCGCAAGGCGGCAGCCAGAACCGCGAAACTGGCCAGCCTGCCCATCGGGGTGGCCGGTCGAGTGGTCGGCGGTTGGGGTCGACGCCTTGTCGGGCAGAACGCCGAGGACGTGCAGGCCGACATCTCGGCGCGCACGGCGGAGCAGCTGTTCGCGGTGCTCGGTCAGCTCAAGGGCGGGGCGATGAAGTTCGGCCAGGCCCTCAGCGTGTTCGAGGCCGCGGTGCCGGAAGAACTCGCCGAACCGTACCGGGAGGCGCTGACCAAGCTGCAGACCGCGGCGCCGCCGATGCCGGTCAAAACCGTGCACCGGGTACTCGTCGAGCAGCTGGGTACCGGTTGGGCGCGCAGGTTCGCCGAGTTCGACGACGAGCCGGCCGCTTCGGCGAGCATCGGTCAGGTGCATCGCGCACAGTGGCACGACGGTCGCGACGTCGCGGTCAAGGTGCAGTACCCCGGTGCCGACGAGGCGCTGCTCGCCGACCTGCGCCAGTTGCAGCGGTTCAGCAGGCTGTTTCAGGCGTTGGTGCCCGGTGCCGAGGTGAAGCCGTTGCTCGCGGAGCTGCGGGACCGGATGGTCGAGGAACTCGACTACCGGACCGAGGCCGACAACGAGCGTGCCTTCGCGGCAGCGTTCGACGGTGACAAGCAGGTGCTGGTGCCCAAGGTGGTGGCCAGCGCGCCCAAGGTGATGGTGACCGAGTGGGTCACCGGGAGGCCGCTCGCGGAGATCATCCGGGAGGGCAACGTCGCAGAGCGCGACGAGGCCGGCCGGCTGTTGGCCGAGTTCCACTTCTCGTCGCCGGCCAGGGTCGGGATGCTGCACGCCGACCCGCATCCTGGCAACTTCATGATGTTGCCGGACGGTCGGCTGTGCGTGCTGGACTTCGGCGCCTGCGCGCGGCTGCCCGACGGGATTCCTCGGCCGCTCGGCGTGATGACGCGGCTTGCCATCGAGGGCAAGTCGGATGAGCTGCTCGAACTGCTGCGCAACGAGCACTTCATCCGACCGGGCACCGAACTCGACGCCGCTGACGCGCTCGGCTACCTGGCGCCGTTCACCGAACCGCTCGTGCCCGAACGCTTCCACTTCACCCGGAAGTGGCTGCGCAAGCAGGCCTGGCGGGTCGGCGACACCAGGGGCAGCGACTTCCACACCGGCCGGTCGCTCAACCTGCCGCCACAGTACCTCCTGATCCACCGGGTCACCCTTGGCGCGATCGGCATCCTCTGCCAGCTCGACGCGGAACTGCCCGCGCGGGCGATCGTGGAGCACTGGCAGCCCGGATTCGCCGCGGACAACTGATGATCAGGTGGCGATCAGCCGCAGGCCCAGCCGAACGGCCTCAGTCGAACGGCCTCAGTCGAACGGAGGCCAGGTGAACGGAGGCCAGGCGGCGACCGCAGGGTGGGACCAGCGGGGCAGACGGTGGGAACATCAACAGATGGTGGGACCATCAACAGCGGCGTGACCTGACCACGTCACCTGACCAGTGGTGTGACCCACCAGTGGCGTGACCAACGGGGGGCGCCGACGGGCGGGTGATCACCAGTAGTTGACGGGCAGCTTCCCCTCGATGTCCCGGACGTGTGCGCGGGCGCAGGCCGGGCACAGCCAGCGGACCACGCCACGATCGCGTTCCGACGACCAGGCCATCGCCTCGAACGGCGCGCAGTCAGCCGCGCGTTGCTGGCCGCAGCTCGTGCAGGCCACTACCAGGTTGTCGACCACGTCTGGAAACGCTACGCCGAATCGGTCAAGTCACAAATCATCTGCCGCCCACAACCGCAGCTGCCGACCAGCCGGTCGACGGTGCCGGCCGGCTGGTGCGACGTGGTTAACGGGACCATCCGAGGTGCACCGTCCGCGCGGTCAACAAGAAGATGTCGTCGCGGTTGGCGAGGTAGGCGGGGTCGGCCGGGTCGAGCAGCCGGCGGACCGTATCGGCGTCCGATTCGGTGAGCAGACCTTCGGTGGCCTCATGCATCCACTGCAACCGGTGCAACACCGAATCGCGCACCAGCTCCGATGCCGGTGCCGGCCGGTCGATGAGATAGCTGAACGAGGTCACGCCGACGAGCCCCACCTCGACGAGCGCGTGGTTCCAGCCGAAGGGCATGGACACCGAGCCGGGCATGTCCGCGCGCATCTTGTTGAACCAGGCGCCCTGGGCCGCGTTGAGCCGCTCATGCAGTCCCGGCTCGCCGATACCGAGATCCGATGGCAGGCAGCGCATCGGCAGCCCGCCTTCGGCGAGGGCGAGGCAGCCGCCGGCAACCAGCAGTCCGGCCAGCTGCGCAAGCGTTTGCTGTTGATCGGGCAGGTGGTGCACGACATGCGAGGCCCACACCAGTCGGGCCTTGGGCACGCGGGCAAGGGACGCCTCGTCGGCCAGGTCGACGAGCACGGTGTCGACCGCGACCACGTCGCCATGCTCGGCGGCGGTCGCGCGGGCCGAGGCGCCTGCGGCCTCGAGTAGTTCGGGGGTGGCATCGACGAGCACCACAGTGCCGCCGCCGCGCCGGGACAGGGCTTCGACGAGCGCGACGCTCATCCCGCCCGCGCCAGAGCCGACGTCGAGCACGGTCGCACCAGGCGGGGTTCGCTCGATGAGCCGCTCGGCGACCTCCCGCGCGGCCGGGGCGTCGACCTCGTCGGCTCTGCGGAGTTGACTGAGCCTGGCCATCCAGTCGATACCGTCATGAGTGTGCGCGCTGCCCGGATGTGTGTGCGTGTGTGCGGCCATACCAGCACGGTACTGACCAGTGGTGTCGCGCCGCGAATGTTGTTGCTGAAAGCGAAAAACCGAGGGGCGGCGCGACGCGGCCACATCGCCGAGCCAGCGGCCGCATCGCCCGACCATCCAGCCACCCGACCACGCGACCATCCAGCTGTCCAGCTGTCCAGCCACCCGACCGCCGGACCGCCTAGCCAGCCGGCCGACCATCCAGTCACCCGACCACGCGGATACTTTCCGGATCTGGACAGCAGGTGGTGGCCAGCCGACGGAATACGGCTTGGCACCCCGA
>DATATE010000284.1:0-6876 GCA_036268955.1 Pseudonocardiaceae bacterium
ACTATCCGTTATCCGAGGGTGGCGTAACCATGTCGAGAAGATCATCGGTAAGCCGTATGCGGGAAAACCGCACGTACGGATTGAAAGGGGGATGGGGAACCGGGTCCTTCGGGACACCGCGCCCCTGACTACCAATGGTGGCTGGCAGGAGTTCCGTTGTCGGGTGAGGGCGAAAGCGAGCCGCCGCCCGGTGTGCCGGGCGAGGAATGGGCGGTGCGCCAGTTTCGCGGCCTCAACCTGCGCATCGGCCGCAACCGGACGGTGCACCGGGTCGCCTTCCTTCTCGACGAACGCGGCATCGAGGTTCCCGCGCCGGACTGCCACACCGGCTACTTCGCGGTCGGCCGGCCCTGGTGGAAGGTGTACGCGCCGACCGCCGAACACGTCGACTGCGGCCTGTGCCTTGAGCGCCACCGAGGTCGCGGTCGCGAACTCGACGCAGGGCCCCACCAGCTGGAACTCAACCTCGACGGTCCGTCGTCCCTGGGGTGAGCAGGCCCCGGTTGAACGCCTCGGCCACCGCGGCGGCCCGGTCGCTGACCCCGAGCTTGCTGTAGATGTTGAGCAGGTGGGTCTTGACGGTGGCCTGGCTGATGAACAGTTTCGCGGCGGCCTCCCGGTTGGTCGTGCCCGCCGCGACGAGTTCCAGCACCTCGATCTCACGGTGGCTCAGCGGTTCGGCCGCAGGCGTCCTGACCCGGCTCATCAGCCTGGTCGCCACCGAAGGCGAGAGCACGGCCTGGCCGCCGGCCGCCGCCCGGACCGCGCGCAGCAGTTCGGCGCGTGGCGCGTCCTTGAGCAGGTAGCCGGTCGCGCCCGCCTCGATCGCCGGCAACACGTAGCTGTCGGTGTCGTAGGTGGTCAGTACCAGGATCCTGGACGCAATGCCCTGCCTGGCCAGCTCGGTGATCGCGGTCAGCCCGTCCATGCCGGGCATCCGCAGGTCCATCAGGATGACGTCGGGTTTGAGGGCCTTGGCCAACCGGATCGCCTCCGCGCCGTCACTGGCCTCACCGACCACGGTGAACGCGGGATCGGGCGCGAACGTGCCGCTCAGCCCGTCCCGGACCACTGGATGATCATCGGCGATCACCAGTGTGATCGGGGTGTCCTGTCCCTGGCCGGCGTCCGGTCCGCTCTGCTTGCCGCTCATGCGTGCACCCCCACCGAGGCGGCCGGGATGCAGGCCGAGATCGCGGTGCCGAAACCCGGCTCCGACTCGACCTGCAGCGTGCCGGAAAGGCCTTCGATCCGCTGCCGCATCGCCACCAGCCCGAACCCGCCGTCCCGACCGGCGACCACCTCTGGTTTCCGCGTATCGCCTGCGGTTTCGGCTTCCTCGGTGTCCGCGCCGGTCTGGTCCGGTTCGAAGCCGCGCCCGTCGTCGCGGACGTCGAGGGCGATCTCGTGTTCCAGGTAGGAGAGCGTCAGCCCCACCCGGCTCGCGTGTGCGTGTTTGGCCACGTTGACCAGTGCCTCCTGGGCCGTGCGCAGCAGCGCGAACTCGGCTTCCTTCGACATCGGCCGCGCCGTGCCGGTCGTGGTCACGGTGGCCGGGATGTCGTGCAGCGCCGACCAGCGTTGCGCGACGTCGGTCAGTGCCTCGCTGAGCCTGCCGACCTCAAGCTGGTGCGGTCGCAGCGCGTGCACCGACCGCCGCGCCTCGGACAGGCTGTCCCTGGCCAGCATCGTGGCCGCGTCGAAGTGCCGTCGCCATTCCCCAGGGTCGTCCTCGGCCTGTTCGGCGGCCTGGAGCTGGGTGATGATCCCGGTGAGTCCCTGGGCGAGGGTGTCGTGGATCTCCCGCGCCATCCGCTGTCGTTCGTCGCGCACCCCGGCCTCCCGTGCCTGGTCGATCAGTTGAGCGTGCAGGCGGGTGTTCTCGGCCAGTGTCGCCTCCAGCCTGCGGTTCGTCTCGTTCACCTTTTCCAGGGCCAGCTTGCGCTGCTTGCTCTGTTCATCGGCGGTCCACATGATCCAGGCTGCCGCCGACATGGTCAGCACGTTCACCGCGACAACGACGACGTAGACCAGCACCGTCAGCGGGTTGGCCGTTGGCAGGCCGCCCACCTGCGCGGTGCCCGAGAGCACCGCGACCATCGCGATGGCGATCAGTCGGCGTGGCCAGGGCAGCGTCGCGAACGAGAAGGCGTACCCGGCGATCACCAGGAACCCGAACCAGGTGTCCCGCAGTTCGAGAACGGCGATGAGCACGATCAGGCCGGCGACGAAGATCCCCATCACCGTCGGGCGACTCCGCCAGGCCGGGTGCAGGGTGAACATCCACAGCATCCATACCGCGGCCACCGCGCAGATGACCAGGTCGATGAGCAGTGATCCGGGGGTCGAGTGCTTCTCGATGACCGTGAAGACGACCAGGATGGCCAGCAGCAGGTAGGGGATGGTCGAGCGCACCGGATACCACCTCGGCGCTCTTTCGATCCACTGCCGCACCGTTGGACTGCTCATGATGCCCTCCGCGCTGACCTCGAAGCCCCGGCGAAATCGTCATTTGGCGGCGAACAACGATCGCATGTTCCTGCCGTTGACGATAACAACGACGCCGATCAGAATCAGGCCGCAGACGCCCTGTTCGATCTTCAGCCAGGTCGGGAAGGTGCCGGGCAGCGAGATGATGACCGCGATGGCCGCCACCATGGCGCCCGAGGCAAGGCGCAGCCTGCGGTAGCCCGCGTGGGAGCCACGGCCGGCGGCACCGGTGAAGGAGAACATCAGCAGCGAGGTGGCCGCCACGATGGTGCCGCGAATCCAGACCGCCGAGTTCACGATCGAGGCGTCGTTGCGCAGCAGGATGATCGCGACCAGGGTCAGGATGCTGATGGTGAAATAGCCGCCGACGAGCAGCCGCGCGGGTCGTACCGCATCGGCGATGCGCGGGCGGTCCAGCTCTTCCTTGGCGACGGTCCTGGCGTTCATGATGAACCTTTCGTTGTCTTTTGCTTGAGGACTTCGTTCGGTCCTGGCTTGTGGAGAGTCGGTCCTGGCCTGTGGCGAGAAACAGCCGTACCCCTCGGTTCGGCCCTGTCTCGGCCAGGTACCAACAGCCTCGCAACCAGACCCGGTCGGCCACATCGACCGCGCGGCCAGATCCGGGCCGCTGGTGGACTGAACCGCGCGGCCAGCCGGCGGGCCGCGCCGATCAACAGATCGGCTGATGGCCGGTCAACCACCCAGGGGCGCCCGCTCGCCGCGACCGATGAATTCCCCTGACGTCGTCTGTCCACTACGGACTAGCGGTGCGGCGATTTTCGGGGTTGCGCAATGTGGTCGTTCGCTGCGATCATGGTGACATGTCCAGTGGAAAGGGCGTGTCCGCCCTGGCGCGTTGAGTACGCGCCGCAGGCGGCAGTCCCGCCGAGAAGCTCCCGATCCGGCTCAGGCCGTGCAGCAGTGGCTGCACGCGGTCGAACTGCGCACCGAATGGCGCCAGCACGCCCTGAGCACGGCCCCTGCCGACCGCGCTACCGCCGAGGCGGCCATCACCGGCCTCTACGGCCTGCTCAAGCGACCACCACCCGAGTTCGTCTGGGTGGATTCGCCGGGTGCGGTCGCATCGGTACTCCCGCCGACGACCTACACCCTGGCCTCGGGCGGTCCGTGGCCGCTGGAAAGCCGGCTCGCCACACAGCTCTCGGCACTGCGGGAACGGCTCGACGACCGGCTCGGTCAACCGTACGGCCTACACTGGGGGCCGGGGCCGCCGAGAGATCCCTTGGTGGCACTGCGTTCCGGCCGGAAACTGTCGTCCTTTGTGGATGATGGTGTGCGCGGTGCGCTGTGCAGAACCGTCCGGGAGTCCGTCGCCGACCTGATGCGGGCCCAGTTGGCGGACCGCTACGGCCTCTACTGGTACGGGCAGCAGGAGGCCGACTGGGTGGCGCATTACGAGGTGCGGCAACGGGTTCTCGGAGTTCGGTTCGGGGCCGAGGACACCGCCGCGCTGGCACTGTGGGCAGCGATCGCGCGCTCCTGCGGCTGGTGGTGGCCACGGGAGAACCACTGCGTGATCGCCGAACGGCCGCTGGCCATCCACGCCGAACCGTTGGCCGGCAACGAGTACGGCGAGGCGCGACTGCACAATGCGGACGGTCCGGCCGTACTGTTCCCGGACGGCTGGGCCGTGTACGCCTGGCACGGGACCTGGGTACCGTCCTGGGTGGTCGAGGCGCCGACGGTGGAGCTGATCGAGCAGGAGCGCAATATCGAGATCCGTCGCTGCGCGATCGAACACCTTGGCTGGCCGGCATTTGTCGACGAGGCCGGGCTCGTCTTGTTGGCGCAGGCACCCGATCCCGGCAATCCCGACGCCGAACTGCGCCTCTACGACCTGCCCTACCGGAGCTGGGGTGCGCGAACCCGGCTGCTGCTGGCCGTCAACGGATCGGTCGAGCGCGACGGCACCCGCCGGCAGTACGGACTGCGGGTCCCACCCTGGTTCGACGACCCGATCGACGCGGCGGGCTGGTCCTACGGGCTCACCGGAGCCCAGTACCGCCGGCTGCTGCGCCGAACCTGACCTCTCCGACACCGACTCTCCGACACCGACACAACCCACAGGTGATGACAATGCGATTGGCGCAACTGCTCGACAGAACCGGCCTCGACGTACTCGACCACCTTGAACGGGAGGTCACCGTCCCGATCATCGACGGCCCGCAGGCGCAGGGCGACCTGATCGTCATTCCGTTCGACCTGCTCGGCACGGTGACCCTGCGCCCGTGGTCGGGCACCCGAGCGGTGCCCGCCGAGGGCGTCGAACTGGTCCGTGGCGTGGCCGGCAACAATCCGCACACCCTGGTCGCCGATCCGGGTACCTGCACGTGGACGACCGGGCTGCGCGACGCTGTCGGCCTGTCCATCGGGATGTTCGCCAACACCGCGCCCGCGTACCTGATCCACCCCGAACACGGCGGCAGCGGTGTCGCACCCGGCCGTTGGCTGGTCCGCCGCCAACAGGAATACGGCCGCGGCGGCACTCCCGGCCGCCTCGGCTCGACGGTCCTCGTGGCCGACTGACGAAGCCGGCGACGAGGACCGTCGAAGCGAAGCGCGGTGGTCCGGTCAGCTGGTCATGGTCGCGTAGACGATGAGGTTGTCCAGGTAGTGGCCGGTGCTCGCGTCGAAGGCACCGCCGCAGGTGATCAGGCGTAGCTGCGGGTTCGGGGTGTTGCCGTACACCGCGTCGGTGGGGAAGGCGCTCTTCGCCACGTCGTCCACCTTGGTCACGGTGAACGTCAGGGTCTTGCCGTTCTGCTGTCCGATGGTCACCGCATCGCCCGGTTTGACCTCGTGCAACCGCCAGAAGATGCCCTGCTGGTGGTCGCCGTCGATGTGGCCGAGGATGACCGAGGGCCCGTCCTCGCCCGGCTGTGGGCCGTACTTGTACCAACCGGCCTGTTGCGGCTGGTCGACCGGAGGTACCTGGATCGATTTGTCCGGGTTGAGGCCGAGCTGGATCAGCGAGGACCGGGCCGAGATGCTCGCGATGTCCACCCAGGAGGGCGGCGAGTCGGCGACGGTCGCCTTGGCGGGCGCGATGCTGGTCGGCGTCGAGGTGCTGGCCGGTGCCGCGCTGGTGCCGCCGCCACTGGCGGCCAGCCCGGCACAGCTGAGCAGGGCCACCAGCAGAGTCACCACCCAGCGGGCCGGGTTGCCTGCGGTCGGCGGGATCGGGCGGCCGACAGGACTGGGGACGGGTTCGGGGATCAGGGTGTCGGGCATGGTCAGTGCACGATCACCGTGGCCAGGCTGCCGTCGCCGGTTTGCGGTGCGCCGGCCGGCACCACGCTGACCTCGGGAACCGTCGGCGCGGTGGTGCTCACCGTGGTGGCCGCACCGCAGGTCGACGAGGCGAGCACGATGTCGCCGCTGCCCAGCGCGGCGGCAAGGCCGGGCCCGAGCAGTTCGATGTGCAGCGCGTTCACGGTGAGGCTGCCGTCCGCGTTGTGGATCTGTTCGTTCGCGATGATCTGGAGCACGCCGGGGATGCCGATCCGCAGGTTCGGGGTTGCCGCCGAGATGCTGCCGATCTTGCCGAGATTCAGGTCGGCCAGGTCGGAACTGCCGGTGATACCGGTGGAGGTGGCCTGGCACCGCGAGCTGATCACCGAGGCCGTCGGCGTCTGGCCGGCGAGCGCGGCGAGCACCGGAAGGGCGACCTTGACCAGCGAAGCCGTTGCGGTGACCGTGCCATCTTCGGTGCTGTGCTTCGAGGCGCTGGTGATCACCTTCGCCGAGACGAGACCTTGCAGTTTGGCGTCCACGGTGGATGCCGTCGTGGGGCCCGAGGTGTTGCTCGCGGCGAGTTCACCGGTCGCCACGGTCAGTCCGCCGGGGCCGAGCACGTGGGGCAGCAGCGAGACGTGCGCGTCCGCGCCGTAGGCGGCGCCGGCACCCGGTTCGATCGCGGTGGCCGGGACGGCGAGAGCCAGTGCCGTCGCGGCGGCCGTACCGATCAGCGCGCTTGTTCGCCACAGACTTATCCGCATGAACAATCCCTTCACATGTCGGAAAAAGGTCACTTACGGATCGTGCGTCATCGGCGAAAAACCGGTGCACGCCAAAGCAAGCAACGAGGGTGCAGGCAAGCTATCAACCACTTTTTTCCCGCGAAACGCGGGGTACCCGTATTCGATTCGTCAATTACATTTCGGTATAGCGGAAAACGAGAAATTGGCCACCAAGGAGGGTATTAAGTGGACTCTCGTGATTACCCACTGAGTCTTTTTCATCCTGTGGCGGCTTCGTAGTTCTGTAGTACGTGGATGGCTTTGGCCAGTCGGCCGATACGGCGGGGGCTGACGCGGACTTTGTGCAGGATGCGCCAGTACTTGAGTTGGGCGTTGGCGCGTTCGC
>DATATE010000285.1:0-36299 GCA_036268955.1 Pseudonocardiaceae bacterium
CTCGCCGACCGGGACGAGGACACCCAGAGTTGACCATTTCCACCGGCTGGACCACCATCAACACACGGCCCGCGACCGCCGGCCCGAGCTGGTCCCTAGCTCATGGCAAACGGTGGTCCCTTCGCCGTGGCAGGCGACATCACTGACGGCAATTTTGACGGCAACGCATCCAAGTTTCCATGTGCACGACCATGCTTGTACGACGCTGTTTACAGAGGTGAGACGTTCGCGCAAAGTGTAGTCGATCGAGCTCCAAAACCAGGTGTCGCAGGTTCGAATCCTGTCTCCCCTGCCAGATAGAATCGTTGTATTTAGATCATCAAGAAACACGTTTGACGGCAATTTTTGACGGCAACCGTCTCTACTTGCCACAACTGCACACGCCTGACTACGCCCGCCGGTCTCGATCTCCGGCGGCGGCAGACGCGTGTTCGTGTTTGTCTCACTGTCCTCTGTCAGCAGCGCCTCGACCTTGCTGAGTGCTCGGGTGCGGCTGTTCAAGTCATCGTGCTGGTAGATCTCCTGTGTGATCACCACTGTCGAGTGTCCGAGGATGAGTTGCGCGTCCCGGGCTGCGACTCCGCAGTCTTTGAGAAGCGTCGCCGTTGTGTGGCGTAAGTCGTGTAGGCGAATCCGGCGAAGGCCATGCTGGGCGGACAGACGATGAAATGAGCGAGACAGGTTGTGTGGCTCAATGGGCTGTCCGGTCCGCGTCGACACTACGTACTCGCTCTGCTGGGTGCCCTGCCGCCGTAGCAGGTTTCGGACCGTTGGTAGCAACGGCAGGTCCCGTTGCCCAGCCTGTGTTTTGACTGGGACTGCGCGCAGTGAGCCATTGACTCGCTGTATCTGCTGCCGGATGCGAACGACACCTTCGTCAAGATCGACGTCGAGCCACCGTAGGCCCACAATTTCACCGCGCCGTAGCCCATACATGAGGAGGAGTACAAAAGCCGGGTACAGTGGATCGTCATGGGCGGCGGCAAGAAACTGGCGCGCTTCGGCTGCGTTCCATGGTCGGATGGGCGCGCGTTCCCACTTCGGCAAGTCCACCAATCCGGCCACGTTTCGAACCAGCAGTTCTTCTCGAACAGCGCGGCCGAGCGCCGCGCGAAGTACTTCCCGCATGATCTGAACGTTCCTCGTGGACGAACCGTCCGCCAGCTTCTGGTTTAGGAATGCTTGGACGAGGGGGACGGACAGACGAGTTAGCTGGCAGCCTCCCAGTATCGGTCGAATATGGAGACGAACAGCCACCTCGTAGCGCTCGTACGTTGATGGTCGCCTGTTGGGGCGCACGACGTTCTCAAGCCAGTAGTTCAGGTACTCGCCGAGCTGCGAACTTGTGTCGGGTATCGGCGTGCCCTGTTGGGCCTGCATCTGCGCTGTGACCAGCTTGTCGTGAGCTTCCTGTCTGGTCTTGGCGCAGACGCGGAAGCGCTTACGCTGGCCAGTCCTGGTCATCAGCATGATGGCAGCCTCGTAGCGTCCGTCTTTACGGCGGTAGATGGTCCCTTCACCATTGGCGCGCCTACCGGCCATGAGGGTCTGTCCCTTCTCGCCGTAGTTCATCAAGGAACTCGCGAAGGTCGTCTGCAGCGATGAGCCGCCGCTGGCCGATACGTATGGTCTTCAAGCGGTTGCGGTTGATTAGCTGGTACAACGACCAGCGGCTGATACGCAACACAGTGCGGGTTTCCTCGATGGTCAGCAACACCGGCGACCGGGCGCCCGCGTCAGCAGAATTGCTGTTACTAGGTGATTCGTGCATACGCATTCCTCCTTCCTAATTTAGTTTTGGTCTAGATATCGTTGGACGCTGTGGGTCTACGGTCCGATCCACGTGGCCTGGCAGGATTCGAGCCATGTACGGCTGCCAGCCGTTCAACGATCGTGGTGATTGCGCGCGCTTCCTCTTCATCGAGGCAGCCGTACTTCGCGCACAGGTATGGGCCGACGCTTGGTAAGTCCTTGGGTACGATGTAGCCGGCCAGGACAAACATGTCCGTGAGCGGTACTCCCAGGGCCTGGGCGATCGAGTGCAAGGTATCCGGCCGTGGCATGCCCGCGTGACCGTGTTCGATTCGGGTGAGGCCGCCGCTATCAATGCCGGCTTGTGCGGCGAGTGCGCGTATTGTTGTGCCGTGCGCCTGGCGCGTACTACGAATATATGCGCCGAGTTTGAGCGCTTGTTCGTCAGTCATGTTCTTCAGGTTATCCTTTTTCCTATTCTACCTCCGTTTTGGGTGAATTCCAGTCCTGTTGACAATTACACAACGTAATCATGGGGGCTTGATTGGAATCAGGGTTATTGACCGCCGATGGCTCATCCTGAGCTGTGCCTACTTCATGAACACGTACAGCTTTCCGTCAACCTCGACAATGTCCCATCCGGCGCGGACCATCTCCTCTACGGTGATGCCGTTGGCCACCCACTGCTCAAGGTCGGACTCGGTGAACACGTCCTTGGTGAGGCTGCTGGTCACCTCGTCCATCGAGTCATACATCCCAACGTAGAACTGCTGGAATGTGTCGAGCAGATCGCCGCGAGTGGAGTCAACGTCAGACAGCTGCAGATAGGCACGAAACGCGTCGCCGTGCTCGCTGATGGCCCATGCCCCCCGCGCCCAATTCGGCGAACAGCCGATAGCGCGCGATCTTGGCCGGATCAGCGGGCCCCAGCGGCTTCATCGCGACCTCCTCTATCGCCCGTCAAACCCTAGCGGCGCAGCAGACGACATCGCGACAGGCTGGTCGGCCAAGACCGGACAGCGCACGATCGACCCACTGCCTGCTCCCGTCGATGAGGGGCCGATCTCGCCCGCTCGGAGCAGGATGACTTGGGTCCTGCGGAGGATTTTGCCGACGGTCATGGTGCGGCAGCGTGACATGATCCGGATTGCCTGGTCGGGATCATGGATGGGCTGCGGCCAGGTCTGCTGGTCACTGCGCTGTGCTCGTGTTGGGCTGTCGATGGGTGCGTTCAGCCGTCACCGCCGGCTGATGCGGGCGTCGGTCCAGGGGCCGGGTCGCTGGCCGTTCGCCGTTCACCCTGGGGTCGTGGTGGTCCGCCAGCGGCCGGGTGCCACGCCGTGGTGGCGTTTGAAGGCAGCGGCGAAGGAGAACTCCGACGCATACCCCAACGAGCGCGCGACCGCGGCCAGACCGGCATCGTCCTCGCGCAACTGCTCACGCGCCAGCGCCATCCGCCAATCGGTGACATAGGCCAACGGCGCGACGCCGAGTGCCGCGGTGAATCGGCGCGCGAACGTCGCGCGCGACAGCGACGCCTCGACGGCCAGATCGGCTACCGTCCAGGGGCGCGCGGGTTCCGCGTGCACCGCCCGCAACGCGGCCCCGACCCCTGGATCGTCCATCGCCCGGAACCAGGTGGGCGCGGCCTCCGTATCGGCGGCGAGCTGTTCGCGCAACGCCTGCACCAGGATCACGTCGAGCAGGCTGTCCAGCAGAGCCTGCTGCCCCGGCGCGTCACGCAGGAGTTCCCCGGCGAACACGTCCAGGGTCGCACGCAGGCTCGACCCGGCACATGGGCGCACCACGGTCAGGTCCGGCAGCCCGGCGAGCAGCCCCGTACACAGGCCACCATCGAAGGTGTACGCGCCGCAGAAGAACGTGGTCGGCTCGCCCGGTCCCGCACCGAACGCCATTCGTCGAGCGCCGCCGGCTGGGCCGGAGGAGGGGTGGTCGGCGAACGGGATCACCTCGGCCCCCGGCGTGTGGGCCATGAACTGCTTGGACGGCCCGCGAACCAGGACGATGTCGCCGGTCAGCACGTGGCGGGATTGGCTGACATCATCGGTCCACGCGAACGCCTCACCGCTGAGGATGCCGTGGATCGCGAGCTTGGCGCCGGCCGGGAACCGGATACCCCACACACCGCGCGCCGTCGAATGCGAGAACGCGGCGCCGCGCGCACGCGAGCGCCGCAGCAGATCTGTCAGTACGTCCACACCATGAGACGATCGCACATCTTTTCGCGCGAATCCAGCATGGATAAAGCCTCCTCATGCAGGTTTCATGGTTGGCAGGAACAGGAACCTTGGTAAGGAGGACTACATGCCCCAGGCAGTGCGGTTCGACGCGTACGGCGACATCGACGTGTTGGAGGTGCGCGAGGTGCCCCGGCCGCAACCCGCGGCCGACGAGGTACTGGTGCGCGTGCGGGCCGCCGGGATCAATCCCGGCGAGAACGGGATCCGGACCGGCGTGATGCACGGGCGATGGCCGGCGACCTTCCCGTCCGGTCAGGGCAGCGACCTTGCCGGCGTGGTGGCGGAGATCGGCTCCGCGGTGCACAAGTGGTCGGTGGGTGAGGAGGTGATCGGCTGGGTCGACACGCGCGCCAGCCAGGCCGAGCTTGTTGCCGTCCCGGCCGCCAATCTTGTGCCGCGCGAGCCCGCCGTGCCGTGGGAGGTCGGTGGCGCGCTGTTCGTGGCGGGTACCACCGCGTACGCGAACGTGCGCGCGGTCGGGGCCGGTCCGGGCGACACGATCGTCGTCGCCGGTGCCGCGGGTGGGGTGGGTTCGCTGACCGTGCAGTTGCTCCGCCACGCCGGCGCCACCGTCATCGGGTTGGCCGGTGAGTCCAACCACGCCTGGCTGCGCGATCACGGCGTGGTCCCGGTGACCTACGGCGAGGGCGTGCTCGACCGGATCCGCGCGGCCGTGCCCAACGGAGTCGACGCGTTCGTCGACAACTTCGGCAACGGCTACATCGGCATTGCCCTCGAGCTCGGAGTCGCCAAGGACCGAATCAACACGATCATCGATTTCGCTGAAGCGGCCCGTACCGGTGTCAAGGCCGAGGGCATGACCGGCTACGCCAACGCCGAGGTGTTGGCCGAGCTCGCTGGACTGGTCGCGGCCGGTGACCTCGACGTTCCGATCGCCGCCAGCTACCCGTTGGTCGAGGTCCGCGCCGCCTACCGCGACCTGATGAACCGGCACACCCGAGGCAAGATCGTGCTCGTACCGTAGGGCTTCGTTGCTGGACAACCACTCGGGGCGAGCGGATGGCGAGACCCGGTCAGCGATCCGGCGAGGTCGGGGCGGTGGCGGTCGGGTTCGGCGGCGGCCAGCATCGCGCCAGCGGGGCGACACCCTATTTCACGCTTGACGGTGCCGGCGGCGGACGCCTTGCAGCCACAGCATATGGCGGGTCAGCGCCGCCCCGGCGAGCATCGCGGCGAGCGCGCACGCCCCGATCCACCCGAAGCGTCCACATGACTGCGCCCCGAGCCACGACCCCACGGCACCGCCGCCGTACGCGCAGGTCATGTAGGCGGTGTTCACGCGGCTGCGCGCGTGTGGCCGCAGCCGGTAGTTCCGTACCTGGTTGGCCGCCATCCCCGCCTGCATCGCCACGTCGAGCAGGAGTGTGCCCGCGACCAGCGCCGCCACCCCACCCGCCCCACCACGACCGCCGTACACCAGCACCGCCGCCGCGCCGAGAACGCCGAGCATGGCCGCGAGGTTGACCGCATCCGGTCCTCGCCGGTCCGCCCACCGCCCGGCCATCGGCGTGCTCACCATGGTGCCGGCGTTGACCAGCGCCAGCAGGCCGACCGCCGAGGTGCCGAACCGGTAGACCGGACCGGTCAGTAGCAGCGCGACGGCGGTCCACACGACACTGAAGGCCGCGAACACCGCAGCCTGGTAGAAGGCCGACCGCCGCAGTTCGGGTTCACCCGCCAGCGCAGCGAAGGACTGCCCGAGCAGCGCCGGGTACCGTTGGTCGGTCGTCGGCTCGGTGGTCGGCAGCACCCGCAGGGCGAAGGCCGCGCACGACAGGGTCAGCACCGCCATGGCCAGATACCGCTCGCCAGCCCAGCCACTGGCTCAGCGGCCCACCCAGTGCACGGGACAGCAGCATCCCGCCGAGCGATCCGCTCAACAGCGCGCCGCTGACCGCGCCGCGACGCCGTTCGGTCACGAGCCCGGCCGCCATCGGCCCGACCACCGGCGCGACCACGGTGCTCACCCCGACCAACGCCCCGGCCGCGAGCAGCACACCCGCATCCGGTGCCGCGGCAGCAGCGAGCAGCCACAGGCCGGTCATGGCCAGCAGGCCCACGATGAGCCGACGGTGCCGGATCCGGTCGCCGAGGGGCACCAGAGCGAAGAGCCCGACCCCGTAGCCCAGCTGGGTCGTCGTCACGATGGTGGCCGCCGCTGCCGGCTGGATGTGCAGGCTCGACGCGATCAAGGGACTGATGGCTTGCGGAAAGTAGACGTTGCCGACCCCTACCCCGCACACCATGGCCAGCAGCAGCACATCCCGGCTTCGCAGGCCCGGTGCCCCGAGCCGTCCTGCGCGGCGGGTTCGCGCGGTCCTCGCCTGGGTGATCAGTGTCCGTATCACGTCACCCAGTCGATCGCGGTCCGCGCCTGGCACGAATCGATGTAGCGTATTGCTTAATGATCAGCTACGAACTCAGCGTCGAGGACCTCGCTGACACGCACTTCGGGGTGTCGCCGATCCACGAGACCGTGCTGAGCCTGCGCGTCCTGCGCGACCCCGGCCGGCATGCGTTGCTGTTGCCGTGGCGTCGCTCCGTCGTCGACCGGCTTGGCGCCCTCGACGTCGAACTGCTGCTGTCCTTGGTCGGCGACCGCGACGCGCTCCCGGACTTTCTGACGCCGCGGCCGTCGGTGTTCGTTCCGTCCGCCGAGGAGGAACTGGCCAGGATCCGGGCCACCGCGCCACCGATCGTGCGTCGCGATCTGCGGGCGATCAGCCAAGCGGGTGCGAACTCGCCGCAACCGCCGCGCCTGCGCCAGGCGATCGAGGACGCGGAGGACGCCGCGGTCGACGAACTGCTCGACACCATCTGCGACACCCTCGCCGCCTACTGGCGCCTGGCCGTCGAACCAGTGTGGCCGCGGATGCGCCGGCTGCTGGAAGCGGACATGACCTACCGCGCCCGTCGTCTCGCCACCGGCGGCGCCCGCCTGCTGTTCGCGGACATCCACCCCAACGTGAGCTGGCGCGACGGCGTTCTGTCGATCAGCAAGATGATCGGGAGCTGGCACACCGGCGCCGCCGGCCGGGGCCTGCTCCTGATGCCGTCGGTCTTCGCCCACAAACCCGCGCCGCCCGTCAGCGCGGCAGAGCCGCCGACGATGTCCTATCCGTGCCGCGGCGTCGCGACCCTGTGGTCCGCGCCCCCGCCGGTGCTTCCCGGTGCGCTGGTCGATCTGCTCGGCCAGACCAGGGTCAGGCTCCTGTCGCTGATGGACGAGCCGCTGCCCACGGTCGAACTGGCGCGCCGACTCCAGGTGACACCCAGCGCGGTGTCGCAACACCTTCGGGTCATGTTCGCGACGGGTCTGGTCAACCGGGCCCGCGACGGCCGACTCGTCCTCTACCGACGCAGCCCACTGGGCGACGAACTGCACCACGGACCAGAATGTTGATCACGCGATCAGCGACAGGGCGGGTACTGGTCGACCGGCCGCTTCTGCCGGCTGACGATCATGGGAGCAGGACGATCTTTCCGCGGGTTCGCCGTTCGGCGACCCGCTGGTAGGCCTTGCGGACATCGGCGAGCGGGTAGGTGACGGCGACGGGGATTTCCAGCTCGCCCGCGGCGACGAGATCGACGAGGCGTTGGAGCCCGGCGGTCCCGCCCGCGTCGTTGGTGCCGGCGATGCCGGCACGACCGTCCATCGCGGCGCGAAAGTCGACGACGGTGTTGATGCGCTTCGTGGAGACGCCCAGCTCGTGCGCGAGGTCGACGTAGCCGGCGCCGTAGGTGTCGATGAACGCCTCGACCCGATCACCGGCGGCCGACCGGATCCTGGCCGCCTGGTCATCGCCGTAGGTGACGGGGATGACGCCATGATCTCGCATCCAGTCGTGATTGACCTGGCGGGTCAGGCCGATCACGGTGGCACCGCTGTGGCGAGCGAGTTGGACCGCCACGATGCCGACCGCACCGGCGGCGCCGGACACGACCACCGTCTCGCCGGGCGCCGGGGACACCGCATCGATGCTGGCGAGCGCGGCCATCGGCGCGACGTACATCGAGCCGGCGACTTCCCAGCTCACCTGGGTGGGCTTGGGGACGAGGTGACCGGCGGACACGGTGACGAGTTCGGCGTGGGCGATTCGCTCGTCGGACCAGCCGAGCACGTCATCGCCGACGTGCCAGTGCTCGACCCCCGCACCGACCGCGACGATCTCGCCGGCCAGGTCCGTGCCCTGCCCGGCGGGGAAGGTCATCGACCGCCGGGGCGCGTCCGAGGGCCGCCCGGACAACCGCGCCCGCAATGCCCATGCTTCCTCGGCGAGGCCTTCCCGTAGGTAGGCGTCTCCGGGGTTGGCTGCGGCCGCCCGGATCTTGACCACCACCCGACCGGGTGTGGCTACCGGGTCGTCGACCTCGCGCACGTCGAGCACGTCGACATCGCCGTAGTGGTCGAAGCGAACTGCTTTCATCGTCGATCTCCCGTGGTCGCGCCGGCTCATGCCGACTATTAGACATGTCTCATGTGAAGACATGTCTAATGTCTATCATGATGGATGTGGGTCCCGCTAGACTGAGCACCGTGAACCCGGAACCGGACGTCGGCGGCAGCCCCTCTCCAGCAGGCACCCTCGGCGCTCTCGGATTCCAGCGCACCGCCTCGTGGCTACTCGCCGGAGCCGGCAAGCTCGTCCTGCGGCGGTGGGCCGGCATGCTCGCCCAGCTGGAGCTGACTTCGAGTCAGTACAAGCTCCTGTTGACCCTGGAGGAGACCGGTCCACTCGGCCAGCAGCGACTGGCCGAGCTGGTCGGCATCGACCCCCGCAACGCCGTGCCGATCATCGAGACCTCGGTCGAGCAGGGACTGCTGATTCGTCAGGTCGATCCCGCCGACCGGCGCCGACGGGTACTGGAACTCACCCCCAACGGCCGACAGGTCGCCACGAAACTCCGATCCTTGAGCGCCGACATCGAGGAAGAACTGTTGGGGCCGCTCGATCCGGCCGATCGCGTTACCTTGCAACGGACGCTGCGCGCCCTGCTCGACGCGTCCGACATGCACCCTTGACTCCATCTCCGGCACGGAGTTCGACACCAGCTCTCTACCAGTGCCGAGGTGTGCCGCACCTCGGCACGTTGGCAGGAGCGGACATCGTCAGATGCCCGCCCGGTCGAGTCGCTCGATGAGGGTGGATTTGCGTGCATGCGCTTGCCGCAACGCAATGGTGCGCACGGTGAACGTGTCGTAGCGGTCCTCGCGTTCGGCCAGCGCCCGCAGATCGGTGAGCAGCGTGACGGCGGTGTCGTACTCGGCCGGTTTCCGGGTGGCGATCATCGCCTCGACGCGTGACCATGCGATGTCTTCCTCGTCGGCCAGTTTGTCGAGTCGTCTGACCTGGTCGCCCTCGTCGACACCTTCCCAGGTGAACTCGACACCGGCCCGGCCGTCCCGTTCGGCCGGCCGCGTCACTGCTGCCGAGGCCGCCGGCTCAGTTGCTCCCGACAACTGTTCGACAGGGCATCCTTCTGCCCGCGCGGGGCTATTCTGGTCCTGTCGACGAATTGTGAGGTACGAAGGCGATATGAGCACCGCTCACGCGCCGGCCACGGCCGCGCATACAGCGTCGGACGCGGACGCGGTCACCGACGCCGTGTTGACCGCCTCCCGATTGCTGGTGGCGGTGTCCGCCCGCTCGATCGCGGCGGTCGACGAGTCGATCACGCTGCCGCAGTTTCGCCTGCTGGTCGTGCTCTCGACGCACGGCGCGGTGAAGCTGATCCAGGTGGCCGAGCAGCTCGGGGTCGCCCCGTCGACCGCGACCCGGATGATCGACCGGTTGATCAGCACGGGCCTGGTCAGCAGGGAGATCAACCCGAACTCCCGTCGTGAGGTGGTGGTCACGCTGAGTTCGGCGGGACGGGCGGTGGTCCGGCAGGTGACCCAGCGGCGGCGTCGGGACATTGCCCGCATCGTGGCGCGCATGCCGGAGCAGCAGCGCCAGGGACTGGTCGAGGCCCTTGACGCGTTCACGGAGGCGGGCGGTGAGCCCTCGCCGAGCGCGGCTGAGGGCGGCGGCAGCGACTGGATCTGATCGTGCCGGTCAATCGGCTCTCAACGTACCGATTCGCTGCGTGGCCGGTTCGTGTCCTGGGCTTCGCCGGGGGCCAGGAAGTTGATGCGGTCGCCCACCGCCAGGCGCACCGTCGGGTCGGCGTCGACGAGACGTCGGTTGTGCAGTACCGACACCGGTAGGTGGCCGTCCGGCCAGTCGAGTTCGCCGAGGGTCCGGCCGACGGCTGCGGAGTTCGCCGTGAGGGTGTGCTCGACGATGTGGTAGCCCGGCAATTGGGAGTTCAACGCGTGTCCGGCCGTGCCGGCCTGCGGGTCGGCCCACTCGGCGGCGCGTTGTGCGGCGGCGATGTCCGGTTCGGCCGTGGTGAGCTGGCGGGCGATGGCTCGCATCACGCTCTGGTTGGTCAGCCAGCCCTGCACGCTCTGGCCGTCGACGGACCCCACGGGCAGCCCGTCACGGCCGTAGAGCACCAACTGGCGCAGCGCCTGGGAAAGGCTGTCGTTGGCGAAGAGCAACTGCGGCTCTCGGGTCCTGGTCACCGGGCCGAGCAGACCATCCCAGTCGGGGCCGGCCCCGTTGCCGGTGGCGTGGTCGGGGATGGCCAACGGGCTCGGGAACGGGTGCATGGCCTCGGCGACGGTCAGCTCGTCGAAGGCGTGTGTTGGGGTGGGGCGGTCGATGTCGGTGCCGCGCCGTAGCAGCTTGGTGGTGTAGATGGTGCCGTAGCTGATCGCCCGCGACGTCATGGTCGAGATGGCCACGGCCAGCATGACCGGCAGGGTGAGGGTGAAATCGCCGGTCATCTCGACCACGCTGGCCAGCGCGGTCAACGGCCCGCGCGCTGCGGAGGCGAACACCGCGCCCATCCCGACGATCGCGTACAACGCGGGCTGACCGGCCGACGCGCCGAACACGTGGTCCACGATCTCACCGAACGCCATCCCCGAGGTCGCGCCGACGAACAGCGACGGTGCGAACACCCCGCCGGAGCCGCCGATGCCGATGGTCAGGCTGGTGGCGATCATCTTGCCGACGACGAGCACGATGAGGAACCACAGCGTGTAGTTCCCGGCGACCGCCTTGTACATCACCGGATAGCCGACCCCGTAGAGCTGCGGCAGGGCCAGCAGCAGCAACCCGAGAACGACTCCACCGACAGCGGGTCGGGCCCATTCCGGCCGGTTGCCCCATACCTTGTCGCAGAGGTCCTCGATCTTGTACAGGACGTTCTTGAACGCGAGTCCGATCAGTGCGGCGATGACCGCGAGGAGGGCGACGAGCAGGTAGTTGTAGGTGTGGTGCAGCGTGATGTCGGCGGGCAGTTGGGTGAAGAACGGGGCGCTGCCCAGGAACGCCTGGCTGATCACGTCGGCGACCATCGAGGAGAGCATCACGGTGAAGATGGCCTCGATGGAGAACTCGCGCAGGATCAGCTCGACGCCGAAGAACACGCCGGTGATGGGCGCGTTGAACGTGGCCGAGATGCCACCGGCGGCACCGCAGGCGACCAGGATGCGCAGCCGGTTCTCCGGCATCCGCACCCACTGGCCAAGGCTGGAGGCCAGCGCCGCGCCGATCTGCACGATCGGCCCTTCCCGGCCGACCGAGCCACCGACCCCGATGCACAGCGCGGACGCGAGCGCCTTGACCACGCTGACCTGTGGACGGATCCGGCCACCGTTCTCGGCGACCGCGATCATCACCTCGGGCACACCATGGCCGCGCGCCTCACGCGCGAACCGGTAGATCAGCGGTCCGTAGAGCAGGCCACCGACGACCGGGATCGCCACGAAGAAACCGATCCCCAACCAGGGCAGGTGGCTGCTGCCGACGTGACCGCCCTGGCCGAACTGGGACTGGCCGGTGGCCAACCAGGTGAACCCGTAGATCAGATACCGAAACCCGATCGCGCCGAAGCCCGCGCCGAGACCCACCAGCAGGGCAATGGCGAACAGGCCGAAGCGGCTTCCCCGCAGCCAGGCAACGAGGCTCCGCATCGGGCCGGAGACCGCGGTCGCCGACGGCACCGGGGTTGTCGTCGTCTCTGCCGGTTGTCCGTCGGATCGCACCGCGTACCGCCTTCCCAGACCTGATCGTCACCGCGTGCCGGTCACCGCACGACGTACCAACGTATGCTCATCGCAACATTTGCACTATAGAACTGTTGGCCCCGGCAATAGATGACGGTGTGACGACCGCGACGCTCGGCGCGGTGGCGTACCGGTGGTGGTCGGCGAGCGTGAAAAGGGGTGCGGGAGGACCGTTCTGGTCAGGCGCCGGTGGGGATCAGTCCGGCCAGCAGCGCGGTGACCCTGCGGTCGATCTCGTCGCGGATCGGCCGGATGTGGTCGACGTCCTTGCCCGCGGGATCGTCCAGTTCCCAGTCGAGGTAGCGCTTGCCGGGGTAGACCGGGCAGGCGTCGCCGCAGCCCATCGTGATCACCACGTCGGCCGCCCGGACGGCGTCATCGGTGAGTGGTTTGGGGAATTCCTGGGAGAGGTCCAGGCCGAGTTCGGCCATTGCTTCGACCACCGCCGGGTTGATCGAGTCGGCGGGTGCGGAGCCGGCCGAGCGGACGGTGACTCGGCCGGCCGCGTGGCGGTGTAGCAGGGCGGCGGCCATCTGCGAACGGCCGGCGTTGTGGACGCAGACGAACAGCACCTCGGGCAGCTCGGACATGATGGCTCCTTGGTTGGTGTCGATGGCGCGCGGTCGGTCGGCGGCTAGGCGGGTGGCGATGACTCCGAAACTGCGACGGGCAGCGAGGAGCCGAAGAAGCGGCGGGCCCACAGGGCGGCGTAGACCAGGGCGATCAGCACCGGTACCTCGATCAGCGGACCGACCACGCCGGCAAGGGCTTGTCCGCTGTCGATGCCGAAGGTCGCGATGGCCACGGCGATGGCCAGTTCGAAGTTGTTGCCCGCCGCGGTGAATGCCAGCGTGGTCGTGCGTTCGTAGGTCAGTCCGATGGACTTGCCGAGGGCGAACGAGCCGGCCCACATGATCGCGAAATAGGCCAGCAGCGGCAGTGCGATCCGGGCGACGTCCAACGGATGACCGGTGATCTGACCGCCTTGCAGCGCGAACAACACGATGATGGTGAACAGCAGCCCGTAGAGCGCGAAGGGCCCGACGCGGGGCAGGAACCGGGCTTCGTACCAGTCCCGGCCGCGAGCGCGTTCGCCGAGGCGCCGGGTCAGGTAGCCGGCCAGCAGCGGGATACCGAGGAAGATCAGCACGCTGCGCGCGATGACCCAGCCGGACACGGCCAGATCGGTGGTCGGGAGGCCGAGCCAGCCGGGCAGCACGGAGAGGTAGAACCAGCCCAGCACGCCGAACGCGATCACCTGGAACACCGAGTTCAGCGCGACCAGCACGGCGGCGGCCTCGCGGTCCCCGCAGGCCAGGTCGTTCCAGATGATGACCATCGCGATGCAGCGCGCCAACCCGACGATGATCAGACCGGTGCGGTACGCGGGCAGGTCGGGCAGCAGCAGCCAGGCCAGGGTGAACATCAGCGCCGGGCCGATGATCCAGTTCAGCAGGAGCGAGGGCAGCAGCAGTCGTCGGTCCCTGGTGACGGTGTCCAGCCGGTCGTAGCGGACCTTGGCCAGCACCGGGTACATCATGATCAGCAGGCCGAGCGCGATCGGCAGCGAGATCCCGTCGACTCCGACCGCGTCGATCGCCCCGCCGAGACCGGGAATCACGCGGCCGGCGACCAGTCCGACCAGCATCGCGGCGAGAATCCACACCGGCAGGAACCGGACAGCGTCCGCAACGCGGTGGGCAGCACCCGGTAGTAGATCCAGGTACCGCGCCGTTCACCGTCGATGACACCCGCTTCGCGCAGCACCTTCAGGTGGTGGGAGATGGTCGGCCCGGTCAGGTCGAAGGCGTCGGTGAGGTCGCATACGCAGGCCTCGCCTCCGGCGTGGGAGGCGATCAGCGACAGCAGCCGCAGCCGGACCGGGTCGCCGAGCGCCTTGAACACCCGCGCGAGATCGACCGACTGGTCCTCGGTCAGTGGCTGGCGCATCAGCGGTGAGCAGCACAGCGAGGCGCCGGTCTCGACCACCGGCAGCTGTTTCGACATGTGTCTAGATTGACAGACATCTAAGTAGTGGCGCAAGCTCATCGGCATCTTGTTTTGATGGATGTCTATCCAAGGAGTGCGTCGTGTCCCGTGTGCAACTGGCCCTGCGGGTGGCCGATCTGGAAGCCTCGATCGCCTTCTACACCAAGCTGTTGGGCGCCGAACCGGCCAAGCGTCGTCCCGGCTACGCCAACTTCGCCGTCGCCGAGCCACCCCTGAAGCTCGTGCTGCTGGAAGGAGAACCAGGCCAGGAGACGGTCATGGACCACCTCGGCGTGGAGGTCGAGTCCACGGAGGAGGTCGTCGCGGCGACCGGGCGACTGTCCGCGCTCGGGCTGTTCACCGACGTGGAGAACGACACCACCTGCTGCTACGCCGTGCAGGACAAGGTCTGGGTCCACGGGCCCGGCAAAGAGCCGTGGGAGGTCTACGTGGTCACCGGCGATTCCGCCGGCTACGGCACCGACCCCCGGTTGACCGCCGCCGCCTGCCACACCTCCGACGAACACGTGGCCGGCTCGTCGACGGGCTGCTGCGGCTGACCGAGGCCAGGCATACTCGCCGCATGACGCGACCCGAAGTGCCCGATTCTCCACCGATCGACTTCGCGGTGTACGGGCTGCGGGCGTCGTGGCCGGTCGCGCGTTGGTTCGAGTTCTTCGACGTCCGGTACGGCGATGCCGCCTGGGGTGCGCGGTTCGGTCATCAGGCGCCTGGCGGCGTCGACTCCTCGTATGTCTGTGTGGCCACGTTGCCCCGGCAGCGATTCGATCAACTGTGCGTCGGTCCGCACCGCGACCGGGTTGCCGAGGTTGCCGCCTACGGCGGGTTCATGTTGATCAACATGACCTTGCCCGACCCCGCTGTGCCCCAACTACCGGGGTTGAATTCGATGCTGGTGAAGCATGCCGACAGCCTCGCCGAGGATCATGCGCGGTGGCCGTCGATGTCGTGGGTGGTCGGTGAACGGCCGGTGCGCGCGGCCGGCTGGCGGTTCGCCGGTGGCTGGACGGCGTTCTGCGACGATCTGCCTGAGGTCTATCTCCTCGCCACCGGTTGGGGTGTGGAACCGGACGGGCTTGCGTTCGACGTGATCGAAGACGGCACGCCGTACGGCGTCGACCTTGCCGCGCCACTGACCACCCGCACGTTGCCGCTGGCATGGACTCTGGCCGGTCCGAGCATGCACAGCTGCCCCAACCATGCCGATTATCACCCGGACCAGCGGTCAACTCATGACGGCCACGACAGCCGGTAGGGCGACCAACTGTTGTAGGAGCGGGCGGTCCTGGTCGACCAGGTCGAGGTCGACGGCACGCGACCGGGCGACCACGCGGACGGCGAGGCGACCCACCTGACGATGTGATAGGACGGGCCGTGACCCACACCGCGGTGGGAAGCAGCAGCCCGGCGAACCGATGTGGACACGAGTACCAGCGATGACGGTAAGAACAGCGATGACGGGATCAAGTTGCCATGCCACGACGTGACCGCCGTGAACTGGCCGCCATCTTCCTCGGCGGCGCGGTCGGAACCGGCGCACGTGCACTGCTCAGCGTCGCCATCCCCACCTCGCCAACGACCTGGCCGTGGCCGACATTCCTGGTGAACATGGCCGGCTGCTTCCTGCTCGGCTTCTTCGTCACGCGCCTGCAGGAACGGCTTCCACTGTCCAGCTATCGGCGTCCGCTACTGGGAACGGGCCTGTGCGGTGGGCTCACGACGTTCTCCACGATGCAGGTGGAAATCCTGAAGATGTTCGACAGCCACGCCTACCTCCTCGCGGCGGAATACACGATCGCCAGCGTGATCGGCGGCTTCGCCATGATCTACCTGTCGACGATGCTCGTCCGCCGAGTGGTGGTGCGGGCATGACCGCGGTGGTGTGGCTGCTCGTGCTGCTGATCGGCGGCACCGGCTCCGTGCTGCGTTTCCTCGTCGACGGCGCGGTCGCGTCCCGAGCGGGAAAGGCGTTTCCGTTCGGGACGCTCGCGGTGAACATCTCCGGCGCCGTGCTGCTGGGATTCATCACCGGGCTGGCACTCGACCACGATGCCGCCCTCCTCGCCGGCACCGCCGCCGTGGGCTCCTACACCACCTTCTCGACCTGGATGCTGGAAACCCAACGGCTGAGCGAGGAACGTCAGATCCGGCTCGCCGCCGGCAACCTCGTGGTCAGCCTCGTGCTCGGGGTGGCCGCGGCGGCGGCCGGGCGTTGGATCGGGGTATCGCTGTGAACGAGGACTGCCTGAAACTGACGAGCTATTTCGGTGAGCGCACCCGTGTCGGCGGGCGGCTGTTCGCGGACACGATCATGGACCTCTTCGGCACCAACCAGGTCGCATCGAGTGTGCTGCTGCGCGGTGTCGCGGGTTTCGGTCTCAAGCATCACCTGCGTAGTGACCTGTCGCTGACCCTGTCGGAGGACCTTCCGGTCGCCGCGATCGCGGTCGACACCCGTGCACGCATCGAGACGCTGGTCGACACGCTGACCGCGATGCGACCTCGGGGCCTCATGGTGCTCGAACGCGCCAGGATGCTCCAGCACGGGATCGGCCCGGTGGAGCTGCCGGAACAGCTGCACGAGGCGACGAAGCTGACGATCTACGTCGGGCGGCAGGAGCGCGTCTACCGCACGCCGGCATACCTGGCCGTCTGCGACCTTCTCCACCGTAGAGGCCTTGACGGGGCGACGGTACTGCTGGGCGTCGACGGAACCGTCCACGGCCGGCGTGCGCGCGCCGAGTTCTTCGCCCGCAACGCCGAGGTGCCATTGATGATCATCGCGATCGGCAGCGGGGAGACCATCTCCCGAGTCCTGCCGGAACTCGGTGGGCTACTCGACCAGCCACTGATCACCCTCGAACGCGTCCGGGTCTGCAAGCGCGACGGACAACTCTTCGAACGCCCGCACGAGCTTCCCGAGGTCGACGAACGCGGCCGCAACCTCTGGCAGAAGCTGATGGTGTACACCTCGGAGTCGGCGTTGCACCACGGCCAGCCGATCCACCGCGCACTCGTCCAACGCCTGCGACAGTCATCCACCGCGCGAGGCGCCACCGTCCTGCGCGGAACCTGGGGATTCCACGGCGATCACAAGCCACACGGCGATCGGCTCATCCAGCTGGTACGACACGTCCCGGTGACCACGATCATCATCGACCGACCCGACCACATCGCCGCCTCCTTCGACATCGTCGACGAACTGACCGAGGAGCACGGACTGGTCACCACCGAGATGGTGCCCGCGCTGTCGGCCATCGACGACAACGGCGACCATCGCGGCGGAACCGAACTGGCCGACCATCCCTTCTAGCGCGGGCGAACACCGGTTCGCGGGCGGCCGGTTTCGCGATAGGCGGTGCGGCGGTCGAGGTTTCGGGTCATGGCGAGGGCTCCTTCACCGGTTGTGCCGCAGGAGGCGTTGCTGAACCTGCGGATACGGGGTCGCGGCGACCGGGCGCCGGCCGTCGCGGACCGCGGTGGCCACGCCGAGCGCGGCATCCAGCGCCGCGCGGTAGGGCAGGGATCCGGTGCTGACCCGGCGGATGCCGAGGCCGGCGAGTTCGTCGAGGCCGAGATCCGGGACGACCAGCACGTTGACCGGGACCGGGATGGCGGCGGTGAGCGCGCGCAGGTCGGCCGGGTCGGTGGCGCCGGGCACGAAGATGCCGTCCGCGCCCGCTGCCAGGTAGACCTCGGCGCGGCGCAGCACCGCGTCGACGGTGGCCTCCTGGCCCAGCCAGTAGTTGTCGATGCGGGCGTTGACGAACACCTCGGGCGTCCGCTGCTTGATCGCGGTGATCTTCGCGGCGTGCGCGGCCGGTTCGATCAAGGTCTCGTCGGTGCTGTCCTCGATGTTGACGCCCGCCGCGCCGAGATCGGCCACGTAGGCCGCGACCTCGGCCGGGTCGTCGGCGTAGCCGTCCTCGATGTCCGCCGACACGTGCGCGGGCAGTCCTGCCAGCGCGTGCACGAGGGCGGCGGTGGCATCGCGGCTGGCGCGGGCGCCGTCGGCGTGCCCTGCGGTGGCGCCGACGCCGAAGCTGGTGGTGCCGATGGCGGCAAAGCCGGCATCCGCGAACGTGAGGGCCGAGGCCACGTCCCAGGCGTTGGGCAACAGCAGGGGAGTGTCGACGTGGTGCAGCTCGTGGAAATTCATCGGGTCCTTCCGGTTCGAGTCGGTTGGCCGCGGGCGGGTCGGCGACCGCGAGGCGAACCTGGCACGGTCGAGGACTCGCTCGATGACATCGAGCCAGGCGGCTCCGCGCAGCACGCTATTGAAATTCTGGCAAATTCTGAACTCCGCTAATCATTTTGTCCAATGGTGAAAAGATATGAGCCTCGTGCGGACAGGACGACGCTCGTGGCGAAGGCGAGCCTCGTGATGATGGTCGAGCGGTACCTGGTACGGGGTCGCCTCGTCCCTTGGTTTCCGGTACATTCCAAATGGTGGGGTTAGACCTGGTGGGGAAGTGCGGATATAGGTCCGGTAGGAATGCGGGAGGAGACATTTGTGTCCACTGAGCGTCCGGATGTGGGGTTGACCCGATCCCGGCCGAGGGAGACCGACTTCAAACCTGGCCTTGCGCTACTTCTCATCGGCGTCGCACAGCTGATGGTGTATCTGGACACGACGATCGTCAACGTGGCGCTGCCGCACATCCAGGGGGCTCTCGGTTTTTCCGGAACTGGCCTGGAATGGGTGGTGAACGCCTACTCGGTGAGCTTCGGGGGCCTGCTGCTCCTCGGTGGCCGTTTCGGTGACCGGTTCGGCCGCAGGACGGTGTTCTTCGTCGGGGTCGTGGTGTTCGCGACGGCGTCCTTGGCGGGCGGGTTGGCGACGAGTCAGGCCTGGTTGTTGGCCGCGCGAGCAATCCAGGGCGCCGGTGCCGCGATCATCGCGCCGACGGCACTCTCGCTGGTGTCAACCACATTCCCGGAGGGCCGGCGGCGCAACCGTGCGATGGCGGTCTATTCAGGGGCGACCGCTGTCGGTGGCGTTGTCGGTCTCATCGCCGGTGGGTTCCTGGTCAGCTATCTCTCGTGGCGCGGAGTGTTGTTCGTGAACGTGCCGATCGGTCTCGGTCTCGCGCTGGGCGTGCGACGTGCGTTCCCGGCGCCGATCCGGCTGCGCGGGCGCTTCGACATTCCTGGCGCGGTAACCGGTACCTGCGGTATCGCCGCGCTCGTCTACGGCCTGTCCAACGCGGCGGGCAGTGTGAGCGGCGCGGCCAACTGGGGGGATGCCAAGATCTCCGTTCCGCTCGGGTCGGCGGTGGCGCTGTTGATCGCCTTCGTCGTCATCGAGGTGCGCAGCCGGGAACCGCTGCTTCCACTGCGACTGTTCCGCGACCGCAACCGCAGCGGCGCGTATCTCATCATGCTCTGCATCGGAACCGCCTTCTACGGCATGTTCTTCTTCCTCACCATCTTCCTGCAGGACGTCTGGGGGTACAGCGCGCTGCAGACCGCCGCGGCCTACCTGCCGATGTTGTGCACGCTGCTGGCGCTCTCCGGAGCGTGCGCGGCGCTCATGCCGGGTACCGGACCGCGCCCGCTGCTGGTCACCGGAGCGGTGGTCACCGCGGGCGGAATGCTCTGGATCTCCAGAATCACCGAGCACGGCAACTATTTCCAGGGACTGCTGGCACCGATGATGGTCGCGGCCGTCGGCCTCGGCATGATATTCGTTCCGATGAATTTGGTGGCGGTGGCCAGGGTCAAGGCCGCGGATTCGGGCGTTGCCTCCAGCGTGCTCAACGCTGGTGAGCAGGTGGGCGGGTCGATCGGCCTCGCGGTCCTGGGCACCGTCGCCTGGACGGTGGTCGCCAACTCCATTCGCGGCCAGCTGACGGCGGCACCGGGGCCGGTTACCTCGCAGGTTTACGACCAGGCTCTGGTGGCCGGCTTCGCAAGGGCGTTCGAGATAGCCAGCTGTGTGGTGCTGCTGGCCGGGATCATCGCCGCGGTGTTCATCAGGGTGACCCGCGACGACAAAGCGGGATACAGCCTCCCGGCCGACGACTGAGCGTTCGCCGGGAGGCGCTTACTTCTTTCGTTTCGCCAGTTCCGCTGCCGCGGTGTCGATGACGTTGCCGAAGGTGTGGGCGATGACGGGACGGCCCATCAGGCGGGTGAGCGCCGCCGCCGCGAACGGCAGGCGCATCTCGACGGTGGTCGTCCACCGCACCAAAGTGCCTTCGGGCACTTCGGTGAACGTCAGCTTGCCGCCCTCGTGGCGCAACGACGGGACGCTGCGCTCGACGACGTAGCCGAATTCGTGTGGTGGCAGGTATTCCGTGACACGCTCCCGGAACCAGCCGAACACCCAGGTGAGTTCCCGGACGGCACCGGACCCGTGTGCCGCGTCCTGTCCGGGACGGCGCCACCGTGCGCGCACGACGAACCGCGAGCGGGGGTAGTTGTTCGCGTCGGCCAGCCACTCGAAGACCTCGGCCGCGGGCGCGGCCACCACTCGTTCAACGGAGATGGTCTGCATTGTCGTTAATCGATTCCTTCCAGTTCCACCCGCAGCAGCTTACCCGCGGCGTTGCGTGGCAGCTCGTCGACGAAGATCACGTCGCGGGGCACCTTGTAGCGTGCGAGGTTGGCCCGGACGTAGTCCTTGATCGCGTCCGGATCTGGTGCGACGTCGGAACTCGCGACGATGAATGCGCGCAGCCGCTTGCCGAACTCGGCATCGTCGACACCGACCACCGCCGCGTCGCGCACCTCGGCATGCTGGATCAGCAGGTTCTCCACCTCGACCGGGAAGACGTTCTCCCCGCCGGAGACGATCATCTCGTCGTCGCGGCCGTCGATGAACAGCAGCCCGTTCTCGTCGAAGTGGCCGACGTCGCCGGTTGACACCATGCCGGCAACGACTTCCTTGTTGCTGCCATCGGTGTAACCGGCGAAGCTGAGGCCGCTGGACGCGAAGATGGTCCCGCGCCGGTTCGGCCCGGTGACAGGGTTTCTGTGGTCGTCGTAGAGCGCCAGCCGGCAGCCGACCGGTGGCCTGCCGACCGTTCCCGGTGCCTGCCGTAGCTCTGCGGGGGTCGCCACCGAGGTGTTCGCCACCTCGGTGGAGCCGTAGACGTTGTGCAGCACGTCGCCGAACGCCGCCGCGCTACGCCGGCAGAGGTCCGGAGCCAGCGCGGAGCCGCCGCTGACGATGATCCGCAACGAGGACGTGTCGTGTCCGGCGATGGCATCGGAACCCAGGTCCAGCAGCCGCTTCAACATGGTCGGCACGACGATGAGCGTGTCGGCACGGTGTCGCGCGATGGCCGCCAACGTCAGCTCGGGATCGAACCGGCGGCGCAGGAGGACCTTCTTGCCCAGCGTCATCGCCACCACGAACTGTCCGAGACCGGTGCCGTGGAACAGCGGTGTGCCAAGGATGAGCGTGCCGCCGCGAGAGAGCGGTATGCGATCGAGTATCTGCGCGGACTGCATGGGCGAGATGCGCTCGCGCGGGGCACCTCTCGGCTTGCCGGTGGTGCCGCTGGTGAGCAGAACCATGCCGCCGGGTCGGGGCGGCAGCGGCGGTGCGACGGTCGGTCTGCCCGCGATCAGATCGTCCAGGGAGGACAGGACGCCGGCGCCGGTGTCCCCTCGGTCGTCGACGGAAGTGCCGGCCCCGGCCGAGTTGTCGTTGGCGGCGTTGTCGTTGGTGGCATCGAGGGAGGTGTCGTCGACGGTGGTCAGGATGCGCGGTAGCCGCGGCGGCAGTCCGGCGGTCAACGGGACGAACTCGCTGTCGAGGAACAGCGCGGTCACCTTCTCGCGCTGGAGGACATCCTGAAGCTGCGGCGCACCGAAACCCGTGTTCAGAAAGACGACGCGGACGCCGAGCTTGCCCGCGGCGACCAGCGCCAGCACCATTCCGCAGTCGTCGCGGCAGAGGAAACCGGCGATGTCACCGGATGTGATGCCGGTCGCGCGCAGGCCATGGGCCAGCGCGTTTCCTTTGCGCTCAAGCTCTCCGTAGCTGAGCGTGCCGTGCTCCCCCACGATGGCGGGGCTTTCCGGGGCGTCGTGGGCGGTCTCGGCGATCATGGCGGCGAACGGGCCAGCCTTGCGCGCCAGGCGCAGGGTGCGCGCGTTGGTGCTGATCCGGTGCGGACGGATGAGACCGCGTCTGCGCAGGATCTCGATCGAGGAGATTAATTCGTAAACCTGACGCCATCCACCCAGCTGCCCACCCATCTGTCCAATGTACCCACTATCCACCCAGGTCGGTAATGGAAGGCCGCTCATAGCGCTAATTCCGCATTTCCCATGTGGCGCGGGTGACCTGGTGGTATACCCGGTTGCTTCCTGCACCGGGCCACCTGCACCGCGCTCGGCCAATCGAGTCTAATTCCGCGTGAACGTCTTAGTCGGTTTCTTTACCGGCACCGTCCGTCCCGTGTATGGTCGCGACTCATGGGACTACGAGCCGTCGTGGTGGGTGGGGGGATCGGCGGATTGGCCGCCTCCATAGCATTGAACGATGCCGGATGGGAGGTCGATCTTTTCGAGCGCCAGGAACAGTTCTCCGAGGTGGGTGCGTCACTTACGCTGTGGCCCAACGCCATCGCCGCGCTCGATGAGCTTGGGGTGGGTGCCGAGATACGCTCGGCGTCGCTGGAGGGCTTCGACGGCGGCTTCATGACAACGGACGGCCGCTGGCTCACCCGGCTGAATACCGACGATGTCAAGGAACGCTACGGCGATCTCGCGGTGGTGACCCGGCCGGATCTGCTCAAGCTTCTGCTGGAGGCCGCGCCGCAACGGGCGCTGCATCCCGGAGTGACGGTCGAGTCGGTCGACGCGAACGGCACCGTGACGACCAGCGAGGGCAAGCACAAGGCCGACCTCGTCGTCGCCGCCGACGGGGTATGGAGCGTGGTGCGCCGCAACGTGTGGCCGGAGGTGCCCGCACCGAGCTACACGGGTGTCACGGCAAAGCGGTTCAACACCCGCGTGCTCGACGAGCCGGTCCCCGACGGCGCCTGGATCTGGGGCGCCGGCCGCAGTTTCGGCTACACCCCGCTGCCCGGAGGACGCGCCTACGCCTACGCGATGGAGTGCGCGCCTCCCGGTGGTGACGACACCGATCTCGACGTGTTCAAGTACTGGCGGGACCCGATTCCCCGGCTGATCGAGAACGTGGGCGAGGACGGGGTGCTGCGGCACGACGTGTACGAGTGCCCGCTGTTGAAGTCCTATGTCAGGGGCCGGGTGGCCCTTATCGGGGACTCCGCCCATGCTTTGCAGCCCAGCCTGGGACAGGGCGCCTGCACGGCACTGGAGGACGCGGTGACCCTCGGCCGCTGCGGAGATGACCTGGTTCGCTATGACCGGGCCCGCCGTCGCCGCACCCAGCGCATCCTGCGCATGAGCAGGCTGATCATGGAGGCGGCCCATGTCTCCTCGCCGGTCATGACCTGGTCACGGAACCTGTCGATGGTGGCCATGCCGCACGCGATGAACATGCGGATGATGAAGCATGACTGGGCCTGGACTCCTGATCGGGCAATGTCGTCATCGGTGCGCTGAGCCGTCTCGGGCGCGGTGTCGGACTGTTTCTGAGCGGGCCGCTGCTCCTTCGGCGGCCCGCTACGGCAGCATCGATCGCGGGCAAGTCGGTCCTCATCACGGGTGCGTCCTCGGGGATCGGGCGATCGACCGCGGCGCATCTCGCCGGTCAGGGCGCCACCGTCCTGCTCGTCGCGCGCCGGGAAGACGAACTCGCGTCGCTGCGCGCGGAGATCGTCGCGGCCGGTGGCAAGGCCGATTACCGCGCCTGTGACCTTTCGCGGCGCGAGGAGGTGGCCGAACTCCTGCGTTGGGTGCTCGACGAGCACGACGGGGTGGACATCCTGGTCAACAACGCGGGCCGGTCGATCCGCCGACCGATCACCAAGTCGTTCGAGCGGCTGGACGACTTCGACCGGACCATGGCGGTCAACTTCTTCGGGCCCGTCCACCTGACACTGGGCCTGCTGCCCGCGATGCTACGACGCGGATCTGGTCATCTCGTCAACGTCGGCACCTGGACGGTCCCGGTCGGTACCTCACCACGGTTCGCCGCGTACCACAGCTCGAAGGCGGCCCTCGCCGGTTTCGGACGATGCGTCGAGGCGGAACTGGCCGGCCGGGGCGTCCGCGTGACGACCGTCCACTATCCGCTCGTGCACACCCCGATGGTCGCGCCGACGGAGAAGTTCCGCAGCCTGCCGGGCCTGACCTCTGATGAGGCCGCGCGGTGGATCGCGACCGCGATCAGGAACCGTCCTGTTCGGATATTGCCGCGCTATGCCTTGCCGCTCAAGGTGATCGGCATGGCAGCGCCCCGCCTGGTGGACCGGATACTGCTGCGCTGGGGCTGAGGTGCGGGCGGCACGGGACACCTGAAAGATGATCGACGGACAAATCCGCATTTCGGTGTTCCCCCGTGGGCGAGTGCGAACTACAGTGTGATTTGTCTGGGTATCAGGGCCCTCGGGATATGGCCGATTGACAGGCCTCCGGGGTAACCATTTACGCATTTAGCGGTGATACAGGGGGAATCCAGGTGGGAATGCCGCCATGGGTGGCTGATCGGTCGGCCGTTGGCACGCTGTTACCACAACCGTCCGACGATTCGGCTCCTTTTTCAGCCAAAGAGCTACGGAAATTCAGGCAGCGTCTCCGACTCGACCCACTTGAGGGAGATCTCGCCCGCGTTCATCAACTGCTGATGAAAGAGTTGACCGGGTCCGATGATTTCCTCAATGAACTAGCATCGCATCTCGTCGGCGCGGGCGGTAAACGGCTGCGGCCGGTTCTCGTGCTGTGCGGTGCTTATGCCGCTCAACGTGGTCCGACGCTGGAGCCGGCGCCGGAAGAGGCGATCATCGCCGCCGCCGCGATCGAGGCCCTGCACCTGTGCACGCTCTACCACGATGACGTAATGGACGAGGCGACGCTGCGGCGCGGTGTGCCGAGCGCCAATTCACGGTGGGGCAACACGGTTGCCGTCATCGGTGGCGACATCCTGCTCGCGCGGGCCTTCCGACTCGGTGCGAGCATCGGGTCCGCCCATGTCGAGCAACTCGCCAAGGCGCTGGACGAGCTGTGCACGGGTCAGGCCGGCGAACTGAGCTACCTCTATGACTCCGGTCGCGATCAGGCGGCGTACGAGTCCGCCATCGGCGGCAAGACCGCCTCGCTCATGGCCGCGTCGCTGCGGGTGGGCGGGTTGGCCTCCGCGCTCGAACCCGCCGACCTCGAACGGCTCACGAACGTCGGGTACGAGCTGGGCATCGCCTTCCAACTCATCGACGACCTGCTGGACATCCTGGGATCGGCGTCATCGACCGGAAAGCCGGCGTCGGGCGCTGACATCGTGGAGGGCGTCTACACGCTGCCGGTCATCCTCGAACTCCCGACCAATGCCCGGCTGCGTGACCTGCTGGACTCACCGCCCTCCGCTGCGGAGGCCGAGGAAGCCCGGCAGCTGGTGATGGCCGGTGACGGCCTCGCCACCACCGCGCAGCGCGCCCGCGACCATGTCGAGCGCGCGCTGGCCATTCTTCGCCAGTGCGATCTGCACCCGGCCGTGCCGGAGGCCATCGAGCGACTGGGCGATCTCATCTTCGAACCGATCCGCTCCCTGCGGCCCGGTGTGTTGGCGACCGCCAAGGCGAGTTCTCCCGAACCGCACGGCGAGGTGAGTTCGCCCAAGCTGCTCGATGCCGACGAGCCGACCCGTGAGCTGATCACCGGATGGCTGCGGTCCTATGTCGCGAAGCCGCACCCCGAACTGGGCCGACCGGGCGCGGTCTGCCCGTTCGTCGGGCAGGCTCTTGCGACACGCAAGATCTCGATAGCGTGCTGCGACCTCGGTGCTGAGCCGGATCTGGCGGCCATGACGCGCGCCGTCGAACAGGCGGTCGAGTGGTTGCCGGCCCTCGCAGGGGGAGACGACGATCCCGACCTGACCTCGTTGGTCATCGCATTCCCCGACCTGGCAAGGGAACACTGGCATCTCATCGACGACGTCCACGGTGCCATCAAGACGAGGTTCGTCGAGAACGGCCTGATGCTCGGCCAGTTCCACCCGGCCTGCGAGGCGCCCGCCGCGCACAACCCGGCCTTCCCGGTGAACCGCAGCCCGATCCCGCTCATGGTGATCAGGCGGATGGCAGCGCACGACATCCTGTTTCTCGAAGAGAACCCGGCCTGGGTGGAGCACTACGTTGCCTGGCTGGAGAACCGCAACATCACCGTGAACCATCCGCTGTATCGCCAGCGCCTCGACCATGCGCTCGGCAGGAGGCCATGACGTGACGGGGACCGACGTGACGGGGACCGACGTGGCAGGGACCGAGCAGCGACCGACCGGAACCTGCCCCTTCGACGGCCGTTCCGACGGCAATGGTGACGCGGCACCGTACGTTCGGTTCGCCTCCCTGGAGGAACTGCACGACCTGCAGTTCCCGTCCAGCGATTCACCGTTCGAGCTGTCGTTCATCTTGATCACGCAGGTCAAGGAACTCCTGTTCCGCATGCTGTACGTCGAGCTGGACGTGGCGCGGAGCCGGGTGCGCGACGATGACATCGTCGAGGCCTGCCGGGCGCTGGCGCGGGCCCAGCGGGTTCAGCACGTGCTGCTGACCTCGTGGGAGACGCTGACCGGGATGTCGGCGACGGACTTCACCGGATTCCGGTCCATTCTCGGCGAGGCGTCGGGCATCCAGTCCTTCATGTACCGCGCGCTGGAGTTCATCCTCGGCAACAAGGACGAGGCCGGCCTCGACCGCCTCCGCCGGCAGGGTTGGCTGCACCAGCTCCTCGATGAGGAGATACCGGCGCCCAGCCTCTACGACGAGGCCATCGCCTATCTGCACCGCACCGTGCGACCGATGCCCGATGCGTTGCTGCGGCGCGACTTCTCCCGCCAGCACGAGTCCAGCATCGAGGTCGAGACCGGGTGGCAGGCGATCTACCACGAGCCTGACAAGTATCCCGCCGGATACCAGCTTGCCGAGGCGCTGACCGAGCTGTCCTACCTGTTCGCCCAGTGGCGGGCCACGCATCTGCTCGTCGTCGAGCGGATGCTCGGCCGCAAGCCCGGTACCGGCGGGACCGAAGGCGTCGACTGGCTGCGCCACATCAACGAGCACCGCTTCTTCCCGGAGCTGTGGAGCGTACGGACCAAGATCTGACAACGCGGCGTGCCTCACGGGAAGGAACGATGATGACAAAGCGCTCCCTGATCTTCGATCAGCTGTGGGCGGCGTCCGCGGACCGTCCGCCGTGGATCTTCGACCGAGGGTCGGACGCGGTCGAGGTCAAGGACGGCCAGGTTCGGCTGCGGAAGATCGCGATCGCCGCAGGCAAGGCCGCGACCTTGTTCGAAGCACAGGGAACGCGTCCCGGTGACCGCTGCGTGGTGTGGCTGGACACGCCGCTGGACATCATGATCGCGGCTGTCGCGCTGACCGCGATCGGTGCGGTCCCCGTCCTGATCTCTCCGGCGCTCGGCATCGACATGCTCACCCAGATGCTGGCTCCCGTGCCACCGGTCGACCGGGTGATCACGACCGCGGCAAGGTTGCCTTCCAGCGCGGCCCTGACGGTGCGGGTGCGGACCGACGACTGGGCTTCCCTGGTGGCGGAGGCAAGTCACCTTGAGCCGCGCCGCGTCTCGCTCTCGCTGCCTCCGACGGCGCCGTACGTCATCACGCACACCTCGGGGACGACCGGGGTGAACAAGCTTGTCATGTACTCCAGGGAGTCCACCGACCACAACAGCCTCACGCAGGAGATCCCGGCCAAGCTCCAGCGGTTGCGGGGATACGCGGCGATCAGCTTCTCGCCGGTCCATTTCCGCTTCATCGTCGGTCTCCTCGCCGCGCTGCGCCGCAAGGTCCCCGCGATCATCCTGGCCGACGAGGACCCGGTCTCGGTGGGGAAGATCCTGCGTCGGTGGCAGCCGAGCTACCTTGAGGCGCATCCGAACACGTTCATGAAGTGGGAGCCTCTTGGTCCCGCTGGTGCGCTCGCGTCGGTGAAGTGCTTCCTCGCCACCTTCGACGTCATCCACCGGGGCACGGTCAAGAACCTGCTCGCCGGCAGCCGCTACCCGTTCGCGCTGTTCTGGGAGATCTACGGCCAGTCGGAACTGTGTTCGGTCTCCGGTGTGCTGCATGTCAGGGGATTCGTCGAGCGCAACTGGTGGCGCGGTGTGGAGCGGCGCCTCAGCGGGCATCTCGTCGGCTGGGGAGTACCCGGCCATTCGCGGATCAGGATCGTCGACGCCGACGGAGCCACCGTGTCCTCCGGTGTCGCCGGCCGGATACAGGTCCGCGCGAAGGGCAGCTTCACCACCTACGTCAATCGCCCCGAAGCGGTGGGGGCCAACCTGACCGCCGACGGTTGGTGGGACACCGGCGACTGGGGCAAGATGGACCGGCTCGGCCGGGTGAGCCTGCTCGACCGTCAGGTGGAGCGGCTGACCGCCGCACCGAGCGCGATCGCTCTTGAGGACGTGCTCCTGGACCGGATGCCCTGGTTGCTCGAAGCCGTCGTACTGGAGCGCGACAACGAGCTGGTTCCGGTGGTGGCCACCCGCGGCGGCCCGCTGAACGTCGTGCGGTGGCGGGCCGCGACCCGTGATCTCCCGTTCGCCTCGCGGCAGCCGGTGGTGTTCGACGAGTGCGACATCCCCAGGACCGCGACCGGCAAGGTGCAGCGCGCGGTGCTGGCGGAACGGGTCGCCGCGGTGCGCGACGGTCTCGCCGCGGTCCCCGTCGCAGTTGCGGTCGAACAGGCGGAGGAGCTCCAGCCGTGATCACCTACGCGAACAAACGCGTGGACCGGACCGGAAAGCTCAAGGGGTTCGTGCAGCTCGCGAAACTGCGGGTCTACTACCACGCCTACGAGTGGCTGATCGCCGCCCTGCTGCTGAACATGCAGGGCATCCGGCCGCCGGGCGCGATCGCGTCGCTGATCCTGTTCCTGGTGGCGATGTTCGCCGTCCAGGCCGCCGCGTGTGCCGTCGACGACATCATCGGCTTCCGCGACGGCAGCGATGTGGAGAACTACCGGCAGAACGATCTGCTTCCTCAGCCGCGCAAGCTGCTGCCCAAGCCGCTCTTGACCGGAGCGCTCACCGAGCGGGAGAGCATGGTGTTCGCGGCAGTGGCAGCGGTGACCGCCACGATCGCCGCGGTCGGCTCACTCCTCGTCGTGGACGCCCCCGCCGCATCACCCCTGGGATACGTCATCGTGCTGGCCTGCGCGGTCCAGTACTCCTGGGGCCTGAAGCTCAGCTACCGGCCGGGTGGGCTGGAGTTCGTCATCATCGTGGTCAACGCCGCCACGATTCTCCTGCCCTACTGGTGGATCGCGCACCGGGTGACCCTCGGCGCCGCCATCATGAGCGCGGTGGTGTGCGGGTGGACCCTGCTGGTGATCTCCTACGGGAACGCCGCCGACCGGGACGGTGACGAGGCGTCCGGTCGGCGCACCATCGCGGTGCTCGCCGGCCCGAGGACGTACCAGGCCTATCTCGTTCTGGTCTACCTCGTGAGCGTCACGCTGAACGTGCTGCCGTTCGCGCTCGGGCTCCTGCGGCCGATCGGCATCCTGTTCGTGCTGCCGCTCCTGGCCATGCAGACGGTGCAGCTCTACTGGGGTGTGATCCGAGGCGACGCGCGCCGGGCGATGAAGCTCGGCATGCGCTGCTACGACCTGGGAGGGCTTGGCTTTGCCTGCGCGATCCTTCTCACCTGACCAACACACCGCCGCGCCGGCCGAGCGCACCAGGGCGGAGCTGGACGCCGAGTACAGCCCCAGCAGGGTCGTGCCCGACTTCCTGTCCATCCTCGACGACTACCGGCGGCTCAGCGATGTGGCCAAACGGACCGTTGCCTGCGAGCTGAACGTGCGCTACGGCGAGGCGGAAGGTGAGCTGCTGCACCACTTCCCGCCCCGGCGCGCCGGGAGTCCGTTGCTGGTCTTCGTCCACGGTGGACACTGGCAGCAGCTGAGCATCGACGACTCCTGCTTCGCCGCGCCCGCGCTGGTCGACAACGGGGCCGGTCTGATGGTCGTCGGCTACCGGCTCGCGCCGGAGGGCACCCTGGACGCGATGGTCGCCTCGGTGTCCAAGGCGCTCGGTTGGGTGGCGGCCAACGCGGCGGCGCTCGGCGGGACGCCACAGCGGATCCACGCCGCCGGCAGCTCGGCGGGCGCGCACCTGGTCGCCATGGCGACGGCGAGCGCGCCGGCGACGTCACCGGTGCGACTGGCCGGAGTGGCACTGCTGAGCGGGGTCTACGACCTCGGCGGCATCCGGTTCAGCTACGTCAACGAGGCCCTGCGGCTCACTGAGGAGGACGCGCGGCGCAACAGCCCCGTGCACTATCTGCCGATCCGCGCGCAGGAGGTCCTCATCGCGCGCGGGGAGACCGAGACCACCGAGTACGGCAACCAGCACGACCTGTTGGCCGACGCACTGCGCGAGAACGAAGGCGGGTCCTCGGTCAGTTCGCTGGTCTGCCGGGGGCGCAACCACTTCGATCTGCCGCTGGGCCTCGGTGACCCCGAGGACGAACTGGGCCGGGCGGTGCTGCGGCAGATGGGCCTGGGGGAGCGAACATGACCACACCGGACTCGATGCCTGCCGGTCCGTCGGCCCAACTGATCTAGGAGCCTGCTGTGCGATTCGGAATCGCCGATCCGGCCCTCTACAGCCGGATCGCCCCCGACCTGGTGTTGAACAGCACGCGGGCGATGGCGTTCGCGAGTGGCGCGGACTCCATCTGGCTGCCCGACCACCTGATCGGCGTCATCCCGCGTTCGATCTACACGGCGGAGAACGTGGCGATCAAGCAACTTCTCCCCGACCTCGACGCCTGCTACGAGCCGTGGACGCTGCTGGGGCATCTCGCGGCCCGCAACCGGTTGAGCCGGGTGCGTCTCGCGACCGGCTGTACCGATGTCCAGCGGCGCAACCCCGCGGTCACCGCGCAGGCCGCCGCCACGCTCCACCAGCTCAGCAGGGGCCGGGCGATCCTGGGCATCGGCGCGGGCGAAGGGATGAACTCCTCGCCCTACGGAATCCCCACCGACCATCTGGCCGCCAGGTTCGAGGAGGCCGTCGCGACCATCCGCGCGCTGTGGAACTCGGGTGGCGAGCCGGTCTCGCGTGACTCGGCGTACTTCCCGCTGCGCGATGCCATGATGACCGTGCCGCCCTACCGGGGGACCAGGCCGGAGATCTGGGTCGGTGGCCACGGCCCACGGATGCGGCGTGCCGCCGGCCGGTTCGGGGATGCCTGGTTCCCCGGCGTGACGATGGAGCCCGGTGAGTACGGCGAGCAGCTGGCCGGCATCCGCGACGTCGCCTCCGACGCCGGCCGCGACCCGCGCTCGGTCAAGGCCGCCAAGTACTTCTTCGTGGTCACCTCGACATCCGCGAATGTCGTCGACGAGATTCTCGCGGCCCCGGTGGTGAAGTCCTACGCGCTGTGCGCGCCCTCGGCCTACTGGAAGCGTCATGGCAGCGAACATCCGCTCGGCGCCGGGTTCTCCGGAGTGCAGGACCTGCTGCCGCAGACGATGGACGCCGACACCGCGCTCGCGGCCGTCGGGCAGGTCCCGGCCTCGCTCATCCGGGAGTTCACCCTGGCCGGCACGCCGGCGCAGATCCTCGAACAGCTGGCAGAATGGCGCCATGAGGGCTTGACCTACCCGGTCCTGCTCAACATGGGCCTGCTCCAGCCGAGCCTGGCCACCGGAATCGCGTCGAACCTCGCCTTCATGCGGCTGCTGGGCGGAATCAGGAAGCTCGGGCGTAGGTCGAGGTGACGGTGATCGAGCGCGAGGACGGCATCCCGCTCGACTGACCGGCCCGGATCGGGCACGGGGGCTACCAAGCCGGTGGCAGGTCGGCGTCGAAGACCTGGTGTGTGGATGACTCGGACGAGGTGGATGACGCCTGCGCGAGATTCGCGGCGCGGACCCGGCCTGCCCAACCAGGGAAAGAGCTGACCGATGCTGGACATCTCGTGGCCGGACCTGCTGGTACTCGTCGCCGCCGCCCTGTTCATCCTCGGGCCCGAGCGGATGCCGGAGGCGGCCCGGTGGTTGGGCAGCACGGTCCGCAAGGCGCGCGAGTACGTCACCGGCGCGCGCGACCAGATGGAGTCGGAAATGGGCTCCGACCTCGCCGAACTGCGTAAGCCGCTGGAAAGTCTCGCCAAGCTGCGCGGCCTCGACCGTGGCGCCCTCACCCAACAACTGCTTGCCGCGACCGGCGGCTACGACCCCCGGCAGGACCTCCGCGAGCTGACCGGCCTCGGCTCGGCGGGCGGCGGCCTCGGCTCGGCGGGCGGCGGCGCCGAAACCGGCCCGTCCGGCCGGCCCGAGCCGTCCGTTCCCCTCGCCCTGCGGCACGGTGAGCGGCCACCGTTCGATCCCGATGCCACCTGATCGCGGCGGCCGTGCTCGGCTGTCGCTCAATCCTTGCTGGTCTCGGCTGCGAATAACTGTTGTCGGGCGCGTTGGGCCGGTCACCGGGAAGGCGACGGGCCTGCTGACCCCGTTCGAGGCGGTACTGGAGGTGACCGGGTGAGCCCGGAGGTGCATACGCTGACCGGTGCCTACGCATTGGACGCCCTTGAGCCCGACGAGCGGGCCGAGTTCGAACGACACCTCGCCGAATGCGCGGACTGCGCGGCCGAGGTGGTCGAACTGCTGGCAACCGCGGCGCGGCTGGGTGCCGCTGCCGCGATCGCACCGCCGGCCCGGTTGCGCGACCGGGTGTGCCAGGAGATCGCCAGAACCCGACAGGACTCTCCGCTGCGGCTACGTCTCGTCGGTTCGAGCGGAACGGATCTGTCCGCGCGCAGGCGAAAGCGGCTGCTGTACGCGTCCGGGGTGGCGGCCGCGGTCGCGCTGCTGGCGGCCGGGGTGTTCGCCGGGCTCGCGGTCAACAGCGGTGAGCAGCTGCGCAGCGCGCAAGGACAGCTCGACCAGGAAAAGGCCGGCTATGCACCGGTCGCCCAACTGCTGGCCGCGCCGGACGTGCGCAGTTCCTCGGGGAGTGCCGGCGACGGCTCGGCGACCCTGTTGACCTCGCGGGCGTTGCACAAGGGCCTGCTGGTCACCCAGAACCTGGCGAGGAAACCGGCCGAGGAGACCTATCAGGTCTGGGACATCAGCCTTTCCGGCTTCCGGTCCCTCGGCCTGCTCGGCGACGGCGGCAGCGCCACACTGGCCGTGCCCGACCTCGCCGGTTCCGACGACATCGGGATCACCGTCGAACCGGCTGGTGGCTCCACGCAGCCGACCAGCGTGCCGATCATGGACTTCGCCGTGTCGAACTGAATGGTTCGACACGGCGAGTTCGATCACTGATCGACCTGCTGTCACCGACCTATTTCACGGTCAAGGTGCCCTGCATGTAGTTGTGGATCGAGCAGATGTAGCTGTACGAGCCGGCTTTTTTCGGTGCGGTGAAGGTCTTCGTCGCACCGGGGGCGACGTCGCCGGAGTTGAAGGACTTGTCGGTCGCGGTGACCGTATGCGTCGCGGTGTCCTCGTTCTTGACGGTGACCGTGGCGCCGGGGGCGACCGTCAGCGTCATCGGGTCGAAGGCGAAGTTCTTGATGGTGATCGTGTTCGGGCTCGCCGCCGCCGCCGTCGAGCCCGCGGTCGGCGAGGAGTTCGACGGGGTCGAGCCACCACTGCCGGAACCGCAGCCCGCGATCAGCAGCAGGGCCGCGCAGGCCAGCGAGATCAGCACGCCGAGTACCGAGCTTCGAGGGCGCTGCCAGGGTTGCGGGGTATTGCGCATGATGATGCCTTCCTGGGACGGGAATTCCGACGACGGTATCGACGACGGTCGAGATTCGCGACACGAAAACAGGAAGGGCCGGGCGAGTGTCCACTGAAAGTGGGTGAACCCGCTCGGCCCCATCCGTGGTGGCGCTTGACAACAGTCAGTCCAGATCGGACCGGATCACACGGTCAGCGTGCTCGCGCTTGCTGCCTTGTCGACGGCGATGAAGTTGTCCGGCACCGGGTACTGGCCCAGCACGAAGTACAGGATCGCCGCGTGCATCGCCTCGACCGGCGCGATCGTCGCCGCGGTGGCGATACCGCCGGCACTGGTCACGTTGAACTCCGCGAACAGGTAGGTCTGCGCGGCCTGGTTCTCCAGCTGCAGAGCCAGGTTCGCCACGCCACCCACCGAGTTCACCGAACCCAGCGCCTTGAGCACGGCCGGTTGCCCGGACAGCGGGACATTGTTGATCGTCGGCTTTCCTGCCGAGGAGAGCACCCCGTTCCACGCCTTCGCGTGGTCGGCGTGCTGGCTCATCGCCGTCTGGGCGAAGGTACCCACCGCGGGCGGCACCGAACCGAGCTTGCCGGCCTTGGCCGCGCTCAGCGCCGCCGTGTACGCGGCGATGGCCTGGTTCTCCAGTGCCGTTGCCAGCGCGACGACCTTGAGGTCACCGGTGTACGGGCTGGCCGCCTTGGCCGGTGCGGCCGAGCTGCTGGGGGAACCGGAGGAACCGGAACCACTGCTGCAGGCGGCCAGCGCCAGCCCGATGCCGGCGGCGCCGGCACCCATCAGGAACCGACGTCGTGCGACGCCACCCGGCTTGCCGTCCTTCTCGGCGATCTCCTCGGCGTAGTTCGAGGCGCGGTCGAACATCGTCGGGATGGTCTCCCGGTGTGCCTCGTCGAGATCACGAGTCATCGTGCGCAGCTCAGCCTCGCTGATCTGCAACTCCCACTTGTCGTTGCCGTTCACTGCACGGCTCCTTCACTGACCGGCGACGCGGAACTGGTTGCGTAGAACGAATCCGGGAAGCCGACGCTGCCCGCGGCCGCCGGCAACATGGCTGGTTGGGTGGGGATCGCGATCAGCGACGCCCCGCCGCCGGCCAGCAGCGCCTGCACCGCGAGCAGTACGGCGCGGTGCTGCGCCTCGACCGGTGCCACGCTGCCGAACAGCTTGCGCAGCGTCGGGTCGTCGACCTGCGTGACGTTCTTGGTGTAGGTCTGCGCTGCCACGTCTTCCAGCGTGATGGCCAGTTTCACCACATCGGCCGGTGCCTTGATGCTGGGCAGCATCTGCTGCACAACAGCGAGATATTTCGGGTCCGGCGCGCTCTGCGCCTTGCCACCGGCCTGGGTGACGGCGGCGTTGAACGCCTGCGCGTGCGCCTGGTGCTGCGTGGTCGTCTTGGCGATGAACGCGGCGACCGTGGCATTGCCCGTCTTGATGAACGGCAGTCCCGCGGCCGTCTGGTAGACGTTGATGGCCAGGTTCTCGATGGAGGCCGCGGTCTGTAGCGCCTGGATGTCGGTGCTGCTGGTGGCGGCCATGGCGCTACCGGCACCCAGCGCGACACCGGCACCGACAAGTCCGGCGACCATGCCGGCCGGACCCCATCGACGATGTGCTGACCTTTCCTTTTCCTGCTCGGTGAACTCGCCCAACGCTTCCTGAGTTATCCGTACCGCGTCGCTGTTGAGGTCCTGCGACTGCACGGTCAACTCACTCAGCAGGCGGGTGTCGATGCGCTCACCCATTACCAACCTCCGTGTGCTGGTCACTGTGCCCGCGAGGGCGGGCCACGGAAGGTATTCGGCGCACAGGCCGACACGGCTTGGAATCAATCGATCACACCTTCGGGTGATCGTCGAGTACGCGCCGCGACATCGACCAAACCTCACCGGCGTCGGCGTCGAATGCCAAGCAGACACTCACCAGGTGAGGAAACCATGCCCGACAATGAACATCGATCCGCCGGATTGCTCGTGGCTCGGCTGCTCACCATCCTCGGCCTTGCCACCGACGCCTATGTCCACTTCGATCTCGCGTCCCAGTACGACACCACGGGTGGCGGCATCAGCCAGGGCCTGCTGTTCCGGGTGGAGGCGGTCGCGGCCATTCTCGCCGCGCTGCTCGTACTGGCCTCGGCGCGGCGCGGCTTCCACATTGAGTCTTTTTCATCCTGTGGCGGCTTCGTAGTTCTGTAGTACGTGGATGGCTTTGGCCAGTCGGCCGATACGGCGGGGGCTGACGCGGACTTTGTGCAGGATGCGCCAGTACTTGAGTTGGGCGTTGGCGCGTTCGC
>DATATE010000286.1:0-1610 GCA_036268955.1 Pseudonocardiaceae bacterium
AAGATCGGCTGCGGGCCCTGGCCCGCGCCCGCGCCCGCGGGACTGATCAGCTCGACGGTGCCGTAGACCGCGAGGGCGAGCACGATCGCGGAGGTGGCGACGATCCAGGTCGCCTGGACCTTGACGTTGCCGTGCAGCGGCGTGGCATCGGTCTCGTCTCCCGGCTTCTGCCGCCAGAAGGCGAGCGCCCAGCCGAAGTACAGCAGCACGCCGATGATCACCGGGGCGGCTATCGTGCTGAGGACCGTGATGTCGGTCGCCTGGCTCGCCGCCTGGACCGAGGCGCGTCCCGGCGGCATGTGCGGTCCCCAGACGAGCGCGACCAGCAGGCAGCCGATCACGCTCAGCACGATCCAGAGGGTGAGCAGCCATACGGTGTCCCTGTCCCTGCGCCAACTGGGCCGGACCGGGGCGCCCGCGGCGCTTGACGCGTCGGCGGCCATCAGGCCTCCACCTCCATCTGGCCCATCATGTAACCGGGCGTGCCCATCGGGCCGCCGTTGCCGTCCACGTAGCCGCCGCCGCACGGCACGAAGCACTGCCAGCGGAACGTGCCGCCGGTCTTCGGGGTGGTGAAGCTGAACGTCACCACTGAGTGCGGGGCGTTCCCCGTGTCGTCGTCGTTCCCCGCGCACGGGCTCGTGGCGCAGAGGTTGTTGTTCTCGTCCACCGTCGGCGGAGACGCGACCGGCACGTTGATGCCGAGGTTGGGGATCGCGAACGTGTGCTGCACCGCGCAGTTCGCCCACGAGTCGAAGGTCTGTACCGGCTGCGCCGGCGTGGTTGTGCCCTTATTGAAGTACGAGACGTTCTCGACATCGCCGGTCACACCGGTGACCTGCCCCCAGACGGGGTTCCGCAGCGGGGTGCAACCGTCGTACCCGAGGATCGTCACGTTCACCTTGGTGTTGGCGGGAACCTCGAAGTACGTCGTGTGGTCGAACTGGCCAGTGGCGGGATTCTTGATGAAGTAAGAAACCCAGTCTGGCTTATTTGTCACCGTCGTCTGGGGGGTGGTCATCAGCGTGATGTCCACCGCGCCGTTTTTGGCGTACGGTGCGTAATTCTCAAGCGTTGGCTGCGGGCCAATGATGTCGAACACGACCCATAGCACGCCCGCGACAACCGCCAGGAAGGCCACCACCAGGGTCGCCACCCGAGCCGGTAGAGACACCGGATCCACCTCGTTCCTGCGCAACGCGTCAAGCGGTTGCGCCCAGCTGGGCCAAGCTCATGGCATTCCCGCGGTCGAGGCGGTGGCGGCGATCCGGGGATTTCCAGCGGCCAGGTAGTGCCGCTTTAGTCACCATTTCGTCACCGGGAGCCGGTCACGCAGGCGGGTTGCCCCACTTATGCCCCGATCGTGACGTCCGTTATGGCGCATGCGCAACACCCGGACCCCTGGATGACAAAATTGTCATGCGCGGGCAGAATACGGCCTGTCCTCCTCGACACGGCCCCTACCTGCGGACATACAATCGTTTGCGCCACGTTCGCGTAACAAGTCCGACTCGGGCGGCATCGACGGGTTGACCATAGGAAAAGCCACAGACACCATCAAGTCTGAACTGATCGGGCAGGCAGGTGAACATGACACATCTGGGGCGAAT
>DATATE010000287.1:0-14122 GCA_036268955.1 Pseudonocardiaceae bacterium
TTCTCTCCTAGCGTTGGTGTGGATCAAGTGGCTGCGGTCAAGTGGCTCCGGCCGATGGTCGGGTGAGTCCGAAAAGGACTCACCCGACCGCCGGCCCGCGAGGTCAGTTGACTACGTCGTCGACCGAGGGAGACTCGTTGCGGGAGAGGTTGATGCCCAGGTTCGCGGCAGCACGCTCCAGGTCCTCGTCGTCGGTGTCGCGCATCTCGATGGCGGCTCCGTCGCTGGAGAGCACCTCGACGTTCAGGCACAGCGACTGGAGTTCCTTGAGCAACACCTTGAAGGACTCGGGGATGCCGGGTTCCGGGATGTTCTCACCCTTGACGATCGCCTCGTACACCTTCACACGGCCGATCACGTCGTCGGACTTGATCGTCAGCAGTTCCTGCAGCGTGTATGCCGCGCCGTAGGCCTGCATCGCCCAGCACTCCATCTCACCGAAGCGCTGGCCACCGAACTGCGCCTTACCACCGAGCGGCTGCTGGGTGATCATCGAGTACGGGCCGGTGGAGCGGGCGTGGATCTTGTCGTCGACGAGGTGGTGGAGCTTGAGGATGTACATGTAGCCGACCGCGACCGGGAACGGGTAGGGCTCGCCGGAACGACCGTCGAACAGGAGGGCCTTGCCGTTCTCCTTGACCATCCGCACACCGTCACGGTTGGGCAGGGTCGAACCGAGCAGGCCGGTGATCTCCTCTTCCTTGGCACCGTCGAACACCGGGGTCGCGGTGATCGTGCCGGGGGCACACTCCCGCAGGTCCTCGTTGAGCTTCGAGGCCCACTCCGGTGCGCCCTCGATCTGCCAGCCCCGTGAGGCCAGCCAACCGAGGTGCAGCTCCAGGATCTGGCCGATGTTCATCCGTCGCGGCACACCGTGCGTGTTCAGGATGATGTCGACGGGGGTGCCGTCCTCCATGAACGGCATGTCCTCGGCGGGCAGGATCTTGCCGATGACGCCCTTGTTGCCGTGCCGGCCCGCGAGCTTGTCACCGTGCTGGATCTTGCGCTTCTGGGCCACGTAGACCCGGACCAGCTCGTTGACGCCGGGGGGCAGCTCGTCGTCGTCCTCGCGCGAGAACACGCGGATACCGATGACCTTGCCGGTCTCACCGTGCGGCACCTTCAGCGAGGTGTCGCGGACCTCACGGGCCTTCTCACCGAAGATCGCCCGCAGCAGGCGCTCCTCAGGGGTCAGTTCGGTCTCGCCCTTGGGCGTGACCTTGCCGACGAGGATGTCGCCGTCACGAACCTCGGCACCGATCCGGATGATGCCGCGCTCGTCGAGGTCGGCGAGCACCTCCTCGGACACGTTCGGGATGTCCCGAGTGATCTCCTCGGCACCCAGCTTGGTGTCGCGTGCGTCGATCTCGTGCTCCTCGATGTGGATCGAGGTGAGCACGTCGTCCTGCACGAGACGCTGGGAGAGGATGATCGCGTCCTCGTAGTTGTGACCTTCCCAGGGCATGACCGCGACCAGCAGGTTCTTGCCGAGCGCCATCTCACCGTCCTGAGTGGACGGACCGTCCGAGATGACCTGCCCGACCTCGACCCGGTCGCCTTCGCCGACGATCGGCTTCTGGTTGTAGCAGGTGCCCTGGTTGGACCGGCGGAACTTGTGCAGCCCGTAGGTGTTGCGGGTGCCGTCGTCGGCCATGATCGTGATGAAGTCGGCCGAGAGTTCCTCGACGACGCCGGCCTTCTTGGCCACCACGACGTCACCGGCGTCGACCGCGGCCCGCAGCTCGGTGCCGGTGCCGACCAGCGGCGCCTCGGCCCGCAGCAGCGGAACGGCCTGACGCTGCATGTTCGCACCCATCAGGGCACGGTTGGCGTCGTCGTGCTCAAGGAACGGGATCATCGCGGTGGCGACGGAGACCATCTGCCGAGGCGAGACATCCATGTAGTCGATGCCATCGGGACCGATGAACTCCAGCTCGCCGCCCTTGCGGTGGACGAGAATGCGTTCCTCGATGAAGTTGCCGTCGGTGTCGAGCATCGCGTTCGCCTGTGCGATGACGTGCCGGTCCTCCTCGTCAGCGGTCAGGTAGTCGACCTCGTCGCTGACGACCCCGTTGATCACCTTGCGGTAGGGGGTCTCGATGAAGCCGAACGGGTTGACCCGCGCGTAGGAGGACAGCGAACCGATCAGGCCGATGTTCGGGCCTTCCGGCGACTCGATCGGGCACATGCGGCCGTAGTGCGACGGGTGGACGTCACGGACCTCCATGCCGGCGCGCTCACGGGACAGACCACCGGGACCGAGCGCCGAAAGGCGGCGCTTGTGGGTCAGCCCGTCGAGCGGGTTGGTCTGCTGCATGAACTGCGACAGCTGCGAGGTGCCGAAGAACTCCTTGATCGCGGCCACCACGGGGCGGATGTTGATCAGGGTCTGCGGCGTGATCGCCTCGACGTCCTGGGTGGTCATCCGCTCGCGGACGACGCGCTCCATGCGGGAGAGGCCGACCCGGATCTGGTTCTGGATCAGCTCGCCGACGGTGCGCAGCCGACGGTTACCGAAGTGGTCGATGTCGTCGGTCTCGACCGGCACCTCGACACCCTGCGGCGCCATCACGGTCTCGCCGGCGTGCAGGCGGACCAGGTACTCGATCGTGGTGACGATGTCGTCCTCGGTCAGTACCCCGGTCGAGTAGGGCGAGGACAGGCCCAGCTTCTTGTTGACCTTGTAGCGACCGACCTTGGCCAGGTCGTAGCGCTTCTCCTTGAAGAACAGGTTCTCAAGGAGCGTCTGCGCGCTCTCCTTGGTCGGCGGTTCGCCGGGACGCAGTTTGCGGTAGATGTCCAGCAGCGCCTCATCGGTGCCGGCGGTGTGGTCCTTCTCCAGAGTGGCGAGCAGCGTTTCGGAGAAACTGAACCGCTCGCGGATCTGCTCCGTGGACCAGCCGAGCGCCTTGAGCAGCACGGTGACCGGCTGACGACGCTTGCGATCAATACGGACACCGACGGTGTCGCGCTTGTCGACGTCGAACTCCAGCCAGGCACCCCGGCTCGGGATGATCCTGACGCTGAAAACATCCTTGTCGGTCGTCTTGTCGATATTCGAGTCGAAATAGACACCGGGGGACCGGACCAGCTGCGAGACCACGACACGTTCGGTGCCGTTGACGACGAACGTGCCCTTGTCCGTCATCATCGGGAAGTCACCCATGAACACCGTCTGGCTCTTGATCTCGCCAGTGGTGTGGTTGGTGAACTCCGCGGTGACGAACAGCGGCACTGCGTACGTCATGTCCTTGTCCGTGCACTCCTCGACGGAGGCCTTGACCTCGTCGAAGCGTGGGTCGGAGAAGGACAGTGACATCGAGCCGGAGAAGTCTTCGATCGGAGAGATCTCGTTGAGTACCTCTTCGAGGCCACCCGTCGGGTTCTCGTCACCGGTGTCGATGGCGCGTTGGAACCACGCCTCGTTGCCGGTGAGCCATTCGAACGACTGGATCTGCAGGCCGAGCAGATTGGGAACACCAAGCGGTTCGCGAATTTTCGCGAAGGAGACCCGTTTCGGTGCCCCCGGAATCCCCGTACTGTTCACAGTGGAGTTGGTCGCAGCAGTGGCCTGGGTCGCGCGGGAGACTGCCAAGATGCGTCCTTCCAGGACTCTTTGAGCTATGCTCTCCAGCTGCGCAAGCAGCCAAACAGTATAGCTGTCAAGGGTGCGGTGGCGCCCAAGATCCTAGCTCTACGCGGAGGGCATGCGGAAAGAGGGCAGCGCAAATTAGCAGTCTAGCCGTGCAGGCGACGACTGTCGAGGGGGTCAACCTCCCGGTCGTCACCCTGCTAACCGACAGAGTGACCCCGGCCGCGCCCACAGTCAAGATGTCACGGCGCGATCACTCGGTCGGAGCACACTGAATTCACCTTCTGTAGCCTTGCTGAGCTGCCAAGACGTCTGCGAGGTCGCATACGTGCCGCAACACGGCCGACCGATCGCGGATCAAGACGCGATCCGATGATCAGCCAAATAGGTGACGCAGATCTCATCTGACACGCCGTTTCAGAGGTTGACAGGGGCCGTTTCGCGGCCCGAATTGTCGACGCAGCGTGGTGGTGACTTACCGGTCGGTAACTGCCTGCCGAGCGCCTGTCGATCATCCTGCCGCGCCCTGGCCCCGACCCGGCCGAACTCCTCGAACCGGCCGAGTCGGTCCGCAACCGGGCCGACCGACGCAGGGGCCGGCAGGCCGCCGCACGCAGTCGCCGGGCTTCCGCGCGGTCACCGAAGCCGCCGGACGGTGGCCGCCGCACCCGGCCTGAGCTACTGCGACCTGTTCTCGTGGCGTCGCCGCAGGTCAGCGATGGTGTCCGCGACCAGCTGTGCCTTGCGGCGCTGGCGCGGGACCATGATCCGGAACCAGAACTGCACAAGGGCCAGCACCAGCAGCAAGCCGACGAAGATCAGGTTGGTCGAGAGGTTCTGTCCCGAGGTCAGCGCGGTGATCGACTTCGAGCTGGGGTCGTAGTAGACGGTGAAGGTCTGCCCGACCTTGGCAAAGTCCTCTCCGAAGATCCGCGTGCCGCTCAGCGAGGTCCTACCGTCGGTGGAATGGAAGTCGCCGTAACACTGTGTGTTCGTGCCCTGCCCCTGACAGCTGGTGACCACCACCGTGCCGGGCGTCGAGCCGCCGTTCGGATCGAACTGTTCGACCAGCGTCACGACGATCATCGCGACGAGCGCGACCAGAGTGACCGCGAACAGGGTCCACAGCAGCACGGACCTGGTCCGCGAACGACTACCCGCCATCATCAACCACGCCTCACTGATCGAAATCTCTTGACCGGCCGACAGACCAGGAAAACGAACGCTCCCACCACGATCACCAGGAACGGCGACGGACCGAGAACGCCCGCCCACCGTTGCTCGGCCGAGTCGAGGACGGTCACGTGATCACCACCCTGGTCACCGTAGGCGGTGCAGGACTGGCCCGCCCTCGCGTCATCCTCCCCGACGATCCGCACGTCCTTGAACGAGACCTGCCGCAACCCCGCGCCGCAGCTCCCGCGTCACCGAGAAACCGAGGATCGCCACCACGAGAGTGACGAGCACGAACAGCCCGACGGCGAAGGCCGGCCGGACGCGGGGAGGCCGCGGCCGAAAGGGCCGGAAAGCCAGGCCTTTCGGTGCGCCCGTCACTGAGCGGTCCTCACCGAGCGGCTCTCACTGAGCGGCTTTCATTTGGGTTGGCCTTCATTTGGGTGGCCTTCACTGGGCCGTCCGAAGTTCGTGCGCGACGTACTCGGCGAAGGTGCGCTGCTCGACGACGTGATCAGCGTTCGAACCGCTCAGTTGGAACCCGCCATCGGCAGGCGTCAGCGAGAACCGCTCACCGCTGACCGCTTCGTCGTCAGGATGCCGATAGAAGGTGACGTACCTCGGCCGGCCGGCAGCGCCCTGATCAGCGGCGAAGGACTCGCGAACCCAGTCGGCGGCAGCGCCACCGGCCGCCTCCGGGATGGCCAGCACGTACTGCCGGACCCGGCCGAAGTCACCGAGGCCACGTGCGGTCGTCCGTTCCAGTACGACGATCGGCTCGGTGTCCTCGGTCGCGGTGAACGCGAACATGCGCAGGTCGCCGACTCGCAGCTGGCCGGGTACCGAACAGACGCCGAGCACGGTCGGGGCCTGGCGGGCGAGCAGGATGGCGCCGAGCTTCGGCTGGATGTAGTAGTCGGGGTTCGTGCCCGTCGGGTCGATGGGACGCAGCAGCCTGCGGAACTCGAGGAACCCGAACGACTGGTCGGCGAGGACCTGCTGCTGCCCCTCGTCCAGCGCGCACCAGCGCCCCCAGACATCCTCGTCGAGCAGGGTGCCGAAGGACTGCCGGAACACGCACAGGTCGAGGTCGGTGAGCTGCGGCAACGGGATCGAGCCGCGTTCACGGGCCTGGGCGAACAGCAGCCGCGCCTCGGCGACGTCGCGGGCGCGCGGATCGGTATCGGTCGGGCCGGTGCTGGTGGGCGTGGTCATCAGAGTCCGATCCAGTGCGCTGCGGTGGAGAGGCCGTGTCCGACGGCCTTGCCCGCGGTGGCAAGGCCGTGGCCCGCGGCGACGAAGGCATGGCCGATGGCCTGCCGGTGGTCGTAGACGAAGTCGCCGGCCAGGTAGAGGCCGGTGCCGGCGGCCATCGCCTCACCCCAGACCGGTACCTCGTCGCCCGCGTTGAGCGCGAGCAGGACAGCGCCGGTCCCGATCGCGTTCCCGCCCGCCGCGACCTGGTCGACATGGCCGAGCGCGCCCTTGTCCGGCGGGTCGATGATGGTCAGCACGTCACCGGCGATCCCCAAACCGCCCATGACCTCGGAGGCCGCGCCGGCGCCCTTGGCAAGGCTCAGCCCGGTTTCCGCGCTGTCCACGGTGTCGGCGGCTGCGCTCGTCGCGGTCTTCGCGGAGGAGGCGTACTTGGCGAAGGCGCTCTCCACGTCCTCCATGGAGGCCTCGCCGTTGTCGTAGTCGTGCGCGACACTGCCGACCTCGTCGTCGAAGGTCTGCTGTAGGTCCTTCTCCAACGCGGCCTGCGCGGCCTTCGCCGAGGTCACCTTGCCCTCGGCGGCGTCCTTCCAACTGTCGAGCACCTTGTCGAGCCAGACGTCGGAGGCGGAGGCGTCGAAGGGCAGGTGCGCCCATTCGTTGGCCTGCCGACCCGGCTCGATCTTCTCCATGAACTCGTCGAAGCCGCTCTTCTGGTCGCCGATCTCACTGGCCGCCTGGTCACCGGCCTTCTTCACGTCCGAGGCCGCACTGCTCGCGGTGGTCTGCGCACCGGAGATCTCGGTCTGCGCGCTGCCCGGATTGGCCTTGATGTTCTTGTTCGCGGTGGTGACGGCAGTCGCGACCTGCTGCTGCGCGCTCTTCAGCACGCCCGCGTAGGTGCGAATGGAGGTCGCGACACTGTGCAGCGGATTCTCGAAACCGGTCACCGCGTGCGCGGTGTTCCCGGTGAACGTGCCGTACGCGCTGGCCGCGCTGCCCGTCCAGTTCGCCGCCGACTGGATGCCCTGCGTGGTCGTCAGCGTGCTGGTGCCGAGGTTGCCGACGCTGGTCGCATGCTTGTCGAGCTGGTCGGCCAAGGTCATCAACGCCTGCGGATCCCCAGCAGGCGCATCGATCTGGACGTTGCCGCCCCCTGAGCCGCTCATTTCGCCTTCCCCGATCCGGCAGCGGTGATGTTGTGCGCGTTGGTGGCCTCGGTCTTGCTGTACTCGCTCGCGTTCTGTTGCAGGCCCTGCGCGATATAAGTGAGTACCTGGCCCGTATTCGCCAACGCCTTGGTACTCGATTCACCGAACCCGGTCAGCGCACTGACCAGACCAGGATGCCCGGCCGAACTGGTCATCCCCATGAGCGTTTCCTCGACACCGACCGTCGCCGTCTCGCAGTCACCGAACAGAGCCGCGACCTTGCCGACACCAGCTGTCAGCTCGGACGGGTTCACCGATACATCGGCCATTTCAAACCCCTGACCAGGCAGAACTCAAGTTGAGTTGTGTGTCCCCCGCAGATTGACCTGGCTATGACGGTAGCAGCGGCGCCCTGGTTCCATCGGTTCCGACAAGATCCCGCCCGATACGCCGCGACGGCGCCTTGCGGGGCGCCGTCGCGGTTTGTTCGAAATGAGTCGATCAGTTCCCGATGTCGTCAATCTTGATCGCGGCGAGCAATGAGTCAAGATCAACCCGCAGGACCGGCCCAGCCGGATTCTTCGAGTCCCGGATCCGGTCACGCGTACCGGCTATCTCGACGCAGTCGTTGTTCGCCCCGCTATAGGTGCTCTTACGCCACCCCGTGGTCTTCGTCGTCATATTGTTCGAGGGCCCTCTGCTGTTGGCGGATCAGGTCGGCCGAGTCCGAGGCCGACAGCGCGAACAGACAGGCGTCCTCGAACGTGGTGGTGATGCGTCCTACATCGACCTCATTGTCCACCCAGCTGCCGCCAGCCAAGTGCTCCACGTAAGCGCCCGGTGCAGTAGTGCCTTCGGGATAGCTGACGATCGTGCACGGCCCGGTCATCGGTCCGTATGCGCCAGCCTCATATGGGATGACCTGGATCATGATGTTGGTCCACGACCCAGTGAGCAGCAGATGCCCGAGTTGCTGGCGCATCACCTGCGGGCCGCCGATGACGCGCCGGATCGCGGCCTCGTCGATCAGCGCGTGCAACCGAAGCGGATCGGGGCCATTCAACAACTTCTGCCGATTGACCCGCGCCTTGACGTACTCGTCCATTGCAGCGAGGTCGAGAAATCGATGCCCGCCCTTGTTGAGCGCACGCATGTACGGCTCGGTCTGCAACAGACCATGAATCAGCGCCGGCGACAACACCCGCACGAGGTTGGCATCCTGCTCGGCCCGCACCAACTTGCGCAGGTCTTTCGGAGCATCCGCTGGCATCCGCACTCGATAGGTCTTGGTCCCAGCGTCTTCCCAACGCCCTTCAGCCTCGACGAGCTGCGCCTCCGACGCACCATAGAAGTGCAGCAGCTGAGCGACAGACGCCCACTGCGGTCGGTTCTGGCCCGACTCATACTGACTCAAGGTCGGGCCTTGGATGTGCAGCTGAGCAGCGGCTTCAGCGATCGACTTGCCTGCTTCCTTACGTAGCTCACGCAGGAATGAGCCAAGTTGCTTCTTCCATCGGTTGGGCGCAGAAGGCATGCATTGCATCTTATCGATGATCCAGCACGCCTACTTACACTCGATCGTGTCATATGAGGGCCTACATAATCCCTATATAGTCGATCGTGTCGGCGGGGTGCAGCCCTCGCAGGGGTGGGTCCTCCACGTGGTGGTGATGCGTCCCAGCGCCCCGCCGGCCCATCCGCCAGCGGCGGGGTCGGTTCCGCCTCCCCTCCGACCTCGCCGCTACCCACCTCCGAACTCCCCAAGGAGCCGCTGCCCATGTCGATCGAAATCGCTGTCCTGCTGGCCGTTCCCGCCGTCGGCGCGATCTGGTCGGGCACCCTTGGCATCGGCGCGGTCCTCAACGACATCCGCCAACGGCGCCGCATCGCCAAGATCAGCGACCGGCTGGACTCCACGCTCAGGCCCGAAACCCGCACCGGCCGACATCGGCTCATCGAAACCGGCCGACATCACCTGCGACCCACCCCAGCCCATGCCGGCTGAGGCCCCCGAACCCCCGCTCGCCTCGGTTACCCCCAACTTCGTCGCCCGAGGCGAGCGGGCCCTTTCCGTTCTGGAGTGGATCAACCTGGCCGCGACCCTGATCCACCTCGCCCTGGACGGCCAAGCGGATCCGGCAGACGCCCACCACTGGCTCGACGCCCTCACGGAGACTCTCCGTGCCACACTCGCGGAACCCGAGCAATGAATACCAAAGACTGTCGGATTGCCGCCGACTACTACGAACGGCTGAATTGGCATGCCGGCGTATTTCGTTCAACGGTATGGGTGATCGCCGGCCGACCGGTCGAAGCACTTGATATACCGGAGAAACTCGGTCGCCGGGTACTGACACTGTTGCTGGCGAGCAATGTGCCGGGTCCGGTATTTCAGGCTCCCGAGCGCACCGGAACCCGCTGGGTCTTCCTCACCGGGCGCCGCGATCAGGACTGGTATTCACTGGCAGCCAGGCTTACCGACCTCGACGTCGAGCACATCTGGGCCGGCAGCACGTTGGACCTCCCGCCCAGCCAGATCGGCAACGAGCACCTGACCTGGCTGATCCCGCCGATACCGGCTGTACTGCCGCCGTTCTCCATCATCGCCCGCGCCGTTCTTGAAGCCGCTGGCATGCTGGTCAAATCCCGCAGGATCGAGATGTCACATCCTCAAGATGAATAAGCGTTCCGAAAGGTCTGCTGTTCAGGAATGAGGTTGTTATCATGCGGACAGCGTTGGCCTCGGCGCGGAGCGGCACGTTCGACGGGATCAGCCTTTCTGGCACATAGATCAGCGACATGACGGGGGACGCAGTGACGTCATCGAATCAACCATGGCTGCCTGGTGAGAGCCGGCCGCCGGTTCCTGGTGAGTCCTGGCCCGGATATGCGCCAGGGCCCGCCGCATATCCGCCACCACAGGGAACTGGGGGCTATCCAGCGGCGAATCGTGGCTTTCGGCCGTCTGGCTATCCACCTCAGGCCGGCCCGCCCGGCTATCCGGCACCACCAAGCCCGTCAGGCTGGGGTGGGCCGCCGCAACGACGCGGTCCCTGGCGATGGCTGATCCCGCTGATTGTGCTGGTGGTGGCTGCTGGGATCGCGCTGCCCATTGTGCTGAACCGCGGCAGTACCTTGGCCGGGCCGGTCGGCAGCGCGAGCACACCGCCGAAGGCGCTGTCGGCGTGGCAAGTGAGCGAGACGCAGCTGCCCTACGCAGAGGGCTTCGGTACGTTCAGCTATGCCGCAAACGATCTGGTGACCGTGACCGAGAAGGCAGTAACCACCTTCGCCAGAGACACCGGCAAGCAGTTGTGGCAGGTCACGCCACCAGCCTCGGCGGGCAACCTGTTCTGCGCGGTTAGCCGCAACATGGTCAACGGTATGGTCGCAGTGGCCTTCGGGGCGGCCATGCCAGGCAAGGCCAGTAGCACGACTACCCCCAACGCGCAGTGCCTTTCCACCGGCCTGCTTGATCTGGCAACTCACAAGTTCCGCTGGGTCAGGCAACTGCCTGCGCTGTCTGACGGGGCAACACCACCGAACGGTCAGGCACTGGTCATCGCCGGCAACTACGTCTACGCCGGCCTCCAGTCGGTGATTGACCGCGTGACGTTGACCGACGGCGCCGTACAGACGCTCGGCCAACTCGGCGAGAACTCTCTCGACACCTGCAACCTGGACGATATGGCCGTCGATGCCGAGACCATCTATCTGACCTGCTTCGACGAGGACGGCACCAACGGCACTGACGGCAGCGTCGAGAAGGTGGTCGAGTTGGCAGCTGCCAGCGGGCAGGTCACCGCGTCTGCATCGCTGTCTGCCGCAGCAGTGAAGCTGCCACCCGACCCTGACGCTACCGGCGGCGGCCTGGAATTCGGCGGTGCCATGATCGTTTCTACCTCGCCATTGATACTGGTACTCGACAACGAAAACGGCAGCCAAACTGATAGCTCGTTCATCCGGCTGGACAGTTCACTGAAGGTCGTCTGGGCCCAGGAACAACCCACCGACGCCCAGGGCCAGCTCGATGCCACCCTGGACAATCCCTTCCTGCTCAACGGCATGCATGATTTCAGTCGGGCGACCGTGGCCCGAGGCCTGCTGTATCTGGTCACCACCTATGAACAGTCGAGCCAGCCGGTGGTCAACCAGGTGGTCGCGCTGGATGTCAACAACGGCCAGCGGCGCTGGACGACATCGGTGCCTAATACGTCGCTGGTCGATCCCGTCGCAATCACGGGCAACAGCCTGCTGGTAGCCGGCGCTCGGTTGGTGAGCAGCAACGTCGACAATCCATCGACCGTGCTGGCCACCTTCAACGCGACCTCGGGCGCACTCACGGCCACCCGAGAACAACCGCTGCCGATAGTGGGCGCGGCCAGCGGCATTACCCTGGCCGGAGATGGCGTTGATGCGCTGGCCGAGGCGTTTTGGCTGGTTGCGGACGGCCGACTCTACGGCATGACCGTCATCCAAGGCGGCGGCCAAAACGCGCCGACCCTGTTCTCGGTCGGTTGACACAGAAAGTCGACAACTCTACTGATCCAGCGCGAACCGCGTTGATCCACTCCCAACCGAATATCGTCGACGCAAGGTGCGACGCTGCTGCCGATGAGTAACCTGATGCACAAGGCACACGACGCGGGGCCGATGTGCCGGCAGGTTTCGGGGCGGACGGGGAGAGGTCGGAATGGCCGAGGGTTTCGCGTGCTCGCAGGTGGAGCTGGACATCATCGGCGAGGCACTACGGCTGAACGTTCGACCGTTCCCCTTCGATTTCCCCAACCACGGGGACACCTTGCCGCAACGGCGACAGTTGGCAGGGCGTGTCCAGGAGAGCCTGACCGAACGCGGCCTCATCCGAGGAACCTCGTTCGCGCCGGTCGTCCCGGACCTGGTCGGGTTGTACGCCGCCGCCCGATGGTCGGTGACGATGCTCGGTACGGCCGGTCGGCGGTCGCTGTGCGTACGTGCCGGTTCAGATGGCAAACACGCGGTGATGGTCGCCCAGCACGGCGATCAAATGGAATTCACACCGGTTGCGCCCGCAGCGCTGGTCCGAGCCGTGGTCAGCTTGCTACCACCGTTGAGACCGGGGCCAGGCAGTTCGGTAACGGTCGCGCTTGCCGATCTGTCATCGGGATCACTGCCGAAGCGAGACGAGTTCAGTTCGGGGAGCTTCATGCAGCCGGTCACCCCGGCCAGAGGCCATTCCGGCACCCAACAGGCGGTCATCGAGGCCATCCTGCGCCGGCCACGTACCGGCGCCGGCTATTTCGTGGCCACCGTGCGTGGTCGCAACGGCCGCGAGAGCGAGCCAGCCACCCTGACCTGGATCGACACCGACGCCGGCCGCTACGCGCTGATCCCGGATGGACGCGGTTATGTGACCTGCACCCCAGCTGACCTGCCCAGAATCGACCAACACCTGGCCAGGCAGATGTCGACGCTGGACTGAGCTACTACCCCGAACGGGTGATGCCGGGAACTACTCGCTTCAGCGGCACACCCAAGCTTGAGATGCTACTAACGGCCGGTTGCTACGGTGAGCGAGGGACGAGGGGGCGGAAGACATGTTCGAGAACATCGGCGCCATTGACACGGCAGCCACCAACCTCAACAGCGCCATCAGCGGCGGCTACTCCATGGACTACGAGGGCGCCCTACAGCTCCAGAAGTTCGTCAAGGGCATGCAGACCGCCGTCGAAGAAATTCTCTTCAAGAGCAACGAACTGTCACAGACGCCAGAGCTTGGCTCGACACCGGCTGCAAACGTGTACAAACCGTATTTGCCTACGGTTGCCACCGACCCTGAGCAGGGCTTCGTGCCCGTGATCTCGAAGGTCAAAGATCAGTTGGATCAAGCCGCGAACAATATTCAAGGTTCGATCACCGCGTACGAGCAGAGTGACCAGAGCGCTGCCGACGGCCTGCTAAACATCCACGCAATTGAGACCTGATCGACAGGGACAAGGAACTTACGTGAAGCGCCTGATAGTCCTGGCCAGCATGACGATCGCGCTCGGAGGAGTAGCGGGTTGCAGCGGCACCGGAGGACACCCGGAACCGACCACGACTGGCCCTGCAACCAGCAACGCCAGTTCCAACGGCGATCCCGGAACCGTGCCCACCACTCAAACGACGAGCAACAACATCGCAGACACAAACGCATGCTCGCTGCTTACGGCTAGTGAGGCAACGAGCCTAGGTCTTCCTAGCACCGGCGAAACCCAAGACAATGGAGCGAAATCTGGCTGCGAGTGGGACGGCTCCACATATATCGTTGGTGTCCTCATCCGTACCAATGTGGGACTGGCCGGCGTGCTCGCCAACGGCGGGACCATCACCAACACTCAGGTCGGCTCTCATCAGGCGAAACAACTGACAGAAGCGGGTGGCGACTGCCTGTACGCCATCGGCATCAATGACTCAACCCGCGTCGATGTGAGTGCCGGAACCATTGGCAGCACCGCCTCCACATGCCCACAAGCCCTGTCGGCTGCTGAGCTTGTGGAAAAACACCTGTCATCAGCGGGAAGTTAAAGGAGCACGGGCTGATGGCCGCTAAAACGTCGCGCCTGATACGACAGGCCAGCATGGCGATCGCACTCGTAGGTGTAGCCGCTTGCAGCGGCACCGGAGGACAACCGGAACCCGCGACTACCGGATCTGCCCCGACCAGCAGCGATCCGGGAACCGGACCTACAAGTCAGGCCTCTGGCGACATCACGGACGCCAATGCATGCTCGCTGCTAACTTCGAGCGAGGCCACCACCGTTGGCCTACCGGCCACTGGTTCCTCCGATGACAACGGCGCGAAGTCTGGCTGCATATGGAACGGCTCCGACTGTCGCCTGCCACGGGCATGGGACCACCTGAGTGCTCGTTTGCCATGAGCATGGGACCACCTTGATCAGGGTTTTGCCACGGATGGGACCACCACCCGGATGTGTCCGTGTGGCATCCCGGCTTCCGGTCGTCTGCCGTT